>NZ_JBSGGK010000001.1:0-605682 GCF_053603855.1 Monashia sp. NPDC004114 | reverse complement strand
CGAACCGGTCCACCGGTGGGCGCATCCCCAACGCCTGGTGCGGGCGCAGCGTGTTGTACTGCACCACCCACGCGTCCAGCGCCGCCTGCAACGCCTCGATGCTGGGGTGCGCCCGGTCGGCGCCATTGAGGAACTCCGCCCGCATCGTCTTGTGCAGCCGCTCCACCTTGCCCGTCGTGGTCGGCGACCGCGGCGCGGTCAGCAGATGCCGGATCCCGTTCTCGGCACAGACCCGGTCGAACAGGACCTCCGCGCTCGAGCCGTGCGGGCCGAACCGACCCGTGAAGACCTTGCCATTGTCAGTGAGGATCTGCTCGGGGATCCCGTGCCGCTCCAAGGCCGCCAGCAGCGCCTCACACACCGGCCGGGCCGTGGCCCGCGCCACCACGTGCGCGCACACCACGAACCGGGAGTTGTCATCGATCCCGGTCACCACCTTCACCTCGGCCCCGCCGGCCGAGCCGGCCAGGTGCACCCCACCGACCACGTCCATCTGCCACAGCTCCATCGGCCGGGTCCGTTCCCACCGCCGGTAGTCACTGCGCCGACGACGCCGACGAGCCGGGCCGATCCGGCCGTTGCGCACCAGCGCCCGGTACACCCCCGAGCGGCCCGGCACCGGCACGATGCCCTCGCGCTGCAGCTGGTACCGGATCCGGTCCGGACCCCACCTCGGGTTCGCGTCACGGATCGCCAGCACCCGCGCCTCCACCACCGCCGGCATCTGATGCGGGCACGTGTGCGGCCGCGAGGACCGGTCCTCCAGATTCAGCACCGCGCCGTCCAGCGCATACCGACGCAACCACACGTGCACCGTCTGACGGGCCACCCCGAACCGGCGAGCGACCTCGGTGACCGTCGCCCCGTCCAACACCTCCAGCACCGCCCGGTACCGCAGCTCGCTCACACCCAGCTCCCGCAACATCCCGCGCTCCTTCCGCGACCCCCGTCGGGGTCAGAAAAGAACGCACCGCGACAGCACGGCAACCACTCACCAGGGCTGAACCGTCGGCAGGACTGTCAGCCACCTACCGGAACGACTGTCGCGCAGGAACCGAACCCGCGTCCTGAACCTGGAAGGCAGGAACCGGAACCCGATGGTCAAGCATGAACCGGAACTGCACACGGGCGGCTGCGTTACATCTGCGGGACACAGAGGCCCCACGCGCCGAGGATGACGACGCATCGACCGGCGCACAGCCCGCCTGACCTGCGCAAACGTCTGGTGGGCCCCGTCGGGCTCGAACCGACGACCGGCGGATTAAAAGTCCGATGCTCTACCGACTGAGCTAGAGGCCCTGGCGAACCTGGAACTCCGTCGCGGGCCTCGCCCTGCCGGGCGGTCGCCCGTCGACCTGTTCTGGATCCGACGTCAGTATGCCTCACACCGATGGCCGGGACTCCGGCGCGGCCTCCATCGCAGGCCGACCCACCCCAGAGCGGCCGACCGAACACCGCGAATGCCCCAACGCCACCGGTGTGGCCATCGGCACAGCGGCAGATCCGCCGCGTCGTTGGCCGCCCACTCCTCAGTGGGTAGATGATTGGCCATGGGCACGTCTCAACATCGTGAGGTCGAGCGCAAGTACGACGTCGACTCGGGCACAGTCCTGCCCGATCTCGTCGGAGTCGACGGGGTCGCGTCGGCGAGCCAGCAGGTCGTGCACGACCTCGAGGCGACCTACTTCGACACTGCCACACTCGACCTCCTCCACCACAAGGTCACGCTGCGCCGCCGCACGGGCGGGGATGACGCGGGCTGGCACCTCAAGCTCCCCGAGTCGGCCGAGGCTCGCATCGAGGTCCGTATGCCGCTTGGCCGGCACGCCGCGCCCGACACCCTCCCACCTGACGAGCTCGTCGACCCCGTGCGGGCCATCGTGCGTGACCGCCCGCTCCAGGCGGTCGCGCGAGTGTCCACGCACCGGCTCGAACGGACCCTGCTCGACGCCGACGGGCGAGAGATGGCGCAGCTGTCCGACGACCGCGTCACGGCAGAGCGCCTCATCGCCCAGCGCGAGCCCGCGCTCCTCGGGACGGTCACAGAGGCGCGGACCGTGCCGGCAACGGAGCCGGCGACCGTGTCGGCGGCCGCGACGCCCGTCGAACCGCCCACCGACCTCGCCACGCCGACCGTGTCCGAGCCGCTCGACGAGACGCCGTTCGCGCCCACCGCCGAGCCGCTCGCCGAGCCGTTCGCCGAGCACACCGCCGAGCCGTTCGTCGAGCCCACCGCCGAGCCGTTCGTCGAGCCCCTCGGCGAACCCCTCTCCGAGCCACTCACCGAGTCCGTCACCGAACCACTCACCGCAACCGTTCAGAGCGCCGCAACGATGGAGTGGCGCGAGGTCGAGGTCGAGCTCGTCGACGGCAGCGAGGACCTCATCGAACGCATCGACGCGGTACTCACCGCCGCCGGCTGCTCCCGAGCCACGGTCGGGTCGAAGGTGGCCCGCGCACTCGGCGAGACGGCATACCGCGTGGGTCGCATCGGAGCGGGGCGGCCCACCCCGCCGACGAGCCGCAAGGCGGCCCGCAAGGGCTCGGCGAGGGACCTGCTCCTGGCTCACCTGGCCGAGCATGTGGGGGAGCTGCAGGAGCACGACCGTGGTGTTCGGGCGGGGGAGCCCGGGTCGGTGCACAAGATGCGGATCGCCGCCCGGCGGATCCGGTCGGCACTGGTGACCTACCGCAAGCTCCTGGCGCCCGGCTCGGTCGAGCCGCTGCGCAACGACCTCAAGTGGCTCGGCCAGTCGCTGGGCCGCGCCCGGGATGCAGACGTCCTGCGTGACCACCTCGACGAGGTCCTGTCGGCCGAGCCGCCCGAGCTCGTGCTCGGGCCCGTAGCCACCCGGATCGACGACACCCTCGGCGCTCAGCACCAGATGGGCGTGGAGGAGGCGCTGGAGGCGCTGCGGAGCGAGCGCTACTACCGGCTGCTCGACTCGCTCGACGACCTCATCACGTGGTCCGCGTGGACGCTCATGGCCGAGGAGCGCGCCGGCCGGGTGGTGCCGAAGCTGCTCCGCCGCGACGCCAAACGGCTCGAGCGGGCCGTATCGGAGATCGACGAGGCCACCGACGAGGAAGCCACCGACCCGCAGGCCCACGACGTCGCCCTGCACGAGGCCCGCAAGAAGGCCAAGCGCTACCGGTATGCCGCCGAGAGCGCGATCCCCGCCTACGGCAAGCCCGCCAAGCGGCTCGCGCGCCGCGCGAAGCAGGTGCAGTCGACGCTCGGCGAGCACCAGGACGCGGTGGTCGCCCGCGCCGCCCTGCGCGAGCTCGGGGTGCAGGCCCACCTCAGCGACGAGAACGGCTTCACCTACGGCCGCCTCCACGCGCTCGAGCAGCAGCGGGCGGACCGCGCCGAGGCCGAGTTCGAGAAGGCGTGGCGGCGTCTGCCACGCAGGCGCCTGCGGCGCATTCTCAAGGGATGACGGCGCCAGCCGTTAGCCTGCTGGGATGAGCGAGCACGACCACCCGACCCCGAGGCGGCCGGCCTTCTTCAGCCCGTCCGCCCTCGAGGCGCACGGGGGCGCGTACGACCCCACCGAGGAGATCCACATCGCCCACGAGACGGCGCTCGCTCTTGTGCACGCCGGCCGCGCCGCCGCCGACCCCGAGCTCACCCAGCGCCTCGTCGCCCTCGTTGACGAGATCGGGCTGTCGACCCTCGCCGAGCTGTGGTCCCAGCGCCCCGCGCGCTCGCTGCCGGGCGCGCTCTGGCGCCTCTACGTGCTGCGCGAGTGGGTGCGCCGGGCCCCGGAGGAGGCCAGTCGCGAGTATGCCGCGGGCATCCGCTTCACCGGCCCCAGCCACGTCATCGCCGGTGCCGCCGAGCCCCCTGGGCCGCAGGAGATGAGCCGGCTCATCGACGAGATCCTGCGCGGGGTGTTCGAAGGTGACCTCGCGATCGCGCTCGAGCGGGCCGCGGCGTTCTGCCGTGTCGTGTCTGCAGGCCGTGCGGACATCTCGTCCGGCGACGAGACTGCCGAGCAGGCCGCCAACGTGCTCGCGATGGCCGATGACCTGACCGTGTGCGCCCGCCTGTGGCGCGGTGACGCCCTCGACTGAGTCAGTCCTGACGGCCTACCCACAGAATGTGCCGAAGGGCTTGCGTTTCAGCGACTTTGGTGATCCGCGCGGGCACCTTTATCCTTGAACGCGCGTCGGGTCGCGGTAGCCCCGGGTCCCAATTTCCGCCGCTACGAGCGGCCCTGTGCCGAGAGGCGCTCCCGGCCCGACGCAACCTCTCGCTCACAGCCCCTGGTCTGTGCGCCGCCCCTGCGGGCTCTGGTAGCCGGTCAGGGCACGATCCGGTAAACGGCCATCTCGTTCCGGGCTTCTACACACGGCACCCAGCACGGCGCCGTACCCTGGGGCGCATGGCCCCCGAGGAAGAGCGGTCCGGCGACCTGCTCGACGTCGCGCTGCGCGACGAGATCGAGCTCGTGAGCGACCTCGTCGTGGCGGCTTCGTCCAGCCCGCGCCATTTCACCCCGGCCGAGGTGGACGCGCTCCTTGGCATCGGCGCAGGTTCGACCGCCAAGGTCGACCCGTCGGCTGCGACGCGGCGCGCCGGATCCGACTAGCCAGACCCTAGGAGCCCCTCGAGCCACGCTCGACGGGCCCGTCCTGGTCACCGGCCCGCGAGCGCAGGCAGGTGGCCCTAGACAGGCGACCGGCCAGTGCTCGGAATGTCCGATATTACCTTTTTGGGGCATTGGCTTTGACGTCATCGTGAACAGCCGGCCACGGCTCGGTTGCGTTCGATCGACGGCTTGCCCGTAGCATCTTCCACGGACCAGACGCCGATCGACCGGAGCAACGCCCGTGGGTTTTCGCCTCACACCCCAGGACACCAGCTTTTTCAACCTCTTCACTTCCTCCGCCCAACTCCTCGTCGAGGCGACTCGCGAGCTGACGCGGTTCCTCGAGGTCGATCCCATGCAGCGCCAGGCGGTGGCTGACCGCCTCAAGGAGCTGGAGCACGCGGCTGACGACGCCACCCACGAGCTCATCAACAAGGTCAACAGCTCGTTCATCACGCCCTTCGACCGTGAGGACATCCACGGCCTCGCCGCGTCGCTCGACGACTGCATGGACCTCATCGAGGAGACCGGCGACCTCATCGTCCTGTACCGCCTCGGTGAGATCCCCGATGGCCTCGCCGACCAGTTCGAGATCCTGGCCCGGATGGCCGAGGTGACGGCCGAGGCCATGCCTCGGCTGCGCTCCCTCAGCGACCTCAAGAGCTACTGGATCGAGATCAACCGCCTCGAGAACCAGGCCGACTCCCTCCACCGCACGATGGTGGCCAACCTCTTCAACAACTCGCACGACGCCGTCCACGTGATCAAGGTGAAGTCGATCATCGACGGCTTCGAGGACGCTGCTGACGCGTTCGAGAAGGTCGCGCACGTGGTCGAGGGCATCGCGGTCAAGGAGTCCTGACCCTCCGATGGACACGACCATCCCGGTCCTTGCGGTCGGTGCTGTCATCGCACTGGCCATGGCGTTCAACTACACCAACGGCTTCCACGACGCGGCCAACGCGATCGCGACCTCGATCTCCACCCGGGCGCTCACGCCCAAGGTGGCCCTCATCATGGCTGCCATCGCCAACCTCGCCGGCGCGTTCTTCGGCGGCAAGGTGGCCAAGACCATCGGCAGCGGCATCATCGAGCAGCCCGAGGGCGTCAACGGCCTCTGGCTGGTGACGGCGGCCCTCGTCGGGGCGATGACCTGGAACCTGCTCACGTGGTACTTCGGCCTGCCCTCCTCGTCCTCTCACGCCCTCATCGGCGGCCTCGCCGGGGCGGCCATCGTCGCCGGCGTCGGCGTCCAGTGGAACGTGCTCTGGGACAAGGTCATCATTCCGATGGTCGCCTCGCCCGTCATCGGGCTGCTCCTGGGTTACCTCGTCATGGCGACGATCCTCTGGGTCTTCCGGCGCGCTCATCCGGGCCGCGTGCAGCGCGGCTTCCGCACCGCGCAGACGGCGTCCGCAGCGGCCATGGCCTTCGGCCACGGTCTGCAGGACGCCGCCAAGACGGCGGGTGTGGTCGTGCTCGTGCTCAACATCTCCGGCTACCACGAGGGCGACTCGATCCCGCCGTGGGTCCTCGTGATGTCGGCCATCGTCATCTCCCTCGGCACGTATGCCGGTGGGTGGCGCATCATGCGCACGCTGGGTCGCCGGATCATCGACCTCGGGCCCCCGCAGGGCTTCGCGGCCGAGACCACGGCCGCCTCGATCCTCTACGTCGCCGGTCTCGGGTTCGGTGCGCCGATCTCGACGACGCACACGATCACCTCGGCGATCATGGGCGTCGGCGCTACCAAGAGCGTGCGGGCGGTCCGCTGGAACGTCGCGGGCAACATCGTCGGCGCGTGGTTCCTCACGTTCCCGGGCGCCGGCCTCGTGGCCGCTCTCACCTGGTACGTGACCAGCATCTTCCGCTGACCCAGCCCATCCAGCCCACCGCATAAGCCGCCGCGGCGCACCCCATCCTCACAGTCGAGTGGGCGCGCCGTCCCACCCGTCCCAGGGCCGCGGCATACGCGACCGGCCCCCCAAAGTCGAGTGGGCGTGGGACGGGGCGCCCACTCGACTGGCATGGGGCGTGGGACGGGGCGCCCACTCGACTGGCATGGGGCGTGGGACGGGGCGCCCACTCGACTGGCATGGGCGTGGGACGGGGCGCCCACTCGACGGGGGGCGTGCCGTATGCCGGTCAGCCGAAGCGGCCGGAGATGTAGTCCTCGGTGGCCTGCTCGGTCGGGTTGTTGAAGATCCGCGTCGTGTCGTCGATCTCGATGAGGCGGCCCGGCTCGCCGGTCGCCTTGAGGTTGAAGAACGCCGTACGGTCCGAGACGCGGGCCGCCTGCTGCATGTTGTGCGTGACGATGACGATCGTGTACTCGGACTTCAGCTCGTTGATGAGGTCCTCGATCGCGAGCGTCGAGATCGGGTCGAGCGCCGAGCAGGGCTCGTCCATGAGCAGCACTTGCGGTTGCACTGCAATGGCGCGCGCAATGCAGAGGCGCTGCTGCTGTCCACCAGAGAGGCCCGCGCCGGGCTTGCTCAGGCGGTCCTTGACCTCGTTCCACAGGTTGGCGCCCTTGAGGGACGCCTCGACGATGCCATCGAGCGTCTTCCGGTTCTTCACACCGTTGAGGCGCAGCCCGGCCGCGACGTTGTCGTAGATGGACATCGTCGGGAACGGGTTGGGGCGCTGGAAGACCATGCCGACCGTGCGGCGGACCGTGACCGGGTCCATCGTCGCGGCGTAGAGGTCCTGGTCGTCGAGCATGACCTTGCCCTCGACGCGGCCGCCGGGGATGACCTCGTGCATCCGGTTCAGGGTGCGAAGGAAGGTGGACTTCCCGCAGCCGGAGGGGCCGATGAAGGCCGTGACGGACCGGGGCTCGACCGTCATCGATACGCCCTCCACGGCCTTGAACGTGCCGTAGTAGACGTTGAGGTCGCTGACGTCGATTCGCTTTGCCATCGGAATGGTTCGCTTTCTCTTACTTCTTGACCGAGCCGAAGTACGCGATGACCCGGCCGATGATGTTGAGGAGCAGGACGAGCAGGATCAGGGTCAGCGCCGTGGCCCACATGCGCTGCGCGGCCGCCGCGAGCGCGATGTCGCCGCGGTCCTGGTTGATCATCATCGGCAGGGTGGGGAAGTTGCCGTCGAAGAGGTTCCGCTGGAAGTTCTTGGTGTACGGCGCCAGGATCAGCAACGGCGCGGTCTCGCCCATGACTCGCGCGACGCCGAGCAGCACGCCGGTGATGATGCCGGAGAATGCCGTCCGCAGCACGACCTTGACGACCGTGACCCATTTCGGGACGCCGAGTGCGTAGGAGGCCTCCCGCAGCTCGTTCGGGACGAGCTTGAGCATCTCCTCGGTGGACCGCACCACGACCGGGATCATGAGCAGCACGAGCGCGAGCGCGGCGGCGAAGCCGGACCGGTTGATGCCGAACGTCGTGACCCACACGGCATAGATGAACAGCGCGGCCACGATCGAGGGGACACCGGACAGGATGTCGACCATGAAGCTGATCGCCCGGGCGAGCTTCCCGCGGCCGTACTCCACGAGGTAGACGGCCGTCATGATGCCGATTGGCACGGCGATGAGCGCCGTCATGCCGACCATCATCAGGGTGCCTTCGATGGCGTGACGTGCGCCGCCGCCGAAGTCCTCGGAGTTGATGTTGCGCTGGTTGTTGGTCCACCACGTCGAGGTGACGACCAGGTGGATGCCGTTCTTGATGACCGTCCACAGGATCCAGACCAGCGGCACGATCGCGAGGAAGAAGCAGAGCCAGACCACGACCCGTGCGATGACGTCCTTGGTCGCGCGTCCGCGATGGGGGCTGCCCATCTCCTCCAGAGCCTCGCGGCCCTGGGGTCCGCCGGGGGGAACGGCGTCGTCGCCCAGCTCGGCGTCTGCCGAGACGCGGTCCTTCGTCACAGTGCTCATTCGGTGAATGCCTTCCTGCGCTCGATGACGATCCGGGCGATGCTGTTGACCACGAAGGTCAGCACGAAGAGCACCAGGCCAGCCGCGATGTAGGCACCCGTCTTGGTCGGGTTGCTGAACTCGGACGCGTTGTTCGCGATCTTCGACGCGAAGGTCTCGCCGCCGTTGAAGAGCGACCACGTCCACTGGGCGCCGTCGGGAAGGGACGAGACGAGGAAGGTCACGGCGATGGTCTCGCCGAGGGCCCGGCCGAGCGCGAGCATGGACGCGGAGATGACGCCGGGGCGCCCGAAGGGCAGCACCGCGGTGCGGATCATCTCCCACTGGGTCGCCCCCAGCGCGAGGGCGCCTTCCTTATGCGCGAGCGGCGTCTGGTCGAAGACCTCCCGCGAGAGGGCTGTGACGATCGGCAGCACCATGATCGACAGCACGACGCCGATGAACAGGATGTTGCCCGAGATGCCAGTGGGGGAGAAGAGCGGGAACCAGCCGAGATGGCCCTCCATCCACGACTGCACCGGCTTGTAGACCGGGGCCAGCGTGATCAGGCCCCAGAGGCCGAAGACGATGGACGGGACGGCGGCCAGCAGGTCGACGAGGGCGGCCGCCGGGCGGCGCATCCACATCGGCGCGTACTGCGTCAGGAACAGGGCCACGCCCACGCCGATCGGCACCGAGATGACCATGGCGAGCGTCGAGGCCGCGACCGTGGTCCAGAGGAACTCGAGGATGCCGAAGGCGGGCTTCTCGCCGCCTGGGTTCCACACCCGTGAGGTGAAGAAGTTGACGTTGTTGTTCGCGAGCGCCGGGATCGCCTGGACGATGAGGAAGATCGCGATGAGGGTGACGACGACGATGACGAAGACGCCCGAGAGCGTCGCCACCCCGCCGAAGAGCCGGTCACCCGTACGGCCCGTGGAGGCGCGGTCGCCTCGCCAGGAGGGACGACCTTCAGGGCCTGGAAGCTCGTCGGTTGCGGAGACACCGGTCATAGAAGACACGTGGTTCCTACTTCCTTCGCCCGTCGTTAGCGGCCCGGGCGGTCACTCGGAGTGTCGCGAGGGGCGGACGCCTGAATCAGGCGCCCGCCCCCAGCGTCGGGTTCTCAGGAGATCGCGTCAACCGCGGTCTGGACCTTGGTCGCGACCTCGGTGGGCAGCGGAGCGTAGCCCTTGGACTCGATGCTCTTCTGGACCTCGTCCGAGGCGAACGTCTTGAGGAAGGCCTTGACCTTCTTGCCCGTCTCGGCGTCGGCGTACTTCGAGCAGACGATCTCGTAGGTGACCAGGACGATCGGGTAGGCCCCGGCCTCCTTGGTCGCGTAGTCGATCTTCAGCGCGAGGTCGTTGCCGCTGCCCGTCTGGGTGGCCGTGGCGATCGTCTTGCCGGCCGACTCGGAGGTCAGCTCGACCGGGCCGCTGCCCGTGTCGATCTGGGCCATCGGCAGCTGGTTCTGCTGGGCGTAGGAGAGCTCGACGTACGTGATGGCGCCGTCCTGGCCCTTGGTGGCGGTGGCGACACCGGCCGACTTCTCCTTGCCCTCGCCGGTGGCCGGCCACTTCTTGCTGGTCTCGTAGGACCAGGCGTCGGGGGCCGCAGCCTTGAGGTACTTGGTGAAGTTCTCGGTCGTGCCCGACTCGTCAGAGCGGAAGTAGACCTTGATCGGGGTGGCCGGAAGCGTGGCGCCCTTGTTGAGCGCGGCGATGGCCGGGTCGTTCCACGTCTTGATCTTGCCGTCGAAGATCTTGGCGGCAACCTCGGCGTTGAGGACGAGCTTGTCGACGCCCTTGACGTTGTAGGCGATGGCGATCGGGCCCGTGACCATGGGCAGGTTCCACGCGGGCGAGCCACAGGCGGTGGCCGCGTCGGTGGCCTCGACCTTGCCGTCGACCGGCACGGTCTTGAGGGCCGAGTCAGAGCCGGCGAAGTCGACCTGCTTGGCGATGAACTGCTTGATGCCGGCTCCCGAGCCGGTCGGCTGGTAGTCGACGTTGGCGTCGGCGCACTTGTTCTGGAAGGCCGTGATCGCCTCGTCGATGGCGTTCTTCTGGGCCGATGAGCCCTCCGCCTTGAGGTCCCCGCTGAAGCAGTCGGCGGAGGCGCCGGTCTCCCCACCCGCGGCAGTGCTGCCGCCGGAGGACGAAGAGTCATTGTTCTCGGACGCGCAGGCCGAAAGCGCAAGAGCGCCGGACAGGGCGATGGCGCCGAGAGCGCTGATACGCGAAACAGACACGAGCTTGTTCCCTCTCGATGGGGTTTGTCTTGATGTCGAACGGACGCGGCCGAGCGACGTTGATGGACCGTTCATCCACCCGCGAACATAGGAGCGCCCGAATGACCTTTGGTCCACGTGCGGTTAACGCAAGGTGAACGCGGGGTGACGACTTCGTGCCGTGGCCGAGTCGTCCCTGTCGATGTGTGGCCAATCGGACATAGCAAGTCGCAATGCGCGGCGCGCACGTGCGGGCGCAGCCGAGCGCGCCAGAGCTTGGTATGTCCGACGGGACGGGCCGGCGGGGTCAGGTGTCGATTCGCTCGATGTCGACCACGAGCGCATCAGTGCCCCGGCCGACCATGTGGCACACGAGCACCTCGCCCTTGCCCATCGCCTGCTTGGCCGCCTCGTCGAGCCGTACGCCGACGGTGTCGCCGCGGTCGACCGAGTAGACGGTGCGCTCGCGCAGGACCTCGAGCAGGCTGGGGATCACCGGCCCATGGCTGCAGACCACCGCCGGCTCGGCCCGGTCGAGCACCTTCTCCAGCTGGCGGAGTGCGCCGTCGGGGCGCTCCTCGAAGCCCTCCTCCGACAGCGACTCCCGCACGTGCAGGCGCAAGCCCGCCAGGTCGGCATACGGCTCGACGGTGGCGCGGCACCGCGTGGACGACGACGTGACGACGCGGGTGATGCCGTACGCCTCGAGCACCGATGCGACGGTCTTGGCCTGGGTGCGCCCGACCGCGTCGAGCGGACGGACGCGGTCGTCGCCCGACCACTTGGCTCGGGGCACCGCCTTGGTGTGGCGCACCAGGGCCAGCGGCCACGTCTTGAGCTCGTCGGCGCGGTCCGCGCGCACCAGCGCAAGCAGCTGCTCGCGGTCGCGCGCGTAGTCGAGCAGGGAGTTCGCGGCCGGCACGTCGACCCAGCGCACCTCGTCGATCTCGTGCTCGAGACTGCCGTTGCCGCCGATCACCTTGGCGGCCCAGTAGTGGACCTGCTTGGTGGCAGGCCCGCCCGTGGAGTCGAGCACCGGGTACTCCGACGACGGCAGCGGCACGCCGAGCCGGACCACGAGCCCGGTCTCCTCGAGAGTCTCGCGGGCGGCGGCCACGCACGGCTGCTCACCGGAGTCGAGCTTGCCCTTGGCCCACGACCAGTCGTCGTACTTCGGCCGGTGCACCAGAGCGACCTCGAGCTGCCCGTCGCGACGGCGCCACGGCAGGGTGCCGGCGGCAGGGATCACAGAGGCCACCGCGACAGTGTGCCCGATGCCGCGCCCGAGGACACGCGATCCCGTCGCCTGGACTTCCGTTCGTGCCTGCGACGGTCCGTATGCCGGTCACGTCGGCCTGCGGGGACGCCCGCGGGCCGGTCGCCGGAGTCGTCGCCGGAGTCGTCGCCTGACGCCCGTATGCCGTCAGCGGCGGCGTGCGCGCCGGCGCCGCTTGTCGTGGCGCTCGATGAGCGTGGCCTGGAGGTCGTCGAGCGGCTCGCCCGTGTCGGACATGTGGTGGCGTACCCAGCGGCCGTCCGACCCGAGGTCCCACCGCGAGGTGGTCTCGGCGAAGGCGAGGTCGATGAGGTCCGCGAGCTCCACGAGGTGACCCGGGTCGGTGATCGACACCAGGGCCTCGACGCGCCGGTCGAGGTTGCGGTGCATCATGTCGGCGCTGCCGATGTAGACCTGCGGGTCACCACCGTGGTCGAACCAGAAGACCCGCGAGTGCTCGAGGAACCGCCCGAGCACCGAGCGCACCCGGATGTTGTCCGAGAGGCCCTCGACCCCGGGCCGGAGCGCGCAGATGCCCCGCACCCAGATGTCGACCTTCACGCCGGCGATGCTGGCCCGGTAGAGCGCGTCGATGGTCGCCTCGTCGACGATGGAGTTGGCCTTGAGCACGATCCGTCCGACCGGGGCGTCCTTGGGCCGGTCGCGATGGATCGCGATCTCCTCGTCGATGAGGTCGATCAGGCCGGAGCGCACCGATCGCGGGGCGACGAGCAGGCGCTTGAACCGGCTGCGCGGGGCGAAGCCCGACAGCAGGTTGAAGAGCCTGGAGAGGTCCTCGCCGACCTGCGGGTCGGTCGTGAAGAGCCCGAAGTCCTCGTAGATGCGGGCGGTCTTGGGGTTGTAGTTGCCCGTGCCGATGTGGCAGTAGCGGACGAGACCGTCGGACTCCTGCCGCACCACGAGGCACAGCTTGGCGTGGGTCTTGAGGCCGACGACGCCGTAGACGACGTGGACCCCCGCCTCCTCCAGCTTGCGGGCCCAGGAGATGTTGTTGACCTCGTCGAACCGGGCCTTGATCTCGACCACGGCGAGCACCTGCTTGCCTGCCTCGGCTGCGTCGATGAGCGCGTCGACGATGGGCGAGTCGCCCGAGGTGCGATAGAGGGTCTGCTTGATCGCGAGCACCTGCGGGTCGCTCGCGGCCTGCTCGATGAACGCCTGCACCGAGGTCGAGAACGAGTGGTACGGGTGCTGGACGAGCACGTCCTTCTGGCGCACGGCGGCGAGCAGGTCGATCGCCTTGGCGCTCTCGGTCGGCGCGAAGTCGGGATGGGTGCGGGGGAAGAACTTCGGGAACTCGAGGTCGGAGCGGTCGACGTCGGCGATGGTGAACAGGCCGCGCAGGTCGAGGGGAGTGGGCAGCCGGTAGATCTCGCGGTCGCTGATCTGCAGCTCGCGGCCGAGCATGTCGAGGACCTTCGGGTCGATGTCCTCTTCGACCTCGAGCCGGATCGGCGGGCCGAACCGGCGCCGGGTGAGCTCCTTCTCGAGCGCCGTCAGGAGGTTCTCGGCGTCGTCCTCCTCGACCTCGAGATCCTCGTTGCGGGTGACCCGGAACGAGAAGTGCTCCATGACGATCATCCCGGGGAAGAGCTGGTCGAGGTGGCTGGCGATGACGTCCTCGAGCGGTACGAACCGCTTGCGCTCGACGTCGGCGTCGATGTCCTCCTCGACGCGGATGAAGCGCGGCAGGCTCGGCGGCACCTTGACGCGCGCGAAGTGCTCGGACCCGGTCTTCGGGTTCTGCAGCAGCACAGCGAGGTTCAGCGACAGCCCGGAGATGTAGGGGAACGGGTGGGCCGGGTCGACCGCGAGCGGAGTCAGCACCGGGAAGACGCGGTCGGCGAAGAAGTAGTGCAGCGGGTCGCGCTCCTCCTCATCGAGCTCGTCCCAGCGGACGATCGAGATGCCCTGCTCCTCGAGCTCGGGGCGCACGTCGTACTGGAAGACCGACGCGTGCTGCTGCATGAGCTCGTGGGCGAGGCGCGCGATGCGCTCGATGAGCTCGCGCGGCTCGATGCCGGCCGAGGTCCGCACGGCCAGGCCCGTCGCGATGCGCCGCTTGAGGCCGGCGACCCGGACCATGAAGAACTCGTCGAGGTTGTTGGCGAAGATGGCCAGGAACCGCGTGCGCTCGAGCAGCGGGACGGCCGGGTCCATCGCCAGCTGGAGCACCCGCTCGTTGAACTGGAGCCAGGACAGCTCGCGCTCGAGGTACCGGTCCGCAGGCAGCTCGTCCGCCGGGGCCTCCGGGGGAGCGGTGACCACGAAGCGCCCGTTCGCTGCACGGGCCGGGATGCGTCGGCTCGGGACGGTGCTGGTGAAGGAGCTCACCTCGGAGGCTTCGGCCGTCGAGTCGTCCGTGGTCGCCCGCGCCTCCTCTCGGGTGACGCTGTCGTCGAGGTCCGTGGTCGCGACGCTGCCGTTGGTCATGTGTCCAATCGTGACACCGAATCGGCCAGATGGGACGGTCTCGTCTCAGCCGGCGGCTGTCGTCCGAGCGAACTGCTGGTGGACCTCGAGATCCTGGAACCCGAGGCCGCGGTACGTGCGCACGGCTGCAATGTTCTCCTCGTCCACATAGAGCACGACCCGTTCGAGCCCCAGCGAGCGGAGGTGGTCAAGGCCAAGGACCGTCACGACCCGCCCGAGCCCGTGACCCTGCTGGTCGGGGGATACCGCGACGACATAGACCTCGCCGACGTCGCCGTCCGGCGGGTCGACCTTGGTCCAGTGCGACGCGGCCAGCCGGTCGGGGTCACGGGCGTCGACGATGAGGATGAGGCCGGCGGGATCCCACCAGGGCTCGGCCATCCGCTGGTCGAGGTCGGGCCTGCGCAGGCCGCCCTGCTCGGGGTGGTGTGCGAACGCGGCGGCGTTGAGCGCCAGCCACGCATCCTCGTCACGTCCGGGCTCGAAGGTGCGGACGGCATACCCCTTTGGCACGGTGGCCTCCGGCCACGGCTCACCGGACTGAAGGGGCCGGCCCATGACGTGCAGTCGGCGCACGGGGCCCAGGCCGAGCGACCGGGCGAACGCCAGGGCGGCGTCGGCAGTGGCACCCGCGCCGTGGCTCCAGATGCGCACGTCCTCGGGGAGGTCCGCGGCGAGCCTGGTGCCGATGCCCTGTCGACGGGAGTCTGGGGCCACGACCAGCTCCGCCGACGGCGGCTCGCCGTCGCCACCCGAACGGCACTGTGCGTATCCCACGAGGCGGTGGCCTGCGGCATACGCGAGCAGGTGCACGACCCCGTCGGCGGCAGGGCCCCGAAGGGCCAGCCGGAACGCCTCCGACAGCGGCATCGAGCCGTCTGCCTCCGACGCCGCCTCGGCGACCGCGACCACGGACTCCGCCTCGGTGCTCGACAGCGGCGTCGCCGCATCGCGGAGCTCGATCGTGGGCTGCGACATGAGGCGATTCCACCACAAGGGGTATGCCGGCGTGCCGGGTGCATGGGTGCCGTCCGTTCCGCTCGGCGCACCGGCATCGGGCGTTCACGATGGGGCCACGCGAACGCCCCCTTTTGTCGCCGCGGACCACTAGCCTGCGGACCACGTGCGTCACGAACGCACGGTCCCGAAACAGTGACAAGGGGAAGATATGTCCCGTTCCACCCGCCGCCTCGCCGGCGTCGCGATCGCAGGTGCCTGCATCGCGGCCCTCGCGGCACCCGCCCTCGCTGCTCCGGCGGGGGACAACACCGGCAAGGGCGACCCGCAGGGCCCGCTGCTCAACATCCAGATCCTGTCGTTCAACGACTTCCACGGCAACCTCGAGCCGCCGACCGGGTCGAGTGCGCGGCTCACCATCCCCGCACCAGGCGGTGGCACGACCACCGGCGACTTCGGTGGCGTCGAGTACCTCGCAACCCACCTGAAGGAGGCCCGCAAGGGCCACGACAAGACGGTCACCGTCGCCGCGGGCGACATGGTCGGCGCCTCTCCGCTGCTGTCGGCTGCCTTCCACGACGAACCCACGGTCGAGTCGCTCAACGACCTCGGCCTGGAGATCACCGCCGTGGGCAACCACGAGTTCGACGAGGGCTACAAGGAGCTCCAGCGTCTGCAGAACGGCGGGTGCATCGACGACGGCGACGGGATGAACAACCAGGACTCCTGCCCGCAGGGCCACCAGTTCACCGGCGCCAAGTTCCAGTACCTCGCAGCGAACGTCGTCGAGACCGCCACGGGCAAGACGATCCTGCCGTCCTACGCGATCAAGACCTGGAACGGCGCCAAGATCGGCTTCATCGGCATGACCCTGAAGGACACCCCCTCGATCGTCACCGCCTCGGGCGTCGCCGGTCTCGAGTTCAAGGACGAGGTTGCGACGGCCAACGCGCTCGTGCCCGTCCTCGAGGCCCAGGGCGTCAACGCGATCGTCGTGCTGATCCACCAGGGTGGTACGCCGCCGTCGGGGCTCTACAACCTCGCCTGCCAGGGCGGCGGCCAGCTGGCTGCCGACTCGCCGATCATCCCGATCGCGCGTGACCTCGACCCCGCCATCGACATGATCATCTCGGGTCACACGCACCAGCCCTACATCTGCTCCCTTCCCGACAAGACCGGGACGCCGCGCCTCGTGACGTCGGCGTCGTCCTTCGGCCGTCTGTACACCGACACCGAGGTCACCTATGACCGGCGCACCCAGGACATCGTCCGCCCGACGATGTCCGACTCGACGAACATGCTCGTGTCGCGCAATGTCGCGCCCGACCCCACCCAGACGGACCTCCTCAACACGTACAAGGACCTGGTCAAGGGCGTCGCGGCCCGGATCATCGGCACGATCAGCGGCGACATCACCCGCAGCCAGAACAGTGCCGGGGAGAGCGCGCTCGGCGACCTGATCGCGGACGCCCAGCTCGCCGACCCGAGCACGGTCATCAACGGCAAGACGCCCGTGATCGCGTTCATGAACCCGGGCGGCATCCGCACCGACCTCTCGTACTCCTCGTCGAAGTACGGCGAGGCACCCGGGGCGGTGACCTACGAGGAGGCGTTCAACGTCCAGCCGTTCAACAACTACCTCGTCTCGATGGACCTGACCGGACAGCAGATCTACGACGTGCTCAACCAGCAGTGGTCCGGTGCCAACTCCGGAACCGCGGCCAAGGTGCTCCCGATCAGCAAGGGTCTCACCTACACCTGGCAGGCCCCCGCGGGTGCCACCCCGACTGTCGTGGACGGCACGGTGGCGCTGAACGGCACGCCGATCAACAAGGCCTCGGTCTACCGCATCGTCACCAACAACTTCCTGTCGGATGGCGGCGACAACTTCGGGGCCTTCAAGGGTGGCACGGACAAGTACTTCGGCGGCCTCGACATCGACGCCTTCGCGAACTACCTGTCCAAGCCGGAGAACGCCAACTACACGCCTGGCGCGCTGAACCGCATCACCAAGCAGTGACGCCGTGACGTTGGGTATGCCGCTGGGACCACCCGGCGGCATACCTGACCGGCGTGCGTACGACGGCTCGGCTCCCGTTGGTTGGAGCCGGGCCGTCGACATTCGAGCGGGATGTCAGAGCGCGGGGGCGTCGGGATCGCGGCTCCGCGGGTCGGCCGACGCGACGGCGCTACGGCTCGGCGGCGACGGCGGCGTCCTGCCCGGGACGGTCGGGCACCAACCGGTAGCCGACGTTGCGCACGGTGCCGATGAGGGCCTCGTGGTCGGGCCCGAGCTTGGCGCGGAGCCGGCGGACGTGCACGTCGACGGTGCGGGTGCCGCCGTAGTAGTCGTATCCCCAGACCTCCTGCAGCAGCTGGGCGCGGGTGAAGACCCGGCCGGGGTGCTGCGCGAGGTACTTGATGAGCTCGAACTCCTTGTACGTCAGGTCCAAGGGATGCCCGCGGAACCGAGCCGAGTAGCTCGCCTCGTCGATGACGAGCTCACCCGAGGTGATCGGCAGGTCGAGGTCGGCCTCGGCGTCCTGGCCCTTGGTCATCGCGAGACGCAGGCGGGCGTCGACTTCCGCCGGGCCGGCCGAGTCGAGCAGGACGTCGTCGAGGCCCCACTCGGCCGTGAGACCAGCAAGGCCGCCCTCGGTGAGGACGGCCAGAAGCGGCGTGCCGATGCCGGTGGTCCGCAGCACCCGGCACAGCGACCGGGCACTGGCCAGCTCCCTTCGCGCATCGACGATGACGATGTCGCAGTCGGGGGAGTCGACGAGCGCGGTGGCTTCTGCCGGGAGGATCCGCACGGTGTGGCTGAGCAGGCCGAGGGCAGGCAGCACCTCGGCGCTCGGAGCGAGCGCGTTGGTGAGCAGCAGCAGTCGGGCCATCTCATGCAGGATAGGCGAGACTGGTCCTGCACGGACCTGACCGAATGAACCATGAGACGGAGCGAGACGGAGCGAGATGGCGCCGAGTGCCCAGCAGACACAGGCCACCGGGGTTCCGGCCGACCCGGCCGCTAACACCGTGGTGACGGTTCGTTACTGGGCCGCTGCGCGGGCCGCGGCCGGCGTGGACGCGGACCTGCACGCCGGTGCGACGGTCGGCTCGGTGGTCGACGCGGCGGTCGCCGCCCATCCGGCGCTGGCCCGGGTCGCGGCCGTTGCGACGTTCCTGCTCGACGGGCGCGCCGCCACGCGCGAGACGCCAGTGGAGCCCGGCGCTACGGTCGAGGTGCTCCCGCCGTTCGCCGGCGGGTGATGCACAATGGCCCCCGTGCCTGAGGACGACACTGCGCCCCCGCCTGTCGAGGGCGCGGCCGACCCGCCTGCTCAGGAGCGCGAGGCTGCGCACGGAGCGGGTGATGACGAGACTCCGCCCGAGAGCCCCAGCGGCGGAGCCGACGGGACGCTGCACCTCCCCCTGACGCCGGCCGGCGCCGATCGCGTCCGCTGGGTCGCCATCGCGTCGACCTTCGTCGCCGCGCTCGCGCTGCTCGTCGCCGCCTTGGCCGGGTATGCCGCAATGCTGGGTGTGACGCTCGTGCTCGCTCTCGTGCTCGCCTGGGGCTGGCCCGTCCTCGCAGGGTCGTTCACGCCGAACGCGACCTCGGTCGTGCTCGTCGTGTCCTCGGTGGCGATCGTGCTCAGCGCGCTGCGCGACGACCTGCGCTGGCTCGCGGCCGCCGTGGCCTTCGGGATCGTGCTGTCGTTCCTGGCGCAGCTGATCCGCCGGACCGGACGCGAGGGACTGGTCCTCACCCTGCTCGCGTCGTTCGGCGGGCTGGCCGTGACCGCCTCCGGTGCCACCGCCGTGGTCGCCGCCAACACCGACCACGGCACGGCGGTCGCCGTGATCGCGATGGCGGCGGTAGCGGCCTCGGTCGTCGCGGACCTGCTGGCCGGACGGCGCGCGGTGAGCCCCCTGCTCGGCATCGTGGCGCTCGTCGTCTCTTCGGTGGTCGCGATGCTGGCGGGCTCGTGGTTCGACGGTGTCAGCGCCGTGACCTCGCTCGGCATCGGGGCCGCCGCCGGCACCGTGTCGTGGTCGCTCCGACGGGTGTTCGCCCTGTCACCCGCGATGGTCACCGTGCGGGGTCAGGTCGGTGCCGGCGTCGGGTCGGTCCTGGCGATCGGCGCCATCGTCAACCTCTTCGCCGCCCTCGGCTGACCCGGCAACACACCCGGAAACTGCGACCTCGAGATAGTTGCAACTGCAGGGGTTTCGCGACTTCCGGGTGTGTTGCCAGGGGTGTTGGTTGCGGATCGGGCGGCTCAGTAGACGAGCGCGCGGGCGCCCGGGGCCATGACCTCTTCGACGAAGACGGCTGCGCCCTTGATGTGAGCCCCTGGCACGAGGTCGTCCTCGGTCAGGTCTCGGCGCGCCGCACACTGCGTGCAGACCGTGAGCCGGCCCGTCGTGAGCACGGCGTCGCGCAGGTCGGGGATGGGCACGGCATACGGGAGGGTGAACTCCTCCGCCCGGCCCGGCACGGCCATCCACGACGCCTCCCCGGTGAGCCACAGCGACACGTCGACGCCGCTGGCGGCGGCCGTGGCGGCGACGGTGAACGCCTGGGAAAGGCGCTCCGGCGACTCGATGCCGGAGGTGACCTTGACGACGAGAGAGCGAGCGGGCGACTCCATGCGATCAGGCTACGATCGCGGCATGTTCAACCTCGACCAGGACATCCCGGAGCCGCTGCGTCCGCTGGCGTGGCTCATCGGCCGCTGGGAGGGGGCCGGCGTCGTCGGGTACCCGACGATCGAGTCGGCCCACTTCGGCCAGGAGGTCGAGGTGACGCACGACGGCCGCAGCTTCCTCAAGTGGGAGAGCCGTGCCTGGATCCTCGACTCGGACAGTGGCGAGAAGATCCGTCCGGCGGCCGTCGAGTCGGGCTTCTGGCGGCCACTCGAGAACGGCGAGGTCGAGCTGCTCCTTGTCCACCCGACCGGCATCCTCGAGCTCTACTACGGCACGATGGAGCCCGCTCGCATCCAGCTCAAGACCGACAGCGTGCTTCGTGCTCCCGGAGCCAAGGAGTACAACGCGGCGACTCGGATGTACGGCCTCGTCGAGAGCCAGCTGATGTGGGTGATGGACATGGCCGCCGTCGGCCAGGAGCTTCAGAGCCACGTGTCCGCCACGCTCAAGAAGGTGGAATGACCCCCGCACCCCGAGCGTTGGCCCGGACATGAGTGACGTGCACGTGTCCGCAGCCGCTGGCGGAGCATCGGCCGGCGAGTCGGTCGAGGTCGTGACGGTGGCGCCGCGCAGTCCGCTGCTCGGGCGGACCGGCGCTGTCGCGGGGGACGGGGTCGAGAGTGTCGTCGCCCTGCACTACGGCGACCCGATGCGCGAGCAGCGACTCCTCGAGGAGGGGCTCGCGGTGGTCGACCTGTCGCACCGCGATGTCATCACGGTCACCGGCCCGGACCGGCTCAGCTGGCTGCACTCGCTCACCACCCAGCAGCTGATCGACCTTCAGCCGCGCGAGTCGCGAGAGGCTCTGATCCTCACGCCGAAGGGCCACGTCGAGCACTCGCTGCACGTCGTGGACGACGGCGAGACGACCTGGATCACGACAGAGCCCGGTGCCGGCCCCGCCCTCGCCGCCTGGCTGGACAAGATGCGCTTCATGCTGCGCGTCGAGGTCGCACTCGTCACCGACGAGTGGGCGGTGCTGGGCGAGCCGCACGCGAGCGAGTCGGCCCCCGGTGAGCCGCTCGCCTGGCGCGACCCGTGGCCCGACCTCGTTGGCGACACGACGGCATACGGCGTCGTCGACGGCCACCCAGGGAGCGAGCGCGCCTGGCGCGAGATCATTGTCCCGCGCTCGGATCTCCTTGAGGCAGTGGGGGATCGACCGCTCGCTGGTATCTGGGCCGCCGAGGCCCTGCGCATCGCCGCCTGGCGACCGCGACTCGGTCTCGAGACCGACCACCGCACGATCGTCCACGAGCTCGACTGGCTCCGCACGGCCGTGCACCTGCACAAGGGGTGCTACCGCGGCCAGGAGACCGTCGCCCGCGTGCACAACCTCGGCCGCCCGCCACGTCGGCTCGTCTTCCTGCACGTCGACGGCTCTGGCCACGTGCTGCCGGCGCGCGGCAGCGAGGTGTATGCCGGAGACCGCGTCGTCGGCCACCTGACCTCCGTGGGTCGGCACCACACCGACGGCCCGATCGCGCTCGCGGTGATCAAGCGCAACACCGACCCAGACCTCGAGCTTCTCGTCGACGGACTCAGCGCGGCGCAGACCGTCATCGTCCCAGCCGACCCACCCGTCGCTGCACGCCGCGTTCGCCCCTGACCTCAGAACGCACCTCAGCCCGACGCACCCACCCACCCCGTCGAGTGGGCGCTGCGTCGCAACAGCACCAGCCGTCATGTGGCGGAAGGGACCAAGCGCTCACCCGACCCTGGGTGGGGTGAGCGATCAGCGGGAGCGGCGGTCCTTCACCGCGAGCATCTCGCGGGCCTCGGTCGTCGACATCGCCGGCCGCTGCATGATCGACGCCAGCTCGGCAGCGCGGGACACGAGCTCGCTGTTGTGCTCGACAGGCCGGCCCTTGGCATACATCAGGTTGTCCTCCATGCCGACGCGCAGGTGACCACCGGCGGAGAGTGCAGCCGCGACGATCGGCAGGTGCGCGCGGCCGATGCCGGTCGCCGACCAGCTCGTCACCTCGGGCGGAAGCATGGCGACGCCTGCCATGAGCGCCTGGGGTGTGCCGGGCATAGAACCCGGGACGCCGGTGACGAAGTCGACGTGGACCTTGCCGCCATAGGGCAGCCCGCACTCGTCGATGAGCCGCCGCAGCGCGTGCACGTGCCCGAGCTCGAACAGCTCGAACTCGGGGACGACCTCGCGCTCCTGGGCCTGCTTGTAGAGGTCGACCATGAAGCCCCACGGGTTGAGGAAGACGCCGTCCCCGAAGTTCGTCGTGCCGCACGTCAGCGAGCAGGAGTCGGGATCGGCCTCGAGAACCGTCAGGCGCTGTTCGAGGGGGTCCGTGATCGAGCCGCCGGCTGACAGCTGGACGACGAGGTCGGTCGCCTCCCGCACCCCGGCGACGGCCTCCTTGAGGAACACCTGGTCGAGGGTCGGCTGGTGGTCCCGGTCGCGCACGTGGATGTGGATCAGCGCGGCGCCGACCCGCTCGCAGGCCACCGCGGTCTCGACGAGCTCTTCAGGCGTGGTCGGCAGAGCCGGAAAGTCGGCCTTGGCGGTCTCGGCCCCGGTCGGGGCGATCGTGATCATCGTGCTCGCGGCGCTGCGTGCGTTGCTCATGCGGCACATCCTGCCAGTGGCCGCGTCTTGCTCCAGAACCCCCTCGTATGCCGCCTCGGGGTGGGTCGGTCTGCCCTGGTCGAGTGGGCGCTTGGTCCCATCCGTCACGTGACGGGTGGGGCTCCTGGGGCGGGGCGCCCACTCGACGAAGATGGGTGGGTCGGTCTGCCCTGGTCGAGTGGGCGCTTGGTCCCACCCGTCACGTGGACGGGTGGGGCTCGTGGGGCGGGGCGCCCACTCGACGAAGATGGGTGGGTCGGTCTGCCCTGGTCGAGTGGGCGCTTGGTCCCATCCGTCACGTGACGCGTGGCGCTCCTGGGGCGGAGCGCCCACTCGACGAAGATGGGTGGGTCGGTTTGGCCCTGGTCGAGTGGGCGCTTGGTCCCATCCGTCACGTGACGGGTGGGGCTCGTGGGGCGGGGCGCCCACTCGACGAAGATGGGTGCGTCTGCCGTGGTCGAGTGGGCGCTTGGTCCCACCCGTCACGTGGACGGGTGGGGCTCGTGGGGCGGGGTGCCCACTCGACGCGGGGGGGTGTGTGGTTCGAATCACGCTGCCCAGAGTTTGCATTCTGCTTGCTCCAGTTAGCACAATGGAGACATGAGCAAGCTTCCGCTACCCGACCTCGGGGCGTACCTGCGCGAACAGCGCGAGAACGCCCAGCTGTCGCTGCGTCAGCTTGCCGACCTCGCCGGCATCTCGAACCCGTACCTGTCGCAGATCGAGCGAGGCCTGAAGCGGCCGAGCGCCGAGATCCTGCAGCAGATCGCCAAGGGTCTCAAGGTGTCGGCCGAGTCCCTCTACGTCCGCGCCGGTTTCCTCGACGAGCGGGTCCTCAACGATGACCCGGCCGCCGCGCGTGACGTCCTCGCTGCCATCGCCGCCGATCCGGTGCTGACCGAGCGCCAGCGTGGGGTGCTCGTCGAGATCTACCTGTCCTTCGTCGGCGAGCACGCGCCGGCACCCCAGACCCCCCAGCGCGCCGAGGCCGCCATGGCCACCGACGCGATCGCGCCCATCGGGCACACCGGTGCCACCGAGTCGAGCTCAGGCCGAGCCCGTCGGGCGCTCAGGTCGCTCCGCGACACCGCGGCGACCCCCACCGATGTCAATGAGAAGGAGAACTGAGATGGCTCTCAGCAAGAAGATCACCGAGGCGGTCAAGGACGCCCAGAAGCAGGCCGAGGCCACCGCGGCCGACGTCCGCGCCCAGTTCGACCGTCAGTTCGACGGCAAGCTGCCCGAGGTGCACGTCGACCCGACTCCGTTCTACGCCGTCGTCGGCGCTGCCGAGGTCGCCCTCGACACCGTCAAGGCGGCCGGGGAGCAGCTCGAGGCGGCGCGCAAGCAGGCGCAGGGCCTCGACCTGCGCGCCGGTGCCAAGAAGGAGGCGGACGTGCTGCAGAAGGACCTCATGCAGCGCATCGCCGACCTCCAGGGACGCACGGCCGAGCTGCAGAAGCTCGCTGCGAAGTATGCCGAGCGGTTCTTCGCCGAGGCGCAGGAGCTCCCGGCGCACGTCCTCAACCAAGGACTCGTCCTGGCGAGCAACGCCAAGGACCAGTACGACGCCGCTGCCGTGCGCGGTGAGAAGGTCGTGACCGACCTTCGCGCCCAGGGCGAGAAGGCCGCCTTCGAGGCGGTCGAGCGCAGCAACGCGCTCGTGGCTCGGGGCCGCCGCGTGGCCAAGACCGCCGCCACCGAGGGGACCAAGGTCGCCAAGGGTGTGGTCGGGGCTGTCTCCGACGACGCGAAGCAGGTCAGCGACCAGGTCGCCGAGTCGACCGCCGCCGTCGAGGCCGCTGCCGCTCCGGTGCCGGTCAAGCGGACTGCCGCGCACGAGAAGGCTGTTCGCTCGTCTGCCGCCAAGAAGTCGGCCGCGACCCGCAAGGCCAACGAGGCGGAGGCCACCGCGACGCGCAAGACCGCGGCGCGCACCTCTGCCGCGAAGAAGGCTCCGGCCAAGAAGGCTCCGGCCAAGAAGGCCGCCGCCAAGAAGGCCGATGCCTGACGATCGCCGCAGGACGCAGCGGGCCGCCATCCCATTTCCGGGGTGGCGGCCCGTTCGCTTACCCGACGGCACCGCGCCCGACAGGGTGACCCCGTCCTCCGGCATACTGCGGGACGTGTCAGAGCAGCCGCAGTCCTCGCCCTCAGCACCGAGCCCGTCCACGCCCGCCCAGCACGAACGAGTGTCCCCGGCACTGGTGGATGCTCCGGTCATCGCCCACGTCGTGCGGGCCGGCTTCGTCGAGTCGGTGCACCACGGCACGGCGGTCGTCACGAACCCCGACGGGAGCATCGACCTCCAGGTCGGCGACGCCACGGGACCGGTGTTCCCACGGTCGTCGAGCAAGCCGCTGCAGGCGCTCGCCATGGTGCGCCACGGCCTCGACACCGACGGACGGCTCCTGTCGCTCGCGTGCTCGAGCCACTCCGGCGAGGCCTTCCACCAGGAGGCCGCCCGAGAGATCCTCTCCCGCGCGGGCCTCACCGAGGCCGACCTGCAGAACACGCCTGACTATCCCTACGACGAGTCCGCCAAGATCGCCTGGATCGCCGAGGGTCGGCCGAAGCAGGCCATCGCCCAGAACTGCTCCGGCAAGCACGCCTCGATGCTGGCCACGTGCGTCATCAACGGCTGGGACCTGGCGACGTACCGGGCGGTCGACCATCCGCTCCAGGTCGCGGTCGGCGAGACGATCCGCGAGCTCACCGGGGCCGACCTCAGCGCAGTCGCCGTCGATGGCTGCGGTGCCCCGATCCACGCCATCCCGCTCGCTTCGCTGGCGCACGCGTTCGGTCAGATCGCCGCAGCCACCGAGGGGCCGGAGGCCAAGATCGCCAAGGCGATTCGCGACTTCCCCGAGTACCTCGGCGGCACCAACCGCGACGTCACGACACTGATCCGTGGCGTCGACGGGCTCATCGCGAAGGACGGCGCCGAAGCCGTGTATGCCGTCGGGCTGGCTGACGGTCGCGGCGTGGCGGTCAAGGTCGCGGACGGCTCGTCGCGGGCCCGGACCGTGCTCCTCGCCGCGGTGCTGCGCCGGATCGGCGTCACCGACGAGGAGGCGCTCGCGGCGCTGGAGCTGCAACCGGTCCTCGGCCACGGCCAGCCGGTCGGCGCCGTCGTCGCCGTCGGCGTCTGAGGGCGAGGGCCGTGCGCGCGGTCCTGCAGCGCGTCACCTCGGCGCGGGTCGAGGTCGACGGCGAGGTGGTCGGGTCCATCGACCGTCCCGGCCTGCTCGCTCTCGTCGGGGTCACCCACGACGACGGCGCCGACCAGGTCGAGCGGATGGCGCGCAAGATCGCCGAGCTGCGGATCCTGCGCGACGAGCAGAGCGTGGCCGACATCGGGGCGCCCGTCCTCGTCGTCAGCCAGTTCACCCTGCACGCCGACACCCGCAAGGGACGACGGCCGTCCTGGAGTGCGGCGGCCCCCGGGCCGGTGGCGGAGCCGATGATCTCCCGCCTCGTGGAGGCTCTCCAGGCCCGTGGTGTCGAGGTCGCGCAGGGCCGTTTCGGGGCAATGATGCAGGTCTCCCTCGTCAACGACGGACCGTTCACGCTGGTCGTCGACGTCTGACCCGCGTGGTCCGAGAAGTCTGGGAGGACGCTGGGAGCGCGTTCTGTCGGATCGGCGAGTTACCCTTCCATCATGCAGCTGTACTACGGCTTCCAGAACGTCGTGCTCCTCGCGCTCGGCGTCGTCGCGTTCGCCTGCGAGGTCTTCGCGTTCGTCGATGCCGTGCGCCAGCCCGAGGGGGCCTACGTCGCTGCGAGCAAGCGCACGCGAAAGTTCTGGCTCATCCTGCTGGGTGTGGCCCTCCTGCTCGGTTTCGTCACCTTCTTCAACCCGCTGAGCCTGTTCGGCCTGCTCGCCTTCGTCGGGGCGGCCGTCTACCTCGCCGACGTGCGCCCTGCGCTGCGTCAGGTGCGTGGCCTGGGTGGGAGGTCCAACAGCGGCTGGTGACCGTCACGACATCTGGCGAACCCTAGTCGGCACGAGCACCGTGCCGCGTACGGCACACTGGTGCACTCACAACCGATTGGAGAACCATGTCCGACCAGCAGCCTGCTGCTGTCGTCGACCACGAGCTCGACGCCCACCAGCACGCCCGAGTCACCGCTCCGAGGCACACCGCCGACGAGTACGACCTGGGCAACCGCAACCCGACCAAGGACATCTTCGTCGCCGAGCGCCCGTGGGGTCAGTTCCAGCAGTTCGTGTCCAACGAGCAGGTGACCGTGAAGATCATCACGGTCCAGCCCGGGCATCGGCTCTCGCTCCAGCGCCACGACCACCGCGGTGAGATGTGGCAGGTGCTCGACGTGCCGATCGACGTCACCGTCGACGACCGTTCGTGGTGCGCCCAGCGGGGGGAGACCGTCTGGGTCCCTCGCGGGTCGACCCACCGGATGGGCAACTCCGGCGACCAGCCCGGCCGCCTCCTCGAGGTCGGCTTCGGCCACTTCGACGAGGCCGACATCGAGCGCCTTCAGGACGACTACGCCCGCTGAGCCCCTGGCTCCAGGCACCCGCTTTCACGTATGCCGCCGGCCCCGCCCGGCGGCATACGTGCGTCTCGGGGTGGTCGCGTGAGTCGACGGAGCGCCCTCGTGGCGGATCCGAGCGCTCGCGGCCTCACCCTGCGTGCGGGTGGGGCCGGTCAGCCTGCCTGCCAGCGGCGAGCCCGCAACGGCAGCTCCGCCCAGACGACCTTGCCGCCTGGCACCGCGCTGTAGCCCCATCGCTCGGACAGGGCCTCGATGATCGCGACGCCACGGCCGCTGGTGGCGTCGGTCGGGGCCGAGCGTCGCTCCAGCGCGATGTCGGTCGCGTCCTCGACGCCGATCCGCAGGCCCTGCCCGCGGCGGTCGAGGACGGCCCGGAAGGGTGACATCGCGTGGCTCAGCGCGTTGGTCGCCAGCTCGGAGATGATGAGCGCGGCGTCCCCCGTCAGGTCATCGTTGCCCCAGGACCGCAGGACGTCGACGACGAAGTGTCGTGCGGCCGGCACCGACTCCGGTATCGGCAGGTAGATGCGGGAGCAGGCGTGGCCGACGGCGAGCTCCGCGGCTGACGGGTCGGCCGGGGTCGATGGCGGCATGACGTCGGTGTGCAGCTCGCAGACCCGGCGGACGTCGACGAGGGTGGCGTGGTCGAACACCCCGGTGGGGTAGGCGCACAGGAGCGAGAAGTCGTGGTCGTGCATGAGCCGGTTCCACTGCATCTCGAGCTCGATGGCGTCGTCGACCGCGCCGAGCTGCCACATCAGGGCGACCATCTCGCCGAAGGCGCGGATCGCGGCCCCGGTCGCGGCGGCCTCCTGGAGCATCGCGCCGACGACGACGTGGAACCGCTCCACGTCGAACGAACCGTCGGTGAGCAGGCTGCGCAGGGTCGTCTCGGCGTCGTACGGAAGGTAGAGCTTCTGTTCGAGCCGGGCCGCGGGGTCGTGCCCGAGGTCCCGAAGCCGCGCCTCGATGGCTGCCCGATGCGTTCGCGTAGCCACGACGATGACGCACTCGCCGACCGCCCACCCCTGCGCAACATAGTGCGCGACGGAGTCGACACCCTCCGTGTCGAGCGCGTAGAAGCTCACCGCATGACCTCGCCCCCACGCGGTCATGTCGCTCTGCGACATGTGCCTCATGGTACGCCGGGGGTGTAGCGCGATGGTGTCCCGGTTCCTGTGAGATTTCGGGGAGTGCCGGCCCTCCAGAATGCCCACAGACCCGGGCGAACCCGGTCAGGACAAAGCCCGAGCTCAGGGCCGCGGCGCCACCGCGGACCAGGCCACGGTGACCTCGCCGAGGCGCCAACGTGAGGCTCCGCCGAGCACCGGCCAGCGGTCGCGCACCTGCTCGACCGCGGCCAGGAACCGCTGTCGGGCGCCCCACGACGCATGCGCTGCGCTGCGCTCCCAGGCCCGGTCGAGGTCGCCGAGGAACTCATGGATCGGCTCGCCGGGGACGTTGCGGTGGATGAGGACCTTGGGCAGCCGCTCCGCCACGTCCGACGGGCGCCCGAGCCCGCCCATGCGCAGCGAGACCGTCAGGCTCAGCGGCCCGTCCGCGTCGACCGCGACCCACGTCGCCCGGCGGCCGATCTCATCGCACGTGCCGTCGACGAGCAACCCGTCCGGTGCGAGGCGCTCGCGCACTCGCGCCCAGGCGCCCGCAACGTCCTCCTCGGCATACTGCCGGAGCACGTTGAAGGCGCGCACGACCGTCGGTCGCTCACCGTCGTCGAGCGGCACCTCGAAGCCGCCGAGGCGGAAGGTCAGTCCCTCGCGCTCGAGCGGCCTGGCCGCCGCCACTCTCGCAGGGTCGATCTCTATGCCCACGACCCGGACGTCCGGCCGGACGGTGCGCAACCGGTCGTGCAGCTCGACGGCCGTGATGGGCGAGGCGCCGTATCCGAGGTCGACGACGACCGGCGGCGACGATGCTCCGAGCAGGCGCCAGCGCTCGGGGCCGGCAAGCCACCGGTCGCACCGACGCAACCGGTTCGGGTTGGTCGTGCCGCGCGTGATCGTCCCGACGGGGCGTGAGCGGCCAGCCACCTGAGCAGCGTAGACGCCGCCGCCGCGGAATACTTCGAAGGATCGCGGCCGTTGGCCACGTACAGGACTGGAATGGGAAGGAACGTGATGTCGGGCGACCCGAAGCGCGTGGCGATGATCAGTGTTCACACCTCTCCGCTCGAGCTGCCGGGCACCGGCGATGCGGGCGGGATGAACGTGTACGTCGCAGAGACCGCCAAGGAGCTCGCCGCCCGCGGTATCGAGGTCGACATCTTCACCCGCCGCACGACCAGCGCGACCCCCGTCGAGGTCGACCTCGTCCCTGGTGTCCGGGTCAGGCATGTCACGGCCGGACCGTACGAGGGGCTCTCGAAGCTCGACCTGCCGGGCCAGCTGTGCGCCTTCTCGGCGGGCATCATGCAGGCCGGTCTGTCCGTGCCCGAGGACCACTACGACCTCGTCCACTCGCACTACTGGCTCTCCGGCCAGGTCGGCTGGCTCGCGGCCGACCGGTGGCGCGTCGCCCTCGTCCACACCATGCACACGATGGCCAGGGTCAAGAACCTCCATCTGGCCGACGGGGACACCCCCGAGCCCCGCGGCCGGGAGATCGGCGAGGCCCAGGTCGTCGAGGCGGCCGACCGCCTCGTCGCGAACACCGACGGTGAGGCGCGCGAGCTCATCGAGCTGTATGCCGCCCCGCCCGAGAAGGTGTCCGTCGTCCCTCCCGGTGTCGACCTGACGACGTTCACCCCGGGCGACCGGGTCGCCGCTCGCCGCGAGCTCGGGCTCGACGTCGAGGGCGAGCTGCTGCTGTTCGTCGGACGCATCCAGCCGCTCAAGGCGCCCGATGTCCTGCTCCGCGCGACTCACGAGCTGATCCGGCGCGACCCGACCCGCCGGCGGACTCTCACCGTCGCGGTGGTCGGCGGGCCGAGCGGCAGCGGGCTGACCCGCCCGCACGAGCTCGAGGATCTCGCCGCGTCCCTCGGCATCGCCGAGCTCGTCCGGTTCGTCAAGCCGGTCGAGCGACCGGTCCTGGCGCAGTGGTACCGCGCGGCCGACCTTGTCGTCGTCCCGAGCTACTCCGAGTCGTTCGGGCTCGTCGCCATCGAGGCCCAGGCCTGCGGCACGCCGGTCATCGCCGCCGACGTCGGCGGGCTGCCCACCGCGGTGGGCGATGCCGGGATGCTCGTGGACGGGCACGACACGGCGCAGTGGGCCGATGCGGCCGAAGCGCTGCTGCGTGACCCGCAGCGACGAGAGGCCATGGCGCGCAAGGGAGTCGAGCATGCGCGACAGTTCGGCTGGTCCGCGACGACGGATCGGCTGCTCGAGGTCTACCGGCAGGCCCTCGCCGGCCGGCAGTACGCTCGCAACGAGTCGCCCATCGACGAGGGCCAGAAGCTCGTCGGCGTGCCGAAGGCGGTGATCCCGTGACGAGGCCCGACACCGATGCGATGACCGGAGGACAGCCGGAGACGCAGACCGAGGCGCAGGCGGCCGCGGAAGCCCGCCTGACGGCATACCTCGGCTCGGTGGGACTCGAGTGGGAGCTCGGCGGCCGGCCGGGGGAGTACGTCGTGACGCTGCCCGGGGAGAAGAAGCTCAAGACGGTCGTGTCGCTCCTCGTGCGCGACCGGACGACGAGCCTGAGCGCGTTCGTGATCCGCAACCCCGACGAGAACCACGAGATCTTCTACCGCGCGCTGCTGCGCAAGAACCTGCGGCTGCAGGGCGTCGCGTATGCCATCGACAACGACGGTGACGTCTACCTCCGGGGCGAGGTGCCGACCGCCGCGCTCGACGGCGACCAGCTCGACCAGATCTTCGGTGTCGTCCTGGCGGCCAGCGACGAGACCTTCAACGAGCTGCTCGCGCTGGGCTTTCTCGAGTCGATGAAGAAGGAGTGGGCCTGGCGGATCTCCCGAGGCGAGTCGACCCGCAACCTCGAGGCGTTCCGTCACCTTCTGGACGACGAGGCCGGCACGTAGAGGCGCGTCGCTAGGCTGACGCGCATGACCTACACGCTCGTCCTCCTCCGCCACGGCGAAAGCGACTGGAACGCCAAGAACCTCTTCACCGGCTGGGTCGACGTCGACCTCACCGACAAGGGCCGCGAAGAGGGCGTGCGCGCCGGGGAGCAGCTCAAGGACGCCGGCATCCTGCCCGACATCGTGCACACGTCCGTGCTGCGCCGCGCCATCACGACGGCCAACGTGGCACTCGACGTGGCCGACCGTCACTGGATCCCGGTCAAGCGCGACTGGCGCCTCAACGAGCGCCACTACGGCGCGCTCCAGGGCAAGAACAAGAAGCAGACGCTGGAGGAGTACGGCGAGGAGCAGTTCATGCTCTGGCGCCGGTCGTACGACGTGCCGCCGCCGCCGATCGACGCGGCCGACGAGTTCGCCCAGACCGACGACCCGAGGTATGCCGGGCTCGGCGACGCGATGCCCGCCACCGAGTGCCTGAAGGACGTCGTGGCGCGGCTGATGCCCTACTGGGAGAACGCGATCCAGAACGACCTGGCCGACGGGCTCACGGTCCTGGTCGCCGCGCACGGCAACTCGCTGCGCGCCCTGGTCAAGACGCTCGACGACATCTCCGACGACGACATCGCCGCGCTCAACATCCCCACCGGTATGCCGCTGGTCTACGAGCTCGACGACCAGTTCCGTCCGCTCACGCGGGGTGGCCGGTACCTCGACCCCGAGGCTGCCCGCGCCGCCGCCGAGGCGGTCGCCAACCAGGGCCGCTGAGCGGCCCTCCAGACCGAAGCCGAGTGGTCACTCCCGTGCGCGCCTTGGTGCGTGCCGAGAGTGGCCACTCGCGTGGTCCCGCTGGCGTCAGCTGACGTCGCTCTCGAGGCGGGCGACGGCCTCGGCGTCCTCCTCGTCCTCGTGGTCGACCGACTGGTCGTACTCACCGGTGACGAGGTAGATGACCCGGCGCGCGACGGACACGGCGTGGTCGGCGAAGCGCTCGTAGTAGCGCCCGACGAGCGTCAGGTCGAGGATCGAGCTGCGCGTCCAGGTGGTGTCCTCGTCGAGGAGCTTCGCAAAGAGCTGCCGATGCAGCTCGTCCATCTGGTCGTCGTCCTTCTCGAGGGCGATGGCCGCAGCGACGTCCTTGCTCGCGATGATCGAGCCGCACTTGGCCACGATCGACTCGGCGACCTGCCCCATCTGCAGGATGTGGGAGCGCAGCTCCGGCGGCACCGCCGAGTCGGGCGTGCGCAGCCGCGCCACCTTCGCGACGTGGCGGGCCAGGTCACCCATCCGCTCGAGGTCTGAGCTCATGTGCATCGCCGTGACGACGATGCGCAGGTCGGTGGCCACGGGCTGCTGGCGGGCGAGCAGGTCGATCGACAGGTTGTCCAGCTCGATCCGAATGTCGTCGAGCTTGCGGTCGGCTTCGATGACGGACTCGGCGAGGTGGACGTCCGCGTCAAGGAGTGCGGTCGTGGCGCGGGCGATGGCGGACCCGGCAAGCCGGGTCAGCTCGACGAGCTGGTCCGAGATCTTGTCTAGGTCCTCGTGGAACTGGTCGCGCATGGTCTTCCTGTCGGTAGCCGGTCTCACGAGACTTCGCGTCTCGTGCGGGTGTGATCAGCCTGCCACCACCCTGCCGTCGGGCGCACCGGGCAGCAGGGGGATGCGCAGGGCGTCGCGGCCCATCGTGCAGAGGTTGGCACCGGAGCGTGAATGGGCGGGGGCCGGGAGGTGAACAGTGGGTTCGCCCCGCGCACGCGTCACGGCTGCGTGGTCGGAGCCTGTCACAGGCCTGCGTACGCTGAGTGTCGTGGACCCGACGACCGCGGCAACGCTCGGTGGCATCGCCGGCCTCGCCCTGGGCGGCCTGGCGATGGTTGCCGTGCGCCTGTCGGACCGGTCCACCGCAGCCGAGCAGGCCAAGGCTCCGGCGCCGCCGCTGCCGCCCGGCGTCGGTGAGGTGATCGCCGTGCTGCGTTCGAGTGGCATCCTCATCGACGCGTCCGACCGGGTCGTGAACAACTCGCCGGCTGCCGTGGCCCACGGGTTGGTGCGCGGCCAGGAGCTGGTCCACCCCGAGCTGGTCAACCTCGCGCGGCAGGTGCGGCGCGACGGTGTGATCCGCGAGGCCGAGCTGGAGCTCAAGAAGGGCATCGGCGACGGGCGACTCGTCGTCGCCGCGCGCGTGGCCCCGCTCGGCGCGCACCACGTGCTGCTCCTCGTCGAGGACCGCTCCAAGGCCGCGCGGGTGGAGGAGATCCGTCGCGACTTCCTCGCCAACGTCAGCCACGAGCTGAAGACCCCCGTCGGCGGCATCTCGCTGCTCGCCGAGGCGGTGCTCGACGCTCACGACGACCCCGAGGCCGTGGCCCGCTTCGCCCGGCGCATCAGCGTGGAGTCGGCGCGGCTGACCCGCCTCGTCAAGGAGATCGTCGAGCTCTCGCGGCTGCAGGGCGCCGACGTCATCAAGGAGCCGACGCTCATCGACGTCGCCGCCTGCGCGCAGGACGCGGCCGAGCGGAGCCGGCTGCTGGCCGAGGAGGCCCGGATCGAGCTGGTCACCTCGTTCGCCGAGGGCTGTCAGGTGTGGGGTGATGCCGAGCTCGTGACGACCGCGATCAGCAACCTCGTCGGCAACGCCATCGCCTACTCCGAGTCGCACACGCGCGTCAGCGTCACGGTGCGCCGCGTCCGCGGCGGCATCGTCGACATCTCCGTCACCGACCAGGGTCTGGGCATCGCGCCGGAGGAGCAGCAACGCATCTTCGAGCGGTTCTACCGCGTCGACACCGCCCGCTCTCGAGCGACCGGGGGCACGGGTCTCGGCCTCGCGATCGTCAAGCACGTCGCGGACAACCACGGCGGCAACGTCTCCGTGTGGTCCGAGCCTGGACGCGGGTCGACGTTCACGATCGAGCTGCCGGCGGCGACGCCGGCCTCGGTCCCGGCGACGCCGGAGTCGCCGGAGCGAGCCGCCATGGACAGTGCAGAGGCGAGCGGCGCCGAGATCGCGCCACGCGAGGCTGGGTCCCGAGAGCCGGGGCCGCAGTCGACGTGGTCCGGCGAGACGAGCACGCGTGCGCCCTCGCCTCGCGAGTCCCCGGCTCGCGGCGCCGGCCAGCAACCTTCCGACGCGTCACCACCCGTCCCGGCCTGACCGGCGGGGCCCGAGCTTGTCAGCCGCCGAACGTCCTGAACACCCGCCCCGAACAACCCACCACCCTGAGCAACCACTCCTGAGCAACCCGCCCTGAGCAACCCACCCTGAGCAACCCACCCTGAGCAACCCACCCTGAGCAACCCACCCCTGAACCATCGCCGCACTGCCGCCTGAGCCCCGAGAGGTCAGCCTTGAGTCGCATTCTCATCGTCGAGGACGAGGTGTCGTTCTCCGACCCCCTGTCCTACCTCCTCAAGAAGGAGGGATACGACGTCGCCATCGCCGAGACCGGCCCCGACGGCCTCGCCGAGTTCGACAAGAACGGCGCCGACCTCGTCCTGCTCGACCTCATGCTCCCGGGCCTGTCCGGGGTCGACGTATGCCGTGCACTGCGCCAGCGCTCGTCGGTGCCGGTCATCATGCTGACCGCCAAGGACAGCGAGATCGACAAGGTCGTCGGCCTGGAGATCGGGGCCGACGACTACGTCACCAAGCCCTACTCCAGCCGTGAGCTGCTGGCTCGGGTCAAGGCCGTGCTGCGCCGGCTCAGCGAGCCCGAGGACCTGTTGCCCTCGACGCTCGAGTCCGGTCCCGTCCGGATGGACGTCGAACGCCACACGGTGAGCGTCCAGGGACGTTCCGCCTCGCTGCCGCTCAAGGAGTTCGAGCTGCTCGAGATGCTGCTGCGCAACTCGGGCCGCGTGCTCACCCGGATGCAGCTGATCGACCGCGTGTGGGGCAGCGACTACGTGGGCGACACCAAGACGCTCGACGTCCACATCAAGCGGCTGCGCGCCAAGATCGAGCCCGACCCGGCCAACCCGGTCCACATCGTCACCGTGCGGGGTCTGGGCTACAAGTTCGAGGCGAGCTGACGAGAGCCGCAGCACTGCGCCTCTCGTCAGAGTCTGCGGCGCCCGTCAGAGTCTGCGGGGCTCGTCAGAGGCTGGGTCAGGAACCCGTCGGGCTCGGCGTCACCGTGGAGTAATAGTGCTCCGGCAGGAGGATGGGCACGTCGGCGACCGCGCTCCCGCTGGTGCTCGACGTGACCGTGACCGGCACGAGCGTGCCCGGCTTGCCGGAGAGCTGGGAGATCTCCAGGCCCTTGGTGGAGAGGTTGACCTGCTCGCGCGGGCCGAGCTGGAACTCCGAGGAGGTCGGCGTCGACGAGGAGCCCGAGGCGGCCTGTGGTGCGATCTTGACGGTCATGGAGCCGTCGCCGAGGTTGATGGCCGAACCCGAGATCACGGCCGGGCCGGAGCCGTCGCCGACCAGCAGCAGGTCGCGGATGGCCAGCTGGCCGACATCGACCGGGACCCCGTCGGCGGGCACGTAGGGGACGTCCGTCTGGACGGGCGAGCTGGCCTGGCATCCGGCCGTCACAGCGACGACGGCGGCGCCGGCGAGCAGCGCCGACACCTGCCGGGAGATCGGGCGACGCGCAGTGGCCTGGGCGGGGAATCGACGCTTCACGGGCGACAGCCTACCGGCGGCCCTGCGCCTCGACCCGCACACCCACCGAGCTGCTCGACAACGATTCCGCAGCACCCTCCGGACCGGCTCGAGTGGCTCCCGAAAGCCCCCGCGCCGGTGGTCGCCCGGCTACCGGAACGGCGCCCGGGACGCAGGGCGAGCGGACGGGCGCCTGCCCCTGGGACGCGACCGGACGGCATACCAGAGGGGCCTCGGCGTCGTCGCCCGGGCCCGGCTGATGCACGCGAGAGCCCATCTGTCAAGACGGCTCGGATGGCGAGAAGGCGTCCGGTTAGGGCTCTGACCTGCGCAGATGCACGATCCTGAGATCGCGCTGTCATCCGGATCGTGATAATCTGGAGGTCGCGAAAGGGGAAAACAGCAGATGGTTTTCAAGGTCGGCGAGACGGTCGTGTACCCCCACCACGGGGCTGCACTGATCGAGGAGATCAACACACGCACGATCAAGGGAGAGGACAAGCTCTACCTCAAGCTCAAGGTCGCTCAGGGTGACCTGACGATCGAAGTGCCAGCCGAGAACTGCGACCTCGTGGGCGTCCGCGACGTCGTCGGCCAGGAGGGTCTCGACCGGGTGTTCGAGGTCCTGCGGGCTCCCCACACGGAGGAGCCGACCAACTGGTCCCGCCGCTACAAGGCGAACCTCGAGAAGCTTGCCTCGGGTGACGTCATCAAGGTTGCCGAGGTCGTGCGCGACCTGTGGCGCCGCGACCAGGACCGTGGCCTGTCGGCAGGCGAGAAGCGGATGCTCGCCAAGGCGCGTCAGATCCTCGTGTCCGAGCTCGCGCTCGCAGAGAAGACCGACGAGGACAAGGCCGAGTCGATCCTCGACGAGGTCCTGGCGTCCTGAGCCGGGCTTCCTGAGCACTCGAGACGCACTGAACATCTCTGTCGGAGCCGGTCGCGTCGGCGTCATCGTCGTCGCGGCCGGCTCCGGCGCACGCCTGGGGGCTTCCGAGCCCAAGGCGTTCGTGCCCCTCGCGGGGGTGCCCATCCTCGGGCACGCGCTGCGGGGGGTTCTCGCGTGTCCGGCGGTCGACGAGGTCGTCCTGGTCGTGCCCGACAGCCACCTCGCGCAGGCACAGGCCATCGCCGACGAGGTATGCCGCTCGGCCGACTCACGCGTGCCGGTGGCGCTGGTCTCGGGCGGGGCCGAGCGAGGCGACTCGGTGTTGGCCGGCCTGCACCGGCTCGGTGCGGCCGTCGAGGTCGTGCTCGTGCACGACGCCGCCCGATGCCTCACCCCGGTCGACCTGTTCGAGCGGGTCGTCGCAGCGGTCGACGGAGGCGCTGTCGCCGTGGTCCCCGGCACGCCGGTCGTCGACACCGTCAAGCAGGTCGACGCTCAGGGAGTGGTGGTCAGCACGCCAGACCGGGCCACCCTGCGCGCCATCCAGACGCCGCAAGGCTTCCGGCGCGACGTGCTCGAACGGGCCCACGCTGGTCTCCGGCGAAGTGGGTCGGCTCCAGGCGGCGTGACCGACGACGCCGGCCTGGTCGAGCTGCTCGGCGAGCCGGTGGTCGTCGTCGCCGGCGACCCGCTCGCGATGAAGGTGACCACGCCCGGTGACCTCGACGCCGCGTCGCGCCTGCTCGGGTGACGCATATCCTCGGGGAGTGACGAGCGACCCCAGCGCAGCGCAGTCCCGGCCTCTGGCCCTGATCACCGGAGGCGGCACCGGCATCGGCGCGGCCATCGCACGTCGGCTCGCGAGCGACGGTTTCGACGTCGTGGTCGCGGGGCGGCGCCGCGAGAAGCTCGACCAGGTCGTCGACGCCATCGCCGGCACCATCGGCGACACCATCGGCGACGTGGCCGGCCCGGTGGCCCGCGGGGTCGTCATGGACGTCACGGACGCCGAGTCGGTGGCGGCCGCGGTCGCCACGCTCGAGCGCTGTGACGTCGTGGTCAACAACGCCGGCGGCGCGCTCGGCGTGACCCGGGTCGAGGACGGCGACCCGGACGAGTGGGAGCAGATGTTCGCCACGAACGTCGTCGGCACGATGCGGGTCGTCCAGGCCGTGCTGCCGTTGCTGCGCCGCTCGGCGCGAGCCACCATCATCGACATCAGCTCGATCGCCGGCGAGCGGGTCTACGAGGGCGGGGCCGGCTACGTCGCAGCCAAGCACGGCACCTCGGTGGTCTCCGAGACCCTCCGGCTCGAGCTCAACGGAGAGAACATCCGAGTGGCCGACATCCGGCCCGGCATGGTGCAGACCGAGGAGTTCTCGCTGACCCGGCTGCACGGCGACCGGGCGGCGGCGGACAAGGTCTACGAAGGGGTCGACCGTCCCCTCGTCGCCGAGGACATCGCGGAGTGCGTCGGCTTCGTCGTCGGCCTGCCCCAGCACGTCAACATCGACAGCATGGTCATCAAGCCGGTGGCACAGGCGGCACCGCACAAGGTGCACCGCGGGCCGATCGACTGGAAGGAGGCCTGATGGCGGACTCCGCGCCCGGCGCGTCCGAGGCTCTCGTTCCCGGCGTCCGTATGCCGCTGCCTCGGGTCGGCGTCGGCGTCGACGTCCACGCGTTCGCCCCGGCCGGGTCGGACCGCGAGCTGTGGGTCGCCGGCCTGCGCTGGCCCGGAGAGCTCGGCCTCGACGGCCACTCCGACGCAGATGTCGCCGCCCACGCGGCCTGCGACGCGCTCTTCTCGGCGGCTGGGATCGGCGACCTCGGTGCTCACTTCGGCACGTCCCGGCCGGAGCTCGCCGGTGCCTCAGGCGTGACCCTTCTCGCCGAGGCCGCCCGGCTGGTGCGGTCGTCCGGCTTCGAGATCGGCAACATCGCCGTGCAGGTCGTCGGCAACCGGCCCAAGGTCGGCAGCCGGCGAGCCGAGGCGGAGGCGGCGCTTGGTGCGGCCGCCGGTGCCACGGTGTCCGTCAGCGGCACGACCACCGACGGGCTCGGCCTCACCGGACGCGGCGAGGGCCTGGCAGCCATCGCGACGGCCTTGGTCGTCCCGACGGTCGCGACCCCCGCGCTCTGACCTCGGTCCCCGGCCGGAATACCTCGAACGACGGGAGTGGGCGGGCGAGGGTGGTCAGGCGCGCGGGGCGGGGGTGTCGCGCAGCAGGCTGATCTTCTGCCAGATCTTGCGGCTCATCCCATTCGTCAGGTTCTCGATCTCGCTGACCGTGTCGAGCACGAGCGCGTCCGTCGACTCCTCGGCGCAGAGCGCGGCGGCCTTCGCGGTCAGGGAGAGCAGCTCGGAGCAGTAGTCGAGATAGATGCCGTAGTCGCGCACCGACAGGGTGCGCGGGCTGATCACGTCGCGTCCGGCCGGGGTGCCGGCCTCGGTGTCCGGCAGCAGGGCGGCCGGGTCCTTGCTCATCTGGTGCATGTCGATGATGTGGGCCAGCGACCGGAGTCGGTGCAGGCGGCGCAGCAGCTCGTTGCGGACCAGACGGTCGGCGAGCGACAACAGGAACCAGATGGCGATGCCCGCGAAGACCAGGTCGTTGACGCCGCTCTCGACCACCGGCAGCCACTCGAACGCGTGCAGCGCGCCCCGGTCGCCGATCGCGTCCCGCACGGCCGCACCGACGGTGAGCGCGACGGTCACGATGACGACCACGATGAGCACCCGGCATACCCAGACGACGATGCGGCGACGGCGCGGAGCGGTGCGCTCCCGGTCGAGCAGGTCGTCCACCAGGCGGCCCAGCTGGTCCGTGGACGCGCGCAGGCCGCGGTGGTTCGGGAGGTACTCGTCGATCCGCTCGCCGAGGTAGCGGATGACCGCCCGGACCTCCCGACCGTCGAGTCGCTCGTAGCTGGAGAGCCTCGGCGCAGCCATGTCCGCAGCGTATCGGCAGGCGGGTTCGCGTGGTCGGGCTCGACGGCGAGCGCCGATAGACTTCGGCGGGTGAGCCTACGACTGTTCGACACCGCCACCCGGGAGCTGCGCGACTTCACGCCGCGCGAGGCCGGCAAGGTCGGTATGTACATCTGTGGGCTCACGACGCAGGGCGCTCCGCACATCGGGCACATCCGGTTCGCCGTCGCCTTCGACGTCCTCCGGCGGTGGCTCGAGACGGGCCACGGCTACGACGTCACCCTCGTGCGCAACGTCACCGACATCGACGACAAGGTGCTTCGCAAGGCCGCCGAGGCGGGCGAGCCGTGGTTCGCGCTCACCTATCGCAACGAACGCCTCACCACCGAGGCTCTCGATGCGCTCGGGGTGGAGCCGGCGACCTACGAGCCCCGTGCCACCGGCCACGTGCCCGACATGATCTCGCTCATGGAGACCCTGATCGACAAGGGCCACGCCTACGTCGCTCCCGACCACAGCGGCGACGTCTACTTCGACGTGAGGTCCTGGCCGGAGTACGGCTCGCTGTCCAACCAGTCGCTCGACGACATGGCCAGCGCCGACGACGCCGACCCGAGAGGCAAGCGAGACCCGCGCGACTTCGCACTCTGGAAAGGTCGCAAGTCCGACGAGCCGGAGAACGCCTCCTGGCCGACCCCGTTCGGTCCCGGCCGCCCGGGCTGGCATCTCGAGTGCTCGGCCATGGCCCGGCGCTGGCTCGGTGACGAGTTCGACATCCACGGCGGCGGCATCGACCTGCGCTTCCCACACCACGAGAACGAGCAGGCCCAGTCGCGCGCCGCCGGGCTCGGGTTCGCCCGGTACTGGCTGCACAACGGCTGGGTCACGGTCAAGGGCGAGAAGATGGGCAAGTCGCTCGGCAACGCTCTCGAGGTGCGCCACCTGCTCGAGCACACGCGCCCGATCGTGCTGCGCTACTACCTCACCGCGGCCCATTACCGCTCGATGATCGAGTACCACTCGGGTTCGCTCGAGGAGGCTGCCGCGGCGGTCGAGCGCATCGAGGGGTTCCTCGAGCGAGCCGCCCGGAGGTCTCCCGGTCACGAGATCCGCGCGGCGGCGTCGCTCCCGGCGGAGTTCGTAGCGTCGATGGACGACGACCTCGGGGTGTCCGGTGCCCTTGCCGTGGTGCACGACACCGTCCGCGCCGGCAACAGCGCGCTCGACGAGGACGACGACGAAGCGGCCCTCGCCGCGGCGGCGTCCGTCGTCGCGATGACCGACGTGCTCGGCGTGAACCCGCTTGCGTCGCACTGGAGCTCCCGTGATGCGGCCGCCGATGACGCCGCCGCCGAGGCAGCGCTGGATGCGCTGGTCCGGGTCCAGCTGGACGCGCGGCAGGCGGCACGTCAGGAGCGCGACTTCGCCCGTGCCGACGAGATCCGCGACCATCTGGCCAGCGTCGGCATCGCCATCACTGACACGCCGTCCGGACCGCAATGGTCGCTGGTCCGCCCAGAGCGCGGCAACGGAACGGGGGCCTGACATGCCTGGCAACTCACAGCGGCGCGGTGCCGTGCGCAAGGGCGGCAAGAAGCCGACGGTCGGCTCGGGGGGCCAGCGCAAGCGTGGCCTCGAGGGCAAGGGGCCGACCCCCAAGGCGGTCGACCGGGAGTATCACGCAGCGCACAAGCGCGCCAGGGCCGTCGCCAAGCGCTCGGGCCCCCAGACCGGTGGCCGCGCTGGGGCCGGGGCGCGACCGAGCCGGCGTGCCAAGGGATCGAGCGAGATCGTCGCCGGGCGCAACTCCGTCGTCGAGGCGCTGCGCGCCGACATCCCCGTGTCGACGATGTACATCGCGACGAGGATCGACTCCGACGACCGGGTCAAAGAGGCGCTCAAGCTCGCCAGCGAGCGGGGTCTGGCCATTCTCGAGACGCCACGGGGTGAGCTCGACCGGCTGACCGACGGCGCGGTGCACCAGGGCCTGGCGCTGCAGGTGCCGCCGTACGACTACGCCGACCCGGCGGACCTCATCGATCCCGAGCAGTCCGGCATACCTCTCGTGGTGGCTCTCGACGGCATCACCGACCCCCGCAACCTCGGGGCGATCATCCGCTCGGTCGCCGCCTTCGGCGGCCACGGCGTCGTCGTGCCGGAGCGGCGGTCGGTGGGGATGACCGCCTCCGCGTGGAAGACGTCCGCCGGGGCCGCGGCGCGCATCCCGGTCGCCAAGGCCGGCAACCTCACCCGCGCGCTCGAGGAGTTCAAGAAGGCCGGTTTCTTCGTGCTCGGCCTCGACATGGACGGCGACGTCGACCTGCCCGACCTGTCGCTGGCCTCGGAGCCGCTCGTCATCGTCACGGGCTCGGAGGGCAAGGGCCTCTCCCGGCTCGTACGGGAGACGTGCGACCAGATCGTGTCGATCCCGATGAGCTCGACCGTCGAGTCGCTCAACGCCGGGCTCGCGACCGGCGTAACGCTGTACGAGATCGCCCGGCAGCGCCGCCGCTGAGGTCCGCGGGAACTCATCGGGCGTGCCCGACGCTTGATCAGTGGACCCAGGTACAGTGCTCTCGGCGCGACAACTACGGTACGTAGTATTGGGCCCGCACCGCGCCAGGGCATGACGACGACCAAAGGAACCATTGTGGCCAAGAGCAACCGCGCCGAGACAGCGGCTCGGGCAGCGCAGCTGCGCGCCGAAGCGGCGCGACAGGAGCGACAGCGCAAGCAGGTGATCGCGGCGGTCGTCGCGGTCGTGGTCGTCATCATCGCGGTGACCCTGGGTGTCGTCATCGCCAACCGGCCCAAGCCGGCGGCTCCGGCTGCCACCGGCGCTGACGCGGCGCTCGCCAAGCTGACGACGCTGCCCGTCTCGACGCTCGACTCCGCGGTCGCCCCGACGCCACAGCAGGCTCCCCAGCCGCTGCAGGGCGGCACACCGCTGACCCAGGACGGCAAGCCCAAGGTGCTCTACGTCGGCGCCGAGTACTGCCCGTTCTGCGCCATGGAGCGCTGGGCCCTGATCGGAGCGATGTCGAGGTTCGGCACGTTCAGCGGGCTGACCCCCACGACGAGCTCCTCGACCGACGTGCACCCGGACACCCCGACGTGGTCGTTCGCCAAGGCCAAGTTCGACAGTGACAAGCTGGCCTTCGAGGCTGTGGAGACCCAGGACCGTGAGGGGCAGCCGCTGCAGACCCTCGACGGCGACAACCTGGCGCTGTTCACCAAGTACAACCCCGGTGGCGGCATCCCCTGGATCAACTTCGGCGGCACCCACGCCACCAACGGCGCAACGGTCGACGCCAACGCCCTCGACGGCAAGACGTACGACCAGATCATCGCCGGCATCCAGGACCCGAAGTCCGACATCGGCAAGACGATGGACCCTGCGATCAACATGATCTCCGCGCAGCTGTGCCAGCTGACCAAGGGCCAGCCGACCAACGTGTGTACGAGCCCGGGCGTCATGTCCGCGAGCGTGCTGCTGAAGAACTGACGACATGAGCCGCCAGAGCACGGCCTCGGCCGAGCAGACCCAGTTCGTCCGCGTCCGGCCCCGCTGGCTCGCCCCCACCTCGCTCGTGCTCGTCATCATCGGGCTCGGGACGTCGGTCTACCTCACCTACGAGCACTTCACGAACAACGCGACCCTCGCGTGCAGCATCGGCGGCATCATCGACTGCGCGAAGGTGACCACGAGCGCGTGGAGCACCTTCATGGGTGTCCCGGTCGCGCTGCTCGGGCTGGTCTTCTTCGTGGTCGCGCTCGGGCTCTGTCTGCCGGGGACGTGGCGGCGGCCCGAGGGCTGGCTCGACGCCGTCCGCCTCGTCTGGGTGACCATCGGCCTCGGCATGGTGCTCTACCTGGTCTGGGCCGAGCTCTTCCGGATCAACGCGATCTGCCTGTGGTGCACGGCGGTTCACGTCGCGACCTTCGCGCTGTGGATGGTCGTGCTCTTCGGGCAGATCCTGTCGGGTCCCGTGGAGAAGCGGGACGCGAGGGTCAGTCGAGGCGGCTGATGACCGGCAGCTCCATCGTGTCGACGCCGAGCACGGCCTTCTCCTCGGGCTTCTTCGGCAGCACCGTCGCGACGTAGTCGCGCAGCGCATCTTCGATCGGCATGTCGTGGCCGGCGCGCTCGCTGAGATACCAGCGGTGCTCCAGCACCTCGTGGAACAGCTCGGCGGGCTCGAGACGCCCGAGCAGCTCACGCGGGACCGCCCGTGTCGTCGGCTCGTAGACCCGGGCGAGCCACTCGTGGGCGACGAGCTCCTCGTCGACGCCCTGCTGGTCGGTGGCCGCGGAGTAGGCGTCCAGATCGTTGAGCAGGCGGCGGGCCTGGTTCTCGCCGACGTCCAGCCCCGTGAGCCGGAGCAGGCGGCGGGAGTGGTGGCCCGCGTCGACGACCTTCGGGGTGATCTGGATCTCGGTGCCGCCGATGTCGGTCCGGATCGAGAGCTCGTCGACGTCGAAGCCCAGCTCGTTGAGCCGGCGGATGCGCTCGTCGACCCGCCACCGGTCACCGAGCTCGAAACGCTCGGTGCCGGTCAGCGCCTGCCACAGCGCGTGGTAGCGGTCGATGATCGAGCCGGACACCTCGAACGGGTCGGCCTGCTCCTCGAGGAAACCGCCCGCTGAGAGGTCCATGAGCTCGCCGGCGATGTTGACGCGGGCGATGTCGAGGTCGTGCTCCCGCTGCCCGTCCGACAGCCGCGGGTGGAGCTCGCCGGTCTCGGCGTCGACGAGGTATGCCGCGAACGCGCCGGCGTCGCGCCGGAACAGGGTGTTCGACAGGGACACATCCCCCCACCAGAAGCCCTCGAGGTGAAGCCGGACGAGCAGCAGGGCGAGGGCGTCCATGAGGCGCACCGCCGTGTCGGGTCGCAGGTTCTGGCTGTACAGGGCGCGGTACGGCAGCGAGAACTGCAGGTGCCGGGTGACCAGGCAGGCGTCGAGCGGCTCGCCGTCGTCGGTCGCCCTGCCGTGCACCACCCCGAACGGCTCGACCGAGGGCACCTCGAGCCGGCGCAGGTTGCGCAGCATGGCGTACTCGCGGTCGGCGATGTCGTCCTTGATCTCCTTGACGGCCAGCACGCGGTTGCCGAGCCGGACGAACCGGACCACGTGCCGGGAGATGCCGCGCGGGAGCGCCGCGAGCGTGCTCTCCGGCCACTCCTCGAGGGGTGTCGACCAGGGCAGGTCGAGCAGGGCCGACTCCGGCCGGGCCGTGGTGATCTCGAGAGTCACGCACCCATCGTGGCACGCGGCACGGCGAGGCGTCGTTCGAGTCCGCGGAGCGGTGCCAGGTGCCGCAACGGCGCTGGGCCGGCACCCGTCGACGGGTGCCGGCCCAGCGGCATACCGGCTCGGAAAGCCGGCTTGTGCGTCAGTCGCCCAGGCGGATGCCCGACTCGGCGTTGAACAGGTGGACGTGACCCTGCTTGGGCCGAAGGTTCACGACCTGGCCCTTCTCCGGGGGACGACGGCCGTCGACGCGCGCGATGAACGGCGTGGACATCTCCTCGGTGCCGTCGGAGTCGACCTGGTGGGCCTTGGTGGAGCCGTAGATGTACGCGTCGGCACCGAGCTCCTCGACCACGTCGACCGTGACGGCGACGCCGTGGCCGTCCTCGGCAACCTCGAGGTCCTCGGGGCGAACACCGAGCGTCACGTGCGAGCCGGCGTCCTTGAGGTGGTCGCGCTCGACGGGCAGCGTGTGGCCGCCGAGGTCGACGCCGCCGTCGACGATGGGCACGTCGAGCAGGTTCATGGCCGGCGAGCCGATGAAGCCCGCGACGAACACGTTGGCGGGGTGGTCGTACATGCGGCGCGGGCTGTCGCACTGCTGGAGGATGCCGTCCTTGAGAACCGCGACGCGGTCACCCATCGTCATGGCCTCGACCTGGTCGTGCGTGACGTAGACCGTCGTGACACCCAGCCGCCGCTGCAGCGAGGCGATCTGGGTGCGCGTCTGGACGCGGAGCTTGGCGTCGAGGTTCGACAGCGGCTCGTCCATGAGGAACACCTGGGGCGAGCGGACGATCGCGCGGCCCATGGCCACACGCTGACGCTGACCACCAGAGAGGGCCTTCGGCTTGCGCTCGAGGTAGGGGGTGAGGTCGAGGATCTTGGCGGCCTCCTCGACGCGCTTGCGGATCTCCGCCTTGTCGACGCCGGCGATCTTGAGCGCGAAGCCCATGTTGTCGGCCACCGACATGTGCGGGTAGAGCGCGTAGTTCTGGAACACCATCGCGACGTCGCGGTCCTTGGGGGACAGGTTCGTCACGTCGCGGTCACCGATCAGGATGCGGCCGCCGTTGACCTCTTCGAGGCCGGCGAGCATGCGCAGGGACGTGGACTTGCCACACCCGGAGGGACCGACGAGAACGAGGAACTCTCCGTCCGCGATCTCGATGTTGAGCTTGTCGACCGACGGGACCGGGTTGCCCGGGTACTGCCTCGTCGCGTTGTCGAACGTCACTGTTGCCATGGCTTCATTGCCTTCCTTCACCGGCAGGAACGTGCCGGACGATCCGTTGTAAAGGGAACCCACCCGGGTGAGCGGGCATCGCCATCATGTCCCATGCGGGCGGGGTTGACCACCCCAGGTCCACCCGGGTCCACCGGGGAGTCCACCTGGGGGGCCATCCGAGGGGGTCCGTATGCCGTCCCCGTCGTTGCCGTCCTGAGCCCAGGATGTGTCCAGAACGTTGCAAAAACTTGCTGCAAGAGCCGGTGGCTCATACTGCAAGTTCTTGCTACATTCGGCGCCACAACCGGTGGCGGCGTGTGCCACCAGGCTTCAAAGGAGAATCCATGCACAAGCGTGCGCTCGGTGCTGCAGCCGTCACGGGTGTTGCCGCCCTGGCCCTCAGCGCCTGCGGTGGGTCGACGCCCTCCGCGTCTCAGACCCCCGCTGGATCGACGACCACGACGACCTCCGCGGCCCCCGCACCGGCGAGCACGACCGCTGCCCCGGTTCGTGACGCCTCGGTCGACCTCGTGATCTGGACCGACAACGACCGTGCGGCGGCGATCCAGAAGTACGCCGACCAGTTCGGCCAGGAGCAGGGCATCAAGGTCGCCGTCCAGGTGGCCCCCGACGTCCGCGCCAACTTCAAGGACGCGACGAACGCCGGCAAGGGCCCTGACGTCATCGTCGGTGCGCACGACTGGCTCGGCGAGCTCGTCCAGAACAACGCCGTGTCGCCGATCAACCTCGCGCCCGACATCCAGGCCAAGTTCGCTCCGGACGCCATCAAGGCCACCAAGTTCAACGGCCAGATCTACGGCGTCCCCTACGCCGTCGAGAACATCGGCCTGGTCCGCAACACCGCGCTCGCGCCGAACGCTCCCGCGAGCTACGAGGACATGATCACCAAGGGCAAGGCCCTGATGGCTGCCGGCAAGGCCGACGGCATCGTCGTGCAGGAGGTCGGCAAGACCGGCAACGCCTACTACACGTACCCCTACCTCAAGGCGTTCGACGGCGGCATCTTCGCGCAGAAGTCCAACGGCGACTACGACCCGAACAAGGTCATCGTCAACAGCCCCGGCTCCATCAAGGGCGCCAACGAGCTCGCGAAGCTCGGCAAGGAGAAGGTCCTGACGACCAACGTCGACGGCACCAACTCCGACGCGCTCTTCGACTCGGGCAAGTACCCGTACTTCATCACCGGCCCGTGGGCGATCGACAAGGCCAAGAAGGCGAACATCAAGTACGCCATCTCGCCGCTGCCGACGATCAACGGCGGAAAGATGGAGCCGTTCCTCGGCGTCCAGATGTTCTACGTCTCGTCCAAGGCCAAGAACAAGGCCTTCGCCGAGGAGTTCGTCACCAAGTACGTCCCGAACAAGGACCTGCAGGTCGACCTGTTCAACGTCGGTCACCGTCCGCCGGCCCTGACCGAGGCCTACCAGGAGGTCGCCAAGAGCGACCCCGACGTCGCCGCCTGGTTCCAGGCCGGCCAGGGCGCCCTGCCCATGCCGAACATCCCCGCCATGAACTCGGTGTGGGGCCCGCTCGGCCAGGCCGGTGCTGACGTCATCTCCCAGAAGACCGGCCCGAAGGCCCGCTTCGACGCCGCCGCGCAGGAGATCATCGCGAACATCGCCAAGGGCTGACGCCCCGACGTCACCTGAGCAATCCCCGCGGGCGGTGACCGAGAGCACATCTCTTGGTCACCGTCCGCGGAGCCGCCCCCGCCGCTCCTCCTCCTTGACGGAGATTCAACGATGAATCGCTCCCCTTACGTCGTGCTCAAATGGGTCATCATCGTGGCCGTGATGGCTGTGATCATCTATATGGCCGGCCTGTTCGCCGCGAACGGCCAGCTGCTCGGCACGGTTGTCCTCGGCCTCGTCGGCCTCGCCGTGCTCCTCATCTACGCCTCGCGCCGCAACGTCCCGGCGAAGTACCTCTTTCCGGGCCTCGTCTTCTTCCTCGCCTTCCAGATCTGGCCGGCGGTCTTCACGGCCACGACGGCGTTCACCAACTGGGGCGACGGCCACAGCCTCACCAAGGAGGAGTCGATCAAGGCGATCGTCTCCTCGTCGGTCGAGGAGGTGCAGGGCCAGCCGCGCTACGCCCTCAGCGTCGCGGTCAAGGCCGGCGACGACATCACCACGGGTGACCCGGTCTACATCCTGACCAACCCGACGACCAACAAGGTGTATGCCGGCACGAAGGACGGGCTCACCGAGCTCCCTGCCAGCGACGTGACCAAGGGGGCCACGGGTCGCGTCACGGCGGTGAACGGCTACACGATCCTCAACGGCCGACAAGTCAACGCCCGCCAGGACCTCGACGACTTCGCGGTCCCGACTACGGGCGGTGCGGCGATCAAACGAGTGGGCCTGTCCGAGGCTTTCGAAGGCAAACCCGCCGCGACGTACGACCCCAAGACCGACCGGATCACCGACACCCGCACGGAGGCCAGCGGCCAGCCGGCGAAGGTGTACGGGCCGTCGAACGCGTCGTGGGTCAACGTCTCGGACTCGACCGACAAGCTTCCGCAGGGCTGGAAGGAGAACGTCGGCTTCAAGAACTTCACCAACGCCCTGACCAACGAGACGCTGCGAGCCGGCTTCCTCAAGATCTTCGGCTGGAACCTGCTGTTCGCCTTCATGTCGGTGCTGACGACGTTCCTGCTCGGCCTGGCGCTCGCGCTGCTGTTCAACGACGAACGGCTCAAGGGCAGGCGGGTGATGCGGACGCTGCTCGTGCTGCCCTACGCGCTGCCCGGCTTCGTCTCCGCGCTGGTCTGGGCCTCGATGTTCAACCAGCAGTTCGGGTTGATCAACAATGCGCTCGGCCTGGACGTCGACTGGCTCGGCAACGGCTACGCGGCCAAGGTGGCCATCCTCATCGCCAACCTGTGGCTCGGCTTCCCCTACATGTTCATCGTGTGCACGGGCGCTCTGCAGGCGATCCCGGGCGACGTCAAGGAGGCTGCGGCGATCGACGGTGCGAGCGGGTTCCGCACGATCCGGTCGATCGTCATGCCGCTGGTCCTGGTCGCGGTCGGTCCGCTGCTCATCGCGTCGTTCGCCTTCAACTTCAACAACTTCACGGTGATCTACCTCATGACCGAGGGCGGTCCGTTCGAGAACAACCAGAGCGCGATCGGGTCGACCGACCTGCTCATCACCTACGCGTACCGCCTCGCCTTCACCAGCGCCGCGCCGAACTTCGGGTATGCCGCGGCGATCTCGATCTTCATCTTCATGATCGTGGCCGTGCTGTCCTACATCGGCTTCCGTCAGACCAAGGCCCTGGAAGAGGTGAACTGACATGAGCACCACCACGACCTCCGGCATCACCACCTCCGCCGAGCTCGAGGCCGCCAACGTCGTCCACGCCGTCGGCGAGAAGAAGCGCTCGGGCACCTGGTGGAAGTACGTGCTGGCCATCATCGCGCTCATCTGGGCGCTCTTCCCGATCGTGTTCATCGTCTCGGCAGCGTTCAACCCGTCGGGCACCCTGAGCACGACGCAGCTGCTGCCGAACAACATCGGCACCGACAACTTCACCCAGCTGTTCGACATCCGGCCGTACTGGGCCTGGTACAAGAACACGCTCTTCATCGCCGGCGTCGGAGCGTTCGCCAGCGTCTTCATCGGTGCGGCAGCGGCATACGCCTTCTCCCGGATGCGCTTCTACGGCCGCCGCGGCGGGCTCATGACGCTGCTGCTCGCGCAGATGTTCCCGGTGATGCTGGCGTTCGTCGCGATGTACCTCACCTTCGACTACATCGGCGACTCGATCCCCGCCATCGGCCTGAACACCCAGATCGGCCTGATGATCGCCTACCTCGGCGGCGCCATGGGCGCCATCGTGTGGCTCTTCAAGGGCTATTTCGACACGGTGCCGCGCGAGCTCGACGAGGCAGCAAAGGTCGACGGCGCGAGCCACGCCAGGATCTTCTTCACGATCATCCTGCGGCTGGTGCTGCCGATCCTGGCGACCGTCGGGATGCTCGCGTTCGTCGGGCTCTTCAGCGAGTTCCTCCTTGCGAGCATCTTCCTCAAGGACGCCGAGAACCAGACGCTGGCCGTCGGTCTGTGGGCCCTGCTCAAGGCTGACAAGAACAAGTACTTCGGCGCCTTCTGCGCCGGCGCGCTGCTCGCCTCGGTGCCGGTGATGGCCCTCTACTTCGCCGTCCAGCGGTTCCTCGTCGGCGGACTCACCGCAGGTTCGGTCAAGTGAGCCCTGCCCCGGCCCGCCAGCACGCGTGGCTCACCCAGCCACATCACGACGGGTCGGGGCGGTACGTCTCCAACCAGACGCCCCGCCTCGGCGACCGCGTCGACCTGCTCGTGCGCGTGCCGCTCGAGTGCGAGATCGACTCGGTGCACGTGCGCACCGCTCCCGACGGGGAGAACCAGTTCCGCAGCGCCCGCCTCGTGAAGACGACCGCCACCGACGCGTGGTGGAAGGTCACGGTCGTCTGCCACAACCCGGTCACCAACTACCGGTTCCTGCTCGTCGGCGGCCCGACGAAGTACGCCTGGCTCAACGGGACCGGTGTGCACCATCGGGACGTGCCGGATGCGAGCGACTTCCGCCTCGTGGCGGGCGACGCGCCGCCACCGGACTGGTCCCTCGACTGCGTCGTCTACCAGATCTTCCCCGACCGCTTCGCCCGCTCTAGGGCTGCCGACCGGCGGGCGTTGCCGGAGTGGGCCATCCCCGCCAGCTGGGACGCCCCCGTCGACACGAGCTCCAAGGCAGTCGCCCACCAGTTCTACGGGGGAGACCTCGACGGGGTGATCGAGCACCTCGACCATCTCGAGTCGCTCGGCGTCGACGTCATCTACTTCACGCCGTTCTTCCCCGCCCGGTCCAACCACCGCTACGACGCCACGACCTTCGACAGGGTCGACCCGCTCGTCGGCGGCGACCCGGCGCTGCGCCGCCTCACGGCCGCGGCGCACGCGCGGGGCATGAAGGTCATGGGCGACTTCACGACGAACCACACGGGCAACGCCCACGAGTGGTTCCTCGCGGCCGCCGGTCCCGACGGTCGCAAGCGGCCCGAGCGCGGCTACTACATCTGGGAGGACGGCGACTACGTCGCGTGGCTCGGGGTGCGGTCGCTGCCGAAGCTGAACCACCTCGACCACGACCTGCGCAAGCGGATCTTCGAGGACCGCAACGGCGTCGTGCGCAAGTGGCTCGGGCGCAGCGGCAGCCTCGACGGGTGGCGGGTCGACGTCGCGAACATGACCGGGCGCTGGCGCGCGACCGACGTCAACCACGAGGTCGCCCGGCAGATGCGCGGCTCACTCGCGCGGTGGGCGCCCGAGGCACTGCTCGTCGGCGAGCACTTCCACGACTACACCCACGACATGCCGGGCGACGGCTGGCACGGCGTGATGAACTACGCCGGCTTCTGCAAGCCGGTGTGGAACTGGCTGCGCCAGGAGGACAAGGACCCCATGACCATGGGGGCCCCGGCACCTCTGCCGGTCCTGGAGGCCGGTGCGGTCGTCGAGACGATGCGCGACTTCACCTCCCGCATCGCGTGGCAGTCGCTCGTCCACTCCTGGAACCTTGTCGGCTCGCACGACGTGACCCGCATCCGCACGCTGGTCGGGGACGACCCCAGGCTCGTGGACGTCGCCGCCGGACTGCTGTTCACCATGCCGTCGATGCCGATGATGACGTACGGCGACGAGATCGGCATGGAGGGTGCGTTCGGCGAGGACGGCCGGCGCACCATGCAGTGGGACGGAAATGGCTGGGACACCAGGATTCTCGAGGTCTACCGTGGCCTCATCGCCGCGCGGCACAGGTCGGTCGCGCTGCGCCGGGGTGGCTTGCGCTGGGTTCATGCCGACGGCGAAGCCATCGTGTTCCTGCGGGAGACGCTCGACGAGGTGGCGCTCGTGCACGTGGCGCGAGGGGCTCACGAGCCGATCGTGCTCGACACGCGGCATCTAGCCGGGATCGACACGGGCACACCGGCATACGGATCCGCACCGAAGGTCGGGACGCGGGCTGTCACACTGAGCGCTGGGGGGCCGCTTGTCAGGGTATGGACGTGGAAGCCGGCCGACGAGGGGGCCCGCCACCCGCGGCGAAGGAGGAGGTGACGTGAAGGCACGGCTGAAGGACATTGCTGACCAGGCGAACGTCTCCGAAGCGACGGTCTCACGCGTCCTCAACGGCAAGCCAGGGGTCGCAGAGTCCACCCGCCAGGCGGTCCTGACCGCGCTGGACGTGCTGGGCTACGACCGTCCAAGTCGCCTGCGGCGAAAGAGTGCCGGGCTCGTCGGGCTCATCGTCCCCGAGCTGACGAACCCGATCTTCCCCGCGTTCGCGCAGATCATCGAGAACTCCCTCGCGCAGAACGGATACACCCCGGTGCTCTGCACGCAGGTCGCCGGCGGAGTGCACGAGGACGACTACGTCCAGATGCTGCTCGAACGCGGCGTGGCCGGGATCATCTTCATCTCCGGTCTGCACGCGGACACGACGACCGACCCGGACCGGTACGTCGCGCTCCGTGAGCGTGGTCTCCCGCTCGTGCTCGTCAACGGGTACATCGAAGGGGTCGACGCGCCGTTCATCTCCAACGACGACGTCGCGTCGATGGGGCTCGCGTTGGAGCACCTGGTCAGCCTGGGGCACAAGGAGATCGGGCTGGCTGTCGGGCCGGACCGGTACGTGCCGGTCATCAGGAAGATCGCCGGCTTCCGCCACTCGATGCAGGAGCTGACCGGCCGCTCGGACGTCGACCACCTCATCGAGCGGTCGCTGTTCTCCGTCGACCGAGGCGCGACCGCCGTCGTGTGCGGGTCCGACCTGATGGCGCTGGGTGCGATCCGTGAGGCACGCAAGAGGGGCCTTCAGGTGCCGAGGGACTTCTCCGTCGTGGGCTACGACGACTCGACGCTCATCGCGTTCACCGACCCGCCCCTGACGACGGTCCGCCAGAGCGTCAACGCGATGAGCGCGGCGACCGTGCGCGCCCTCCTCGACGAGATCGCCGGGCAGCCCTCGCCTCGGGCCGAGTACGTCTTCCGGCCCGAGCTCGTCGTCCGCGGCTCGACAGGAGCGGTCCGCAACCGCTGACGCGCCTTTCCACCGTCGAGTGGGCGCTCCGTCCCACGAGTTCCAGCGCAAGGCCCACCTTCCGCTGGAACGGGTGGGACGGAGCGCCCACTCGACGAAGAGGTGTGGGACGGAGCGCCCACTCGACGAAGAGGTGTGGGACGGAGCGCCCACTCGACGAAGAGGTGTGGGACGGAGCGCTCACTCGACGGTGGCGCGGGCGGCGGGGCGCAGCGACAGGAGGCGCTCGAGCAGGCCGGCGGCCGCGGCCTCGTCGTCGACGCGGTAGTGCGCGGCCGTCGAGCCGGCGCCGACCTTGACCGTGACGTCGTCCGGACGGGTCATCCGCATGAAGGCGTCCTCGTCGGTGACGTCGTCGCCGAGGTAGACGCGCGCTACGGCGCCCACGTGCCGCCCGAGCGCCGTGACGGCCGAGCCCTTGTCGGCGTGGGACACCGTCAGCTCCAGAACGGACTTGCCCTTGAGCACCTTGACCCCGGCGTGGTCGAGTGCGACGCGTCGGGCGTCCGCGATGGCGGCCTCGGAGACGTCGTGCGGCAGCCCACGGGTGTGCACGACGACCGCGGCGGTCTTGTACTCGATGCCGGCCTCGGGATGGTGCTCCTTGACGAGCGCTTCGATGTCGTCGCGAAGCGTCGCCAACGTCGCCTCGTCGTCTGGCGTCACCGCGGCGGCCTCCATCGCGGATCGCACTGCCTCGCTTGAGGACTCGGCTCCATGGCTGCCGATCAGGACGATCGGCTCGGCGGGGTCGATGCCGGTCAGCAGGCGCAGCGTGTCGAGGTCACGGCCAGAGACGACAGCGACGTGGACGCCCTCGAGGGCGGCCAGGGCGCGCAGCGTGTCGACCGCGCCGGGCAGCGGCGTCGCCTGCATCGGGTCGGCATGGAACGGCGCGAGCACCCCGTCGAAGTCGGTCGCGACGAGAAGTGGTGTGGCCGCGGCCGCGTGCTCGAGCACCTCGTCCGAGGGTGCGACTGCGCTCATGTCCCGGCCACGTTGTCGTCGTGGGCGGCCGGTCCCGCAGACGCGCCGGCCGGACGGTCCGTCGCCCCAGGGGTCCCGCTCGGCTCGTCGGCCGGGTCGGGCGCAGCCCCGTCCAGGTCGGGAGAGCCGTTCGCGGAGCCGTCGACGCCGAAGCTGCGACGGTCGTAGCGCGGCACGTCGGGCGCCGCATCGAGCGCCGCCAGGTATCGGCTGGCCCACCGCTGGACGTCGTGGTCGGAGACGCGGCGGCGCAACGCACGCATGATGCGCTGCTTGTCCCTGGCCGGAGTGTTGATCGCCCGCATGATCGTCTGCTTCAGGCCCTCGATGTCGTGGGGGTTGCAGGCGAACGCCTGGTGGAGCTCGTGCCAGGCGCCGGTGAACTCCGACAGCACGAGCGCCCCGCCGAGGTCGTGCCTGCAGGTGACGTACTCCTTGGCGACGAGGTTCATCCCGTCGCGCAGGGGCGTGACCAGCATGACGTCCGCGGCCTGGAACAGCGCGGCCATCTCGTCGCGCGGATACGAGTGGTGCAGGTAGTGCACCGCCGGCGCGCCGATCTTGCCGAGGTCACCGTTGATCCGGCCCACGGTCTGCTCGATCTCCTCGCGCAGGATGCGGTAGGACTCGACGCGCTCGCGGCTCGGCGTCGCGACCTGGACGAGGGTGACTTCCGGTGGCTCGAGTCGGCCCTCGGCGAGCAGCTCCTCGTAGGCCTTGAGCCGGTGCCGGATGCCCTTGGTGTAGTCGAGACGGTCGACTCCGAGCATGAGCACCTTCGGGTTCCCGAGGCTCGACCGGATCTCCGTGGCGCGTGCCATCACCTCGGGCTGTTTCGCCAGCGCCTCCAGACCCTTGAAGTCGACGGAGATCGGGATGGCCGCGGCACGCACCTGCCGTTGGGATGCCTCCACCGTCACCAGGTCGCGCCGCGTGGGCGCGCCGAGCAGCTGCCGGCACGCCCGGACGAAGTTGCGGGCGTCGGCCTGTCGCTGGAAGCCGAGGAAGTCGGCACCGAGCAGGCCCTCGAGCAGCTGGGTTCGCCACGGGAGCTGGGCGAAGAGCTCGACCGGCGGGAACGGGATGTGGTTGAACCAGCCGATCCGCACGTCCGGGCGGAGCCGGCGCACGATCGAGGGGACCAGCTGGAGCTGGTAGTCCTGGATCCACACGCGCGCGCCCGGCGCGGCCACCTCCGCGACGGCTTCGGCGAACCGGGCGTTGACCCGCTGGTAGCTGTACCACCAGTCGCGGTGGAACGACGCGGGCACGATCACGTCGTGGTAGATCGGCCACAGCGTGTCGTTGGAGAAGCCCTCGTAGTAGTCCCGGATGTCCGCGGCAGACAGCGCCACGGGATGCAGGTGTATGCCGTCCGACTCGAAGGGCTCGGGCGCGTCCCCCGAGTCCCCGGCCCAGCCCACCCAGGCGCCCGGCTCGTCGCGCATGACGGACTCCATCGCCGTCACGAGCCCGCCCGGGCTGCGGCGCCACTCGTCCTCTCCGGTGTCGGACACCACCTTGTCCACGGGCAGGCGGTTCGCTGCGATGACCAGGTCGTACGTCGGCCGGGGGGACGGCACGCAATCAGCTCCTGAGGGTTACGGGTGGCTGCGCCCTGGTCGCCACCGCCTCTCGGGGAGCGATCGGGCGCGATCGATCTCACTCTAACGACGAATGCTGGCGCCCGATCCGGCGGCGTTCTAGGGTCGAGTCAGGGCACTCGGGCTGGAGCGCGTGAGCGGCTCGTGGTCTGTTCGTACCCAAACTCGCCGAGTGAAGGAGGTCGCCGTGAAGATTTCGGACGTCATCCGGTCCAAGGGGACCGTCGTGGTGACGATCAAGCCCGACGACACCGTCGCAGACCTGCTCGCCCTCCTCGACGAGCACCGGATCGGTGCCGTCGTCGTGAGCAGCGACGGCGCGACGGTCGAGGGGATCGTCAGCGAGCGTGACATCGTGCGTCATCTGCACACCACCGGCACCTCGGTGCTGGACGGTGCGGTCTCCGCGATCATGACGAGCGACGTGACCACCGGCTCGGCGAAGGACAACATCGCCGACCTGGCCGCGACGATGACCGAGCTGCGTGTGCGGCACGTGCCGATCGTCGACGACGACGGCAAGCTCGCGGCCATCGTCAGCATCGGCGATATCGTCAAGCATCGCCTCTCGGAGCTGCAGTCCGAGCGCGACCAGCTGCGCGACTACATCACGAGCTGACCCTCGCGGTCGTCCTCGCGGTCGTCCTCGCGGTGACCCTCGCGGTCGTCCTCGCGGTCGTCCTCGCGGTCGTCCTCGCCGGTCGCCGGCGCACGACGGCGGTGCAAGCCGACGACGCTGACCCTTCCCGAGGCGGGCCCAGCAGGAGCATGCTGGTAGCACGCGTCGGGCGAAGGGCAGTGCACCATGCCGACCAGGACGAGCTTCAGCGCAGAAAAGGCACCGTGCGGGCGGATCGTCGACGGTGCCCGATATACCGACAGTGACGACGACGGGTTGGTCGTCGATCACCTTCACTATGGCTGCGGCTGCGAGGATTTCCGCGACGACTTCCACGACGGCAGCACGCATCACCGCGTCGTCCACCACAAGGGCAAGGTGCTCCTCGACGAAGAGCTCCGCGGTGAGTGACACCCGATGACGGCCGCCGACCACGACGTGCTCATCGTGGGCGGCGGGGCCGCAGGCCTGCGCGCAGCGATCGCGATCGCCGAGACTGACCCTGCCGTGCGGGTGGCGGTCATCTCCAAGGTCTACCCGATGCGCAGCCACACTGTGTCTGCCGAGGGCGGCGCTGCGGGGGTGATCGCGCCGGGGGACACGTTGGCCGAGCACGCGTACGACACGGTGTCCGGCAGCGACTGGCTCTGCGACCAGGACGCGGTGGAGGCGTTCGTCGAGGAGGCCCCGCGCGAGCTGCTCCAGCTCGAGCACTGGGGCTGCCCGTGGAGCCGCCAGCCGGATGGACACATAGCGGTGCGCGCGTTCGGCGGCATGACGACGATGCGCACGTGGTTCGCCGCGGACAAGACCGGCTTCCACATGCTGCATACGCTCTTCCAGACCTCACTGCGGTTCGGTGGCGTCGTGCGCTACGACGAGTGGTTCGTGACGAGGCTGCTCGTCGACGAGAACCGCGTGCAGGGCGTTGTCGCGATCGAGCTCGCGACCGGCCGGATCCAGGCCATCACGGCCAAGGCGGTCGTGCTCGCGGGCGGTGGCTGCGGGCGTGTCTTCCCGTTCACGACGAACGCCAACATCAGCACCGGCGACTCGATGGCCCTGGCCTGGCGCGCGGGGGCGCCGCTGAAGGACATGGAGTTCGTGCAGTACCACCCCACTGGCCTGCCGTTCACCGGCATCCTCATCACCGAGGCCGCACGCGCCGAGGGCGGGTGGCTGCTCAACAAGGACGGCTACCGCTACCTGCAGGACTACGACCTCGGCACTCCCGAACCGACCCCGGTCCTGCGCAGCATGGAGCTCGGCCCCCGGGACCGGCTCTCGCAGGCCTTCGTGCACGAGCAGGAGAAGGGGCGGACGCTCGACACGGAGTACGGCCCGGTCGTGCACCTCGACCTGCGCCACCTCGGGGAGCGTCTCATCGACGCGAAGCTGCCGTTCGTGCGTGAGCTCTGCCTTCGCTACGAGAACATCGACCCGGTGCGGGAGCTCGTGCCTGTCAGGCCGGTCGTCCACTACATGATGGGCGGCGTCCACACGGATCCCACCGGGGCGACGCCCGTCGCCGGCCTGTATGCCGCTGGGGAGACGGCGTGCGTCAGCATCAACGGGGCGAACCGGCTGGGCTCCAACTCGCTTCCCGAGTGCCTGGTCTTCGGCGCGCGGGCGGGCCGGGCCGCCGCCGAGTATGCCGTGAGCGCTCAGGACCCGGGCACGAGCATCGTCGCGCAGGCGCGCGACGAGGAGCGCCGCCTCACCGACCTGCGTGGCCGCGACGGGGCAGGGAGCTCGGACGGGCTTCCTGGCGGACGGGGCTCCAATGCAGGGTCCATCGCGCAGCTGCGGACCGCGATGCAGGAGGTCATGGAGGAGAGCGCCGGGATCTTCCGCAACGAGCAGTCTCTGGCCGCAGGGGCGGCCAGTCTGCGAGCGCTGCACGAGCGGGCGGGGCGGATGGCCCTCGACGACCACAGCACCGCGTTCAACACCGAGATCGTGGCGGCCCTGGAGCTGGAGAACATGCTCGACCTGGCGGAAGCCATCGTCGCAAGTGCCTTGCAGCGCAAGGAATCTCGTGGTGCGCACCAGCGCCTCGACTTCCCCGCACGCGACGACGAGAAGTACCTCGCCCACACGCTGATCCACCGCGACCCGGCGGGGGAGCACCGCACCGAGCTGCTCCCGGTCACGATCACGTCCTGGCCGCCGGGGGAGCGGGTGTACGGGAGGAAGGGCCATGGCTGACACGATCACGCTGCAGGTCGCGCGGTACCGGCCGGAGCAGGAGGCCGAGCCGACTGTCGAGGAGTTCGAGGTGCCGCTGCGCCGGGACTGGGCGGTCCTCGACGGGCTGAACCACATCAAGGACACCCAGGACGGCAGCCTGTCGTATCGCTGGTCGTGCCGGATGGGGATCTGTGGCAGCTGCGGGATGACGGTGAACGGGGAGCCGAGGCTGACCTGCGCCACCTTCCTCGTCGACTACGCCCCGGGCCCGGTGAGGGTCGAGCCGCTGGCGAACTTTCCGGTGGTCCGGGACCTCGTCGTCGATATCGGCGACTTCATGCGCAAGCTCCCGGCGGTGAGTCCGTGGATCATCCGCGACGAGGAGAAGCCCGTCAGCGAGGGCGAGTACCTCCAAACGCCCCGCCAGCATGAGGAGTTCGCACAGTTCAGCATGTGCATCAACTGCATGCTGTGCTACTCGGCGTGCCCCGTCTACGGGCTCGATCCGGAGTTCGTCGGCCCTGCGGCGATCGCCCTGGCGCAGCGCTACAACCTCGACTCACGCGACGAGGGCGCGGACGTCCGGATGGACCTGCTCATCCACCCCGAGGGGATCTGGGGCTGCACGTTCGTCGGCGAGTGCACCCGCGCCTGCCCGAAGGGAGTTGACCCTGCTGGCGCGATCCAGCGCTACAAGCTCACGGCGGCACTGCAGTCGCTGCGGTCCTTCGTGCTCCCGCGGGGCCCGCGATGACCCGCGAACCCAGCCCTCCGGCATACGAACCCACGCAGGCGGACGCCCGGGGCGCGACGGACGGGCCGGCGGCATACCGTCCGCACGTGGGCAAGCTCTGGTGGATCGGACGGTGGAGCTACACGTTCTTCGTGCTGCGGGAGATCAGCGCCGTCTTCGTCGCCTGGTCGGTCGTCTTCATGCTGCTGCTCCTGCGGGCCGTGGGGCAGGGCGAGGCGCAGTACCGCGCGTTCCTCGACTGGGCCGGCACCCCGTGGGTGGTCGTGCTCAACGTCATCACTGTCGCGTTCCTGCTGCTGCACGCCGTGACGTGGTTCAACCTCACGCCCGCGGCGATGGTCGTCTGGCTGCGGGGCCGCAGGGTGCCGCCGGCGGCGATCGCCGGTGGGGCGTTCGCCGGCTGGGTCGTCGTGTCGGCGGTCGTCGTGTGGCTGGTGGTGACCCGATAGGTGGCCAGACGGACCGCGGAGCCCATCCTGTGGCTGCTGTTCAGCGCCGGCGGCGTCGTGTCGGCACTGTTCCTACCGGTGCTCATGGTGCTGTTCGCGCTCGCGATCCCGCTGGGCTGGCTCGCCGCGCCGCCGCATGGCCCGTTGCTCGCCCTGCTGGGCAACCCGCTGATCGCGATCGTCCTGTTTGCGGTGTTCGTCCTGTCACTGTTCCACTGGGCGCAGCGGTTCCGGTACACGCTGTTCGACGGGCTCGGCCTCAAGGCGCACCAGCGCCTCATCAACACCGTTGTGTACGCCCTCGCGGTGATCGGGTCGGTGTGGGCCGCCGTGGTGCTGGTGGGGGTCGTCACCGCCTGAGGCTCGGGTGCGGCCCCGGGGCGCGGTCTGGGGCTGAGGTCTGGGGCTGCCGTGGGGGGCCGTGCGGCTGCCGAGCCGCGCGGCGCAGCGCCAAGCGGCTTCGGCTAGCAGGGCCGTCGCTTACCGTAGGGGCATGACCGCGTACGACCGGACCGACCGGGTCTCCACCCCGCGATCCGGCGCGGGCACCGGTCGGGTCCCGCAGGCGGGCGACGCCGGTGACGGCGGTCGAGACGGGCAGCGGCTCGGCCCCTACCGTCTGGTCGAGGAGATCGGCGAAGGTGGCATGGGGGTCGTGCACCTCGCCCTCGACCCGAGGGGCCGCGCGGTCGCCATCAAGGTGCTGCGGTCTCATGTGGCCCACGACGCCGATGCGCGCAAACGCCTTGCGCGAGAGGTGGATACGCTCTCGCGCATCCGCGACCCACGGGTCGCCAGTGTCATCGACGCCGACGTGATGGGGCCGCGGCCGTACATCGTGACCCGGTACGTCCCCGGCCCTGCGCTCGACGAGGTCGTCGAGGAGCGCGGTCCGATGGCGCCGGCCGAGCTGGCGCAGCTGGCGCGGGGCATCGCCGAGGCGATCCGCGCGATCCACGCCTGCGGGGTCGTGCATCGGGACATCAAGCCCGGCAACGTCCTGCTCGAGGACGGGGAGCCGGTCCTCATCGACTTCGGCATCGCCCACCTCCAGGACGACGTGCGGCACACCGTCGGGGGCCTCGTCATGGGCACGCCGGGCTACCTGTCGCCGGAGCTGGTCGAGGGCGCCGAGATCACCGACGCCACCGACTGGTGGGGCTGGGCGGCGACCATCACCTACGCCGCCTCGGGGCGCCCGCCGTTCGGTCGCGCGCGCATGGACGCCGTGCTGACGCGCGTCCGCGCGGGTGACGTGGACCTCGACGGGGTCGACCCACGTCTGGTGCCGCTGCTGCGAGCGTCCTTGTCTCCCAACCCAGCCCGCCGACCGTATGCCAACCAGGTCATCGCTGCGATCGAGCAGTATGCGGCTGGGCGCGCTGCGACGGTCCCCAACCCGCCCTCGGGCGAATGGGACGGCCGGTCGACGCCGATCGCGCCGGGAGCGACGCAGGTCGTGCAGGAGCGCACGACCGCGCGCTACCCCGTGGTGCCCGAGGGACCGGACGATGCGCGATGGGCGCCACCGCCGACGGGACCGCGACAGGCCGACCCCAGCGATGCGGCATACCAACGGGGTTGGGATGACGAGCCTGAGGTCGACGAGCAGTGGGACGGAGCCGAGTCCTACGACGAGCGCTATGTGCGAGGCGGGCAGCCGCCTGCGGCGGAAGACTTCTGGCCGGACGAAGACCTGGACGAAGGCGAGCCAGACGACGGCGAAGTCGTTGCGCGCGAAGGCGATCCGCGGATCGGGATGCCGATGCGCACCGGGCTGCTGGGAGCCGCGGCGATCGCCTGGCTGGGCACCCTCATGGCGTGGCCCGGCATCGCCGTCGTGGCATTCGTGGTGTGGTCGGTGCTGGCGCGGGCGACGGACCGGTCGGTGACCGCGCTCGTCCTGAGGCGCTACAACTACGGCCGGCGTCGCAGCGACCTCCCCTACGCGGTCGTGGCCAGCCCGCTGCACCTGGTCGTGGGCGCGATCGCGACCGTCGTCGGACTTCTGCTGCCGCTCGGCGCTGCCCTCGCCGGTGTGTTCGCGACGGCGCTGCTGCTCGCCGGCACCAGGGGCGACGGGCTCGGCCCGGGCGCTCCGATCACGCTTGCGATCGGCGGGGCGCTGGGACTTGTCATGGCATGGTGGGGGCCGGGTGGGGCATCGCTGCGGCGCGGGTCCCGGTCGATCGCGCGGCGGGTCGTGCCGGTCGGGCTGCCGATGCAGATCGCCGCCGCGGCGCTCTTCAGCTTCGGCATCGTGGCCGCCGTGCTCGCCCTCAACCATGGCGCTGCGTTGCTCTGGAATCCGTTGGGCAGCAACCCTTTTGGGGGTTGAGCTCGGGATGGCCGGAACAGCTCCTCCGGTCTATAGCAGAACACAGGTAAAGCACAGGTCAAGTCCAGGTCACAAAACGATCTCGGATGTGCTTGTGTCGGGGGGCTTGCTCACGTACCGTCAGTGCCACGGCGGCTACCGACTCTAGGGCCGGGAACGGGGTTGTGACATTTCATTTCCCCGGGCCGCTTCGTCGCGTCCGGCTCCACACGGCACGTCGCACAATTTCAGATGGAACCCAGAAATCCGGTCCCTGAGCGCGCCGAGCCTCGCCAGCCAGGGACGTCGCCCGCAACCGCGGGCCGGGCGAGGACGGGGGACCCAGTGCGGCCGGTGAGTGATGCCAAGAGGACGAGATCCGGCCTGGGGGTGAAGTCGCGAGAGCGGCGGGGCACCTGACGCCCTAACCCGACAGCTAACCCCGCAGGCGCCGTCAGGAAGGATCACCCATGCAGTACCTGTCCAAGCACGCTGCCGCCAAACGGATCAAGGTGAAGCAGCGCCTTGCTGGAGTCGGAATCGCAGGTGCCGCCACCGTCGTGGCGGGCGTCGCCACTGGAGGAGCGGCCAAGGCCTCGACGGTCTGGGACCGTGTTGCCGCGTGCGAGTCCGGCGGCAACTGGCACATCAACACCGGCAACGGCTACTACGGCGGCTTGCAGTTCTCGTCGTCGACCTGGCGTGGCTACGGCGGGGGTGCATACGCATCGCGTGCGGACCTCGCCACGAAGGCGCAGCAGATCGCGGTGGCGCAGCGTGTCCTTGCATCGCAGGGCCCCGGCGCGTGGCCGGTGTGCTCGGTCCGGGCCGGCCTCACCCGGTCCGGCGGCGGTGCGACGTCCGGTGGCCTGCCCGCGGCCGGCTCGTCCTCCCGCTCGACGGAGCGGACGACCAAGCAGTGGACCAGCAGCAAGAAGAAGGTGACCAAGAAGAAGAGCTATGCCGCCACGGGGAGCTCGCAGCGCACCTACCCGGTGGCTGCCAGCGGCTCCAAGATCACCGTGCGCAAGGGCGACACGCTGTCCAAGCTCGCCGTCAAGCACGACGTCGACGGTGGCTGGAAGGAGATCTACGCGGCGAACCGCGACAAGATCGACAACCCCAACCTGATCTTCGTCGGCCAGGTCATCCGCATGCCCCGGTAGGGCGTGGCAGACTGAGCCGGACGGCCTCGCGCGACCAACCCCTGGGTCCCGCGGGGCCGTCCTTCTTTTCCGTATGCCGTGTCGCTCCGTTACGCTTTCGCCCGTCCCGAGCACTCGCCGACCCGACGGTGGGGGAGCCGCTCCGGGGGTGCTGGCGTGGCGCAATCGGTAGCGCACCTGTCTTGTAAACAGGTGGTTAGGGGTTCGAGTCCCCTCGCCAGCTCCGAATTTGGTTGGTGCGTAAGCGAATTGGGCTGCCAGCCGCACCTGTTTCTGATCTGTCGTCTCAAACAGGTGGCTTGGGGTCGAAGGGGGCTCTGACCTGCGGGAACGTCGCTCGCCGGGCCGCCAGGGCCTGGGAGTTGTGTCTGCCTGTGTCCCTGGGACTGGGCGTCTAATCGGACACCGATCGCACGAACGCGCCGGGTTTGTGCGTCACGGCGGCGTGCTCGAGGCATCTGATCGCCGTCCGAGCTGGGGCCCGGATGCCCTCGCCGCGAGCCGGGGACTCTTCGGACATGCCGGGTGTTCAACCGGCCGGCTCCTCCCCGCGTGCGCGAGCCAACGACCGGTAGACCGGCGCGCGGACGGACTGGCTGGGTAGGTGACAAGGCACAGCACCCAGCTCTTGTTCGGAGCAAAGGGGTCACCCCTGTGACGAAAGACCTGAGCGGCGGCAAGAACCGCAAGAACCTGAAGAACTATCCTTCGCCTTGCCCGAGCAGGAGAAGTACCCGATTCCAGACATCGAGCATGCGCGGAACGCGTTGGCTCGGGTGGCACAGCACGGCACCGCGGCCGGGCAGAAGAAGGTCCGCGCGGCCGTGGTGAAGAAGTACGGGAACCTGAAGAAGGACGACTGAACGCAACCCGTTCGGCGGGTAGGACCAGCCCAACCGCTTCCGGATCGACGTACTCTCGAGCAGGCCTGAGTTCACCGCCCAACGTGTCGAGCTCACGATCACCCAGGTTGGATGGTTCGCGCACAAGCGGAACGCAAAGTTGTCCGGGTGCAAGGCGTGGGACCTAGGCGCGGTACTCGACTGGGCCGCCGACCGGGCCCACGCCAGGGTCCGGAGTATTGGCCTCCGGTGGGCCGTCTGCCTCTGGGAGGCTGTCCAGGCCGCCCGCCAGGTGCGAGGCTTGCTGGCGATCTCGGAGGACGTCGACGAGCGCTGCTCACCCCTTCGGCTCGGTCTGACGCGACTCCTGCCGGTACGTGTAAGCGGCGGCCCGAACCCTTTCGTCGCTCTCAAGACCTGCCCCGAGAGCTCCGCCCAGTGTCGCGAGAGAGCTGGTAAGCCACGCCAGCTTCATGTAGTCGTCGGGTCGCACAGCATGCCCGATGCCTTGCTCGAGCAGATGTGCAGGCACCAGAACCGGTGAGGTCAGGAGTGCGAGCAGGAAGAGCGCGGCGTACAGGAAGAACACACCCAGAACGACCGTTGCCGTGGTGGCCAGATTGGCGTCATGACTGCCAACCCCACCCGCGTCAGCGCCGACCCGCACCTCGGAATCATCCGGCCCGTGCCGCCACCCGCCCGGCGTTTATGCGCCGAGTGCGTGCAGCTTGGCACTCCGTGGGTGCACCTGCGCCAGTGCCTGACTTGTGGCCAGGTCGGCTGCTGCGACTCGTCACCGATGCGACACGCGCGCGCTCACGCCGCCACGACCGGCCACGTCATCGTGCGTTCGATCGAGCCGGGGGAGAAACTGGAGGTGGTGCTATGCCGACGAGCAGTTCGTCTGACCCCGAGCTCGCGGACCTGCCCGAGACTCCCGACACGACGGGCGCCTACCCGCCTGACCGACGAGCAGATCATGCTGCTCTCGCGGTACGGCGAGCGGAAAGCGTTGACCAAGGGCACCACGCTGTTCCGCGAGGGGGACCGCGACTGCGGCCTGTTCGTCGTGCTCGACGGCAGGGTCCAGGTTGTCCAGGAGGACAGCACCGAGGGAGAGATGCGAGTGATCGCCGTCCACGGCCGGGGTCGGTTCGTGGGCGATCTGTCCATGCTGACGGGCCAAGCTGTCTACGTCACCGCCATCGCCCACACCGACGTGGAGGTCCTCGAAGTGGCCTACGACCGCCTCAAGGAGGCGGTCACCCAGGATCAGGCGCTCGGAGATCTGATACTGCGGGCCTTCATCCTCCGACGCGCCCTTCACGCCGACCTCGGCGTCGGCCTTCGGATCATCGGTTCCCGCTACTCATCCGACACCCGCCGGCTGAGGGACTTCGCGAGCCGCAATCGCATCCCGTGCCGCTGGGAGGACGTGGAGGAGGATCCCGAGGCAGAGGCCACTTTGCGGGCGTTCGACATCTCACCCGACCAGACACCCGTCGTGATCTGGAAAGGGCAGACGGTCCTGCGAAACCCCAGCACCACTGAGCTGGCCGACCTCATCGGGCTACGAGCGGCGCCGAAGCGGGCGGCATACGACCTCGTCGTGGTCGGCGCAGGCCCGGGCGGCCTGGCCGCGGCGGTCTACGCCGCCTCCGAGGGGCTCTCGACGGTCGTACTGGACGCGCTCGCCACCGGCGGGCAGGCGGCTACGTCGTCCCAGATAGAGAACTACCTGGGGTTCCCGGCCGGTATCACCGGCGCGGAGCTGGCCGACCGCGCCGTGGTGCAGGCCCGAAAGTTCGGCGCCGTCTTCAACATCCCCGGCGAGGCGACCTCCCTCACGCAGGCCGACGGCTATCACGTGGTGGGGTTGGCGGAGGGTGACGCCCTGATCGCACACGCTGTGCTCGTCGCCACGGGGTGCAATACCGACGTCTCGACATCCCCGGTATAGACCGCCTCGAGGGCAGCAGCGTCTACTACGCCGCCACGGAGTTCGAGGCCCGGCTGTGCCGACAGGACCCCGTCACCGTCGTGGGCGGTGGAAACTCCGCCGGCCAAGCGGCCTGCTTCCTGGCCCGGCAATCGCCCGTGGTCAACCTGGTTATCCGACACGACGACCTGGAGAGGGACATGTCCCGCTATCTGGCCGATCGTGTGGAGCATGCGCCACGCATCAGGATCTGGCGCAACAGCGAGGTGTGCGAGCTCATCGGGGATGAAGCTCTCGAAGAGGTGCTGCTGCACAATCTCCAGTCGGATGAGGAGCACCGCGTTGCGACGACAGCGTTGTTCGTGATGATCGGTGCAGCCCCCCGAACCAGCTGGCTCCTGGGAAAGATCCCGCTGGACGCCAAGGGCTTCATACTCACCGGGCCTGCCGCAGATTGCTCCGACGGCTCGTTCGAGACCCGCCGCCAGGGCGTGTTCGCCGTGGGCGACGTACGAAGTGGCTCGGTGAAGCGCGTCGCCTCCGCCGTCGGTGAGGGCTCGGTCGCGATCCGCCAAGTCCACGAGTTCCTGGAAGCCGAGGGCCGCCGGTAAACACGCGCGGTCGCCCATGTGGTGCGCCCCAGTCTCCTCCGGATCCCAGGGAACACGAAGTCCTCCCTTTAACTCACCGACGGCTGCTGGCGCGCGAGTGGGTGTTTCGGCTTGAGGTTAGGGATCTATCGGCTACTGCGACTGCTCAGGTCCGGTGGGTAGTTTTCGTCGTCGGGGTCAGCGGCGGGAACTGTGAGCTGTTGTTCCAGCCAGTCGGCTTCATCCGCGGGTCCACGCGGCTCGTCCGCGCTCGCGCGCACGGTCGAGGTTGGTCCGCCGGGAGCGGAAGCAAGTCCCTGGTGGGCTGCCGGGTCGACGGGGGTGAGCTGCTCGAGCCGGTCTGCTTCGGGGACTGGTTCGCTGGCATAGAGGAGCTGCGAGTCGTCGGTGGGCGGCCTCGGGTTGTCGGTGGGGTGCACGCGGTTGGCGGTCATCGCTGGTCCTCCTTCGCGGTGTGTGGCTTGTGGTCCGATCGAAGCCGGGCGTTCTGGTCCTGCAGGTCGATGACCATGGCGATCCCGGCGAGGTTGAGCCCGGCCCCGAGGAGCTGGCCGATGCGGCGGAGCCGGTCGATGTCCTCGGCGCTGTAGCGGCGGGTGCCGCCGGCGGTGCGTTCCGGGGTCAGTAGCCCGCGCGCCTCGTAGGCGCGCAGGTTCTGCACCCCGGTGCCCGCGAGCTCGGCGGCCACCGAGATGCCATACACACCTCGGGCCGGGTCCGGTCCATCCAGCCTGTCCAGCCTGTCCACTCGAACGCGTCCTTCCGAACTTCCGTGAAATCGCCTCTTGCATCAGCATCCCACGAGTGCTATATGAAATCTATAGCGCACGCCACAGATCCCAAACCGGGGGCTGTGGCCCCACCAAGGAGCATCCAACAGAACAGGAGTGATGGAGGTGGACACGATGCTGATGCGCACCGACCCGTTCCGCGAGCTGGACCGGCTCACCCAGCAGGTGTTCGGCAGCAACGGCACCCTGGCCCGACCATCGGTCATGCCGATGGACGCCTGGCGCGACGGCGACACGTTCCATGTCGAGTTCGACCTGCCGGGGGTGAGCCCGGACTCGGTCGACCTGGATGTCGAACGCAACGTGGTCACCGTCAAGGCCGAACGCCCATCGCGGGCCAGCGATGCCGAACTGCTCGCCGCCGAACGACCGCGCGGCATCTTCAGCCGGCAGCTGATCCTGGGCGACAACCTCGACACCGAGCACATCAGCGCCAGTTACGAGGCCGGCGTGCTCAGCCTGCAGATCCCGGTCGCCGAACAGGCCAAGCCACGCAAGATCGCCATCACCAGCAAGGACGAAGACCGCAAGGCCATCAACGCCTGACACCGCCTGACCCGGAAGGGACCGGTCATGCCCACCGCACCCCTCGCCGCACCGGCCACCGGCGACACCAGCGACACCACTGAGACGTCAGCCGCGACGGTCGATGAGCAGTTCCTCGACCTGATCTGCAACGACCCCGACCTGGTCGCGGCCGAGTTCGAGGCGATCATCGCCGCCGAGTGGCCCGAGCCGCCCACCCGCCTGCCCGGACGCGGCGCGGCCGGCGGGCCCTCAGGTGGCGGGGGAGTCCGCCGCGCGGTCGACACTGGCCCAGACCACCGCTGGCCGGCACCGGACCCGCAGATCCGTCGCTGGGCCAGGCAGCGCTCACCCCCGCTTCCACCAAACGGAGCCGATACGGACCGACCCCATGAGACAGAACAATGAGGAGAAAGGCAGGTGATCGCCAGCCTTGAACCACCACACACGAGGTGATCGCTCACCCGGCCGGCACATCCCAACCCGCAGCGTCTGACGCAAAATTGCGCGACGCGCGCCCGAACGGCGCCAACTCTGCAGGCCGGACGAGACTCTCCTCGCATAGTGGCCCCGGCCCCACCGGGCCGGGGCCACAACGCCAGCCCACACCCACACCAACTCCTCTCCGACCATGACCACCCCCCGGCCCGACCTCTACACCGTCCTGGGAGTCCCACCGACCGCCACCCCAGCCCAGATCAGCCACGCCTACCGGGCGCTGCTCCGGCGACACCACCCCGACACCCGGGCATCGGTCGACGCCTCAGACCCCGCCCTGTCCGACACGACCCTGCAACAGGTTCTGGCCGCCTACGAGGTGCTGCACGACCCCGCACGCAGAGCCCACTACGACCGGCAGGCCACGGCATCACGACCCGAGACATCAGACGCCAGGCCACGGCCGGACCACCGGCGCGCACCCAGCCAGCCGCCCATCGTGGCCGGCCCAGTCCGCTGGCACCCAACCGCCTGATCCGCCCGCGCACCCGGAAGCCACCGCTGAAGGGCCACTCGACACCCAACGATGCTTGCCCGGCTGGGCAAGGCCGTTCACCTTTTCGAGAGTGACCCCAGCCATCGTGGCATTCTGGATCAGACCCGCGGTGCCAGTCCCCCCGCGTCAGCCAATGAGCGCGGTCTGAACCACACGTCGGGCCCGGTCGGCGCGCCCAAGGCGGTGGCGCGCGACGCGTGTCCCACGCAGCGGTCCCCTCGCCGGCGGCGCACTGCTGACAACGCGTGTGTTCCTCGTGACGGAGTCGTGGGCTGCTATGGGGGTCTTCGTGACCATCATCGCAGCGGGCGCCGGGATGGTGTTCTGGGGGGCACACCGGCGGGCGCGGCTGGCCCTCTACAGCCTTCGCAAGGACAGCCGTTTGGCTAACGGACCAGGAGGGCGCCTCCTGCTCCTGACCTCGCTGTGTGCCTGCGCGGTCTCGGTCGTCAATGCCGTCCTTGTCCTCGTGATCCCATCACTCTGACGTTCCGCCGCGTGGACGGCGCCACGCAGAACCTTCGGGTGCCCCTCGCATCAGCGAGGTCGGTGACGATGACGGTTGCTGTCCGTCGTGTCGTGTTGCCTGCCTGGTCGCAGGCGGTGGCGGTGACGACGTACGGTCGTCAGAGCCAGCCGGGCAGGGTCGGGATTGCTCCGGTGTCAGCCACGAGGTGCCGGTGACGACGGCCGGTCGTGTAGGCCGCGAGCTGGGCGAGGGTCCGCGCACCCGGGTCACGGCGCCGCTGCCCGGCACCGACCAGGCGTCGCCTGGGCCGGCGCCGTCGGTGGTGATCAGCACGAGGGCCGGTCCCGTGCCGGTGGCGGTGCGCTTGGCGGTCGCGTCATAGAGCAGCTCGACGAGGAACTCCGCTGGCAGGTCGTCGAACTCCACGCCGCCGTCGAGGTCGACGGCGTGGACCATGACCTCGCGGGTGCGCATCCACGGCACCTCGCTCGCCGGGACGGTCCGCCGCTGGGCCGTGCGGACGAGTGAAGTCCACTGCTCGGACGTCAGGCTCCCGAGTGCGGTGTCCAAGGCCGTCGCACTCGTGGTGAACCAGTCTCGTAGTCCCAATGGCGAGAGCTGTGCGCCCGCCTCGATCTCCGCGTCGCGCTGCTCCGCCGAGGCGCACATCGGCGTCTCGACACCGGTGCGGGCCCAGGTGGCGAGGTTGACGAGCGACTCGGCGTTCGCGGCGGCGTGGGCGACCACGTGCGCCCGCGTCCACCCCGGGAGGTCAGTCGGATGCGCCAAGGCCGCGTCGTCCAGGCCGTCGAGCGCCTTCTGGAACAGGGTCGTCCCGGCCGTGAGGAGGCTTCGGGACCGGAGCAGCGCCAGGGGCATCAGGCTAGCCGGTCGGCGACGACGGCGTTCTCGCAGCGGCCGAGGCCCTCGATCTCGGTGACGACCGTCTGGCCGGCCTCGAGATAGCGGGCCGGCTTGCGTGCGTGGCCGACTCCACCGGGCGTGCCGGTCGCGATGAGGTCACCCGGGCGGAGTGTGATCATCGTCGAGAGGTACTTGACGAGGGCGACCGGGTCGAAGAGCAGGTCGCCGGTGGTGTCGTCCTGAACGGCATAGGGCGCGTCCTCGTCTCGGTCAAGGGCGGGAAGCAGCCGCAGCAGGGATCGAGCACTACATCGCCCGGGTTGCTCGACGCGGAGACGATCCGCTCCAACAGGGCGAGCAGCTTCTGAAACGACCACTCGATTTGTCAAGAGCCGATGCGCGACGGCTAGCCGGGGCGTTGCTCGATGGCGGCGCGAACGAGGTCAGCGGCGCTCGAAAGCTGTTGCGGCAGTGGGGTGCCCGATTGGAGCCGGGCCGCGGCCCGGCCGCCGACGTAGACGACTCCGACGCCGGCCGTGGTCAGGGCCTGCACCGTCTGCTCGGCGCTCGCGATGTCCACCTCATGGGCGGCCGAGATCACCGCGGCGCGTGGCGAGGACGCCCGCACGACGGCGACCCAGCTGTCCAGCGGAACGTCCGCGCCGAGATAGAGGACGTCGATGCCGGCCCGGCGCAGGCACACGGCGAAGGCCAACGCGGGCAGCTCGTGGCGGGCGCCGGGCGGGAGCCCGACCAGGACCCGGGGTCCGTAGGCGCGCGTCGCCTCGAACAGAGCCGCCAGTCGCCGCATCACGGCGGCAGTCACGAAATGCTCCGCGGCCACGTCGATCTCGCCGGCTTCCCATGCATCACCAAGCCTCGTCAGCGACGGCATCAGCCAGTCGTCGATCACCCGCTCGGCCGACGCGAGGGCGAACGCCTCGTCGAGGGTGTGCTGCAGCGCGTCCGCGTCGAACCGTGCCGCCGCACGGGCCAGGGACGCGTGGTCAGCCAGCACCGACCCTGCCGGCGCTGGAGGGCCCTCGGCGACGCTCGCGGCTTGATCGACGGTCTCCAACGCCATCCCGGCGGCCCGTCGTGGCGGGACCCCGGAGTCGACCAGCACGCGCATTCGCCGGATGACGTCGAGGTCGCGGTCGCTGTACGAGCGGTATGAGGAGTCGGTGCGCGCCGGAGTCACCAGGGCGTAGCGAGACTCCCAGGCGCGCAAGGTGCTCGCGCCCACACCGGTGAGCTGGGCCACGTCCCCGATCGAGTAACCGGTGCTGCTCACGCCACCTCCTACCTTCTACATGACCTTGCACAACCTAGCGGACTGTGCAATGTTTGCGGAACAAGAAGAGCCAATCGACCGTCGTGAAAGGAACAGCACACCATGAAGCAAACCCGCATGTTGAGTGGCATCGCCGCGCTGGCCATCCTGGCTTTCGGGACGGCGGACGCGTCCCCGGCCAGCGCCTCCGAGCACCGGGCCTCCTCCGCGCAAGGCCGCACGACGGTCGTCCTCAACCCGGCCCTGGTGCCGACCCTGGTCGACACGTTGCACGTCCGGACCCTGGCACCGGGCCGGCTTTCCGCGCCGGGCGGAGTGGCACAGGTCTCCTTCCCGATCACCAGAGTCGGCGACGGGGTCGTCCGGCACGTCGGCGGCCTTCGCTTCGTCCCCGTCGGCGGCGGAGACCTGCGCATCACCGCCTTCAACATCGACCTCGGCACCGGATACCTTAACGCCAGGACCAAGCTCAACGGCGAGCGCATCCCCGGACGGGTCAACATCTTCGCCCTGGGCTCGGTACAGCCGATCAACGGGACGACGCCAAGCTGTGACGGCATCGCAGCCGGTCTGACGCTCACGCCCGACGCCGCCGGCGCACTGGGGGCGCCCGCGTTCGCGGGGGCCTTCGTCGGGGACGCCTGCGTGCGGCCGGCGTCCCATGGCGAGGACTCGGACGGCTAGCAGCAACCGATGCGTCCACACAGCGCGGGACGCGGGCGGCGGCCCGGTCCGTGACGGCCGTTCGAGGTGAACGTGGCGGAGGCGTCAAACCGGTGCGCGAGGTCCGCGACTTCATCCGCGCCGCGCTCGTCACCCCCGTTCCCCGCGAACACTGGGTGAGTCCCGCAGCACTCCGGCGGCGACGCGTCACGGCCGTCGTGACGCTCGCCGTCGGAGTCGTGCTGCTGACCATCACCGTACGCACGAACCCGGGAGACCAGCGGTTCTATCTCGCCTCGGTCGTCCTCGCCGCCGTCTGGACCGTCGGCGCCCTGGCCTCCGGGCCGCTGCACCTCGGGCGAGCGCACACCCGCACCGGCGGGCAGCCGGCACGTCCCGTCGTACAGTCGCTCGCCCTGGGTGCGTTGCTCATCGCCACCTTCCTCGTCGCCGGGCTAGCGGTGGCGCGGATCCCGGCCCTCCGCGACCCGGTGCAGCGCCTCCTGGACCATGCGCGCCTCGGGTCGCTGCCGCTCGTGGCGGCGATCACGGTGGTCAACGGAGTGGCCGAAGAGCTGTACTTCAGGGGCGCCCTGTATGCCGCAGTCGGGCGTGCACATGCCGTGGCCACCACGACGGTCGTCTACGCGCTGACCACGGTGGCATCCGGCATACCCCTGCTCGTTGTGGCCGCAGCCGCGCTGGGCGTCTTGACCGCGCTGCAGCGCCGCGTCACGGGCGGGGTACTAGGCCCCATGATCACCCACGTCACGTGGTCGCTCGGAATGCTGCTGCTGCTTCCCCTCGTGCTCACCCTAGGGAGCTGACATGACGGCTGATCCGACAACTGACACCACCAACCGAACCGCTCTGGTCACCGGCGCCACCGGCTACATCGGGGGCCAGCTGGTGCCGGCGCTGCTCGCGGCCGGTTGGCGCGTGCGCGTGCTCACCCGGCGTCGCGACCGGCTGCGTGGGCGCGCATGGGCCTCCGAGGTCGAGGTGGTGGAGGGTGATGCCGGCTCTTCGCCGGACTGCGAACGAGCCCTGCGCGGAGTGCAGGTCGCGTACTACCTGATGCACTCGATGGACGGTGCCGGCGGCTTCGCCGCACGCGACCGAGAACTGGCCGCGACCTTCGCCCACGCGGCGGCCGACGCATGCGTGTCCCGGATCGTCTATCTCAGCGGCCTGCACCCCGAGGGGCCGCTGTCGGAGCTGTCGGACCACCTGCGTTCGCGCGTCGAGGTAGGACGTATCCTGCTCGACTCTCCGGTGGCGGCGGTCGTCCTGCAGGCGGGCGTGGTGCTGGGCAGCGGGTCGGCGTCCTTCGACATGCTGCGGCACCTGACCGAGCGCCTCCCGGCGATGGTGGCGCCCAGATGGCTCGACAACCGGGTGCAGCCGATCGGGGTGCGGGACGTCGTCCACTACCTCGTCCGCTCCGCTGACCTGGAGCCGGGCATCAACCGTGCCTACGACATCGGCGGCCCGGACGTGCTGACCTACCGCGAGATGATGCACCGATACGCCCGACTCGCCGGGCTGGGGCCTCGCCTCGTCGTGACCGTCCCGGTGCTGACGCCCCGGCTGGCCGGTCTCTGGGTCGGCTTGGTGACTCCCCTGGCCGCGGGGCTCGCCCGACCACTCGTCGACAGCCTGATACACGACGCGGTCTGTGGCGACGACGAGTTCGACCCGGTGGCGGGTCCCCCACCGGGCGGCCGCACGGGGTTCGACGACGCCGTGCGCGCGGCTCTGCGAGAGGTCGACCCCATGTTGTGGCGACGAACCCTCCGCCGGACCGCCGGTCTCGTGGGAGCGGCGGCGGTGGCCGGCTCGCTGCTCACGCGTCCCGAGTCCCGCTGGTACACAGAGCTGGACACGCCGCGGTGGCAGCCGCCGCGCGTCGCCTTCCCCGTCGTGTGGACCCTGCTCTATTCGGCGCTGGCGCTGAGCTCGGCGGCAGCGAGCGCTGAGCTCGCCGAACGCGGGGAGGTCGCGCGGTCGCGGCAACTCGAGCGGTCGCTGGTCGCGAACCTCGCACTCAATACCGGCTGGAGCGCCGCCTTCTTCGGAGCGCGGCGGCCGGGGCTCGCCGCGGCCGATGCGGCACTGCTCGCCACCAGCGCTGCCGACCTAGGCCGGCAGGCGCTCCCGACGGGCCGGGGAAAGGCGGGCGTCCTGGGCGCGTATGCCGCATGGTGCGCCTTCGCGAGCGTGCTCACCGCGGCGATCGCTCGGCGCAACCGCGGGTGAGCCTCCCGCGACGGTCGGTCCCTACGACGCGGGTTGCTGGCCCACGCGGTCGGTATGCCGCACGGTTGAATCAGCGCCCCGCGGACCGTCCCGAAACCCGTGGCGCGGCCACCAGAACCGGTCGCCGAGCATGACTGCGATGGCCGGGACCAGCAGCGTCCGCACGACGAGGGTGTCGAGCAGGACCCCGACGCAGATGATGACGCCGATCTGGGCCAGCACGACGAGCGGCAGGACACCCAGGACCGCAAAGACGGCGGCGAGCAGGATGCCGGCGCTGGTGATGACACCGCCGGTGGCGGCCAGGGCGCGCAGCATCCCTTCTCGCGAGCCGTGCGACCGGCCCTCCTCCCGGGCCCGCGTGACCAGGAAGATGTTGTAGTCCACGCCGAGGGCAACGAGGAACACGAAGGCGAAGAGGGGCGCGCTGTCGTCCAGCGCGGTGAAGCCGAAGACCTTGGTGAAGAGCCACCACGACGCGCCCAGGCTGGCCAGATAGGTCGCGAGCACGGTGGCAACGAGGATGACCGGTGCCACGACGGAACGCAGCAGCACCATGAGCGCGACGAGGACCAGCGCGAGCACCAGCGGCAGGATGACCATGCGGTCCCGGGCCGCCGCGTCGCTCGAGTCCAGCGCTACGGCCTCGGTCCCTGCAACGTGGGTGTCGGGCAGGCCGGCGACCGCAGCCCGCACGCTCCGCACCGCTTCTGCAGCCTGGGGGGATCCGGGCGCGGCGGTGATGATCGCGGCCACCTCCGCAATACCGCTGCCCTCGTTGACAATCCGTGCTGTCGCGACCCCGTCGACCGCCTGGACATCGGAGAGCACCTGCTGGGGGTCGTCCTTGGTCGTGATGACCATGGGGTCGGCGCTGCCGGCTGGGAACGAGCGGGCAAGGCGCTCGCCGGCCGCGATCGCTTCCGGCTTGCTCAGGAACTGGTCCGCCTGCTTCAGGCCCGTCTGGACGAACGCCAGACCCGAGGCGAGGACGGCGAGGACGGCGAGCGTCGTCACGACGATCTGGCGGGGGTGGGCTGCGACCCGGTCACCGATCCTGCGCCAGAGCGAGTCTGCGTCGACCAGCGCGGCTTCTCCGACGTGCGGCACCTTCGGCCAGAAGACCCAGCGGCCGAAGCACACGAGCAGAGCCGGCAGGAGCAGGAGAACCGCAGCCGCGGCCACGACGATGCCGATGGCGCAGGCCAGCCCGAGGCCCCGAGTGGCGGGGAACGCCGACAACAGGAGGGTCAGCAGGCCGACGACGACGGTCAGTGCGCTGGACAGCACCGCTTCAGCCGTGCGCCGCAGCGCGAGGGCCATGGCCTGGCGCCGGTCCTCATGGCGGCGCAGCTCGTCGCGGTACCGGGAGATGAGCAGCAGCGCATAGTCGGTGCCGGCCCCGAAGACGAGGACGGAGAGGATGCCGATCGTCGACTCGTCCCACACAACCGACAGGCCCGCGAGCGCGTGGGTCGCCAGGACGGCGGCGAGCCGGTCGGCCGCACCGACGACGATGAGCGGCAGAATCCAAAGCACGGGGCTGCGGTAGGTCAGCACGAGCAGAAGCGCCACGACTGAGGCGGTGGCGACGAGCAGCCGCGTGTTGGCCCCCTGGAACACGGCGGCGAGGTCCGCCTCGACGGCCGCCGGTCCGGTGACCTGCGCGATGACCCCGTCCGGGAGGCCGGCCTTCGCGATGCCACGAAGCCGGCTCACCTCGTCGGCGGTGCCGGTGGCGTCGGTTGCCGTGACCGGCACGACGACGAGCGCTGCCGTGCCGTCGTCGCTTCGCTGAACGGGAACCCTTCCCGTACCGGGCAGCTCGCCGGCCCGCGCGCGGATCGCCACGAGATCCGAGTCACTGAGTATGCCGTCGGGCTTGCTGAACAGGATCACCGCGGTTGAGCCGTCCGCCTCGGGTAGGCGCTCCCGCAGCTCGAGCGCAGACGCGCTCTCGGACCCGGCGGGCAGCGAGTCGGTCACGCGGGCGGTTCTGGTCGCCTCGCCGACGGACGCCGCCACCCCCACGGCTCCGACGAGGCCCAGCACGACGATGGCGACGGCCCACCATCGCCTCGTGATCCGTTCGGACACCCTCGCCGCCTTTGATGGGGTCGGCACCCTTGACGCCCTGGACACGGTGGTCGCCCCTGACGCTTCTGGCGCCTGGGGCGCCTCTGGCACGTTCGGCAGCTTGGACACGCCATACCTCCGCTAGAATTCGACGACTTCCTCAGTAGGTATCTCAGTTCATTGCTCATGTGATTACTAAGTTGGTGAGTGACATTAGCACTGGTCCTCGCGATGCGACAGGTGACCCTGCCTCGGGCGGGCCTGCGCGCGCGGAGCGCACAGGGACGGCACCTGCCGGGGCCGTGCCGGGCGGCCCCCAGTGGCGGGACACGAGCACGCTCGCGGCCCTGCAGGAGCTGGTCGATGTGGCCGAAGCGGTCCCGGCAGCGGTGGCGCGTGGCGCCGGCCTCAGTACGACCGAGCTGCACTCACTGCGCCACCTGATCCGCGGCCCACTCGGTCCGGTCGAGCTGGCCAAGCTGCTCGGCGTCACGTCGGCGGCCTCGTCGGGCGTGGTGGACCGGCTGACCAGTCGGGGCCATGCCGAGCGGCGATCGCACCCAGCAGACGGGCGACGCACCGAGGTCGTCATCACCGAGAGCGGGCGTGCGGAGGTCCTGGAGCGGCTACGCCCGATGTTCGAGGCGCTCGCCGTGCTCGACGCGACGTTGAGCGACGAGGAGCGGGAGGTCGTCGAGCGTTACCTCCGTGGCGCGACCGCGGCCATGCGCACCCTGATGACCTGACCTGCCCTGACCGCGCCGTTCCGGTCACGCGTCTTCCCGTGCTCGCTGGCGACGCAGCTGAGCCAGCCTGCGAGAGGGTGGCTCAGGTGCCGACATCCACGGCGCGCCAAGGCCGCTACCGCCACCTGCACGCCCGGCTGCTGGACGTCGTGCCCGGCCGGACCGGCACCGCCTAGCCGCCTGGCTCCAGGCGCGGCCCGCGGAGTTCACCGCCGGCATCAGCGAGGCCTCGCTCGACCCGTTCCGCGGCTACGCGAACGCGCTGCGCGACGAGCTGCCCGACGCCGTCGCCGTGCTCGACGCATTTCACGTCGTCAAACTCGGCACCCAGGTCGTCGACGAGACCCGACGCCGCGTGCAGCAGGAGACGTGCAGCGGCGCGGCCACAAGGACGACCCGCTCTACAAGATCCGGGGCCTGCTGCGCCTCCGCCAGGACAACGCCACCGACCTACTGCGGTCGGCGAGGACGGACTCGACCCGTCGCGTGGCGACTGGTCCACTCTGGCAGTCCACCGCTGTAGAGCATGTCGCAGGCGATCGCGACGGAAAGCGACGTGAGTTCATCGTGCAGAGCGGACTTTGCGGGTTGCGTCCAGTGCGTGTGGGCGGATCGGACCGGAATCGACTCGGTGAGCCAAGACAGGCGCAGCCTACAAACGAGGGAATGCTGGCTGGCCAGGCCGGTCACGTCATAACCGTGGTCGGCTGCAGCGGAGGCGAGGGCCAAGGCCGGTTGCAGTTCTGACGCAACACGGCATCCCGTTGTCAGCGTCGCCTAAGAAGTCTTGGTAAGAGGCCGGGGCCCAGCTCAACTCGGACGGGAATGGACAGGCTTAGCCATGGCTAATCGCGCAGGCATCGTACAAGCTGTTCCTGGCTGTCTACTCAGTCCGACGTATGTGCAGGTCATCACACCTTTTCGCGGTCGCGGTGGTCGAAGTCTTGTAAACAGGTGGTTGAGAGTTCGAGTCTCTTCGCCAGCTCCATGTGGAAACGTCGCCCTGACCTGCATAAACGCGGGTCGGGGCGATGGTGTGTCGGGGGCTTGGTGGGCCCATTGGGCTGACTTGCTAAAGCGTTTGCTAACACGTGGGCCCTGTCAGGCGTCGTCGTCGGGGTCGAGTTCTTCAGGTCGGCATGGACCTGCGCAGGCCAAATGAGAGCCACACCGAAAGGGGTGAGCAGCCGATGAGAGAGCGACAGCCCGGTCGCCTGAACCGAGCCTTGCCAGGCACCGATCCTGCGTCAATGAAACAAGCAGCCGATGAGCGGTATCCCGGGATCGTTTGTCCCGGTAGTGTGCCCGAGGACAGGGTCGGCGAGGTGAAGGAAAGATCGTGGCGCTCGGTGAGCAGCGGATGACCGTGGACTATGCCCGTTCGGTGGCACGGATGGCCTACTTGTGGGGATGGCCGCTGGCGAACATCCACAACCGGCGCGTGTTCATGGAACAGCTTCCCGGACCGGGCCTGCTGGCCGGGATCGTGCCGGCCGGGCCGCCGAACCACATCGGCATGCTCCATGACTACGTCCGCCCGGAGGAGCGGATCGTGGCCTGCCCGAACCAGGATGTGGTGTACGGGTTCGGCCCGTTGGACGCGAACCTCGGCCCTGCGGTGATCCAGGTGCCCGACTTCGGGGACCGGTTCTGGGTCTACCAGGTGGTCAACCAGCGGACCGACTCGTTCGTGAACCTCGGGAAGATGTACGGCACCGAGCCCGGGCACTACTTGCTCGCACCGGAAGGCTGGGACGGCTCGGTCCCGGAGGGGATCGCTGGGGTGTTCCACTACGACACCCGCTGTGGGGTGGTGATCCCGCGGGTGTTCATGGACGACACGGCCGAGGACCGTGAGGCGGTCCAGCCGATCGTGAACCAGATCAGCGTGTACCCCCTGGCCGATTTCGACGGGACCATGAAGACCACCGACTGGTCGCAGGCTCCCTCGTTCGGGGAGACCGACGCCGCCTCGGGGCAGGAGGAGACGCAGTGGGTCGATCCGACGACGTTCTTCGCCTCGTTCGGCGAGGTGCTCGACGAGGTCCCGCCGCTTCCTGGTGAGGAGGCGATGTACGGCTGGTTCCGTGCTGTTCTCGCCGCCGCCGAGAACGACAACGAGATCGCCGCGGCCTGCCGTGAGGCGGCGATCGAGGCGGAGCCGGTGGCGAGGGAGCTGTTCGAGTTCCGGAACTACGGGATTCCGGTCGGGCACCACTGGACCACGCAGCGCAACGGTGCTGAGTTCGGCACCGACTACCTGATGAGGCTCGCGGTGGGCAAGTCGAACATCTTCGTGAACACCCCTGTCGAGACCACGTACTTCTACCAGGACCTCGACACGGACGGTGCCCGTCTGAACGGCGCCCACACCTACGCGGTGCGATTCGATAGGAATCATCTGCCGCCGGTGCGGGGCTTCTGGTCGCTGACTGTGTATAACCAGCACCACTTCTTCCACCCCAATGACCTCGACCGGTACTCGCTGGGCACCAAGAACAAGAACCTCACCTACGGTGAGGACGGCTCGCTCACCCTGACCATCGGCGGGCAAGCGCCGGAGGACGGGGCGCAGAAGCCGAACTGGCTGCCCGCCCCGTCGGAGGAGTTCTCCGTCTACCTGCGCACCTACTGGCCTGACGACAGCATCCTCGACGGCAGCTGGGCCCCACCGGCCGTGGAGCGGGTACGGACTGCTTGAGCAGGCGCGCGGCGGACCGCATACGCGGCCGCCGCGATCGAGCCAATGGGGGGCTGAAGCCATGGATGCGGACGACCAGGGGCACAGCCGCTGCCAGCGTCGATGAATGGAACTGGACGACTCGAAGCGATCCGACTTCGACGACGCCGACCTCGGCTACCGCTGTCCGGGCGGTCCCCGGCGGACCAACCTCCTCAGTGCGCTCGAGCTGCCGAACGGCTCCGTGGCGGCCAAGATCGACGCCACCGGCATGAAGACGGCACTCACCACCCCCCAGCTCTTCGGCAGCCTCGCGACTCGGGTCGGCGCCCAACGGGCCTGGAGCACCACGGCATCGGGCCTGTGGCACTTCACCGACCGCGAGGAGACCGAGGTCAAGTCCCCGGTATTGGTGTAGCGATGCGTGGTGACCCGGACCTCGAGCTGCGAGCGGGCGACACCGGATCTCGTGAGGTTCAGCAATGACGAGGTCATCACCATGTTGTTCGGCAGGTGGACGTGCGTGCCGTCGTACGTCTCGATGACGACCGCGCGGCTGTTGAGGTCGATCACGTGGCCGCGGTGTCCGTCCGACTCGATGAGGTCTCCGAGTCGTAGCGCGTGCCGTACCTGGATCACGAGGCCGGCGCCGAAGTTGTCAGCAACCCCACGTCCCACGAGCACGAGCGCGCCCAGGACGAGGAGGAACGCGATGAGCACCGGCTGGATGGGTGCACCGAGCAGGCTGAGCACGATCCCGGCGCCCAGCGCGTAGATCGCGTAAGCGCACCACGCGCGCGATCTGCAGTACGACGTCGGCAGGCAGGCTCGGCACCAGGGGACCGAGGCGGCGGACTCAGCGGACCGCGTACCGCGCAGGCGAGCAGAGTGCAGATCACGACCAGCACAGACCACAGCAACGTCCAGCCGTCGACGTCGAGGTCGCCGAGCGGGGTGTCGACCACCAACGGAAGGCTCACAGCCATCAGTCGTCGCTCTCGCGCGGCCTGCGGACCCACTCGGTCGCCCGCGCGTACGCGGAGTCCAGCGCCTCGAAGAAGACCGAGGTCTGCGGCACGACGGCCTCGTCGCCGAGGGCGTCGGCCAAGCCGGTGCGGGCGAGAAGTGCGACCTGTGCGGGGTCCACGCCGGCGACCATGAGCCGGCACCCCTGGGCGTCCAGGTGCTCTGCCCGTCTGCGCAGTGCCTTGAGGATCGTCGAGGAGGGGATGTCGGGCAGCGCGCGCGCGTGCAGGATCACCACAGCGTTGCGAGCGTCGGTGCTTCGCGGCCAGGACTCCTCGATCCGGGCCACCTCGGCGAACAGGCCGGCGCCCTCGTAGTGGAGGACCGTGACTGCGTCGCTCGGAAGGTCGGTGGGAATGTCGGTCGCGCGCCAGCGGCCGTCCTCACGGACCAGCGCCTTGATCCTCCCGGCCCGTTCGGCGCTGACGCAGTAGAGCATCAGGGACAGGCCGGCGCCCAGCAGGATCGCTTCCTGCAGAGGCAGCTGCGTGGTGGCGAGGAAGGTCGCCAGCATCGCCGCGGTCGGCAGCCACCCCGTCCGGAGCACCAGTCTGATGTCGGGGATCCGGCCGACGACAAGCTCGGCGCCGATCACGATCACCAGGCCGCCGATCACCGGCATCGGGATCAGCTCCGCGACGCCGCCCGCGACCAGCACGACGAGGCCGAGGAAGATCCCGGCGAAGATTCCCGTCCACCGAGTCTGGGCTCCCGCGCTGGTCGCGACGCCCGTCCGCGAAAGGGAGCCACCGGTCGGCAGTGCTCGGAAGAACCCGCCGGCGAGGTTCGCCACGCCCTGGGCGGTGAAGTCGCCGGAGACGTTCGTGCGGCTACCGTCCGGGTTCGGCACGGCCGCACCGATGCCCGCGGCCTGGGCGAGCGCGACGAGTGCCACCGCAACTGCGCCGGCCAGCAGATCGGGCATCACGCCGGGGTCGGGGAGGACCAGGTGCGGCAGCCCGCTCGGCACCGAGCCGATGTCGCCGACGTCCTCGACATCGATCGAGAACACGACAACGATGGCGGTGACCACGACCAGCGCGGCGAGGATCGCGAACGGCTCGAGCCGAGGAACCAGCCGCACGACGAACCAGACCGCCACCGTGCCGAGCGAGACGAGCAGCGTCGTGAGATCCCAGTCGGTGACGTGGGCGACCGCGTCGACCACCTTCGCGATCGTGTTGTGCGCGTCCGGCTTGTAGCCGGTGGCGTCGTCGAGGACGCCCGCAACGATCTGGAGTGCGATGCCGCTGGTGAAGCCGGTCATCACCGCGTTCGAGACGAAGCTCATCACCGAGCCGAGCCGCAGCAGCCCGAAGACCACCATGATCGCGCCGACCAGCACCGTGAGCGTGGCGACGTTGTTGATGTCATCCGGGTCGAGGTGGGCGCTCGAGAGCACGCTCTGCGACGTCAGTGCGATGGCGGACGTGAGCGTGGTCGTCATGAGGACGGTCCGGGAGAACAGGGAGCCGACCGTCGTCGGCACCATGCCCGAGTAGAGCCCGAGGACCGGGTTGAAACCGCCGATGCTGGCGTATGCCATGCCCTCCGGGATGCTGAAAAGCCCCGTCACGAACCCCGCGACGGCGTCCTTCGGCGTCGGGCGGCCCAGCCCCAACTTCGGTCGGCGCACCACTTCACCATCCCGATCGAGGCATGCTCTCGCGTCACCCGGTTCAGGTGACGCGACCTCCGTGGGGCCTCCTTAGCGTCGAACACATGGCACTCGACTACTCAGACCGGACTGACTTCGACAATGCCACGCGCGGACTCGTGGCCCCCCTCGAGCCCGGGCAGATCCTGCATGCCGACGGGCGCGTCGTGTACGACGCCGACATCTACGGTCAGGTGACCGAGGGTGACTGCCCGGACACCGCGAATCCGAGCCTGTGGCGGCAGAGTCAGCTCACTGCAATCCAGGGCCTCTTCGAGGTCACCGAAGGCATCTACCAGCTGCGCGGCATCGAGCTCTCGAACATGACCGTCGTCGAGGGTGATACCGGTGTGATCATCATCGACCCGGCCATCTCCGCCGAGGTGGCGGCCGCCGGTCTCGCGCTCTATCGCGAGCACCGCGGCGACCGACCCGTCAGGGCGGTCATCTACACGCACTCGCACATCGACCACTTCGGCGGCGTTCTCGGCGTCGTCTCCGCCGACACCGACGTGCCGATCGTCGCGCCGGCCGGGTTCCTTGACCACGCCGTGTCGGAGAACGTGTACGCGGGCACCGCGATGCTGCGTCGCGGCGTGTACCACACCGGGATGGGCCTGCAGCCGGGCGCCACCGGGACCCTCGGCGTCGGCCTGGGCTCGGGCAGCTCGACCGGGACGACGGGCCTCCTTGCCCCGACCGTGGACATCACCCACACCGGCCAGGAGGAGGTGCTCGACGGGGTCCGCATCGTCTTCCAGATGACGCCAGGCACCGAGGCGCCGTCCGAGATGAACTTCCACTTCCCGGACCGCCGCGCGCTCTGCCTGGCCGAGAACGCGACCCACACCCTGCACAACATCCTCACGCTGCGTGGTGCGGAGGTGCGCGACGCGCGCGGCTGGTCGCGCTACATCGCCGAGGCGATCGAGCTGTTTGCGGACGACACCGACGTCGCGTTCGCCTCGCACCACTGGCCGACGTGGGACCGTGACAACATCGTCCGGTTCCTCACCGAGCAGCGTGACCTCTACGCGTTCCTGCACGACCAGACCCTGCGGATGATGAACAAGGGCCTGGTCGGCGCCGAGATCGCGGAGACGTTCCAGCTGCCGCCCGCGATCGACGACGCCTGGCACGGGCGCGGCTACTACGGCTCGATCAGCCACAACGTCAAGGCGATCTACCAGCGCTACCTGGGCTGGTACGACGGGAACCCGGCGCACCTGTGGCAGCACCCGCCCGAGGCGCAGGCGTCCCGATACGTCGAGGTCATCGGCGGAGTCGACGCGACGGTCGCAAAGGCGCAGGAGTTCGCGGATGCCGGCGACCTTCGGTTCGCCACGGAGCTCGCGAACCATGCGCTGTTCGCCGACCCCCAGCACGCTGGTGCCCTAGCACTCCAGACCGACCTCTTTACCAGGCTCGGATACGGCTCCGAGTGCGGAACCTGGCGGAACAACTTCCTCACCGGAGCGACTGAGCTCGAATCGGGCCCGATCGCGCTCAAGACCGACGCCTCGGGCATGATGGCGGCGCTGACGACTACGCAGCTGTTCGACAGCATCGCGATCCGCATCGACGCCCAGAAGGCGTGGGACACCTCGGTCTCGGTCCGGTGGCACTTCACCGACCGTGACGAGACCTACCGCATGGAGCTCTCCAACGGGGCGCTCGTGCACTTCCCCACGCAGAGGCAGGAGCCGGCGGATCTCGTCGTCACACTCACCAAGCCCCAACTGCTCCACTTGCTCGCCGGTGCCGGCCCCGAGGGCATCGCCTTCGAGGGCGACCCCGCGACCTTGACCACGCTCCTCTCGTTCGTCGACGACCCCGATCCGGCGTTCAACATCGTGATCCCCTGATGGGAGCCGTCATCGGGGACATCCTCCCGCTCGCGCTCGCGGTGTTCATCAGCCCGATCCCGATCATCGCCACGATCCTGATGCTGCTGGCCCCGAACGCCCGGGCGGCCAGCGTGGGTTTCATGCTCGGCTGGCTCGCTGGCATCGTCGTCGCCCTAGTCGTCTTCGTGGCGCTCGCCGCCGTGATCCCCGAGCCCGGCGACGACGCTTCGCAGCCGGTTGCGGGAACGGTCAAGATCGCGCTGGGCGCGCTGATGCTGCTCATCGCCGCCAAGCAGTGGCGCGGTCGGCCGCATGCGGGAGAGGAGCCCGTGCTCCCCAAGTGGATGGCCGCGATCGACAAGTTCACCCTCGGGAGGGCTCTCACGCTCGGCTTCGCCCTGTCCGCCCTCAACCCGAAGAACCTGCTGATGACGGCGAGCGCCGGTGTCCTGGTCGGAACAGCACGGCTCTCGACCGGCGAGGTCGTCGCGGTCGTCGCGGTGTTCACGGTGATCGCCGGTGCGTCGGTCGCGGTGCCGGTGCTCGGCTATCTCCTCGCCCGAGACCGCATGTCCGGACCGCTGCAATCTCTTCGGGTGTGGCTCGTGCACAACAACGCCACCGTCATGGCCGTGCTCCTGCTCGTCATCGGGGTCACGATGATCGGAAAGGGCATCGGCAGCTACTAGCGAAGGCACCCTGGATGCTCCCGCCATGGATGCTCCCCGCCCGGGAGCTCGTCCCGGTGGGCCCCGGCCTGAGCGGATTTCCCAAACTCGCTGTCGCTTCCACTCAAACCAGGCGCCCCGGCGCCCAATTGATCGATGCCCCATGCGTCATTCGAAGTCCGCTCATCTGCTGCTTGTCTCATTGACGCAGGATCGGTGCCTGGCAAGGCTCGATTCAGGGAACGCGACTCCGCGTGGGCACAAATTGGGCACACGATTGCCTCGCTCAAGCGCAGCCACGAACGGAGCGAGTTGGCGCGGTTCGTGCGGCTGTCTACTGCCGTTTGAATCGCTGGATGTGTCGGGTCATCGGAGGGCGGCGCGTTGTCGACCCCGGCCTGGCATCCGTACAAGGCGCTCAGTGTATGGCTCCGCCTGATGCTTGACGTTTGGGCTTCGGTTTATGCCTGACAGTGTTTCGGCTGATCTTGACAGTTGCTTCGGTTGATCCTTGACGCTCTCTCGATGAGGGAGATGAGAGTGGCGGAGCAGCGGTACAAGGCGGTGCTGGCGGTCATCGGTGATGGCCGGAGCGTCAGCGAGGTCGCGGCGTCGTGGGATGTGTCCCGGCAGACGCTGCACGCGTGGCTGGCCCGATCCGCTGCCCGCTGCGCCTCACGGTCAAGGACTGAGGACCGTTCAGGGGCCGACGGTGCCGACGTCGATGGTCTGTCCGCGGGCGTCTGCCACCGCGACCTGGAATCCGTTGGGCACCTTGCCGTCGAGGTCGGCGAGGAGCTCTGATGTCGAGGGGAGCGCGGTGGGCGAGGTGATGTGGATGGTGAAGGTGGAACCGTGCAGGGTCACGCTGTCCACGGTCGCGCCCGGCACGGTCTCGACCCATTCGCTAGCGGTGCTCATGACCTGGTTCTCCCACCGGGTGGTCAGGTAGGTGGTGATGGTGTTGGCGCCGAGGAACACCACGACGACCACAAGCAGCCCGCCGATGGCCGCGTACGTCCCTCGTGACGAGCCGCTCGCCCCCTGGGTCTCCGGCGAGCTGTAGCCGAGGACGGCGAAGACGAACATCCCGGCCAGCACGAGCGATACGAGGTTGGACACGAAGAGCAGGAACGCACCTGCCGCGAGGGTGAACGAACCCTGTCCGAGGCAGACGCCCACCACGCTGAGCGGCGGAACGAGTGAGATGGCGATGGCGACTCCGGGAAGCACGGCGCCCACGTCTCGTCGGGCGAGGGCCACCGCGCCGGCCAGCCCCGTGGCGAGCGCAGCGACCAGGTCAACGAGGTTCGGGGACACTCGTGAGGAGATCTGGCTGTTGTCGAGCAGGGCGTAGGTCGACGGCAGTGCCAGCGAGAACGCCGCGCCGATGCCGATGACCAGCAGGACGCCGAAACAGACATAGCCGACGGAGCCGTTGCGCTGGCGCTTCACGGTCGCCAGCGCGATTCCCATGATCGGTGTCGAGAGCGGCGCGATGATCATGGCTCCGATCACGGTGGCGGTGGAGTCGCCCAGGACCCCCGCGGAGGCGATGACCGCTGACAGGGTCAGCATCGTCCAGAATGCCGATCTCTTGGCCGTCGCGTCACCCGAGCCCAGCTCGAGCTCGTCAGAGAGCTCTTCCCGCGAACGACGCTGGTGCTCGGGCAGGATGCGGATGCGCAGCGCAGTGACCATGGCCTGAGTATCCAGTGGCGGCCGTGGCCGAGGCGGGCTGCCACGCTCAGCCGAGTCCGGTGGGAGGCCTCGACCGTGCTCAATGACCAGCGATGGCATGCCGCGCAGCCGCACGGGTTGCGCATGCACGAATCCGATCGCCTGCGACGCAGTCACTGGCAGAGAGTGATCTCGCGCCGAAGCGATGCCCGTCTCAAGCTCGAAGATGTTGGCGAAGACAGCAAAAGGGTCTCCGTCGGGCTTGGCTCATCAGCGCGGACAGGGCTGTGGTCCTCATTGTCGGCACAACCCTGAGGCCGACCCGCTTCGAACAGGGAATATTGTCAACGGCGCGCGAAAACTGACCCCCTGACGGCAGGTGAAACTGACCCCCTGCATGTCAGTTCTCTTCTTGGTTGGTGGCGGTTGGGACGCGGCCGAGGTCGCGGTCCTTGAGCCGGTAGGAGTCGCCCTTGAGGGCGATGACCTCGGCGTGGTGCACGAGCCGGTCGATCATCGCGGCGGCCACGACGTCGTCGCCGAAGACCTCGCCCCACCGGCCGAACGGTTTGTTGCCAGTGACGATCAACGAGGCGCGTTCGTAGCGGGAGGACACGAGCTGGAAGAACAGGTTCGCGGCCTCGGGTTCGAACGGGATGTAGCCGACCTCGTCGATGACCAGCAGCGGGTACCGGCCGAGGCGTCGCAGCTCGTCCTGCAGCCGTGCGTCGTGGTGGGCGCCGGCGAGCCGGTCGACCCACTCGGAGGCGGTCGCGAACAGGACCCGGTGCCCGGCCTGGCAGGCACGGATCCCTGGTATTCGGGGCCATCGCGATCGCGCTGGTCGCGCTCGCCCACGCGGCCGGCATCGCCGCCGCCGTCGCGAACCCGGACGGCTCGCGTCCCGACGCCTCGACCGACTTCCGCGCGCAGGGTCTGGCCAACATCGCCGGCGGCCTGTTCTCGGCGTTGCCCACAGGCGCCCGCTCTCCCGCACGGGCGTGGGGACGAGCGCCGGCGCCCGCACCCGCTGGTCCGGCATCTTCGCCGGCGTCTGGCTGGCGGTGATCGTGCTCGCGGTCGGTCCGGTCGCCGGCGAGATCCCGATGGCGGTGATCGGTGGCCTCCTGATCGTGATCGGCAGCGAGCTGATCACCGGCCGGCTCGGCGACATCGTGCTTGTGCTGCGCACGTCGGTGCTCTCCAGCGTCGCGATGGTCGTCACGTTCCTGGTCACCACGCAGCTGCCGCTCCAGCAGGCGATCTTCATCGGTGCCGGACTCTCGATCCTGCTGTATGCCGTCTCTGCCTCTCGCCGGGGCCGGCTGGTCGAGCTCGTGGCCGACGGCGCCGGCGGGTGGAACCTCCCTGACGCGCCAGACCGGCTGCCGAGCGGACGGACCACGGTGCTGCACTACATCGGCGGGAGCTTCTTCGCCGAGGTCAACCGGCTCGAGGACGAGTGGCCCGACCCGCGGGAGGCGACCTCGGCCGCCGTGGTGCTGTCGTTGCGTGGGTCGGTCGACATCCCCTCGGCGACGTTCCTCAAGGCGTTCGTGCAGACACACCGGCGGCTGCGCGCACACGGCGTGCACCTAGTGCTCTGCGGGGTCCCACCCGCGTTCCGCGACCTGCTCGAGCGCGCCGGCACCCTCGAGGTCATCGGCCGCGACTACGTCGTCGTCCAGACTCCCGTACTCGGCGAGGCGCTGCGCACAGCGTACGACGTGGCCGAGCGACTTCGGACGACCACGACATGAGCGACGACGGTGTGAACGCCGGTCGCGGAGGCCGAGTTCGGCGCACGAAACACGTCCTTCTTGGCGGCCATGTCGGCTGTCACGCCCGCGCTCCTTTGCGGGCTCAGGGTGCGTGTGCAATTACCGCACGCCCGCGACCAGGATTCCCATGCCGCCGGGGGACTTGCGGCCACGGCGGGCCAAGGGATACCACGCGGTTGGCGTCAAGGTGCGTCTGCACAATGCGGCCGGTGTCTGTCGCGCGATCGTAAGACGGGCGTGCTTCCGAGCTCAGCGTGGCCGGGCCTTCGTGAGCCACTCGATGGCTGCCGCGCGGTCACTTAGCGGAAAAGCCTTGGCCTCCCCGGGAACCGCCCACGCGAAGATATTCAATCCGTCCCGCATCCAAGCGTGGTCGGTGACCAAGGCGATGCGTTCCCAGGCGTTCCAGTCGCGGACGCCCATCTTCAAGTCCTGCCAGACCGCTCCCGCCTCCAAGCGATCGAACTCGCCGCCGAAGTCGAGCAGAATCCGTATCTTGCCCGAAGCGGCTGCGATTTCGAGTGCGGGGGCGAGGACCTGGGTGTAGTCGTCGGCCGTCAGCCTCCCACTCGCCTCAAATCCGATGATGCCTTCGGGCAGTCCGTCGAGAACTCGGATCATCATCCACCTCCTCTCGTGATCGTTCCAAGCGACCAACGGATCACGCAAGTGGATCGGACCGGGGACCTCGTGCCCACGTCTGAAGCCGACCAGTCGGTTGCCTCCGGCGTTGCCGTGCCGCGGCGTACGACCCGCAACATCGCTTGATCAAGTGATGTTGCGTGCCTACGAGGGCGACGACCCTGAGGGTGCGAGCGCCGCCCGGCGCCGTAGAAGCAGGAGGCAATGTGAAGTCTTCACGCGCTCTGCTGGCGGTTGCGACGGCCGCACTGCTCGGCATGGTCATGATCGCTCCCTCGAACGCGGCCGCTCGCGCCGACTCGTGGAGCTCTTGGGGTTACGACACCTCCAACAGCCGGTACAACCCGAACTCTGATCTGGGGGTCGGCAACGTGGGCTCGCTTGCCGTGAAGTGGAGGACGTCGACGGCTGGGAACGTGTCTGCGACACCCGCCGTCGAGAACGGGGTCGTGTACGTGCCGGACGACGCCGGGTTCCTCTACGCCATCGACGCGGCCACGGGCGCGGTGAGATGGCAGACGAGCATTGTGGGGATCACGGGAGTGCCAGGCGACTATGCACGGGCCACCCCGGCCATTGCAGGCGACGTGCTGGTCCTCGGCGACCAGGCCGGAAAGGGGTTCAGCCCTAACGGCTACCTGCTGGGCATCAACAAGACGACGGGTGCGCTGGTCTGGAGGACCACCATCGAGGGCGGGTACCCGATCCTGACGCAGTCGGCGACCGTCGTCGCCGGCACCGCATACGTCGGAGTCGCATCCTTCGAAGAGGCCCTGGCCAGGTTCGGCGTGCCGCTGACGTTCCGCGGGAAGATGCTCGCCGTCGACGCCGCGACCGGGGCCATCCGATGGACCACCTACACCGTGCCCGAGGGCTACACCGGTGGTTCGGTCTGGGGGTCGGCTCCCGCTGTCGACTTCAAGCGCAACTCGCTCTACATCTCGACCGGCAACAACTACTCGATCCCGGACTCGGCGACCGCGTGCGTGTCCAGCGCCGCCGATGACGCGGCGCGCGCCGCGTGCATCCCGGCCAGCGACATGTTCGACGCCATCGTCGCGCTCGATCTGACGACGGGTGGTGTGAAGTGGGCGATGCGGGCACTTCCCAGCGACGCGTGGAACCTGTCCTGCGGCATCCCGGGCCTGCCCGGCTTCGAAGACCCGACCCCGGCATGCCCGAGCAATCACGGACCCGACTTCGACTTCGGCCAGGCTCCGACGCTGTACAAGGTGAAGGGCACCGAGTTCGTCGGCGCAGGGCAGAAGTCCGGCCAGTACTGGGCCGTCAACCCCGACACCGGAGCCCCGCTGTGGTCGACCCAGGCAGGCACGGGCGGCGTCAATGGGGGACTCCAGTGGGGTTCCGCGGTCGACGGCTCGCGCGTCTACACGGCCAACGCCAACAGCGAGGCCAAGCCGTGGACGCTCAAGGACGGCACGGTCACCCACGCCGGCGGCTGGTCCGCTCTCGACGCCGCGACGGGCGCCGTCCTGTGGACGACCGCAGCACCCACCGGTGCCGGCGCCCCGGGCCCGGTGACCGCCCTCGACGGAGTGATCTTCGGATGCTCCGCCGACGACGGCGGGCACATGTACGCGCTCAAGGCGTCGTCCGGTTCGGTCCTTTGGGACTATGCGTCGGGTGACACCTGCTACTCCGGCGCATCGGTCGTCGGCAACACCGTGTACTGGGGAACCGGCTATGTGGTGCTCCCGCCGGATCCTCGCCCAGGCGGCGCGCTCTACGCGTTCACCGTGAACGGCACGTAACACCACACGCTCGCGCGTCCGCCCTCCGGCTGAGAACACACGGAGGGCGGGCGGGCCGCACCCGGGTGGCGAGGAGACACTCGGGGCGTCATTGTTCCGGTCAGACTCAGCTACGAGCGGGTCGAGTGGACGCGGTTCGTCGGGGTTTCTACTACCGTTGAATTGCAGGATGTGTCCGGATCATGGTGTTGGAGGCCTGGGTCGACCGTCGTGGCCGTCCAAGGCCTGATGTGGCGATTTGGTGCACGCGCATGGGCCGTTCGGGATCCGACGCGGCCGATCGGGGACATGTGTGGACAGGAGGAGCCATGGCTCATCGCACAGGGATCGCACGAGGCAGTCACTGAGATTGAATCAGTCCGGCGTTTGTGCAGGTCAGCGACTGTTTCAAGGGCGGCGCCAGTGGAAGGCTCGTACACAGGTGGTTAGGGGTTCGAGTCCCCTCGCCAGCTCCAAATCAGTTCCGAATCAGTTCCGAATCTACTGGTACACAGAGGGGTTGGGGCACCACAGCTCTCCCTTTGCCCCTGTCGGGGCTGCTCTGCCACGGTCGCTGCTCGACTCAGCCGGGTGCTCGCGAGCATGTGGCGCGTGGTCTGGGTTTCCTGGCCCGATCTCGTCGGATGAGCAGGTCCGTGAGATCGCCGAGAAGGGGTCTGAGCTGCTCAAGAACGAGCGCGGCGTCCTGCCGCAGACGGCGGCAGAGCATCGCTGTCATCGGCCCGACCGCATCCCTCGAGCTCAGCGCGGGGTCAGCGACGACACCACGTGCACCGCCTCGACAACGGCAATGACCTCCACTCGGCGGCGCGCCCAGCGCCCTCCCCGCGGGCACGCCTCGTCGCGGGTCAGGTCGCGGTCGACCTGACCCGCGATGTGACCCGGGCAGCCGCTCGTGGGCACGCCGCCAAAGATCACGAATCGATAACGGCCATTGTGGCCGGCGACCTTCGAGGTCTACCTTCTCGTGTTAATCGTTTAACAACACCACTCGACGACGCGTGGTGGCGATCGAGAAGGAGACAGTCTTGGCCCGTTCACACCTTGTCCCGAAGGGCGCCGCGATCGGCGTCGCCGGCATGGTCGGCCTGCTGGCCCTCACGGCCTGCAGCGGTGGCTCGCCGGACGCATCCGGTGGCGGCAACGAGCCCGTCACCCTCACCTACGCCCTCTGGGACGCGGGGCAGAAGCCGGCGATGCAGGCCATCGCCGACGCGTACACCAAGGCCCACCCGAACGTGAAGATCGAGCTCCAGCTCACGCCGAACAAGGAGTACTGGACCAAGCTGCAGACGGCGATGACCGGCGGTTCCGGACCGGACGTCATGTGGATGAACGGCCCACACTTCCAGCTCTACGCCTCCCAGGGGGTCATCGCCCCGCTCGACGGCGCCGGCGTCAACACGGCCGAGTACCCGAAGTCGCTCGTCGACCTCTACACCTACGACGGCAAGCTCTACGGCGCTCCGAAGGACTTCGACACGATCGGCCTCTGGTACAACAAGAAGCTTTTCGACGCCGCCGGTGTGAAGTACCCCGACGCCACGTGGACGTGGGACACGCTGCGGGATGCCGCGGCCAAGCTCACCGACAAGGCCAAGGGCATCTGGGGCATCAGCGCCAGCCAGTACAGCCAGGAGAACTTCTACAACACGATCGCGCAGGCCGGCGGCTTCGTCATCAGCGGCGACCACAAGAAGACGGGCTATGGCTCCCCCGAGGCCGCCAAGGGCGTGCAGCTGTGGATCGACCTGATCAAGGCCGGCTCCTCCCCCGACGCCAAGCAGATGAGCGACACCGCACCCGAGGACCTCTTCTCGTCCGGCAAGGTCGCCATGTTCTACAGCGGGTCGTGGAACGCCGGCGTCTACGGCGTCGACTCGGCTCTCAAGGACGTCGTCAACGTCGCACCCCTGCCGAAGGGACCGGCGGGCGGCCAGAGCGTGATCCACGGCCTCGCCAACGTCGCGAACGCCCAGAGCAGCCACCTCGCCGAGGCCAAGTCCTTCGCCGCGTTCGCCAGCGGCAAGGAGGCCGCCGAGCTGAACAACAAGAACAACGGGCCGATCCCGGCAGTGAACGGCATGCAGTCGTCGTGGGTGGCGGCATACCCCGAGTACGACCTTCAGCACGCCTTCATCGACACAGTCGCCACGAGCGTGCCCTACCCGATCTCGAAGAATACGAGTGCGTGGAACACGCTCGAGAGCGACACGATGACCAAGATTTGGTCGGGCGAGGTGTCCGTCGAGGCCGGGCTCCAGGAGCTGGCCACGAAGATGCAGGCCGCGCTCGACGGCGAGTGACCGGTCGGACCCCACATGACCACCTCGACAGCGACAGCCACGACGGCGCCACCGGTGCCTCGCGTGGCGGGGGAGCCCACGGGCTCCCCCGCCACTCGGCGCCGACGCAAGGGACCGCGGCCCTCGGCCTGGTGGGCCCTGCTCTTCGTCGGGCCCACGGCGGCCGGCATCGCCCTTTTCTATATCTGGCCGACCGTCCGCACGATCTACCTCTCCTTCACCAAGTCGGGAGCGTTCGGCGGCGAGACGTGGACGGGGCTGGCCAACTACCAGAAGGTCCTCGCGGACCCGGACCTGTTGGGGGCGCTGCGCAACACGGTCGTCTACACCGTCGTCGCACTACTCGGCATCCCCATCGCCTTGGCCGTTGCCGCCCTGCTCAACACCCGCGGGCTCCGCGGCCGGAGCGTCTACCGGATGCTGTACTTCGTCCCCGTCGTGACCATGCCCGCGGCCATCGCGCTCGTGTGGCGGATGATCTACAACGGCGACTACGGCGTGCTCAACCAGACCCTGGCGGCCGTCGGCCTACCGGCCCGCAGCTGGCTCACGGACCCCTCGACGGCCCTGTTCGCCATCGCAGTGGTCGGCATCTGGGCAGGTCTCGGCACCACGATCGTCATCTTCCAGGCGGCCCTCCAGGGGATCCCGGAGACCCTCATGGAGGCCGCCGAGCTCGACGGCGCCGGCCCGGTGCGCCGGTTCGTGTCGATCACCGTGCCGCTGCTGTCGCCGACCATCTTCTTCGTCAGCGTCATCAGCGTCATCGGGTCGTTCCAGGTGTTCGACCTGGTCTACATGATGATGGGCAAGACAAACCCGGCGTTCCCCGACACGAGGACCATCGTCTACCTCTTCTACGAGGCCGGTTTCCTCGACAACGACAAGGGGTATGCCGCAGCGGTCGCCTTCGTGCTCCTGCTGATCATCCTCGTCTTCACCGTCGTTCAGTTCCGGCTCCAGAAGCGGTGGGTCCACTATGAGTAGGTCGACGCTGCGTGAGTCGACGCTGAGTGAGTCGACCAGAGATCGGAGGCGGCGCACGCCCTGGCTGGTGCACGGCGTGCTGTGCCTCGGCGCGCTCGTCATGGTCTTCCCGTTCGTCTGGCAGGTGCTGACCGCGTTCAAGACGATGGGCGACGCGCTGCGGGTGCCGCTCCACGTGCTGCCCGACCCTTGGGTCTTCGACAACATCGGCAAGGTCTTCGACGGCATACCGTTCGGCCAGATGTTCGTGAACTCCGTGCTGCTGACTGCGGGGCGCACCATCGGTCAGGTGGCGCTGTGCACGATGGCCGGCTACGCGTTCGCCCGGATCCCGTTCCGGGGACGCAACGCCCTGTTCGTGGTGTTCCTCTCCGTGCTCATGGTGCCCGGGCAGCTCTACCTGCTGCCGCAGTACGAGATCGTCCGCAGCCTGGGCTGGCTGAACTCGCTCCAGGCGCTGGTGATGCCCGGCATCTTCAGTGCGTTCGGCACGTTCCTCATGCGACAGTTCTTCATGGCCATGCCCGTGGAGCTCGAGGAGGCGGCGAGGATCGATGGCGCGAACCCCTGGCAGACGTTCTGGCGCGTCATGGTGCCGTTGGCCAAGCCCGGCATCACGGCACTGGCCATCTTCACGATCCTCTGGTCGTGGAACGACCTGCTGTGGCCCCTTGTCGTCACGACAGATCCCATGAAGATGCCGCTGTCCGTGGGGCTGGCCCAGCTCGTGGGTCTGCACAGCACCGACTACCCCGTCCTCATGGCGGGGGCGCTGCTCGCGACCTTGCCCATGCTCGTGACGTTCGCCATCCTCCAGAAGCAGTTCATCCAGGGCATCGCGTTCTCGGGGTCCAAGGGCTGATGGGCGCGCGTGGCCGGCAGCCGGGGCCGGGGACCCGGACGACGTTGAAGATGGTGGCCGCCGAGGCGGGTGTGTCGACGGCCACCGTTTCCTACGTCCTGTCCGGCCGCGCGGGCAGCGACAAGGGGGTGTCCGACGATGCCCGCGCCAAGGTGCTCGAGGCGGCGCGTCGGCTCGACTACGTGCCCAACCGGGCCGCGCAGTCGATCCGGACGGGCCGCACGCGCCTCGTGCAGCTCTCGCTCAACATGCTCAGCGACCCGTGGTCGCTCGCGGTCGCCGCTGCCGTCAACGCCACGGCGAACCAGCACGGCCTCATCACGACGATCCTCGCCGACCACGACTGGTTCACGGCGATCGAGCGGTATCCGAGCGACGTCGCCTACATCGACAACGTCACCGACCAGCCTGATGCCGCAAGGCTGCTCGCAACCCTCGTCTCGCGCGGCCAACGCCTCGTCGTCTTCTCCGAGACACTCGAGCCGAACGGCTTCGACGTCATCCGCTCCGACGCCATCCCCGGCTGCTACCTCGCGGTCGACCACCTTCTCGAGAACCACCGGCGCATCGGCTGCCTCACGACCCGGGCCGCCCTCGAGGCCACCGGAGTCAGCCGCTACACCCCGTATGCCGCCCGGCTGGCCGACGCCGCGATCGAGGTCCGGCCGGGTGACGTGTGCGTCTTCGAGAACTCGCAGCCCAGCGCCTTCTCGGCCGCCGTCAGGCTGCTCTCCCAGACCGACCGCCCCACTGCCGTCTACGCGACGACGGACTTCGCGGCGATCGCGGCGATCAACGCGGCGCACATGCTGGGGCTGCGCGTCCCGCACGACGTCGCGATCGTCGGCGTGGGCAACACTCCTGACGCGCGCCTCGTCGCCCCGACCCTGACCACCGTCGGCCCCACCGACTTCTACGCCCGGCAGGCCGGCGTCATCGTCCGCGCCGCACTCGCCGACGCCCAGGACCCATCCGCGCGGCCGGCGCTGCACGACTTCCCGTGGACCCTGCACTGCGGTGCCTCGACCGACCTCGACGAGCCCGAGGCGCCTCGACCCGAACACCGCCCGGCGACGCCGACCTCGTCAGAAGGACAGCGGTCGGCTCGCGAGGAACCCTGAGCCACAACGCAACCCAGCCCCGCGACGCGTCGGCGCCGCACCATCGACCCAGCCGGACGGCATACCCCGTCCTGTACCTGCCGCGAGGCAGCTGCACCATCGAGGAGTCACCACCGTGGATCTGCACATCGGAATCGTCGGCTTCGGCCTGCGCTCGCACTTGTGGAAGGAGGCCCACCGGCCCGGCGAGGGGTCGGTGGTCACTGGCGTGTGCGACCCGAGCGAGCGCGCCCGCGTGGACGCCCGGGCCGCGCTTCCGGAGGCCCTGGTGACAGACAGTCTCGACGAGCTCTACGCCTCGGGCATCGACGCCGTGCTCGTGCTCACGCCCGACGACCAGCACGCCGCCGTCGCGATCCCGGCGCTCGAGGCCGGAATAGCCGTCTTTTGCGAGAAGCCGCTGGAGATCACGGTCGAGCACGCCGACGCCATCCTCACGACGGCTCACCGGACGGGCACGCGTTTGTACGTCGGACACAACATGAGGCACATGCCCGTCATCTCCCTCATGCGCGACCTCATCGGGTCTGGAGTGATCGGTGAGATCAAGGCGGTGTGGTGCCGTCACTTCGTGGGCAACGGGGGCGACTACTACTTCAAGGACTGGCACGCCGACAGGTCGCGGACGACTGGCCTGTTGCTGCAGAAGGGTGCTCACGACATCGACGTGATCCACTGGCTGGCCGGCTCCGCGAGCGAGACCGTCGCCGCGATGGGCTCGCTCAGCGTCTATGGCGACATCACAGACCGCGTCGACCGCTCGGGCCAGCGGATGCGCGACTGGTTCAGCCTCGACAACTGGCCTCCCACGGCACAGACCGGCCTCAACCCGGTCGTCGACGTCGAAGACATCTCCCAGGTCAACCTGAGGCTGCGCAACGGCGTGCTCGCCAGCTACCAGCAGTGCCACTTCTCGCCCGACTACTGGCGTAACTACACCGTCATCGGCACCGAGGGGCGGATCGAGAACATGGGCGACGAGGAGGGCGCCGAGATCTGGCTCTGGAACAAGCGCCATCGCGGGTCGGCGCCGCCCGACGAGGTCTTCGTCGTCCCGGCCACCGCCGACGACTCCGGCCACGGCGGGGCGGACGGCCCGCTCATGAGGGAGTTCCTACGTTTCGTGCGCGACGGCGGCCCCACCGAGACCTCACCGGTCGCGGCGCGAGACGCGGTTGCCGCCGGGGTGCGTGCGACGGAGTCGCTGCGGGGCACCGGCGGCGCGTTGCCGGTGCAGCCACTCGACGACGCGATCGTCAGCTACTTCGCGAACGGCCAGAGTCGGCAGCCGTGCCGTCACTGAGCCGGACAGAGCCCTATAGGGCCCCGTAAACCGCCGCGAAAACGCCGAACAACCCAAGCAGGACGGATCCAGCAGGAACCCGGCGACGCTCGGTGCGCCCAGCCCGTTGCATCGTTTCCAGCAAGGGCGCGACGCCGCCCTCGCAGGTCTTGTCGAGGTCGTTGAGCGCCCCGGGGTCCGGTGGATCACCGTGACAGCTCCAGGTGCGCGGATCGGACGATTCTCAGCCACGCTATGGACCCGGCTCGTCCTGCACATCGGGCATTTGCCCGTCCAGTGGCGGTACCCGGGGGGATCGTGTCGATCGGCCGTCCCCGGCGTTCCTGCACAAAACCTCCCCGTCGCGTGCCATGACTCTCTCAGGGCGCCCTCAGGGCGCCGGATGTAGCCTGCCTCAGGCACCGACGGCTGTGCCGGTGGCGACACACACGGCCGGGCAACCCATGCCGGTTGATCCGCGTGACTTCGGAAGGGCACCCCATGATCGAGGCACATGGGCTGAGCAAGCACTATGGCGACAAGCTGGCGGTTGACGACCTCAGCTTCATAGTGAAGCCGGGGACTGTGACGGGCTTCTTGGGTCCCAACGGCGCCGGGAAGTCGACCACGATGCGGATGATCGTGGGCCTGGACCGGCCCACCGCCGGCTCGGTGACGGTCAACGGCAGACGTTACGCCGATCTCCGCGACCCATTGAGCGAGGTCGGAGCGCTGCTCGAGGCGCGGTCGATCCACCCGGGACGATCCGCGTTCAACCATCTGCTTGCGCTCGCACAGACGTGTGGCATCGGACGGCGTCGGGTGGAGGAGGTGATCGAGCTGGTCGGACTCACGGGCGTCGCGCGCAAGCGAGCGGGTGGCTTCTCCCTCGGCATGGGACAGCGGCTGGGGATCGCCTCCGCGCTCCTCGGCGACCCGCGCACCCTGATCCTGGACGAGCCGGTCAACGGCTTGGATCCCGAGGGGATCCGGTGGATCCGCAACCTGCTCAAGGGCTTGGCCGACGAGGGCCGCACGGTTTTCGTCTCGTCCCACCTGATGAGCGAGATGGCCCAGATGGCCGAGCATGTCATCGTCATCGGTCGCGGTCGACTCATCGCGGACACCTCCGTCGACGAGATCATCGCCAGTGCCTCCGGGAACATCGTGCGGGTGCGGACCACGGATGTCGGGGCGCTGCAGGCGCTCCTCGCCCGACGCGGGGTTGCGGCCACACCGGACAATGGCGGCGCGCTGCACGTCACCGGGATGACGACCGACGAGATCGGCATGCTGGCCGGGAGCAACGGCATCACGCTTCTCGAGCTCACAGCACAGCAAGTCTCCTTGGAGGAGGCCTTCATGGACCTGACGCGCGATGCGGTCGAGTACCACGGCAGCGGCCCCGGCGCACCCACGGTGCACCAGACGATGGAGGCGGCTCGATGAGCACCATGACGCAGGAGGTCCAACCCGCTTCTCCGCGGCCCGAATCTGGTGGGCAGCAGGTGACCCAGGGCCGCGTCATCCTGTCCGAGTGGACGAAGCTGCGCTCGCTGCGCTCGACGGTGGCATCCGAGCTTGCCGCAGTCGGCTTCATCGTGGGCCTGGCCGTGCTCGTCCCGCTCGTCGTCGTGTCGCACTGGCCGCCCCCCGAGCCCGGCGCCGCTGCCGCGTTCGACCCGACGAGCCGCGCGCTCAGCGGAATCTTCCTCGCGCAGCTGGCAGTCGGCGTGCTGGGGGTCCTCTTCGTCACCGGGGAGTACGCCAGCGGTATGGTCCGGGCCACTTTCGCGGCCGTCCCCAAGAGGCTGCCGGTCCTGTGGGCCAAGACGTTCGTCTTCGGAGCCGTGACCTTCGTGCTCACCGTCCCGGCCTGTCTGGTCGCCTTCCTGATCGGGCAGTACATCCTGTCGGGGAAGCAGCTGCAGGCCAGTCTGGGACAGCCCGACGTCCTGCGCGCCGTCATCGGTGCCGCGCTCTACCTCACGGTGGTTGGCCTCCTCGGCCTAGGGCTCGGAGCGCTGCTGCGCAACACTGCCGGCGGGATCTCGGCTTTGTTCGGCATATTGCTCGTGGTTCCCGTCATCGTGCGCTTCCTGCCGACATCGTGGTCCGACCCGATCAACAAGTACCTCCCGAGCACCGCCGGGCAGGGCATCACGCACGTCCACGTCGATCCCACCCTGCTCGCGCCATGGACCGGGTTCGCGATCTTCGTCGGCTATGCCGTGGTCGTCCTAGCGGTCGCGGGGGTCATGCTGCGGCGACGCGACGCCTGACGGAGACGCCTCCGCCCGGTTGTTCCTGCAAGGCGCCTGCGAACTCCGCGAAACTGCCGACCGCATCGGGAGCGGCGCCCTACGCTCCGCATCGTCACCCTGACGTGGGTGACGTCTTGGAGCACCGGAGTGCGGCTTCTCGGTCGCCGTCGGCTGCCCGGCCAGGAGGTTTCGGATGGTTGCATTCCGGCCGCAATGGACTGCCCGCACCTGCATCGCTGCTGGGCTGGCTGGTGTCGCAAGTAAGTCTGCCTGCGTTCCTCGCCGGGGAGGCCCGGGAGGCGGGCGCGGCTGATGGCGACCTAATCGTGTCCTCGAACGCCGCGTCGTCCAGCCGCCCGCGGAGAGGCTCAAGGGCCTGCTCGATCCAGGCGACCCGGCGATAGCCGCGCCGCGGCGACCCGTCGTCCGAGGCAGGGGACGCGACGGTCATGGCGAGCAGGGAGCGTCCGAGGCTGAGCGTCTCCGAGCTCTGGTACGAGACGAGCCGGTACTTCATCCGGCGGCCAGGCTTCATCGCAACTCGGCTGCACCGAGCCCTCACCCCGGGCGCTCCACACCGATGGATCAACGTGGCCTTCTGGGAGACCGAGGCCGACTTCCGCGCCGCGCACTCAACCGACGAGTTCCGACGGCTTGTAAGCCAGGAGAAGTGGCAGCAGTTCCCGAGCGTCCCGCTCCTGTTCGAGGTGGTCACGGCCGAGGGCGACGTGCCGTGACACCTGCGCCCGGTAACCAAACGAACGGGACGAGCTTCTTGGGTGCGTCGGCTGTACGCGTTGTAGCCGGGCATGTCCCGCCGCAGAAGCCGCTCCTCGGCGTCGATGCGACGTTGGTAGGCCCGGCCCAGCAGGCCGGCGACAAGGCTCGCCCCGGAATGTTCCGGGAGGCTAGGGCGAAACCCGTCCAGGCCAACAGGGAACCGGCATGACCGGGCGATGGAGAGTCCTGCACCACACCGAACACCGCGTGCGGGGCTTGGCGAGTCGCGATGCGACCGTTGTTCGTCTCGCCGACGGCAGGTGCTCATGGCTGCTACGGCGCGGCAGGAGTGAGCACCGTGGTGCGTTTGACGTCGCCCTGCTCGAGGCCCGCGACGACCGGTACCTCGTAGGTGGCCACGACGGCATACCCCTCGCGCGGGGCGTACGCGCGTCCAGGATCGCCGAGCAGCACCAGCGTGCCCCTCTGGGCGGCGAAAGTGAGCCACGGAACGACGCGAAGGGCCAGCTCGCGGCTGTAACAGACGTCTCCGGCCAGCACGACGTCGTGTCGCCGGTCTTCGTCCTCCGCCAGAAGGTCACCGAGCTGCACGTGCACCGTCACCCGGTTCGCGCGTGCATTCAGCTCGATGGCCGCCGCCGCATACGGGTCGACATCGTTTGCCGTGACGCTGCGCGCGCCGGCATGGGCGGCCGCGAGCGCGACCAGGCCGCTCCCAGCTGCAAGATCGAGCACGGTCCGCCCGGCAACGAGCTCGGGATGGTCGATGACGTGACGGGCCAGGGCCTGCCCGCCTGCCCACGGGAAGGCCCAGAACGGCGGCGCGCAGTAGTCCGACCGCGCGATCGCCATGTGCTCCCACAGTGTTCCGATGTCGGCGCCAAGGTTGAGCCGCACCTCGGGGACGAACGGTGTAGCACGTATCTTTGTGTGGGCTCGCACGAACTCCATGTCCGGTCGAGTGGTGCCACCGGCTGCAGATCCCTCGCCGGTGCTCGTTGCGGGTTTCACAGGTCCAGGAAATCAGGTCGAGGGCCCAGTCGACCGTGTCCACCGAACGGATCCGGTTTTGCGGTCATGATGCCCGACTGGGCCCGCCCAGTGCATGCCGCCGCATGATCCCGGAGTCCTGGCCGGGACACGCGCGGTTCAGGCGGCGATGTGCTCGGCGACCGGCCTGGCGTCGCCCGTGGTCGAGACGGCAGCTTTGCCGCGACGGCGGAAGTCGTTGGGCAACGAGAGGCGGAAGACCTTCTTCCATGCCGAGGCGACTTGCCGCGGCAGCGGGCCTGTCGTGTAGGTGAGGCCGTACTTCTGGAAAAGGGCCTGCACCTTCGGTGCGATCTGTTGGTATCGGTTGCTCGGCAGGTCGGGGAAGAGATGGTGCTCGATCTGGAAGCTGAGGTTGCCCGTCATGAAGTGCATGGCCTTGCTGCCGCTGATGTTGGCCGAGCCGAGCATCTGGCGCAGGTACCACTCGCCTCGGGTCTCCCCCACGATCGACTTGCGCTCGAAGGTCTCGACGCCCTCAGGGAAGTGGCCGCACATGATGACCGAGTGGGTCCAGAGGTTGCGGATGACGTTGGCCGTCGCGTTGGCGCCGAGTGTGCTGAGAAACGACGGGCCGGACAGCAGCGGGTGGATGACGTAGTCCTTGGTCATCTGGTTGCGGATCTTCTTCAGGGTGACCTTGGCGCGAGCGCGGAACTCCGGGTCCTGGCGGCGCTCCTTGGTCGCGAGGTTCTTACCGAGCTCGAGGTCGTAGGCCGCGATGCCGTACTCGAAGAAGCAGGCGTTGACGAAGTTCCACAGCGGCTGGGCCGCGTAGAGCGGCACCCAGCGCTGGTCCTCGTCGACGCGCATGATGCCGTAGCCCAGGTCGTTGTCCTTGCCGATCACGTTCGTGTAGGTGTGGTGCAGCTCGTTGTGTGAGTGCTTCCACTGCTCCGCCGGGCTGGCGTTGTCCCACTCCCACGTCGTGGAATGGATCTTGGGGTCACGCATCCAGTCCCATTGGCCGTGCAGGACGTTATGCCCGATCTCCATGTTCTCGATGATCTTGGCGACCGCGAGACCGGCTGTGCCGACAAACCACGCGGGCGGGAACATCGACACGAGCAGGACCGCGCGGCTGGCGAGCTCGAGCTTGCGCTGCGCGTTGATGACTTTGCGGATGTAGGCCGCGTCGTCGGCTCCGCGCGTGTCGATCACCGACTGCCGGATGGCGTCGAGCTCGACACCGATCTGCTCGATGTCCTCGGGCGTGAGGTGGCCGATCGGGTTGCGGGCCTTCTTCTGCAGGACGGTCATGGTGACTCCTCTGGTCTGGGGTCGGTTGCTCTGTGAGTCTGGTCAGTGGTCGATGACGCAGGCGCCGGCGGCTGCCGAGATGCAGGTCTGGATCGGCACGCCGCGTCCTTCGGTCTCGCCGGGGGTGGCTGTCGTGACGGCTCCGGTGCGCAGGTCGCGGACGGCCCCTTCGCGCAGCGGCAGCACGCAGCCGAAGCAGATGCCCATGCGGCAGCCCGACGGCATGAGGACCCCGGCGGCCTCGGCCGCGTCCAGGATGGGCGTGCCACCATCCGCGGCGACGCTGGCGCCCGAGCCGGAGAAAGCGACCGTGCCGCCCTCGCCCACCACCAGCGTGGTCGCGCGGAACTGCTCGGTCAGCAGCGGCAGTCCACGTCCGTCGTGGTGTTGCTGGAGGGCGTCGAGCAGGCCGCCCGGCCCGCACGCGAGCGTCTGGCGCTGGTGCAGGTCGGGGACGAGGTCGTCCAGGTGGTCGACGTCGAGGACGCCGTGGACATCGTCGTAGCGCGCGACGAGCCGGATGAGGCCGGCCGCGTCCAGCGCGCGGAGGTTGTCGATGAAGATCGAGTCCGGCTCGCTCGGGGCCACGTGCACGACGACGATGTCGTATGCCGCCGCGCGCGTCAGGCGCACGACGCCGGAGTCCGCGACCGGGAAGAGGTTGCGCAGCATGCCGATGACTGGTGTGACTCCTGACCCGGCGGTGACGAAGAGGAACCGGCCGCCGTCGGTCGGCAGCACGAACTCGCCACGGGCCTGCTCGAGGTGCACGAGGGTGCCTGGCGTGGCCTCGCGGACGAGATGGGTGCTGACGAGGCCGTCCGGGACGGCCTTGACCGTGATCGAGATCTGGCCGTCTGGACGAGGGCCGTGGGTCAGGGAGTAGGCCCGCCACTGACGGACGCCGTCCACGTCGACGCCGACGCGCACGTACTGGCCAGGCACGTGGCCGGCCCAGTCGGCGCCGGGACGGATCACGATCGTCGCGGCGTCGGCGGTCTCGGGATGGACCTCGACGATACGGCCGCGCAGGTCGGCGCCCGGGCGCAGCGGGTCGAAGAGGTCGAGGTAGTCGGCCGGCAACAGCGGCGAGGTCGCACGCTCGGCCAGCTGGACGAAACGTCGACGCAGCGACGGACGGGCGGCTCGGGTCGAGGGTGCGGTCAGGCTCATATCTCCAGCATGACTGACACAGGAGAGTAATATCCTGACCGGTAGGCGTGAGATGCTCGGGAACTCTTGTTCGGAGGAGATAGTTCATGGCTCCAGAGGGCAGCAGTCCCGCGTTCCGAGGGGCCGCCGCCCTGCAGTTGGACCATGCGGTGCTCCGCGTGCTGCGCGAGCGGCTCCCCGCCATCGCGACGACGACGGTGGCGGCCGTAGTCAACGAGGTCCCCGACTACCGGGGCGCTTTGGGGGGCTCGACCGGCGACACGATCGAGAGGGCTGTGCAGATGGCCATCGCCGGGTTCCTCAAGCTGGCGGCCGGGGGCAGTGACGTCGATCCGAGCACCCCTCTGGGCCCCACTCGCGAGGGAGCCTATGCGCTGGGAAGGGGGGAGGCGCGCGGAGGACGGTCCATGGACAGCCTGCTCGCGGCATACCGGGTAGGGGCCCGCGTGTCGTGGCGCGAGCTCGCCCGGGCGGCCGCCGAGGCCCGAGTGCCCGCGACGACGATGGCGAAGTTCGCCGAACTGCTCTTCGCCTACATCGACGAGCTGTCCGCTGCCAGCGTGGCAGGTCATAGCGACGAGCTGACGACGAGCGGCCGTGTGCGCGACCGCTACCGCGAACGTCTGGGGCAGCACCTGCTCGCCAGAGCCGACGCCGACGTGCTCGCCGCCGCCGCCGCCCGAGCCGAGTGGACTCCACCGACCTCGCTGACCGCCGTGCTGCTGCCGGCGGCCCAAGCCCGTCGCGCGCTGGCATCGCTCGGAGCCGACACGCTGCAGGTCGGCGAGGATCTGCAGGGGATCGAGGACATCGACCCCGACCATCCGCTCACGCTCCTGCTGGTTCCCGACGCCGACGGACCCGGCCGCCGTCACCTGCTGCGCGTGCTCGGTGGCCGCCACGCCGTCGTCGGTCCGCCCCGTCGGTGGGTTGACGCCTGGTCGTCCTACGACCGGGCGATCCGCACGATGGCGCTGGGTGATAGGTCACGCGGCGGCATCCCGATCGACAGCGAGCAGCACCTGGCCGACCTCGTCATCACGGCCGACCCGGACGCGTTGGCCGATCTTCGGGCTCAGGTCCTGGCGCCCCTCGCCGAGCTGCCGCCGGCGACGCGGGACCGACTGTCCGCGACGCTACTTTCTTGGCTCTTGCACCAGGGACGCCGTGACGAGGTCGCCGCCGAGCTGCACGTGCACCCCCAGACCGTGCGCTACCGGATGGGTCAGCTGCGTGAGCTGCTCGGGGACACCCTCGCGGACCCAGCCCTGGTGCGAGCGCTCGTGATCGCCCTGCCTCGGTCTAGTGCCAAGCACGGTTCCTCGTGACAGGCTCGGAAACCGTTGGGGTCGTGTCGTAGGTCATCGGCGCGCCTGGCGATGCGGGAACGCAGCCCGTTACCGGGGCGCTGACGGGGGATGCCATGACGATCCGGCGAACGGCGATGAGCGCTGGACCGGTGCTTGGGTCACGTTCGAGCTGATCGAGGACCGGCCGCGACGCCAGCTGGAGCGCCTGCAAGGTCGACGGCGGTGCCAGCACGATGGCCCCACCACGCCTGCAGTACTCATCAGCCGCAGCGGCATCGCCGTGCCTGTTCGCGATCGCGAGGTCGAGGGTGTCGTGAGCCGCCGTCTGGAGAACGGCGCGTTGCTCGGGGCTCAGCTTCAGCAGAGACGCGGCTCGCGCAGCAAGCACGTCGAACTGCGTATAGGGCGTCACGTTGCCCGTGTAGACGACAGCACTGGGCAGCGCCTGGAACTCGGCGAACGACACATCAGCGGCGCCGATGTCACCGGTCGACACGCCCTCAGCGAACTCCTGTGCGGTCGCGGCCGTGGGAAGCAAGCCGATGGCGGTCAATGTCTCGAAGACCGAGTCCGACAGGCGTGCCCGCGTCCTCACCCCCCGAAAATCTCCAGGCGTGAGCAGCGGCTGACCGAAGCTCGCAATGTGGCGTGGGCCTTCGGGGATGAGCGCCATCCCGAGCAGACCCGAGGTCGACAGGCGCGCGAGCATCGCCAAGGCCGCGTCGCTCCGTGCCACCCCTTCGGCTGCGGCGTCGGACTGGATCAGGAACGGCGCTTGCAGCACCCGGAAGGCCGGCTCACTGACCTCGTCGAAGGCGCCCGCCGGGACGAGCGCCAGGTCGATCCTGCCCTTGCTGAGCTGCGTGATGACCGTGTGGTCCCAGGCAGGGTGTGCGAGGGGCGACACCTCGTTCCCGGCGTCCCAGACGATGCTGACCTGCACGGCCCCGTTGGTCCCGCGGGCCACGCTGGCCGCGAAGAACGCAGCGGCGTCACCCGAGGCTGCATCCCTGGGATAAGGCGTGCCCAGCCGGAGCGTGATCGGAGGTGCGTCGACCCTCGCATCCGCTCCCTCCTCGGAGGTGCACGCCCCGAACGCGAAAGCCATGGCCGCGGCTGTCGCAACGATCCTGACGTGGTGCGTCATTGTTGTGGCTCCCCGCATCCGTCCTGAGGCGGCGTCAGCGGCAGCGCGGTTGGTGCGAAGGTTCATGCCGTGTTCCCCAATCGTGTCCGTCGGCTCGCTGCCGACCCCTTCACGTTGGGGTTGCATCACCTGAGAGCACATCGGTTGTTCTGCCAGTCCTGCCCCGCGTGACTACCTGTTCTCGGCATCGGCCACCCGCCGGCCGCGTGGGGCCTACTTCGCGCCTACATCAGCAGCTCGGAGCCGTCATAGCCCGAACCTCGGACCGCCAGCCCACACCCGCCTACGCTGTGTGATCAGACACAGCGCGGCGTCCGTGGGGAGGTCGGAGGATGAGCGGTGGCGAGCCGCTGGTCGGCCGCGAACCGGAGCTGGCCATGGCGGACCCGCTGCTCAGGTCTGTTGCGAGCGGTCCGGCACCGGGCGTCGCGCCGCAGGCCCAGACCTTGCTCGTCATCGGGGATGCAGGGGTGGGCAAGACGACCCTTGCCCGAGCGATCCTTGACCACGCCGAACGGCTGGGGCTGTCCGTCGGTGTCGGTCACTGCCTTGATGTAGCTACGGGCATTCCGTTCGCGCCGGTAGTCGAGGCGTTGCGTCAGGTGGTCGACTCGCGGTCCAACGGCGAAGTCCTGGTTCCTCCGGCAGCGCGGTGGCTCTCATCCGACGCGGTCGCCAACGACGCGATCGTCGACGGGAACGTACTGGAGCGACTGCTGGGCAGCACCGCCGCGCTCGCTCGTGAGCGGCCCGTCGTCATGCTGATCGAGGATCTGCACTGGTCCGACCGCTCGACGCGGGACTACATCCTGTCTGCAGCGCGAACCAGCCGAGCTCCCCTTCTGCTGGTTGTCACCACGCGTTCGGACGACCTCACAGCAGAGCACCCCGCGCGCCCCGCGATCTCCGAGCTGTCCGTGTCTGGAGCGACCCGGCTGGCCCTGCAGCCCCTCTCGGTAGACGCGATTGCCGAGCTCGGGCACCGACGGCTGGGCCGGCCGCTCTCCGTGGCCGAGCTCGACGCCATCATGACCCGCTCGGGTGGCAACCCGCTCTACGCGGAGGAGATCATGACTGCCCCCGATGAAAGGGTGCCGTCGTCCCTGCACGACCTGCTGCTTCGACACGTGGTAGGTCTGTCGCCCCCGGCGGCCGCGCTGGTGCGCCTCGCCTCTGCAGGCGGTGACGTCATTGATCTCGACCTGCTGCGAGAGGCATCCGGCTTGGACACGGCCACGTTCGAGGCGCTGGCCCGCGAGGCCCTTGGCGCCCAGGTCTTCACGCGACACGGCGCTCAGTTCGGGTTTCGGCATGCACTGCTGCGCGATGCGATCGAGGACGGCCTTCTGCCGAGTGAACGTGTCGCCCTGCACCAGGCCTTCGTCGGCGTCCTGCGCGAGCGTGCGGGGGAGGGGTCTGCTGCCGCGCGGTGGCGGGCCAACGCGGCTCTCGCCGTGCACGCCCTTGCGGCCACCGACATCGGCACCGCCCTTGTCGCTCATGTCAAGGCCGGGTTGGCCGCCAAGCAGCATGGAGTACCCGAGGCGGCCGACCACCTCGAGTCGGCGCTCGCCCTGTGGTCGCGCGTACCGAACGCCGCCGACCTCGCGGGTATCTCCGACGCGGAGGCGGCCGCGGTAGCGGCAGAGTCCCTGGTCCGAAGCGGTCAGGTCGAGCGCATCCGTCGTCTCCTGCGCTATGCCGTCGACCGGCTCGAGCATGTGACCGATCCGCTGGCCGCGAGTCGAGTGCTCACGATCGTTGTCTTGGACTGGAACGACCGCGACGGGGACGTGGACACCTGGGCGGTCGCAGACCGGGCCATCGCGCTCGCCTCGGGGGAGCCCAGTCGGGAGCTGGCCGAGGCGTGGGGTGCCAAGGCGGTGATGCACCTTCGTCAGCTCGAGTACACCCAAGCCCTTGATGCGGCGGCGAGTGGCATCGCCATCGCAGGCGAGACCGACTCGCTCCTGGCCCAGTACGAAGCCCACATATCAGCTGCGCAAGCTTTACATCAGCTCGGTCGGCTCCCTGCGGCCCGCGCGGCCATGAAGGCGGCAGTCGCGGTCGCCGAGCAGGCTTCGGCCCCTGGAGCCGCGCTGAACGCACGAGCGCTCCTGGCCGGCGAGCTGATCAGCGCAGGCCGCCTGGACGAAGCTCGTGCCCTGGCACAACAGGCCGAGGACGCCGCAATCCTTGAAGGCCTTGTCCTCTCAGCCAGCTTCAACGTGGAGCAAGAGCTGACGGCCCTGATCTGGCAAGGACACCTGGCCGCGGCGGGGCCACGCCTTGAGCTCGTCGCCCAGAGCGGTTATCCAGAGCGCCGGAGGCGCTGGCGCGAAGTGGAACTCCTGATGGCCGTGGGCGATCTCGAGTCGGCGTTGGCCACGGAGGAACTGACCATCGAGGAGAACTACGCCCCACATCTGTTCGCCCCGTCGGACACGATGCGAAGGGTCGAGCTCTTCGAGCAACTCGGGAACGTGGCGCGTGAGCTCGAAGCCGCCAGGCTGTTGTTGGAGAGCGCGGACACGCAATCGCCCGTGCGTGCGGCTGTTCGGGCCCGCTGCGGGCTGCAAGCGCTCTGTGCTGCAAGGTCTGCCGGACTGGGAGCCCCGGTTGCGTTAGCGGAGGCTTCCGGCGCGGCACTTGCCGTCGCACGTGGTGGCCTTACCGAAGACTGGGCCGAATCCCAATACGGCGCTTACCTCGCCATGGCCGAAGCGTATGCCGCTCGCCTCGAGGGGCGATCTGCCGTCAGCGAGTGGTCGCGCGCCGTCGACGTCTCAACGCGGTTCGGCGCCTACTTCGCGCTTCGCCCGCGGCTAGAACACGCGGGGGAGCAACTGCGCCACGGTGAGCGCGACGCGGGTAGAGAGAGTCTCCTGGCGGTGTGGCGGGCAGCCGAGGCCATTGGCGCACGCTGGTTCGCCCAACAGGCAGCTGCCGAAGCCCGCCGGCACCGGATCCCGCTTCCGGTGAGCGCGGAGCAGAGCCCGAGCCCTCTCGACCGCCTGACGCCACGCGAGCGTGACGTACTGACGCTGCTCTCACAGGGCGCTACAAACCGCGCCATCGCCGGCACTCTCTTCATCAGCGAGAGGACGACCGCGCTCCACGTCAGCAACATCCTCGCCAAGCTCGGCGTGGCCAATCGTGGCGAGGCCGCGGCGATGGCTCGAAGCACGGGCAACGCGTAGGCAACAATCATTCTGCGGCCGTCGAAGAGTGAGGCCCGGCCAGCTGCTCGGCCCGCGGGACAAATCCTCCAAGTCATGCCGTGAGACGATCATGCACCTCAGGGGATGGCTTGCTAGGCGACGATGATGGACACGGCGGTTTCAGCGATGGCTCGACCTGAGAGGCTGGCGGCCTCACCCGCTCTGGTGGGCCGGGCCACCGAGCTGGAACTCCTCGTTGGCTCTCTGGCCGATCCGCCAGCGATGGCCTTCCTGGAGGGGGAGGCGGGGATCGGGAAGAGCCGGCTCGTTCGGGAGTGTCTGCGGTCGCCGGAACTGGCCGACCTGACGGTGCTCATGGTGACGTGTCCGCCGATGATCGAGCCGTTCCCGTTGGGGCCGGTGGTGGATGGGCTCCGGCGGTTGCGTCCCCGGCTCGGTGACCTCGAGCTGAGTCCCTTGGCTGGGGCGTTGCGACCGTTGTTCCCGGAATGGGCCGACCAGCTGCCGCCCGCGTTGGAGCCGTTGGATGATCCGGCCGAGACTCGGCACCGGCTGCTGCGCGCGCTGTGCGAGCTGGTCGACCGGCTCGGTGTCGACGTACTGGTGGTGGAAGACGCTCATTGGGCGGACGCCGCAAACGCTGGAGTGGCTCCTCATCCTCACCGCATCTGGGGACTTCGACATGTCGGTCGTGGTCACCTACAGACCGGCCGAGGTGCCAGACGGGTCTCTGCTGTTGCGGCTGACATCACGGCCGCTGGGCGCTGCGCGGGTGCGGATTGAGCTCAAGCCGTTGAGTGTTGCTGACACCCGTCAGCTGGTGGGGTCGATGTTGGACACCGACGCGGTATCGGAGCAGTTCGCGGTCTTCCTGCAGGAACGTACCGACGGGCTCCCGCTCGCGGTCGAGGAAACGATCTGGATGCTTCGGGACCGCCACGACATCGTCCGCCAGCACGACTCGTGGACCCGAAAGGCCCTCGACAAGCTGAAGGTACCGCCGACGCTGCGCGACTCCGTCCTCGAGCGCGCCAGCAGGCTTCCTCCTGAGGGCAGGACTGTCTTGCAGGCAGCGGCGATCCTGGCCGAACCCACGGATGAGGCGCTGCTGACCAGCGTGGCCGACCTGGATGAGCCCGCGGCCAGGCGCGGGATCGCTGCCGCGCTTGCCTCGGGGCTGCTGCGCGAGGTCGGGAGCGGCTGGCTGGCGTTTCGACATGTCCTGGATGCGCTGGCGATCGGAGAGGCGATCCCCGCCTCCGAGCGGTGGGCACTGCACCGCCGAGCGGCCGAGAGCCTGCAGCGGCTCGAGCCGAAGCCCGTCGTACGACTGGCTCACCACTTCCATGAGGCCGGCGAAACCGAGCAGTGGAGCCACTACGCGGAAGCCGCCGCAGAGCTGGCCCTCGACTCCGGTGATGAGCGTACGGCTGTGGCGCTGCTGCATGAGCTGCTCACCAGCGTCGCGCACCCACCCGATCGGCGGCTGCGGTTGGCTCGCCGGTTGGGCGAGGTCGCGGTAAATCGGCTCACTCCCTTGGGCGGGATGGAAGGCGTGGTCCGGGAGGCCCTCGCAGGCATTGTTGACGATCGTGACGTTCCTGAAGTTGAGCGGGGTGAAGTTCGGCTGCTGCTGGGCTGGATGCTGTTCCAGGTGGGCGAGTTCGAGGCGGCCCACGCCCACCTCGAGACCGCGGTGGGCGAGCTGGGATCACGGCCAGAGCGCGCGGCCAAGGCAATGTTGTTTCTTGCCGATCCCGAGTCGAAACGGTCCTGGCCCGCGGAACGGCATCTCGAGTGGCTGGAGCAGGCAACCCGTCTGATTCCGCGGGTTGAGTCACCTGCGGAGCGGCGAGCGCTGGCGATTGACCGCGTGACAGGCTTGCTCAGCCTGGGTGAGGAAGCCGGATGGCAGGCTGCTGGGGAGCTTCCACGGTCCGCGGACACCTTGGGCGAACGGCGGCAGCTGCTGCGGGGGCTGTTCAATGTCGCTCACCGCGCCATCCACTGGGGCCGGTACGCCGAGGCTCGCCAGCGACTGGAGGAGGTCCTTGGGTCCGCAGGCGAAGCCGGATTCGAGCGGGTGGCGGAGTTCGCGAGATTCCATCTCGCGCTGCTCGACTGGTACACCGGGGCGTGGAGCGGCCTGGATGAGAACCTGTCGGGAATGGGCGACAACGAGGAGACTCATCCACTCGTTCGTCTGGCGGCCGGTTCGGTCCGAGCGATGCTGGAGATGGCTGTCGGCAACCGAGACGCGGCCGAGCGGCGTGCGCGTCAGGTGTTGGAGGCCGCCACCGGCACACTGGACGATCCGACGACCCTGGCAGCAGTGGCGCTGGGCAGGTTGTGTCTGGCCGATGGCGCCGTGCAGGAGGCGGTACGGGTCACTGTGGCGCCAATGGAGGCCATCAAGCGCAAAGGGATCTGGCTGCAAGCGAGCGACGTGGCACCCGTTCACATCGACGCCCTTGTCAGTGTCGGTGATCTGAGCCAAGCCACTGAGTTGGTCGACGACTTCGCCTACTGGGTGGCAGGCCGGGCCGCCCCCGCTCCTGCTGCGGCCCTGTTGAGGTGCCGGGCGATCCTGGCGGAGGCGAACGGCGATCTGGTCGCGGCGGCAGGACTGTTCGCGGACGCGGCAGTCTCATTGGCGGAGCTGCCGCGGCCGTACGACGAGCTGTTGGCGCTCGAGCGGCACGGACTGTGCCTACTCGCCACTGGTGAGCAGGACAAGGGTGTGGCGGTGCTGTCCGATGTCCAGCAGCGCCTCAACGAGCTGGGCGCTCGATGGGACGCCGATCGGGTAGCTCACGTGCTGCGACAACACGGCGTCGAGGTCGCGCGCACGTGGCGTCGCGGCCGACGCGGCTATGGCGATCAGCCGTCACCTCGTGAGGTAGAGGTGATTGCGCTGGTTGCTCGCGGGCTGACCAACAAGCAGGTCGCCGAGACCCTGTTCATCAGCCCGCGGACGGTGCACCGCCACCTGTCGTCGGCGATGCGGAAGCTGGACGTCTCCTCGCGCACGGCGCTGGCGATGGCGGCAGCCGAGGCCGGGCTGCTGGCGGCCGACTCCGAGCGCTGAGCAGTAATGCCACCCCTGCGACCGACATAAAGAATGGTCCATGTGGACACTCGCGACCGTGATGGATAGGCCGACAGCATGACCACATGGTTGACGAGCAGCGACCTTCGCCGCAACGGCGAACGTCACGGGTGACTCGCGAGCTGCGATCTGAAGAGCCACCGGCCGACCCGGCCCTGTCGGTTCAGATCTCAGATCTCGGCTCTGACTGCTCAGATCTCGGATCTGAGCTTGACGAGGGTCTCACGTCGGATGGTCCCTACGAACCCTTGTAGCCCCTTTCTGGAATGACGCTCGATTGGGTCGAGTGACCTGGACCTGCTCGACCCGAGCAGCACAGGTCGCGGGGTTGGATCTCCCTTCAGCCTGTCCGCAAAGCGCCGACCGGCGCCGTGAAATCTAGGAGAACCATGCGATTAATCCCTATCAAGTCGGTGCTGGCCGCGGCGGGAGTCATGGCGTGGGCCGTGCTGCCCAGCGGCCCCGCCGCCGGGCAAACCCAACAGCCCGCCGATGCCGCGACCGCAAACGCCGCGGGGAGTGCCCCGACCGCCCACACGCAGGCACGGGCGGTCACCCTGATCACCGGTGACACAGTGCGGGTGAGCAGCCGCAACGGGCAGTCCGTGGTCGACGTGGAGCCGGCCGCTGGTCGCGAGAAGGTCCCGTTCGTCACCGCGAGCGCGGGTGGCCACGTGCGGGTGATCCCCGCCGACGCTGCTGGCCTCCTCGCCAGCGGCCGACTCGACGAGCGCCTGTTCGACGTGTCCACGCTGCTGAGCTTCGGTTACGACGACACCCGCCGAACGCTTCCCCTGCTGATCCAGGGCAGCGCTCAGCTCACGGGCGCGCGGCTGACGCAGCGGCTGGCCGGGGTGACGGCATACCGGCAGGATCGGGACAAGCCCGCCGAGCTCTGGAAGAGTCTCACCAACGCGGGGGAGCTGCGTTCCGGCGTCACCAAGGTCTGGCTGGATGGACTGCGGAGGCCGACGCTGGACGTGAGCGTGCCCATGATCGGCGCCCCTGCTGCGTGGCAGGCCGGACTGACCGGCACGGGCGTGAAGGTCGCCGTGATCGACACCGGTGTCGACCAGCAGCATCCGGACCTGGTGGGAAAGGTCGCCGAGGCGGTTGACTTCACCGATTCCGGGGATCTCACCGACTACGTGGGGCATGGCACGCATGTCGCCTCGACCATCGCCGGAACGGGCGCCGCGTCCGACGGCCGATACAAGGGGGTGGCCCCGGGCGTGACGCTGCTCAGCGCGAAGGTGTGCGGGATGGAGGGGTGCCCCGAGTCATCGATCTTGGCGGGCATGCAGTGGGCCGCCGAGCAGGGTGCGGAGGTCGCCAACCTGAGCCTGGGCGGTGAGGACACCCCGGGTGTCGACCCGCTCGAGGCGGCCGTCCACGACCTGACTGCCAAGTACGGGACCCTCTTCGTGATCGCGGCGGGCAACAGCGGGCCCGACGAGGGCACGATCAACTCGCCGGGAAGTGCCGAGGACGCACTCACGGTGGGGGCGGTGTCCAAGACGAATGTGCTGGCGGACTTCTCCAGCCGCGGGCCGACGACCACCGACGCCGCCGTCAAGCCGGACATCTCCGCCCCAGGTGTCTCGATCGTGGCGGCCCGCTCGTCGGCGGGCGCCTTCCCGCCACTGCCCGGAAACGAGGCGTACACACAACTGAGCGGCACGTCGATGGCGACTCCGCACGTCGCCGGTGCCGCCGCGCTGCTGGCACAGGAACATCCGCAGTGGAGCGCTCGCCAGCTCAAGGCCACGCTGATGTCGGCGGCCGCCCCGAGCGACGATGGCGGGCCATACGATCGGGGCGCCGGCCTCGTCGATGTCGCGCGCGCAATCGACCAGAAGGTCACGTCCGATCCGGTCAGCCTCGGCTTTGATCGCACGACGACTAGTCAGGATCGCATCGTGACGTACGCCAACAGCGGCGCGACGGACGTGACGCTGAACCTGGCGCTGCGCTCGAACGCGCCGGACGGGCTTTTCACGTTGAGTGCCTCGACGGTGACGGTGCCGGCGGGCGGGGTTGCGACTGTGACCGTGACGGTCGCGCCGGGGGCGGACTTGCCGGATCAGCCCTACGGCGGGGAGATCACCGCGTCCTCGGGCACAGTGCGTGTCGAGACGCCGATCGCGTTGGACAGGGCGCGGCATACGCTCACCGTGCGCACACCGGGCGTGACCGGCGATGACGCACGGTGGGTCACCGTGCTGACGGACATCGACCGGCAGACGATCAGGGCGATCGCGCACACCGGCGGCAGCGCCCAGGTGCGGTTGTGGGCGGGCCGGTACGTCGCACAGTCGTACCTGCTCACGGGACCTGACGATGACGTGGCGATCACCTCGCTGGTCGACCCGACGGTCACGCTCGATGCGGATCGCACGGTCACGATGGACGCGCGCTCCGCCAAGCCGGTGACGATCACGGTGCCGGACCCGTCGGTGGTGCCCGGGCACACCGAGGTCGGTTGGACGTACCGCACGCAGGCGCCGCAGATCTGGGGTTCCAATGACCCGTACGACGTTCTGATGAATATGGACCTCGCCCGCATCCGGACCGGTCCGGCGAGCGACAGCAGGAAGGCGACAGGCTTCGTCTCCTACGTCTCGGGAACGTGGGCCAAGTCGCTGATCAACAGTCCGGCGGTCTATCAGGTCTACTTCTACGAGCGCGGCCAGATGATGGCGGGAAAGGCGAAAGCCCTCCGCGCCAACGATTTCGCCACGGTGCGGTCGCAGATCGGGTCGGACGTCTCCGGCGTCCGGGCGGGTCGGGTCGCGGTGGCCCGGGCGCCAGGCAATTCGCCGGTGTGGAACAGCAATGACGGCAGGAACAGGCCGCTGACACTCAGTTACGACGTGCCGCGCACCGTTGTCGAGTACTACAACCAGGACCAGAAGGCCGAATGGCTCATCTCGAACGGTCAACAGGGATATACGCGTTTCGAGTCGGACTGGACGTCCTACAAGCCCGGGCGGGTGTACGACGTGAAATGGGCGAACGGTGTCGAGGGGCCAGTGTTCCCGCAGCCGGAGTTCGACCAGCAGTTCGCCACCCGCTATTGGGGCGACACGATGGGTGGACCGGGGCCATTGCATGGGGACGGCAGTGGGCATGAGGGCTTCCGCTTTCCGGGGCGCGGCAAGGTTGACCTCGCGGTCTATCGGAACGGGACTCAGGTCGGGCAGTCGTCGTGGTTCAATGACGCCTTCCAGGTGCCGGCCGAGTCCGGCAACTACCGTATCCATGCGGTGTTCCAGAGCGACCCGGCCTTTACCCTCTCCACGCTGGTCGACGCGGAGTGGACGTTCGAGTCGGCGCACGTGGCCGACGGCGAGCTGGTGCATCTGCCGATGACGGCGGTCCGTTTCTCGCCGGACCTCGACATCGACAACACAGCCCCGGCCGGCCGCTTGTTCACATTGCCGATCTCGCTGGACCGGCAGGTCGGCGCGGCCCCCGCGAAGACCCAGAGCCTGACCGTCGAAGCGTCCTTCGACGACGGCCAGACATGGCAGCAACTGGTCGTCGACCGCCGCGGCGAGATGGCGGTGGCGTCGGTGCAGCACCCAACGGGCAGCGGCTTTGTCTCCCTACGGGCGTCGGCGACCGACACCGCCGGCAACACCGTGCGGCAGACGATCATCCGCGCGTACCGCTACCAGTAGCAGGCAGTCCCCGGGCCGCACTCCGGCCCGGGGACGCCGCGGTCGCGATGAAGGTAGGGCCGTTCTTTCGGCGCGTTTGGGACAGCCCGAACCCTCGCATCAGGCGCGAGAACTGTCGTCCGTGGCGAGGCAACGGCCAACGTGCCAGAACACATCCGTCAAGACGTCACTCGTGTGGGCCGGTATCGCAAGGCGACGGCCCCGGACCGGAACTCGTGGCGATCCACGAGCTCGAGCTGGATGCGCTCGCGCAGACCGGCGAGCAGCGTCGGCCCGTGTCCGGCAAGGACCGGCTGCACCAGGAACGCATACTCGTCGATCAGTCCCAGATCCGCCAACGCCAGGGGGAGCGTCACGCCACCCACGAACAGGCCCTCGCCTGGCTCCTGCTTGAGCCGCTGAACCGCTTGCCCGAGGTCGCCTCGCAGCAGCTCGGCATTCCAATCGACCCCGCTCAGCGTGCTGGACACGACGTACTTCTTCGTCCGGTCGATGGCATCGGCGAACGGGATCTGCCACCCGTCCATCCAGTCAGGCCACGTGCCCGTGGCCGGCTGTCGCCACGCCGACTCCATCATCTCGTAGGTCACCCGCCCGAATATCAGGGCATCGGCTCGTTCCATCTCCGCGGTCCAGTAGCGCATCGACTCCTCGTCGGGCGGGAGCCCTGCCTCGTGATGGCAGCAGCCGTCGAGGGTGACGTTGATCGAGTATCGAAGTGGTCTCATCGCGTTGCTCCCTTGATGCCCTCATGGACCGTCGCGAAGAACGCCCCACACTCGATCGGCCGTCACAGACTCTGGAAGGCTGGTGAGCCGCCACGTGGCGCCAGCAGCGGCATACGCGGCCGGGTCCTGGTCGGGCGTCAACGAAATCACCACATCGCATGGGCCGTCGGCAACCGCGCTCTGGCGGCGTAGCTCAGCGAGCTGGGCGGCAGCTTCGGCGACTTGATCTGGGCTCTCGACACCGATCGGGAAGTAGCCCTGATAGCGAGCTGCACGGCGCAGCGGCTTGACCTTGCCCCGGTAACCGCCGACCCAGATCGGAACTCCGGGGCGTTGCACCGGTCGGGGCAAGAATCGCATCCCGTCGACGGTGTAATGGCGGCCGCGATGCCGCACCTCCTCACCCGACCAGGCCGCTTCCAGAATCTGCAGCGACTCGTCGAGCTTCTCCGCCCGCGTCCTGTCGTCTACATCCTCACCTGTGATCGAGTACTCGTGCCCGAACTCGTCACTGCCGATGCCAACCCCAAGCGTCAGCCGTCCCCCACTGAGAATGTCCAACGATGCTGTCTCGCGCGCCACCTTGACCGGCCGCCGGCGGGCCAACGGCGTCACCAGCGGCCCAATCCGGATTCGCGACGTCGCAGCGGCCATCGCCGACAATGCAATCCACGGGTCAACCGCGGCTTGTACAGGCTCCCGCAAGCGGATGTGATCCCACAAGAACACACCATCCCAACCGGCGTCCTCGGCCGCTACAGCGATCCGGACGAGGAGGCGTGGGTCAGAAAGTTCGTCAAAGATGGGCAGAAACAATGCCGAACGCATTTCCACGCTTGCCCTCCGCACACCTCAGATGAACAGTGGTGAACCCTTCGCCAGTCGGCGAACCTGCGCTGATGCTCGATGGCGCCCATGAGATAGCGCTCCAGCGAAGAGACGTCCGTCCAATTCTGGCACAGCAGCGGCGGCACTCGGATCACCGAGGATCTGGTGAAAGAGGCAGTCCGTCTGCTGAACCACACGCCACGCGCGCGTCCCCCCACGTTGCTGCTGCGCCGCCGGTCATCGAAGCTCGTCCGGGAGGGCAAGGGCAGTGGCTTCCTCCATGGTGAGGCTCCGGCCCTCCTCGTATGCCGCTGCGAGGGCGGGATCCTCGGCGAGCGTCTCGGGGTGGAAGCCGGCCAGGTCCCGGTTGAGCTTGGCCAGCCCGGAGCCGGACGTGCTCTCCATATGACCCACGAACCCGGCCAAGCGCATCGCCCGGGCCACGTCGCCTTCGCGCCACGCGAGGGTGCCCAGGGCATCGAGGACGAGCGCGTGACCGGACGTGTCGTCGGCCTGGGCGAAGAGGCGATGTGCGGCCACCAGGTGCCGCTGTGCCGCCGGCCGGTCGCGGGTCATGACGCCGACCATGTACTGCGACCACGCGGTCATGAAGAGGTCGCCGCTGCCGTCGAGCACGGCCAATGCCTCCCGGGCGCGCACGAGACCTTCGTCGACCCGGCCGTTGAAGTAGTAGGTGGTCGCCAACCCCCACAGAGCCCGTCCGACTCCATCATGGTCGCCCACACGCCGGTACAGGGCTATCGCCTCCTCGGACGCCTCGACGGCTTGGGGCAGTCCTCCCGCGGTCTGCCCGACGGGAAAGGTCAGGTTGTAGAGCGCGTTGGCGATGACGGCGTCGTCCCCGGTCTCCCTGGCGAGCTCGAGCGCCTCGGTGTACCACACGAGTGAGGCAGCGTTGTCGCCTTGCCAGTAGGCGATTCCGGCGGCCGCCTCGGCCGCGGCGCGTCGGTTCTCATGCGCCTGGGTGTCTACGGGCAGCGCCATCACTCGCTCGGCATACCGTCGTGCTTCAGCGAGGAACCCCCGTGCCTGCCAGTATCTCCACGTGCCGGCGAACACACGCGACGCCAGCGCTGACCGGCCGGTCGCCAGCACCCAGCCGAGCGCCGCGCGGATGTTGTCGTGCTCTACCTCGAAACGGTCGAGCACCGCGCGGCGCTCGGGGCCGTGCACCGTACGGGCCATCTGCTCGACAAGCGAGGCGACCCAGTTGGCGTGGCGCTCACCGACCAGGTCGCCCTCTCCACGCTCGACGAGCCGTTGGTACGCAAACTCCCGAATCGTCTCGAGCATGCCGTACCGCGGCTCGTCCGACCCATCGGCCTGGAAACGGATCAGGCTCTTGTCCAGCATTGACTCGACACCGTCCAGCGCACCGCCCGGCATATCGGGGTCACACACGACCTTCTCGACGGCCGCCAGCTCAGCTCCGCCGGCGAAGACGGCGAATCGCGCGAAGAAGCGCCTGTCGTCCTCGTCGAGTAGGTCGAAGCTCCAGGCGATGGCCCCACGCAGGGTCCGCTGCCGCTCGGGTAGGTCCAGGGCGCCGCCGGAAAGGAAGGTGAGCCGGTCGCCCAGCTTCTGCCTGATGGCGTCGGGGCTCAGGAGGCGGATCCTCGCTGCGGCCAGCTCGATCGCGAGCGGGAGCCCGTCGAGTCGGGCGCAGATCTCCGCGACCGCGGCGGCGTTTCCTGGTGTGAGTTCGAACTCAGGCCGAACACCCTGGGCGCGCTCGACGAACAGGGCAACGGCGTCGTAGCCGACGAGCACGTCGAGCGACGGCAGGTGCCGGGGGTCGGGGAGGTCCAGCGGTGGGACGTGGAACTCGCGCTCCCCGTAGACCTGCAGCGCGATCCGGCTCGTGACCAGCACGGAGACGTGTGGCGCCGCGGCCAGCAGGTCCGCCACCGCCGGGCCGGCGTCGACGACCTGTTCGAAGTTGTCGAGCACCAGTAGAACGCGGCGCGTCGCGAGGTAGTCGGCCAGCCGGTTCGACGAGTCGGCACCGGGCTGCGCGAGGCCCAGCGCCTGCGTGAGCGTGGGCAGCACCAGGGCGGCCTCGGTGACCGCAGCGAGGGGCACGAGGTGCACCCCGTCGGGGTACCGGTGCGCGACCGCGGCCGCGGCCTGGAGAGCCAGGCGGGTCTTCCCTGTGCCGCCAGGCCCCAACAAGGTGAGCAGCCGGGTCCGGGCCAGTAGCTGCTGCACCTGCGCAAGCTCCTCGCCGCGGCCGAGAAAGGTGGTGAGCTGGCTGGGCAGGTTGTTGACAACGGCGTTCAGCGTCTTCAGCGGAGGGAAGTCGGTGCGCAGTCCCGAGATTGCGAGCCCGAAGATGCGCTCGGGGAGCGAGAGGTCCTTGAGTCGGTGCTCGCCGAGATCTACCGCAGCGACGCCCGCCGGCCACGAACCGGAGCCGTCGAGCAGCGAGACGGTGGTGGCCGAGGCAAGCACCTGGCCGCCGTGCCCCGCGCCGGCGATTCGGGCCGCACGGTGCACGTCGATCCCGACGTAGGATCCGCCGCTGAGCTGGCCCTCCCCGGTGTGCAGGCCCATCCGAACCCGGATCTCGCCACCATCTGGCCACTGCTCGTCGGCCAGACCGTGCTGGGCCTGGACGGCCGCGGCGACAGCGTCACGCGGGCTGCGGAAGACCACGAAGAAGGAGTCGCCCTCCGTGCTGATCTCGATGCCGGCGTGCTCCGCCCAGGATGCGCGAGCGATCTCCCGATGCCGCTCCAGAAGCGGGGGCCACGCCGCCCCGAGCTGCTGGGTCAGCCGGGTCGACCCCTCGATGTCGGTGAACAGGAAGGTGACGGTTCCGCTCGGCGGCTCGTGCACAACCACGGCGCCAGTCTCCTCATGTTTCGGGGGTGCGGCCACTGCATGCAGCACGACGGCGGCAGGGTGCCGAATCCCGCACGCCCGACCAGCCGCTCGCACCGGTACGCCCGCGCGAACGCGTCGCGGCGGATGGGCCGGGGCGTCGGCTCAATCGTCGTCGGACGCGACCAGGCCTCCGCTGTGAACGGGTCGGATCTCGACCCCGCCGCCTTGACGCACCACGGGGTTGCTCGCGGCCGACGCAATGGCCGACTCCAGATCGGGAGCTTCGAGAAAGTACACGCCCGCGACGAGGTCAGGCCCCTCGATGAACGGGCCCTCGGTCACCCCGTTTGACCTGACGCTCCTGGCCATGGATCGCGGAGTGAACGCCCAGGCTGCCGTCATGGCGGCTGAGGATGCCAGCTCGTCGGCGTGGGCGTCGCACGTAGCGATGTCCTCAGACGTCTGTGCGCTCTGGCCGGGCTCGTGAGCGGAGTCGGCGGCATAGATGAGAGCAGCAAACAGAGCCATGAACTCGCCTCCCGGGGCGCTTGGTATCTCACTGTGGCCGAAGTCTGATCGCGCACGATACCTCGCCCTCGATCACCCCTGCGAGGTGAGTCCCCCTCCCATCGGCCGCTCCGGTAGGGCCCGCGTGCCCGGCCACCGGCGGATAGAGGCACATCGAAACCGCTTCAGTGGCGGGCCTTTCCACATACGGTGTGCGCGTGGAACTGGATCCGGCCGGGAAAGCGCATCCGCGCCAACCACCCAAAACTCGGCGGGTTCATCCTGGCGGTTGCCAACGAGCAGCGGTCCACCAAGGCCTGGGACCGCGGTGCGCATGGCGAGGAGAAGCTCGGCCGGCAGCTGAACCAGCTCGCCTCGCATACGCTCCGGCTGCTATGCGACCGGCGGATCCCCGGTAGCAGAGCGAACATCGACTGGCCCACGCACTACCGGCCGCCTGACAAAAGGGTCGAGGCAAAACCTGAGGCGTTTACCTGCATACTGGCGCAGGCTGCGTCCGTCCGGGAGGAGCCGGTCTCCAGAACTGACCTGGCGCTCATGCCCCGACGGCGAGTCCTTGCAGCCAGGCCTGCCAGGCCGGCTCCTCGCGCCGCACGTAGTCACCGGCGTCGGCCGAGAACAGGTACGCCCGTACGCCTGCCGTCGCTGTGCCGTGGCCGTCACCCCACGCGTAGACGTTGAGAATCCCGGACACCGGCGCAGTGAGCCGGACCAGCGTCTGTCGCTCGCCGACACGCTCGACCGTGCCGCTGGCGCCGAGCACCTCTACCGTCGCGCGCTCCTCGCTCAGCCCGAGCTCGTCGCGCATGGTCGACCAGAGCGCTTCGGCATCGCCAGGGTGGTTGGCGGTGGCTTCGAAGTGCGTGGCCTCCTGGCCGGGGAAGTGCGTCAGGTAGAGACGCAGGTTGTCGAAGAACGGCATCCAACCGGGACCCATCTCGTCCCAGAACTCGGACTCCCAGGCCGCGCCGGTCCCGAAGCCGCTGCTGGTGACGCGCACGATGCAGGTGCCCCCGGACTGCGCCTCGACGAGGAACTCGGACGTCAGCGGGCTGAGCGCGTCCGGGTCCTTGCCCAGGAGAGCGGCCCAGTCCTCCTCGTAGACGAGGCGGCGCGGGGGTTCCCAGCCGGTGACCTGGCCGTCCGATCCCATCTCGGGGCCCATGGTGAAGTGCAGGGAGCCGCCCTCGCGCTCCTCCATCTCGGTCGGCGCGAACCAGGCGCTCATGCCTTTGGCGGTGGCGATGGCCTGCCATACCTGTTCCGGGGTACCCGGTACCTCGACGCTGAACTCGAGGCGGTACGGGATGTTCAGGGTGGTGCTCATGTGATCTCCTCGGGAAGGGGGTGGGCGGCGACGAGGAGCCGGTGCAGGCGCCCGTCGTCGTGGTGGTAGCGAGCGGCGAGGTCGAGCACCGCCGCGGTCAGGTCGTCCGCGAAGGCCGCCCGATCGGCGGCCGACCGGAAGCCGATCTGCGTGTCGATGGTCAGCGTCGGCAGACGCTTGCCGGAGGCGCCGGCCCGGCGCGCGAGGGCGCCGACCTCGCGCACCACGCGGCCGGCCAGCGCGACGAGGTAGCTCGCCGACAGATGGTCGGCGTTGGCATCGGGGTCGGCCGCAGAGGCGGTGACCGCCGCCGGCGACACGATGTATGACATCGCCGACGCTTGAAGCACCCGCTCGGTGAGGCCCCCGTGTCGACGCTCCTCGGACAGCTGCACGAGGCCGTGCGCCTCGAGGGCCTTGAGGTGGTAGTTGATGTTCTGGCGCGCGATGCCGACCCGGGCGGCCAGCCCGGCGGCGGAGGCCGGGACGGCCAGCTCGGCGAGCAGCCGGGCCCGGACCGGGTCCAGGGCGGCGGCGGCCGCTTCCGCACTCTCGATGACCTCGACGTCCTGCATGACCCCAAGGTGACATTGACAAGAAAATTTGTCAAGGCCCCTGAACCGAAGCGGCTGGGAACCAAAGGCCCTGTCGCTCAGGGTCTTCGGCGCACGGCTGGGGACACAGGTCCGCGGCAACGCGTACGACGTTGCGTCGTTCCCCGAGGCGCCGACCGTGCTCGACACCTTCGGCGACACCGCGGACGCCGGCGATGCCCGGTTCCAACACGGGCATCCCGCCCAGACGTGGATGCGCGGCATCCTCGGCGCAGCGGCATAGCCGCCTACGCGGAAGGACGCACCAACCCGGGTCGCGGCCGATCCGGTGGAACCACACACCCAGGCTGCTCGCGGTTTTCCCACGGCGTGGCCACGGTCCCTCAGCCGTCGTCGTTCGGGCCCGTTTCTACAGCGTCCCGCGTTGCTAGCATCGTGGCCGATGGACATTGCCGAGCGGGTCGAGGCTTACCTCGCCAGTCAACCCGAGCCCAAGCAGACCGATCTCCGGCAGCTGCACGCACAGCTGCTCGCGGAGTTTCCTGGCTGCAGGCTGTGGTTCAACGACGGCACCAACGAGGACGGCAAGGTCGTGGCCAATCCCAACATTGGCTACGGCGCATACACCATCACCTACGCGGATGGGTCGTCGCGAGAGTTCTATCGCATCGGCCTGAGCGCCAACACGACAGGCATCTCGGTCTACGTGCTGGGACTCGAGGACAAGACGTACCTGGCACGAACCTACGGGGCCTCGATCGGTCGGGCCAGCGTCACGGGCTACTGCATCAAGTTCAAACGCCTCTCAGTCATCAACGCCGACGCCCTTCTGGCGGCCATCCGTCACGGCATGACCCTCAATCAGACAGGGACAGCGCCGGCGAGCTCCAGTTGATGACCCCTGAGTGGCGTCAGCATGACTGCGGCATCCGCACTCCTGATGCGACATGGGCGTGAGTGACCGTCTCGACGCGGGAGCCGAGGTCGCGCGAGGCCGCGCCGTGGAATCCTGCCTGGAGCGATCACGTCGCTGTTGGGCCGGCCGTCGGCGCCACGCTGGCAGCCTGTCGCGCCCGACGAGGCGGGCTCCGCGAGCCCGCCCCCGCCTGGGGGCGGGCTTCGTCGTTCTCGGTCCGCTTCCGTGCGATCCCGCCCGTCGCGCGCCCGCGCCACCACTTGAGGGCCGCGGCGCCCGAGTGGGTGGTCACGGGCCGGCATACCCCTCCACTTGGGGGCCGCGGCGCCCGAGTGGGTGGTCACGGGCCGGCATACCCCTCCATTTGGGGGCCGCGGCGCCCGAGATGCCCCACCACCGCTGGGCAGGCGTGCCGGCATTCACCCTCATGGACCGCGGAGTGAACGGCCCAGGCCGCCGTCAGCGCGGCCGAGGACCCCAGCCCGCATGCAGGGCAGGCGGCGACATGACCCACCGTGTGGAGGAGCAGGTTCGCGCCAGGTGACGGTGGCGGGCACAGTCCGCGTGGTCGCCACCGCAGCATGGCCCAACGTGTGGCAGTCTGCGAGGGTGAGTGTTCCTCGCCGCGACGTGGATCCTGATGGGCTGCTCGAGTACTCGGTAGTTTTTACCGACAGATCCTTGAACCACATGTCCAAGCGGTTTGTCGGGGTGATGCAGGACATTGTCGACGTCCTGGGCTCGACCTACAGTGCCGAGACGGTCGCGGTGGTCCCGGGTGGCGGCACATACGCCATGGAGGCGGTCGCTCGGCAACTGGCGACGGGGCGGCGATGCCTCGTCGTGCGCAACGGTCTGTTCTCATACCGCTGGTCGCAGATCCTCGAGGTCGGGTCGGTGACAAGTGAGACGACCGTCTGCCGGGCCCATCCAGTCTCCGATGAGCGTCTTGCTCCGTGGGCGCCGCCGCCGGTCGCTGAGGTGGTCGAGGCGATCGAGCGGACTCGTGCTGAGGTCGTCTTCGCGGCACATGTGGAGACGGCGGCAGGCATGGTCCTGCCGGATGACTACATCCGCGCCATCGCCGCGTCGACGCATGCAGCGGGTGGGCTCTTTGTCCTGGACTGCATCGCGTCAGGGGCGCTGTGGGTGGACATGACCGAGCTCGGTGTCGACGTCTTGCTCAGCGCGCCGCAGAAGGGATGGAGTGGCTCACCATGCGCGGGTTACGTGATGCTCGGTGAGGCCGGCCGGGCGCAGGTCATGTCGACGACCTCGACCAGCTTCAGCGTTGACCTGCAGAAATGGTTGACGATCAGCGAGGCCTATCTTCAGGGGCAGACGCCGTACCACGCGACGATGCCGACGGACACACTCGCGCACGACGCCGCACTGATGCTCGAGACCCGCGCCACCGGGCTCGACAACCTGCGCCGGGCTCAGGTCTCCCTCGGCACACGGGTCCGTAAGCTGCTCTCGCAGCTCGGATATCCCTCGGTCGCGGCCGAGGGTTTCGCCGCTCCCAGCGTCGTAGTGGCTTTCACGGACGATCCTGAGATCCGCAGCGGCGCGAGGTTCAAGCAACGCGGCATCCAGGTAGCTGCCGGCGTACCGCTGATGTGTGGCGAAGGGGACGACTTCTCCACCTTCCGTGTGGGGCTCTTCGGCCTGGACAAGCTCACTGACGTGGACGGCACGGTCGAGCGGCTCGAGGCACACCTAGGAGACTGACATCACGTTGGTCGCCCGTGGACCAACGTCGCACCTGAAACGTTCGAGTCACGCGTCGACAAGAAGGTCGAACTAAAGCTTTGGGCGATCGCAACGCCCGCTAGCGTCGAGCGCTATCCCGGCGACCCTTAACCCTCCGTCTGCGCTTTGAGGTCGTACTTGAAATGGAGCCCAACATCGAGAGAGCCATCCGCTTTCTGGGGCTTGTACTCGAGGTCGACCCTCGCGAACGTGAGCACGACGCCCTCTACCGGGTCATCCCCCTCTGCATCAGCGCTCGTGGAAACTCTCGTGATAACGACGTCAGTCATCTTGATGACGAGGTACTCTTGCTGGCCCTGGCCCGCCTTGCGGACCGTGATCGTCGCGTCCCTCATGTGCTCACCCGTGGCGCATGCCTTCATCAGGAGGGGCGAGGCCTTGTCAACGTGATGCGTGAAGCTGAAATCGTCGAATCTCGCCTTGCCTGACCCACCGCCTCCTCCTTGCCCCGCGGTGCCCGACTGGGACACGCCCCACGACCACGACAGAAGGTCGATCTCGTCCTTGTGTTTGGCATCGCGCGACTCACCCTTGATCGCGCCAAGGCGGGCGAACATCGACATGGCCACAACACGCTCCTATCCGTGGGCAGCGTTGGCGACCTACCCCAAGGTCGTCCTGTCGGTCGACTGTGTCAATCTCGGTCAGTTCACGGATCCGAGGACCGATGGCGGCCAAGGCGACGGCCGCACGGCCGCCTCGATGGGTGCAGTGTCCCGTCACGGGCTCGTTTCCCGGCGGTTTTCCACCGATGCTGCCGGCCCGCTGGGCACGGCTTGTGGCCGGGGATTGGCTTACTCAGCCCTGTCTGAGGCCGAGGGTGTTGCCGTCGGGGTCGGTGAACCAAGCGCCGCGGGCCTGGCCGAGCTGGGCGATGTGGCCGGTGGTGACCAGCGGTCCTTCGGTGTAGTCCTGGAAGCGAACGCCCTTGGCTTCCAGATCACTGACGGCCTTCTCGATGTCATCGACCTCGAAGTGGGCAAGGGTGTGCGCTGTGTCGAGCCCGGGCCGCTTGAAGAGCGAGAGCTCGCTGTGCTCGCCCACCCGATACCTGACCGAGGCGGGGTTCTCCCAGAGCGAGGCCAGTCCCAGGGTCTTCCCGTAGAAGTCCTTGGCCTGCTCCAGGTCGGTCACCGGGATCGTCGCGACAACCATCGTTGCGGTGAGCATCATCGTCCTCCTCGGGCGTTGTCATAGAAGTGCGCCGTTTTTACTTGGCATGCCAAGTAAACACGGCACATGCTTGGCATGTCAAGTAATTTGGTTACACTGCTCGCATGGCAGCAGGCGACGTCGAGCGGTGGATGCCGGCCTGGCTGACTCTGACCCGGACGCATGCCCGCTTGTGGGACCAGGTCGAGGCACAGATGCGCCACAACACCGGCCTGACGATGCCGCGCTACGACGTACTGATGCAGCTCGAGAACGCAGGCGGTCGACTGCGACTGACCGACCTGGCAGAGGCCGTCGTCCTCTCCCCGTCCGGGCTTTCCAAGCTCCTGGACCGCATGTCCGAGTCCGGACTTGTCAATCGCGAGCAAGACCCCGACGACGCACGATCAACACTCGCGACCATCACACCCAGCGGGCGTGCCATCGTCAGGCAGGCGCGTGAGGGTCACCACGTCTTCCTGCAGCACACCTTCGGCGACGCTCTCGACACTCGAGACCTGCTCAACCTCACAAGGATCATGACCAGGATCGACAAACGGTCCCGGCCCTTGTGAACCCGCCCCTGGGGTGGTCGACGGCCCGGCAAAGGACGTGCTCGCGGGCCTGCCAGCCAGGCTCGCGGGCCTGCCAGCCAGCCTCGCGCGCTGCCGACCCGGCAGCCTCTGAGCTCTGGGAGACGCGCAACCAACGGTCAAGGCACAAGCCGTATGCCACTGAGCCGGCTCAGCGGCATACGCACCTCAGTCTGGCGCCGGCGGTACTCGACCCCGGTTCGACTTGAGGTCCCCGCGACGCCGCTTCGCCTCGAGGCGGCGGGTCTGGGATCCTCGCGTCGGGCGGGTCGGGCGACGCGCAGGGCCTGCGGGGGCGAGGGCGTCGACGAGCAGATCGCGCAAGCGCTGCCGGACCGCGGCGCGGTTTCGGTTCTGCGACCGGTGCTCCGAGCCGACGAGGCGTAGACGCCCTGCGACGAGACGGTCGGAGAGGCGCTCCATCAGCCGGTCGCGCTGCGCCGCGGTGAAAGCCACGCTCGCCCCGGGGTCGAAGACCAGCTCGACGCGGCTGTCGGTCGTGTTGACGCCTTGCCCGCCGGGGCCGCTCGCCCGGCTGAAGCGCTCGATGAGCTCAACGGCCGGTATGACGATCTCGCCGAGGCCCGCGCCGCGGAGCACGAGGTCCTTGCCGGGTTCGGTCACCTGCCCATTCTCGCCCGCTCACGTCGCAATACCGGACGGCGGCCCGGGACACTCGCCGGCGAGGGTTCAGCCGATGATGTGGGTCCGGATCCGGCCCAGCGCACGGGCGATGGTGCGCAGCTCTTCGTCGGTCAGGCCGGTGGCGAACTGCTTCTCGATCTGTTCCAGGTAGTCCGGCGCCGCCTTCTCGAACCGGCGGCGCCCTTGGGTCGTGATCGTCGCGAAGGAGGAGCGGGCGTCATCGGGGTTGCGCATGCGGCTGACCAGTCCAGCCCCGACAAGCTCGTCGACGATGCGGCTGATGCGGGTGCGGCTGAGGACCGCCCGGTCGGCGAGCTCCGACATCCGCAGTCGGCCGTCGTCGGCCGCCGCGAGCTCGAGCAGCACGTCGTACCACGCGAGGGGCAGGCCGGTGTTGGCGCGGAGGGTGCGGTCGAGGGAGGGCACAAGGTCCGCGTGCGTGCGCAGCAGGGCTCCCCATGCGTTCGCGGCGAGGTGCCGGCGCGACGGTCTGGACATGTCGCGAGCATACCGGTTGATTACGTGCGGGCGCACGTATATAGTTACGTGCGCACGCACATAAATATTCGTGAAAGGCTGTGTCATGACCCGACTGCTGCACATCTCCGCCTCACCACGTGCGGAGGGGTCTGAGTCACTAGCTCTCGCGGCGGCATACCTCGCCGAGCTCTGCGAGCGCCCGGACGTCGAGGTCGAGCACTGGGACCTCTGGGACGGCACCCTGCCCGACTTCGGGCCCGACTCCACGGACGCCAAGATGGCGGTGTTCGCCGGCGAGGAGCCGACCGGCGCGCAGGGCCAGGCCTGGGACCGCGCGCGCCGCGCGTTCGAGCGGTTCGACGCCGCTGACGCCTACCTGTTCTCCGTCCCGATGTGGAACGGGTCCGTGCCGTACATCCTCAAACAGCTCATCGACGTCGTGAGCCAGCCTGGGATGGTCTTCGGGTTCGACCCGGTGGACGGTTACTCGGGTCTCCTCGCCGGCAAGAAGGCGGTTCTCCTGCTCACCAGTGCGGTCTACGGGCCGGAGCGGTCGAGTGCGTTCGGCCTCGACTTCCAGCGCCCGTACCTCGAGTGGTGGCTCGACTGGGCCGGCGTCGAGGACATCACGACGATCGAGCTCCGCCCCAACCTCGCGACCGACCGCCCTGACGAGCTCCGGGCCGCAGCCCTCGAGCAGGCCCGCCTGGCAGCCGGCAAGCTCTGAGCCGGCGGTTCCCGGCCGTGACACCCGATGGAGGTATCCCGCTGGGCGAGCGTTGGCCCGGACGCTCGCCCAAGCGGCATACCTGGGCTTGCTCACCGGCAGGTGGTGACGCGATAGTGCCCGTGGCCGAAGTCAGGAACCCTGCGACACGGCCTCCTCGATCGTGAGGCCGGCGCCAGCGGCATACGCCCGCTGCCAGAGCTCGCCGTCAGTGGCGGCCTCGAGCGGCGCGATGAAGCGGTCGAGGAGCACCTGGTCCGGTGCGGTACGCGAGATCCCGGTGACCTCCCGCTGGTGGTCGGCGACACCCAGCATGGTCGCGGTTCTTGCTGCGTCCCCGAACGCCGCCCAGATGCTCGCGGCGATCTCGACGACGCTGATGGACAGCTCGACGTCCCCGAGGGCTATGGCTGCCGGAGCCACCTCGACGAACTCCCGGTATGCCGGCTCCGGGCCTTCGGCATGGAGCAACGCAGTCACGAGGTTGCATCGGTCGATCCCGACGCCCCACGGGTCGTCCAGCGCCAGGTCCGCAACAAGAGCCCGGCGGGCCGCGTCCACCGCGGCCGGGTAGTCCCCGGTGTCCATGTAGCCGTGGACCAGGTTGCTCAGGGCGGTGGCCTCACGGGACCGGTCGCCCGCCTGTCGCGCCAGCTCGAGGCTGCGCTCGATGAGCGCTCTGGAGCCCTCGGGATCCCCGCTCTCTCTGCGTGCGATCCCGAGGCTGTTGGACTCGCGGGCCTCCAGGCTCACATCGCCCAGGCGGTGGGCGATGGCGAGCGCCCGCTCCAGGGCCTGAGTGCCGGTGGTGACGTCGTTCTGCTGGAGCGCGAGGATCCCGTGACCGTGAAGCGCGTCCACGACGCCCACGGAGTCGCCGTGGTTCCCGCTGTCCAGCACCGAGAGCGCACGCTGGTGCCAGCCACGCCCTTCCTGGACGTATCCGAACCGGTACCAGTAGCTGTTCATCGGTCCGAGGAGTGCAAGACCGGCGGTGATCCGCTCGTCGTCGGACTGCGCTGCCCGATCGAAGGACCAGTCCATCGAGGCCCGTACGTCCTCCATGACGGCCTCCATCCGATCCAGTGCAGTCATCTGTCGCGGACCGTGCAGGATCCCTTCGATCTGCGTCGTCACTCGGAGGCACCAACGAGCATGCTCGAGCCGCACGTCGTCAGTCTCCCCGTGCTCCTCCATGCGTTCGCGAGAGAACCGTCGGATGGTCTCCAGCATGTGGATCAGGGGCTCGCCGTCGTGTCCCTCGGCGATCTCCAGCAGGCTCACGTCGACGAGCTGGGTCACGACGTCCAGGGCGTCCCGCCCCTGCGCGACGACCTCGTCGACCGCGTCCAGCCCAACCGGACCGGAGAAGACGCCGAACCGTCGGAAGGCGCGTCTGTCCTGCTCCGGAAGCATGTCGTAGCTCCACGCGATCGTCGCCCTGAGCGTCCGCTGCCGCTCCGGTCGGCCCAGTGGGTCCGAGCCGACCCGGTGTTCTTCGCCGTCCGCGAGGTCGGCGCGGTCCGTGCGGGCCTGACCCTCTTGCCCGTCCCGACTGTCCTGACCGTCCTGGCGCTGCGGGGAGGCCACCGTCTCACCCAGCCAGCTGTCGATGCGCGCGAGCAGGGCGCGGGGGGCAAGCAGCCGGCAGCGCGCGGCAGCGAGCTCGATCGCGAGCGGCAGCCCGTCCAGGCGTCGGCACAGGGCCACGACGTCCCCGGCATTGTCGGCCGTGAGCGAGAAGCCCGGCCTGACCAGTGCGGCACGTTGCACGAACAGCTTGACCGCCGGGACCGCCTCGATGTCAGCAAGGTTCGCGTCGTCGCCGGGTGACGCGGGCACCGTCAGCGGGGACAGCGGATAGAGCTGCTCCTCGACCAGGTGCAGTGGTCGGCGCGATGTGGCCAGCACACTGACGCCGGACGCGGCCCACAGCAGCTGGCTCACGACCCGGTCGGCGTCCGGGATCTGCTCGAGGTTGTCCAGCACCAGCAAGGCCGCGCGGTCACGGAGGAACTCGCAGGCGCGGTCGCTCGGCTGCTGTTGCGAGTCCCCGGGAGCGCCAACGGCTTCGGCTATCGCCGCCCACATGAGGACCGCCCGGTTCGCCGTGTGGAGTGGGACGAAGAAGACACCGTGGGGGAAATGGTCCTGAAGCGCACGCGCGACCGTCACGGCGAGCCGGGTCTTGCCCGTGCCCCCTGGACCCGTGAGGGTGACGAGCCGAGCGCCTCGGTGCTCGATCGCCGCGAGGACGGCGTGCAGGTCATCGGCCCGGCCGACCAGCTCGCTGGAGTATGCCGGGAGGTTGGCTGCCATGCCCAGGCTGCGGAGGAGCGGGTGGTCGCCTCCGAGTCCCTGCGCCGTGACTTCGTAGAGGTGCTGCGGGGCGGGTATGTCCTTGAGCCGGTGCCAGCCCAGGTCGCGCACGGTGACGCCGGGCACCGCGTCACCCACGAGTGCGTGGGTCGGGTCCGAGATCACGATCTGCCCGCCGTTCGCGGCGGCCGAGATCCGGGCAGCCAGATGGACGTCGATCCCGATGTACTCGTCCTCGTACTGCTGAGGCTCGCCGGTGTGCAGCCCGATCCGGACTCGCAAGGGCGTCCTCTTGGGCCATTCGTGCTCGGCGAGCCCGCGTTGCGCGTCAACGGCAGCGCGCAGGCCGTTGGAGGCGGACGTGAACACCACGAAGAAACTGTCCCCTTCGGTGCCGATCTCGATCCCGTCGAGCCTCTCGAAGACCTCCCGGAGGATGGCCCGGTGCGCCGAAAGGGCTTCTCCCCAGAGGGGCCCAAGACCATTGAGCATCGAGGTGGACCCCTCGATGTCGCTGAAGAGCAACGTCAGGGTGCCCACGGGCAGCGACGGCATACGACACAGTGTCGCCGCCAGAGGCGAGCCCGTCACGGGATCGCATGATCTGGGCGAACCGCCCGCCGCTTCGGTCCCGAAGCCGTCAGGGTCCTGCCAGAAATACCGCCGTTCTCGTGCGGCCGATGATCGGCCCATCTATGGTGCCCGGAAGAACAACGGTGCGGGGCGTGGGCACGAACTCGGACGAACCGACCCGAATCCACCTCGGCGACAGGCGTTTTCGGCTTCCACCCCAAGCACCTGGGTCACCCACACCCAGCCTGCGCGCTCGCGGCCCTCGCGCACAGCACGTCCACCGGAAGGCAGCACACGGACATGAGTGGTTTTGACTGGTTCGCACCCAGGTCTTCCATCACCCGATGGACGTCTCCCGGCCGTCGCGCCGCAGCGGTCTTGGTCGTCCCGGCGGCCTTCGCCGGCGTGCTCCTCGCTGGTAACCCGGCGTCGGCAGCGACCGCGACGACCGACGGCATCTGTATGGGAGTGGTGAACCAGGTCGCGCACCGCGGCGCCGTGCAGGAGAACCTCCTCAAGGCAGCGGCGAGGAAGAACGCGGACCTCATCGCGTCGCTGACGGCCCAGCGCACCGCCCTCCAGACGCAGGGTTCGGACCTTCAGACGCAGATCGACCGGATCGACCAGCAGATCGCCGACCTCGAGAAGCGCGGGGGCCAGCTCGAGGCGAGTATCAAGACCCGCCACGACACCCTGGCTTCGCTCACGGACCAGCAGGCCGGCCTTGCCGTCCAGGTTTCCGAGCTGAAGAAGGCTCTGGCCGCGCTTCACGCACAGCTGACCGAGGTCGAGGCCCAAGTGGACGAGCTGACCGCCCAGCTCGACGAGCTCAACGCCGAGCCCACCGCCGGGGAGGGTGCGATCCTCGACCTGCAGGCCGAAGTCGCCGCCGCCCTGACTCAGCGGAACCAGCTCAGGGCCGCGGTCTCGGCGAAGGAGGCCCAGCTGGCCACGCTGGAGGGCCAGCTGCTGTCGCTCGACGCCCAGGTCGCCGACGTGGAGGGGATGATTCGCGACCTCGAGGCGCAGCTCAAGGCGAACAACGACGCGATCGTGACGTTGACCGCCACTGTGCAAGGCCTTCAGGAGGACCTAGCGAGCATCCAAGACCAGGTCAGGACCCTCGACGGCATCATCGCTCTGGGTGGCTGCGCCGCCGGCTAGTGCTTCATCGCCGGAAGTGGCCACGGCTGGCGGGCAGGGCGAGCAGCCCGGCGCAGGCGGCCGTCATGGCGAGGAAGACGAGCGCGGGGGACTCGCCGTACACGACGAGCTTGACGAGGCTGAATGCTGTCTGCGCGGCCAGCAGCCCGAGCGCAACGGCCAGGACCCGCGGGGTGCCCCGGCCGAAGCGCAACGCGATGACGATGCACATGCTGGCCATGATCGGCGCCCAGACCGCGACGACGTAGTCCTTGCCCGACATCGGAATCGTGAGCGAGAAGGCGATCGTTGCGACGAGCTGGAACGCCCCGAGCGGGACGAGCAGCAGCAGCTGGGCGGCGCGGACGGAACGCGGCATACGGGACCGGATGGTGGTGGTCGGCTCGGCGCTCGCGGTGGTGGTCATGGTGTCTGCTCCTTGGTGCGTGGGATGTGGATGCACCACATCGTGCGGAGTCCCAGGGGGCTGACTCATCGATCCACAGGCCGAACTTCCACCGCGGCGTGGGATGGGTGCCGGTCAGCCCACGGGCTGATGACACCGCCGAGCCGCGTCGCCTAGCGTGTTCGGCGTGTCACCTGGGCGCAGCGTCGTGCGGCTCCTGACGACAGACGAAGTCGTCGCCGCGCTGCTGTGTGTCATCGCCCTGGCACAGGTACTCGTGCTGCTTCCCATTGCGCCGTGGCCCATCGGGGTGCTCGTCGCGGTCGGCTCCACTGCACCAATCGCGTGGCGGCGCAGTCATCCCGCGGCTGCTGCGTTGGTCGGCTCGGCCGTGTGGTTGATCCCGACCGACGGCTTCCTCCTGGTCGGATATCTCGCCGCCGTGCTGCTGTTCTACTCGGTGACCGCCTATGTGGCGGACCAGTTCCTTGCCGCCGCAACCGTGCTCATCGGGTGTGTCTTCGCCATCGTGGCGTCCGCTGAGCAGGGCGTCGGCGTCGGTGAGTATGCCGGCGCCCTCCTCGCCGTGCTCGCCCCCGCCGGGGTGGGGCTGGTGATGCGTCGCCAACGCCAGCAGACGCGGAGACTGGAGGAGCTGACCGAGTACCTGGAGCAGGAGCGCGAACGTCGAGAGCGGGCGGCGGTCGCCGACGAGCGTGCTCGAATAGCGCGCGAGCTGCACGACCTGGTGGCGCACGCAGTCAGCGTCATTGCGCTGCAAGCCGATGCGGCGGAGGCCGCTCTGGAGCGTGACACGGAGTTCGCGTCACGAGCCATCGCCGTGATCCGAAGCACTGCGACCGAGGCGCTGGGGGAGATGCGCCGTCTGGTCGGGGTCCTGCGGGCCGAGAACGACGATGCGGACTACGGACCACTGCCGAGACTGGCAGAGCTGCCCGCCCTCGTGGACCGCGCCCGCGGCAACGGCCAGGACGTCCAGCTGTCCGTCGATGGCACCCCGGTCGTGCTGCCGTCCAGCCTCGACCTCTCCGCCTTCCGCATCGTCCAGGAGGCCCTGACCAACGCCACCAAGCATGCCCCCGGCGCGCCGGTGTCGATCGCCCTCTCCTGGCAGCCCGGTTCCCTGCGCATCGAGGTGCATGACCTCGGCCCCGGAGCTCGTGGCACACCGTCTCCCGACGCGCACGGCCTCGTCGGTATGCGCGAGCGCGTGCGTATCCACGGCGGCGACCTGCACGCCGGCAACGGCACGGATGGTGGGTTCACGATCCGGGCGCTGCTGCCGATCGAGGCGGCATGACCACCGTCCTCATCGCCGACGACCAGGACCTCGTGCGGTCCGGCCTTCGCTTCGTTCTCGAGGCCGCCGGCGTCGAGGTCGTGGGTGAGGCCGCGGACGGGGCCGAGGCGGTCACGCTCGCAGAACGCCTGCGCCCCGAGGTCGTCCTCATGGACATCCGCATGCCCGGCACCGACGGCATCGCCGCGACCCGCAGCATCGTCGACGCCGGACTCGACACCCGCGTCCTCGTGCTGACCACCTTCGACCTGGACGAGCACGTATTCGCCGCGCTCCAGGCGGGCGCCAGCGGCTTCCTCCTCAAGGACGTCGGACGTCAGCAGCTGGTCGAAGCAGTCCACGTCATTGCCGCGGGCGATGCGCTGTACGCGCCGACCGTGCTGCGACGCCTCGTCACGCACTACGTCAGCAGCCCGCCCGGGCGGCCACCGTCGCCTGCGCTCGACGAGCTGACCCCACGCGAACGCGAGATCTTGCAGATGATCGGTCGCGGACTGTCCAACGCCGACATCGCTGCAGAGCTGGTCATCTCCATGGCCACGGTCAAGACGCACGTGCGGCACCTGCTTCAGAAGCTTGCGGTCCGCGACCGGGCCCAGGCGGTCGTCCTCGCCTACGAGACGGGCCTGGTGGCACCCGGGGCGCCCTCGAGCCTCGGCTAGATCGGCAGGTCCGAATTGAGCGGACTGTATTCGCGCGTTCGCGATTCCGTCTGGAGCAGCTGTTCGAGGAGCAACAGCGTCTGCTCGTCTTCAGCGCTCATGCGCGTGCCGAAGGGTCCCCGGCCGTCGCGAACGCTCGTCCAAGCTCGAGCAACATCGACGGGACCGATCGGCGTCCTGCGAGCTAGCCCAATCGAGCAGCCCGACCACGGGGTTTGAGCCCTCGCTGGATCCCGACCAGGGGTCGAGCCCGTTGCGCCCTTAACAATTCATGGGTTTGTTGAAGTCCGCGATCACGTCGAGGCCTTCAATGCAAAACTTCCAGGCAAGTCGCCGAAGTGTCGCCTTGGCTCCAGGGCAAAGAGTTGTCTGACTTCGATGGTCAATTCCTCGGTCAGTCGCATGAGAGCCTTCTTGAGTCCCTGATCGTCTTCGCGCTCGCTCAACTCGATGAAGGTGTTGCACGCCCGTGCCATGCTTCGAAGATGGGGCAGAGCGCGGGAGCGCGGCATCAATGAGATACGCGCTTCTCGAATCAATGTGCGGGCATGGAAGATCGAGTCCACCACTCGACTTGGCTCTCCATCGGCCCAGACCCAGTCGTCATTCACCAGAAATGCTCGCTTCGCCGCAAGGTCCAAGATGAGGTTATTGATCGCCGCCTCTTCTCGCAGCCGGGCGTCGCGTCGCCGCGTCAACCGTTCCGCCAGTAGCGCAACGGCGGCCCCGAGAAACGTGCTGAAGGCAATCGCAAAGAACTCCATGACCGCATGATCGCTTGTTTGTCGCCCAGCGGGACAAGTTCCGCAAAGATGGGTGCCTAACGTCGATACGCGGGTCGGCCCGCGCCCCAACCCCAGCCCTTTCCAGACTCCGCTCGCCGTGCACGGACGGTGCACCGGTCCCTCCTCTCTGATGTCGCACTCTCGCAACGTCCCGTTCGGCCTACGTAGCGCGTGCCCCAACCTGCGCCTTGATGCATCCTCAGACCGCGTCCCGAAGATCCGACCCCGCGCGGCCAGCCCTAGCCAACGCGTGCAGGGTGAGTCAAAGTCGGAACGCGGTGGGGGCATCGTTGTCGATGATCCCTCGGGTGGCAGTGCTTCGGCGATCTCCGGACGAGACTGCACACGCCGCTCGGCAGGATGGTCAGCTCAGCGGCGGTGACGCACCGATGACGTCACACGGACCGACTGTCACGGCGTCGCTGCCGGCGCCGGCCCGCGACTAGTCTCGCGGTGTGTCCGAGTTCAGCTGGCGACCGGCCAACGACGCGACGAGCGAGGACCTGGAGGCCGTGTTCGAGTCGGGCGGCGCCCGCAGGTGCCGCTGCCAGGCGCTCAAGGTCCCGGGCTGGATCTGGCGCGACACGACCCAGCAGGAGCGCGACGCCGCGCTCCTGGAGCAGGCTGGCTGCGGCACGAGCGGCCCCACCTCCGGTCTCGTTGGGTACGTCGACGGCGAGCCGGCCGGCTGGGTCGCGGTCGAGCCCCGGGAGAACTACCCGAGGATCTGGGTCCGGCAGAAGCCGTGGATGCGGATGGACCCAGACCTCGAGGGCGTCTGGTCGGTCACCTGCTTCGTCGTGCGCACGGGCTTCCGTCGACAGGGGCTGATGTACGAGCTCGCCGCCGCCACCGTCGAGTACGGCAGACAGGTGGGCGCCCGCGTCCTGGAGGGCTACCCCACCGAGCCGCCGCCGGGGAAGACCGTGATCTGGGACGAGGCGTCGGTCGGGCTGCTCCAGGTCTTCCTCGACGTCGGATACGAGGTCAAGGCATCGCCCACCCTGCGCCGGCGAGTGGTGCGACACCGACTCGACGCGTCGTCCTGACGGCCGGTTGCGCTCACCTCGGCCGGCTCATGAGCTCGGTACGCGCGGCCAGCCGTTGCCGGGGCCGACCCCTTACCGTCTGGTGGACTCCATCACCCAGTTTGGTAACCAGGTCGAGCCACCATCCCGCGAGAAGGCCTGCTCCCATCGGGCCGTGGTGTCAGTGATGTCGGTCCAGAGGAACCGGACGCGCACCGGGACGCCATCCCATGCTTCGTCGTTCACGAACTCCCCGCGACCATTGACGAAACGACCGGTCACGGGTGTGGTGATGACTGGTGCCGATCGGCTGATCCAGTAGAGCGACCACAGGCTGGTAGCGGGGTCGTAGAGCCGGACGGTCAGCCCGGCCCATCCCTTCGTGGGAAAGGTGATCTCGTCGATGTTCGCGGCTCCGTCAAAGTGTCGGGCGGCCACGCTCACCGCTGGGAACTCCTCCCACGGGCTCGCCCCATCGAGGTAGTCGACGCGCCGACGATTGGCGATATCCCACGTGCCCACGTAGAAGTCGAAGTCACCCATGGCGCCACCGTATGCCGCAGCGCCGACACGGGCAGGGCGCGCGGTCATCGACATGGTCGAGCTGACTTCGGCGTGCCGCTTCGTTTCGGTACGGGTGCCAGCAGGGAGTCGGGTCAGATGTCAACGGCGGATGAGCCAGATAGACGCAGTAGGAGCGCGGCAGCGACGTACCGCATGCGTCCGATGGGCGTGCGGGGGTCGTAGCCGAGGTCGCGGGCCAGCGCCTCGTGCCTGGCTTGAACGGTGGAGTGATGCATCCCCAGTTTCGCCGCCGCAGATCGGATGCTGTCGGCCTCGACGAGAGCACGTAGAACCTTGGCCTGGAAGGCATCGAGGCCAGCCAGTTTCGCGACGTCCGGGTGGGGGACCTCGGGGTCGTAGGCGCGTGCGAGAACCAGCATGGCCCCTAGGTCGGTCGCATCGACGATCTGGTCGGCCGCGTCCGTGAGGCGATAGGCGATCACGGCTGATTCCCAGGACTCCGGCGCATGGTCCGCCCGCGTCCAGACTCCGAGGCCAGCCCGCCCCGTGGGTGAGAGCCTCCCGGACGCGTCGACCGTCGCGCGCAGCATCCCGTACCTCGAGGGGACGACGGTCGATGGCTCCCCCGGAGCAGGTTGGGCGACGCTCGTCGCGACCAGGCGCAACCGGGCACTGCCACCGATGCGCAGGCCGGCGAGTGCCTCCTTACGCTCGGTGGGCCCCCGGTCGGCATCGATGACGATGTCGAGGCCGCGGGCCGGACCGCGGCGCGTCTCGAGGAGCTCCACCGCCAAGGCAAGCCGCTCGACGACCATCTCGTCGTTGGCATGGAGCGGCCCGTCGCGCTCGAGCCACACCCGGGCGCCCCCGACGACGCGCTCGGGCGCCCGCTTCACGTCACCGTCGGCGTCAAGGCGGCGCCCGGTTGCATCGCATCTGCTGACTCGGCCACGCCGCTCCGCCCCGGCGACCACCCCCGAGAGCACTGCCGCCGCGCGCAGGAGCCCGTCAAGACCCACGCCCGAGGCGACGAGCGCGTCGAAGTACGCGACGACCTTGAGCGTCTCGCTCGCCTCCGGATCGAGAGCCGTGAGCCTTCCTACGAGTTCCTGCATCGGTGCTCCAGCTGTTGTCGTGACGAGAGTATCGCCGCGACGAGGCTCAGGAGCCCAGCATGCGCGAAGCCCAGTTATTCCGTGCAGCGACGGACGCTTGGGCGACCGCGGTGTGTGGGGCGAGCATGTCGAAGCCGTGGAATCCGCCAGCAAACACGTGCAGCTCGGCCTGCACGCCGGCGCCCCAGAGTGCCGTCGCGTACGCCACGTCCTCGTCGCGGAACACCTCCGCCGAGCCACAGTCGATGAACGCGGGCGGCAGCCCCGAAAGGTCTGTCGCGCGAGCCGGAGCGGCATACATCGACACATCCGCGGTCCCGCGACGCTCTCCGAGCAGCGCGTCCCAGCCGACCCGGTTGTGGTCGCGGGTCCACGTCCCGACGTCGTACTGGACAGTCGAGATGCTCGTGTCGCGGTCATCGAGCATGGGGCAGATCAGCATCTGGCCGATGAGCGTCGGGCCGTTGCGGTCTCGCGCTAGGAGTGCGGTCCCGGCGGCCAGGCCGCCGCCCGCGCTCGCCCCCGCGATCATGATGCGGTCCCGGTCGATGCCCAGCTCGTCGGCGTGGTCGACGGCCCAGACCAGGCCCGCGTAGCAGTCCTCCACCGGGTAGGGGTCGGGGAACTCGGGGGCGAGTCGGTACTCGGCCGTCACAAGGACCGCGTCGTGCTCGACGACCCAGGGAAGCATCGTCAGCGGACCGAGCAGCCGATCGCCGGTGATCATGCCTCCGCCGTGGATGTGGTAGATCCCCGGTCCAGTCCCGGCGTGGTCGGCGCGGGCAAGCACGGAAAGGAGCATGTCGGCTCCCTCGTAGCCCGGGACCGTGAAGTCCCGGCGCGTCACTCCGGCATCACTGAGCTTGTCGGGGGTGAGCTCTATCGGATTGACAGGCAGTGATCGGAACTGCGGGATCGTCTCCAGCGTGAGCTGCGGGAGCTGGTCGCCGACGACAGCGAGGATCGCGTCCAGCTCCGGGTCGAACGGGGGGCGGGGGACCGTGGTGGTAGGCATCTGAGCTCCTTGCGTGGCAATGTAACTAGCCACCACGATGCTGGTCGCGCGAGGGGCGAAGGAACCGCCGTTCGCGGCAGATTCTCGATCGCGAGCCCGCCATTTGGCGGGTCTGGCCGGTCTGATCTCACTCGCTTCGAGGACACCGCGTCCACCACCAGTGCCGCCGAGCCGTGCGATAGGCGGCGGCTAGACGCACCTCGGTGCAGGGTGGCCGACAAGTCGGACATGATCCAATCAGACGCCTCTGAGGTTTGCTTGTGAGGGCGGGTTCGCGCGGAGCCGCTATCCCTGGATCCACGTGTAGTGGTGTTCGGGTCGGCCGGCAGACCCGTAGGAGAGCCGTATGGTCACGCGGCCGGCGCGGGCGAAGTCGGACAGGTATCGCTGGGCGGTAACACGCGAGACCCCGACCTGCTGCGCAATCTCGGTGGCCGTGAGGGGCCCTGCCGAGGCGATGAGGGCGTCGCGGACAAGGGCGGCCGTCGTCTCCGATCCACCGCGGCGGGTCGGGACCTCTGCACCGGCTCCCCCGCGCATACGGATGATCGCCCGGTCGATGTCGGCCTGCTCGACCGCGCGGGTCCCACCGAGACTCGCTCGCGTGCGTGCGTATGCCGTGACCCGGTCGGTGAGTACGTCGAGATCGAAGGGTTTGAGGATGTAGTTGACTGCGCCGGCGGCCAGTGCGCGTCGCACGGTTGCTGTGTCGTTCGCGGCCGTGACCAGGATGGCGGGCGCGCCGAGCCGGCCGAGCAGGGACGAGCCCGGCGCGTCGGGGAGGTACTCGTCGAGGATGATGAGGTCGGCGTGGCGGCTCGCGGCGAGGCGCAGAGCCTCCGCCGCGGTCCGGGCCTGGCCGACGACCTCACAGTCGGGAAGGGCGTCTATGGCGTCCGCGTGAAGACGAGCGACCCGGAAGTCGTCGTCGACGACCAGCACTCTCAGTCTGGTCATCGGGAGGCTCCGGGATCGGGCTCGATGACGTCTTCGAGCCGCGCAGTGAATGCCGCACCGTGGCCGTCCGAGCCTGCGTCCGTCAGGACAACGTCGCCGCCGTGTCGACGGGCGGTGCGCTGGGCGAGCGACAGCCCGAGCCCATGCTTGGGTCGGGCATCCGCGTCGAGCAGGCGCGTGGTGAAGCCTGGGTGGAAGATCGCTTCCCGCTGCTCGGGCGCCACCCCCGGGCCCGAGTCGACGACGTGCACCACGAGCGCGAGTCCGTCGGACAGCAGGGTCACCTCGACCCAGCTCTCGTCGTCAAGGTCCTTCGGACCGACCGGTTGTTGAGCGGCGCGGATGGCGTTGTCCACGAGGTTCGCGACGACCGTCACGCTGTCCAGCGGGTGTTGCAGGTGGCCCTCGACCCACGTCGTGTCGCTGACGCGAAGACGAACGCCTGCTTCGGATGCGACAGCGGCTTTCGCGGTCAGAAGGCCGGCGAGGAACGGATCGCTGATGAGCTCACCCCAGGTCGTCGTGGAGTGCAGCTCGAGGAGGTAGTCCCGTGCCTCGACGACGTGCCCGAGGTGAAGCATGCCGGCCACAGTGTGGATGCGGTTCGTGTACTCGTGCGCCTGTGCGCGCAGCGCGTCCGTGAGCGCGCGTGTCGCCTCCAGCTCGCGAGCCAGGTCGTCGAGGTCGGACTGGTCACGCAGGACGAGCACCGAGCCCAGGTCCCGACCGTCACGAACAACGGGCAGCCGGGTGGCCACCACCGTGTCGTCCCCGAGAGCGACGAGCTCTCCGCGCGGCGCGTCGGCGCGGGTCAGCAGGTCGAGCACCTGAGGGGGCAGGCCAGCCTCATCTGCCGGGACGCCGATCGTAGGTGCCCGGCCGAGCAGCCGTCGAGCAACGTCGTTGGACGCCGTCACCGCGCCGTCAGGGTCGAGCGCCACGACGCCGTCCCGCACACCTGAGAGCAGGGCCTGCTGGCCGCGAAGCAGGTCGGCCATCTCGGCGGGCTCGAGCCCGTGCGTCGTGCGCCTCAGCCGTCGGGCAAGTGCGTACGCCCCCGCGACCCCGATCAGCAGCACCGCCAGGCCGGCCAGGACCAGACCGCGTGTGAGCGCCCATACGCTGTCATTTACGCGACTCATGCCCAGGCCGACACTGACCACTCCGACTACGCGACCGGTGCTGTCACGCAGGGGAACCCGGCCCCGCGCGGCCGATCCGTCGGCCTCGTCCTCGACCGCCATCACCTCGTCACCAGCAAGCACGGGACCTAGGTCCGCCCGGGCTCGGCCTCCCACCAGCCGCGTGTCCGGGTGGCTGTACCGTGTGCCGCTCGCGTCGAGCACGATGACGGACTGGGCGTTGGTGCCGATGCGGACGCGCTCCGCCTCGGCCTGAACCGGACCGTCGGGTGATGCCGGGGCCGACTGAAGCCATCCCACATAACGGGTGTCGAGCGCGACGGCACGCGCGATGGTCAGCGCCCGGATCTCGAACTGGCGCTGCACGATGCCACGGACGATGTAAGCAGCCACGAATACCGACAGAAGGAGTGTCGCAGCCACGAGCCCGGTCACGAGAAGGATCACCTGGTCGCGCAGCCGCAGCGCGGGACGGGACACCCGGAACGTCGCCGTCCGGTGTCCATCACGGCCGGTCACGGGGGTGGGCTGCACAGGCGCACCCTAACCCCATCACGCCGGGCCCAGCAGGGCACCGATCCCGCGTGCTTTATGAACTCAATGTCGCGAACCTTCGCAATCTTGTTCGCGCTCCAGCGGGTTCCTACGTTTTGGGCACCCAAGAACCGCTCAACGAGGAGCACTGACATGACACGCCATCCCGTACGCATCGCCACGATCGCTGTGGCCTGCGCAGCGCTCACGGCCACTGGAGCCGCCGTTGGCCTCGCGGAGACCAACTCGACGGCGAAAGAGCTGGCCCTTTGGGCTATCGCCCCCCAGAAGACCGTCACAAAGCAGACCGACGCGCAGGACGAGTTCAACAAGGAGCACGGCCGTCCCACCCCGACACCCGAGCTGCTCCAGCCCACGCCCGACCCTGGGCTCACGACCTACGAGCCGATCGGCCGCAACGCTCTCCGAGGGACCTACAACTGCGGCGCTTCCGATGTCCTCGCGGCGTTGTCCAAGGACTGGATCGCCGAGTTCTCGCGGATGTACCCGAAGGTGAGCATCAACGTCGACCCGCCCTACGCCGGCAGCCTCGGAGCGCTGGCCCTGATCGACGGCAAGCTCGACTGCGTCTTCGTCTCCCGCGAGCTCAAGCCCTCGGACGACCTGGCGTTCCGAGAGAAGTTCGGCTACGGACCGACGTCGATCCCGATCTCCGGCGGCTCCTACCGCCACTTCGGGTTCCTCGACTCGATGGGCTTCGTGGTCAACAAGGACAACCCGATCAACAAGCTGTCCTTCGACCAGCTCGACCGGCTGCTGTCCACGACCCATCATCGCGGCGGCACGCCCATCCGTACCTGGGGCGACCTCGGCCTGACTGGTGACTGGCAGGACAAGCCGATCCACATCTACGGGATCAAGCCGTGGAACGGGTTCGAGGAGTTCGTGCGCGAGCGCGTGCTCAACTACAACGGTGAGCGCGGCGAGTGGCGTTCGGCGACCCCGGTCGGCGCGGAGCCTGCAGACCCCGACGTCTCGTGGGAGACGACCGTGTTCAACCAGGCCAAGCATGTGGACGAGGACCGGTACGGGATCGCCTACACAGGCATGGCCTACGTGGACCGGCCCGTCAAGGTGCTGTCGCTGAGCAATCATGACAACGATCCTGCGTACGCGCCGACGTACGAGAACGTCGCCTCGGCGCAGTACCCGCTGAGTCGGCTGGTGTACCTCAACGTGAACAAGAAGCCCGGCGAGCAGCTGGATCCGGTCATGCGTGAACTCACGAAGTTCATCATCAGCAAGCAGGGCCAGCAGGTCGTCGGCAACCAAGGCGTGTTCCTGCCGCTGCGCGAATTCCAGAGCTCCGCGTCGTCGAAGCAGCTCGCCACCCTTCCATAGGGCGGACAAGGCACGCCCAGCGAGGTCCAGCACACCGGTGGCCCCGTGCAAGTGTGCACCGGGCCACCCCCTCGCCATCCCGGCGCCGCGCGACCGCGAACGCCCCGTCCAGCCCTACCGGTGTATTCTCCGCTGCGCCACCGTGAGTACCGAACCTCGTGATGGCGGGGCGGTCCGCTGAGTCCGTGGACTCAGTCGGCGAGGATGCCGCGGGACACCAGGTCGAGCCAGCGATCACGCGCTGGCTTCGGCGCGTCCAGGGGGGCCGAGTTCACCAGCAGGTACACGTCCTGCACGGTGACCTCTTCGCGGACGACGCCCTCTTGCTGCGCCGCCCGGAGCAGGAATGCCAAGGCGCGTGCGGCGCGGGCCTCGTCCGGGGAGTCCCCAACGGTCGACGAGCCCATGGTCTGGGCGACCACTTTGACGGCGTGATTGACCGCCGACGCGTCGAGCACGAACCGTAGGAACTCCGTCACCGCGGCCCCACCCGTTTGCTGGCCGGCCTCGACCGCCCTTCGCAGCTCCTCGGAGCGGTCGGCAACTTGGGTCACGAACTCGTCCATGACCGCGGCGACGAGGTCCACCTTGGTGGGGAAGTGGTTGTACAGGGTGCCCACCGCCACCCCGGCTGAGGCCGCGATGTCGGTCATCGCGACATCACGTCCGGACTCGGTGATGCGTGAGCGCGCGGCGTCGAGGATCTTGGCGCGGTTACGCGCGGAGTCCGCGCGTGGAGCGCGCTGCTGCTGGGTCACGGCACAACCTCGGGATCCGATGGGACTTGCGTGAAAGTGAACCTTGGTTCATGATCTAACGTGAATGAAGGTTCACCTTACAGTGAGGACGTCGCCCATGCCCAGCAACCACCAGTCCCGCGTGGCTCTCGTCACCGGCGCCTCGTCCGGGATCGGGGAGGCCGCGGCGCGGAAGCTGACCGAGGACGGGTTCGTCGTCTACGGCGCCGCTCGCCGCCTCGAGCGGCTCCAGAAGCTGGCCGCTCACGGCATCAGGCCATTGGCCATGGACGTCACCGACGACGAGTCGATGGTCGCGGGCGTCAACCGGATCATCGAGGAGAAGGGCCGACTGGATGTGCTCGTCAACATCGCCGGTTATGGCTCCTACGGCGCGCTGGAGGATGTCGCGATGGACGAAGCCCGGCGACAGTTCGAGGTCAACGTCTTCGGCGCAGCCCGCCTGATGCAGCTGGCCCTGCCGCACATGCGGGACCAGCGCGACGGGACGATCATCAACATCACGTCGATGGGCGGACGAATCCACACCCCGCTGGGCTCGTGGTATCACGCGACCAAGTTCGCGCTCGAGGCACTCAGCGACTGTGTCCGACTCGAGGCCGCCCCCTTTGGCGTCGATGTCGCGATCATCGAGCCGGGCGGCATACGGACCGAGTGGGGAGCCAACGCCGCAAAGATGTTGAAAGAGACATCGGGCGTCGGCCCGTACGCCGACCAGGCGCAGGCGGTGGCCGCCAGCCTGTCCGGCGAGGGAAACGCCCGGTTCTCGTCCGACCCGTCTGTGATCGCGAAGGCGATCAGCAAGGCCGCCTCTGCCAAAAGACCCAAGACTCGCTATGCCGTGGGCTTTGGTGCGAAGCCGCTCATCGGCCTTCACGCGGTGCTGCCGGACCGCACGTTCGATGCGTTGATCAAGCGAGCCAGCGGACTCAAGAACTAAGCAGCACCGCTCAATTGCCCCGCACGGACGAATGCACGGCTTGCGAAGGCGGCATAAAGCAGTCCAGGTCATAACGCCGTCGGCAGCCATCGAGGCCTGCCAGCTGGGCGCCACGGGAGCCACAATGGGGACTGAAGCCTGGCCCAACCACGAGACCGGAGGAGCCCATGTCGGCCGATGACACCGCGAAGGTCATGGAGGCATACTTCACAGCGATGGGAAGTGGTCACTTCCAACAGTTCCTCACCGACGACGTCACCTGGACCAGCATCCAGAGCGACGAAGAGCTCTTGGGGTCGGAAGCGGTCGAAGCGGGCATCATGGGCCTGCACGCTCGCATGACCGGCATGAAGACTCGTCAACTGTCCGTCTCGGACGGCACGGCCTATATCGAAGGAAGCTGCGCCGGCCAGGACGGAAGTTCCCGGATCCCGTACTGCGTCGCCTACGACCTCGCCGGTGACCGGATCGCCGCGATGCGCGCGTACGGTGACATCGCCGTGTTTATGCCGCCGCCTTGATTGGCGCCTACGGCGGCCGTCATCTACTGGCTCGCCATGTCAACTGCTCGCGACGCATCGACCGTCGATGGGTGGATCGCAACGCCGCACCTACTGTCAGCGATCTTGTTTGACAGCGACGTCGACGTCTGGCGCTCGTGCTCGCAGGACGGCACTCGCATGCCGCTCCGCGGAGTTCAGGCATCCGACCTCGGGACCGGGCCGACGGGTCCAGCCGCGCACAGCGGGGCGCTCAACCGAGCTCGTTGCCCCACTGCACGTCTCCGTGCAAGTACACGACCTGGCCCGCCTCGCTACTCCAAAGATCAATCCACGTCGGCACACCCCGGCCCCGGAGCGATGGCGAACACGTACCCAGCCGCGACACGGCGTCGCTGGACGACCAGTCCGGCTGACAGCCAGCCCAACCGCCGCACCCACAGCCTTCATGGGCCACGAGCGCACCGCCGCTGACAAGCTCCTGCGCCCGCTGGGGCGTGATGTCCTCCCGCTCAAGGACCAGCAGTCGACCGCTGGGGTCGAAGAGCTCGCCAGCATGGTTGTACCTGCCGGGTCGCACCGCGTGCTCACCCGCTTGCCGCGACTTCGCCTCGCTCCAGGTGGGCTGCTTGATCAGCTCGGCGAAGGTCGGACCCTTTGACTTCCTGGCCACACGCACATCCTCGCAGCCTCACGCCGGGGCGCCGCGACCTCCCTCTCGACGTCCGCGCATGCAGCGGTCAGGGTGGGCGGCTGGCGGCGAAATGCTCCAGGGAAACGGCGGTTCGCCGTCAAGCGCGGAGACGCTCGGTCGGCTGGCCTGTGAGGTCTGCGATCAGGTCGAAGTCCTTGTCCAGGTGCAGGATGGTCAACCCGGCCAGCTCGGCAGCGGCGGCGATGATGATGTCCGGGATGGAGGGCGCCCGGTGCTGACCTTGGCCTGCCAGCATCAGTTGCACCTGGACCGCCCGGTCTTCGACCGCTGGCGTCAGGTGCTCCACCGGCATTGCCGACACCGGCGGGCCGGTGAGGAGCGAACGAGCGTCGTCAGCGTTGCGCGCGGAGTAGCCGACCTCCAGGCGGGTCACGGTCGTGATCCGCACCAGACCCCGCTCGATCCGCTCCGCCCAGAGCGCAGCATCCGGGCTCCCGCCCAGGCGCACCAGCGCTGATTTGTCGACCAGCCACTCGGTCACTGCCACGCCGCGCCCATGACCTCGGGGTCAGCCAGATCCGAAACCTTGTCGGCGAAGGATCGCAGGTCGGCTGCGGACACCGTGGCGCCCGAGGTCGCCGCGTCGGCCGCGAGACGTCGGCGGATGTATTCCACCCGCGAGAGCCCCAATCGGGACGCATGTGCGTCCACGCTTGCCAACACCGCTTCCGGCACGTCACGAATGAGCACGTCGGCCATCACGACCACCTCCTGATATCAAACGATATCAGACTGGTCGCGCGCACGCGGCTATACGCGCTCGTATCAGGCGGAATCGACTCTGATGCCGGTCGTAGCGTTCAGACGCCGGAGACGTATGCGGTGAGGAAGTGGACGCCGTGTCGGTCGAGGTTGTCTCGGGCGCGGTCGTAGTGCTCGGTGGTTCGCGGGTCGGCGTGACGCGCCAGGATCTGCGCGTCTCGCAGCGGGACGCCGGCGTCCAGGGCGTTGGTGATGGCGGCGTGACGCAGGGAGTGCGGGCTGATGTGACGTGGGATCCCAGCGGCCTTCGCGATCCGGGCGACCATGCGGTAGGCATCGCGTCGGTCGATCGGCTTGCCGGAGACCGGACGAAACACCAGCGGCCCGGTGGTGCGCGGGCCACGGCAAGCTTCGAGGACGCGAAGGACAGGCACGGTCACGGCCATGGTCGCAGGCTTGTTGCCCTTGCCGACCAGGTGCAGCACCCGGTGTCCGCGGTCCATCAGGCCCCGGTCACCGAGCCCACGGATGTACAGCTCGACGTGGGCTCGCTGGATCCCGACCAGAGGGTCGAGCCCGTTGCACTCGCACCAGGCGAACCACTGTCGTAGCTCGAAGGCGTACAGGGTGTGGGTGTGCCCGGCGTAGCGGGCTAGGTAGGACACGGCCGCCAAGTGGGCGGTCGACATCGTCGCCGGCTGGTACGGCAGGAGGAGAGTGGTTGGGCTGGACATTCGGTCACCTCACGCGGCGACCTGACTCTGGCCAGACCCCGCTCGCCGCCATCGTGGCCGGGCACCGGGATGCCGTCGACGCTAGGCCGCCAAGTTGGGTGATCGAGCCGCGTCAGCAGGCGGCGGAAAGGGCTTCTTCGCGCGCTGGCCCGGATGCGTCAAACAGTCGGGCTCCAGGGGCGGCCGGACTCACAGGTGCAGTCTGATGACGAACAGCAGGTAGGCCAGGACCGGGAGCGCGACGACCGACAGCGCCGCGACCGCCGTGCGCACCCGGTCCCGATCTCGCAGGATCACCCTGAGCAGGAGGAACGCCTGGATGCCGACAAAGCCTCCGAGGCAGTTCAGGATGACGTCGTCGATGTCCGACGCCCCCACCGCGAACAGACCCTGCAGGATCTCCACTGCCACGCTCGTGAGGGCGAGGGTGAGCATGGTCCTGGGCACCGTCGACTTCGCCCGCATGGACAGGTACGCGCCGAGCGGGATGAATAGGAGCACGTTGCCGGCGAGGTTTCCGAACGCGAACCTGCTCACGCCGGTTGAACCGCTGAACAGGTAGGTCGAGATGCTCGCGAACGGGACGAGGTTGAACGATCGCTCCGAACCCGGCGGCCGCGACAGGAACAGGAGCTTCAGTGCGAACACCACGTAAAGGGCGAACACGGCACAGATGACGACGGTCTCGAGCCTCGCGCGCAACGTCATGAATCGCCAGCTCGACCGATCGTCGACCATCTCGGGTACTGACTGCTCAGGCACTCCCGCACAGTAGGTGCTGCACCTGTCCGCACGCTGCGGCCCCCCGCGCCCTCCCCGACGTGATCCTCAGGACCCGCCGGGGGCCTGCGAGCAGGGGCGCCAGCTCCCGACGCGGCGGAACGACGCGCCTTGGTGCGGGATTGCCGCCAGACCAAACCGGCGCCTGAGACAAGGGTGTCGCAGGTCGGACTTACCCACGCCCGTCATCACCACAGGCGGAGCAACGTGCGCCAACAGCCACGCTGAGGACGATTACGCCCATCGAACGGATGCTCGCGTTGCCGGTGGCCCGGAGGACCTGCCGCGGGCCACCGGCAGGCGTTCTCTCAGGAGGCCGCCTTGGCAGCGTCCTGGATGAGGTCGGCGACTGCTTTGGGGTGGCTGAGCATGGCGACGTGCGACGACGTCGGCAGCTCGACGACCTTGCGGGCGTTGGCGCGGGCGTACATCCACCGTTCGGTCTGCGCCGGGATGGCCTTGTCCTGGCCGGCGACCAGCCCCCAGGAGGGGATGGTGCGCCAGGCCGCGGCTGTCGTCGGATAGATGAACGAGTCCGCGTCGAAGGGCCGCTGAGTTGCCTGCAGCAGCCGGAACGCGGACGCGGAGATGTCGGCCGCGAAGGCCGCCTTCCCGTCCTTGCTGAGGTACAGGTCGGTCCCGGTGGTGCCGTCGGGTTTGGTGTACGGGACCGGCACGCTCACCGGCAGGACTTCGCTGCCGGGGAACTTGTTGATCAGGTCCGCCTGTGTCTCGCCGACGTCGGGGACAAATGCGGCGATGTACACCAGCGCCTTGACGCTGGCCTTGCCCGCGGCGGCGTTGGTGATGACGGTGCCGCCCATGGAGTGCGCGACAAGCACGACTGGCCCGCTGATGGAGTCGAGCAGGCTGGCGATGTACGGGGCATCGGTCGGGATGCCCCGCAGCGGGTTCGACCCGCAGATGGTGGGGTAGCCGGCGCCCTGCAACGGGGCGATGACGTCGTTCCAGCAGGAGGAGTCGGCGTAGCCGCCGTGGACCAGGACGATGGTCGGCTTGGTCTTCGGTGCGGCGCCGGCGTCGGGCATGGTCGTGGCACCGGCAGCTTCCGCGCCCAGGGCGGTAGCGGTGAGCGCGGCAGATCCGGCCACGGCGGCGCCGGTGACCAGGAGCTGGCGACGGGAGAGGTTCGGACCCATGATGAGCTCCCTTCTCAGGCCGCGGTCGGCGACTGCGCGGCGGCGTGGATGAGGTCCGCGCTCGCTTGGGCCTGCGAGATGTAGACCGAGTGGCTGCCGGCCACCTCGTGCGTCGTGGCGCCCGCGCGCTGGGCCATGGCGCGCTGCGCAGGCGGCGGAATCATCCGGTCGTCGGACGCGACCAGATACCAGCTGGGCTTGGACCGCCATGCGGGGGTCGAGACGGTGCCGGCCAACGCTTCGACACCCCACGGGACCTGGGAGTTGGCCATGAACTCGGCAAGTTCCGGCTTGAGGTCGCCGGCGAACGAGTCGTGGAACTTGGTTTTGTCCAGGGCCAGGAGCCCGTTGCGGGGCGGCAGGATAGGCGGTACCGGCGCGCCCGGCGGTGGGTCGGCGATGAGTGTCTGGACGGACTCGCCGGCGTCGGGTGCGAATGCGGCGATGTAAACCAACGCGGACACCTGCGGATGGGTGCCGGCTTCGGTCACCACGACGCCGCCGTAGGAGTGTCCGACGAGGACGACGGGGCCGTCGATCTCCTCGAGCACGTGGTTGACGGCGGCCACGTCGTCGTCGAGTGAGGTGGTCGGGTTCTGTACGACTGCGATGTCGTAACCGTCACGGCGCAGAAGGTCGTGGACGGGCTGCCAGCCCGAGCCGTCGACGAAGCCGCCGTGGACGAGCAAGATGGTCGGGGTACTCATGGTGCTCTCCTTGGGTCGATGCCCCGGTGTGGGGCTCGCTCGACGCTAGGAGTCGGGGGTGGCAGGGCGCGTGCGTCAAGTGACTGGGTCGGGTACCGGTCTTCGCGCGTCGGGTGCCGCGCCTCAGTCAGTCGACTTGCGTTGGCCTTCCGAGGATTCTTCTGACTGTGCGACGGTTGCACCATGCGTGGCCTGGTCGTGCTGTGCCAGGGCGTCGCGAAGCGCGGCCCGTGAGGTGATACCGAGCTTGGGGAACAGCTCGTACAGGTGTGTCGCCACGGTGCGTGGCGACAGGAACAGACGCTCGCCGATCTGCTTGTTTGTCAGGCCGGCGGCTGCGAGCTCGGCGACCTGCCGTTGCTGTGGGGTCAGCGTGCCGGCGGCGCTTCTTGACAAACGCGCCGGCGGCCGTGGGCTGGCCTTTCCCGCAGCACGCAGCTCCCGGACGGCGCGTTCGGCCCACGGCGCGGCCCGGAGCCGGTCGAACAGGTCGACCGCCTGTTGCAGGTGAATGCCGGCATGGGTCGTTCGGCGGGTGCGCCGCAGGTGTTCTCCGTATGCGAGCTGGATGCGGGCCACCTCGAAGGGGTGCAGGGCGGTGCCCGGGAGCGCCAGCGCTGCCTCGAACGCCTCGTCGGCGTCCTTTTCGGGCTTGGTGATGGCGGCGGTCATGGCACTCGCGCCTGTGACCAGCAGGTCCAGGCGTGGTGAGATGTGGCCTATGCCGGCTTGGGTCATGGCCGCCACATGGGCCACGGCTTCGCCGGCCCGGCCGGAGCGAGTGGCTGCCTCGGTCAGGTCGAGGACCAGCCACAACGCGAGTGGTGCGTGTGTGGCCAGTTCGCCGGCCGGGCTGACCAGGCTCGCGTGCCGGAACGCGACGTCGAAGTCGCCGCGCGCCAGTGCTGACTGAGTGTTGAGCTGGGCGATGTAGTGCTGGATGCAGCCCACGCGTCGCGGGAACCCCCACGCTGCCATGCGGTTGGTCATCGCTCGCACCGTGTGCTCATCGCCGTGGGCCGCCGCGACCAGCCCCTGCAGGAAGTGCCCGGGCCAGGCGAGCATCTGGAATCCGAGGTCGTCACACAGGGCCAGCCCCTCACCAGCCTCCTGCTGCGTCTCGTCCCAGGCGCCGGTGAAGTAGTGGTGGTTGGCCAGCAGGAACAGCGCGTCGATGGACGCGGTGACCGCGCCACCGGAACGGCCGTCTTCGACGACGCGCCGCAACGCGGGCAGGCAGCCTTCGACCCGGTCGGTGAACACCGCGGCGATCCCGATCCGGCGGATGTGCGCCGCGTCCGTTTCTCGGTGCAGCAGGGCGATGGCGGTGTCGAGGCCGCCCAACACGTCAACGGCCAGGCGCGCGGGGTCGCCGAGCGTGGACCGCAGCAGCGTGAGGTCCAGCGGCGGTGCCGGCTCGAGTCGTGCCATGGCACTGTCCAGGGGCGTCCACAGCTCCGGGCGGCCAGCGAAGTAGCAGACCAGCAGCAGGGTGTGCAGGGTCTCGACCAAGACCTCGTTGTCGGCGCGGAACGGGCCGCTGTGCATCTCGATTGCGTTCACCAGCAAGCGGTAGGTGGTGTCCAGGTCACCGTTCTGGTTGAGCAGCTGCGCGGCCGCGGCAAGGGTCACGGTCAAAGCAGCATCAGGGTCAGCCTCGAGGGCGGCTTCGTCCAACACCGGGGATGCCATGCCGAGGTCGCCGGTGACGTTCGCGCCCAGGTACGCGGCGTGAGCCAGGCGCCGCACCTTGTGCGAACGGTGGGGGGTGAGGTCGGCAGCGCGGACGTATGCCGCGACCGCGCCGACTGGGTCGCCTCGCCGAGCCGCCCGGCGCGCCACATGCTCCAGTTCTGCTGCAGTAGGTTCATCCGGTCCCAGAGCTGCTGCGGACATCTGCCAGGCACGCCGGTCCGGGTCGTCGGTCAGACGCGTCGCGAGGACATTGTGGGCTCGGCGTCGCTCGGCGTCGGTGGCCATTGCCACGACCGCAGACCGGGTCAGGGGGTGCCGGAACTCCAGGCGCCCCGTTAGCGGGTCGACGTAGATCAGGTTGGCCACCTCGGCTGGTCCCAGGGCCTCCAACCGGTCCACCTGCGACTCCTTCGCACCGGGCCGGACGCTGCTGGCGTCGGTGAGGACGCGCAGGTCACCGGTGCCCTCAAGGGCGGCGAGCAGGAGCAAGTCGGCGGTCTCACTGGGTAACGACCTGACGCGGGCCGCGAACATCGCCTTGATGCGGTCGGTGACCGGGAGAACGTCGGGCGCTCTGGTCGCCTCGGCGTGACCCAGGTTGGCCAGAGCCCTCGGCAGCTCGAGCAGCGCCAGGGGGTTACCGCTCGCGTCATCGAGGATGCGGCGCCGGACCTGTCCAGTGAGGCCCGGGTACGACTGGTCCAGCAACGACTGCGCTGACGGGCTCGACAATGGCGCGACAAGCAGTCGGGGCAGGTCGACGTCATCGAACAGGCCCGCCTCCCCGGGTCGCGCGGCACCCACGAGTCCGACCGGAATACCGGCCAGTCGACGGGCGACGAACGCCAAGACCCGCGCGCTCGCCTTGTCCATCCACGGCAGGTCGTCCACCACCAGCAGCACGGGGTGGTGCTCGGCTGCCTTGCGCAGCAGGGCCAGCGTGGCGGTGGAGACTCGAGCTGGGTCACCTGTGTGGGCGCCGCCGAGCTGGACCGCGGCACCGAGCGCCTCCCAGTCGGATGGGTCGAGCTGAGGCATAAGGCCGATGAAGGGGCCGAGCAACTGGTTGAGGGTAGCGAAGCTGACTTCCACCTCGAACTCCGCACCGGCGGCCAGCACCACACGCAGGTCCAGGTCGGCGGCGCGTCGAGCCGCGGCCTCGAGCAGGGCTGACTTGCCGACGCCGGCTTCTCCCGCAATCAGCAAGGCTCCGCCGCGCCCCGCGATGACATGGTCAAGAAACTCGCCGAGGCGGTTCAGCTCGATGTTCCGGCCCACCAACGGAGCCTGCGCTTTGCGTGACTCCGGGAAGCCGCCAGCACTTTCATCAACGCCAGTGTCGGCTGGTGGCGCAGACGTCGGGCGGTCAGGTTTCGACCCTCGATGTGTCATCTCACCCTCCCGAGCGAAACCCGAGCTGGCCCGTTGTACCTCCCGCGGTCGAGTTCCACAATCGGGTGGCGGAAGGTACCGCCAGCGTATCGACGTGGGCGTCAACGTTGGCGCGGCTGCTCGCCTCTTGACCCGTTGCCCAGTTTGCCCGGTTGCGGACGGCTCGTCGGGTGATCTGGGCGCCACCCGGCATACGTGCGGCTCAGCGGAGTCGCGCTGCGGCGGCGGCGTCAACGATGTAGGGGGTGCTGACGAAATGGATGCCCGCCTCGCGCGCGAGGGTCGTCATCTGCTCCGCCTCGGCGTCGGTGAGATGGACGCCCGTGGGGTCCTTCTCGCCGCGCTCGTCGCGGCCTGACTGGTGCCAGAGCGTCGAGGCTCCTAGTCGTCGAGCCTCTTCCAGCAGGCGCGGCAGTTCGGCCTCGGGTCGGTGGCTGTAGATGATGTCGGCGTGGTCGGGCAGTCCGTCGGCGGGTCGCGTCTCGGGGCGTCCGTCGACGAGGCTCATCACGTAGAGGTCGTCGGGGTCGGGGCCGCCCTGGAAGGTGAGCTCCAGCCCGGCGTGTGCCAGTGCATTGGGGACGTCCTCGGACGGCCAGTCGTGCAGCACCATGGTTCGGGCGGTGTGCAGGATCTCGATGGGGTCTACCACTGTTCAGCCTCCGTGGTCTGGGTGAGGTGATCGGATCGGATCAGGTCTGTCGCACCAGGGGACGAGCCAACCGATGACGTTGGGCCAGAAGAGAAAGGCGCGTTCACCGTCGTCGCGCAGGTACTGGTGCACACGCACTCGGGTGCCGACAGGCGTCGGCTCGAAGGTGATGTCGGTCTGGCTGTCGTCGACGATGCCCCGATAGGAGAGGCGGGCGCCGGGTTCCCACGTTGTGATCTCGGCGATGACGAGCTCACCATCGGGGTAGACCTCGAGCACATGGCCTCCCAGCCCACTCTCGACGCGCATCATGGGGGATCGGCCGGCGTCGAAGTAGTTGATAGGACCGGGGATCCACCAGGAGTTGATCTCGGCCGTGAACGCCTCGAATGCTCGCGCGGGCGGCACGGCGACCTCGACGCTTGCCCTGGCTTCAGGGCGCGGAGCCTCGCTCGCGGCTTTCCGGGGGTTGCTCACGGTCGCGCCCGTCCGCGCGAGGGTGGCTGTCGGTTGACGGAGCTACCGTCTCCGGCACCGCTGTCGAGTCTGCCCGCGGTGGTCTCGACATGGGCCCGGAACGCGGCGAGCTGCTCACTCCACTGGGCCTGCACCTGGTCGACCCAGGCCCGGGCTGCAACCAGGCCCTCAGGCCGCAGTGTGAAGACGCGGCGACGAGCGTCGTGCGGATCGCGGCTGTCGTGGACCAGACCGGCCTCAAGCAGGATGCGCAGGTGGCGACTCATGAGGGGCGGGGACACCGAGGCATGACGAGCCAGGTCGCCCGCGCTGAGCGGGCCTCGGGCCAGCGCTTCGACGGTCGACAGGCGCACCGGATCGGCCAGTGCTGCGAAGCGACCCACCGCAACATCCTTGTCCATCTGACTAATATTTCACGATTCTTGCAACTAATCAACGAGCGCTAGCCATGAACGGCGCCATCCACCGCCAACGGCCCGGCCGATGGCGCGCACTCCGGGGGGCGCAACATGTGCCCAGCCATCTGTCGCCGCGCGTCAGTCTGGGCGGGTCCGACGCGTGTTGGGGACCTTCACCTCAGACGCCGGCGACGTATGCCGTCAGGAAGTGGACGCCGTGGCGGTCGAGGTTGCCTCGGGCGCGGTCGTAGTGCTCGGTGGTTCGCGGGTCGGCGTGACGCGCCAGGATCTGCGCGTCTCGCAGCGGGACGCCGGCGTCCAGGGCGTTGGTGATGGCGGCGTGGCGCAGGGAGTGCGGGCTGATGTGACGTGAGATCCCAGCGGCCTTGGCGATCCTGCTGACCATGCGGTAGGCATCGCGTCGGTCGATCGGCTTTCCGGAGATCGGACGTAGCACCAGCGGGCCGCTGGTGCGTTGGCCTCGGCAGGCTTCGAGGACTCGGAGCACGGGGACGGTGACGGGCATGGTGGCCGGCTTGTTGCCCTTGCCGACCAGGTGCAGCACCCGGTGTCCGCGCAGGGTGTCGGCGTAGTCCTCGATCCGCACCGCCGCGGCTTCTGACGCGCGTATGGCGTTGATGCCCAGCAGGAAGGCCAGGGCGCCGTGGTGGACGGTGATGCTCTGGGCGACCTGCAGGAACCGGATGAGCTCGAGCCGGTCCAGTCCCTGGGTGCGGGTCTCGTCGCGGTGGACCTTCGGGAGCCGGGCGTAGACGGCCGGGTCGGAGCCGATCAGGCCGTCGATGTGGGCGAACCGGAAGTAGCCACGCACGGCGTGCATCATCGTCACGACCGAGGAGTCCATCAGGCCCCGGTCACCGAGTCCACGGATGTACAGCTCGACGTGGGCGCGCTGGATCCCGACCAGCGGGTCGAGCCCGTTGCACTCGCACCAGGAGAACCATTGCCGCAGCTGGTAGGCGTACAGGGTGTGGGTGTGCCCGGCGTAGCGGGCTAGGTAGGACACGGCCGCCAAGTGGGCGGTCGACATCGTCGCTGGCTGGTAGGGCAGGACCAGAGTGGTTGGGCTGGACATTCGGACACCTCACGCGGCGACCTAACTCGTGGCCAGACCCCGCTCGCCGCCATCGTGGCCGGGCACCGGAATGCCGTCGACGCTAGGCCATGTGGGGTGACCGAGCCGCGTCCGCACGCGGCGGAATGATGCACCTCGGGGCGGGCTGGCTAGCAGGCCGGACAGACCCTTCGCCTGAGGAACAGGTCGTCCGCACTTGCCGAGAGTCGGACGTTTGCACCACTCGCACCCCGGTACCACCTGCGGTACCATCGATCTGTGCCCTCCGTTGCCAAGATCCTCGCCGAGATGCGAGCCAATCCCCGCAACGTCCGGTACGACGACCTGGCCAAGGTCTGCGAGCACCACTTCGGCCCACCGCGCACCACCGGCGGGTCGCACGCCGTGTTCAAGACGCCGTGGCCCGGCGACCCGCGGGTCAACATCCAGAACGACCACGGCAAGGCCAAGGCCTACCAAGTCCGGCAGGTCCTGGCGGCCATCGACAAGAAGGAGGCGAACCGATGACCACCGCACTCCCTGAAGTCACCCACTACACCTACCGTGTCACGTGGTCGGAAGAGGACGCGGAATTCGTCGGCACCTGCCTCGAGTTCCCCTCCCTGTCCTGGCTGGCGGCCAGCCAAGACGACGCGCTGCACGGCATCCGCGATGTGGTGCGCGAGGTCGTCGCAGACCTACACGCAGGCGGGGAGCCGATCCCCGAGCCGCTGTCGTCTCGGACCTATTCGGGCAAGTTCAACCTGCGCGTCGGTGAGCGCCTGCACCGCAAGCTGGCACTGGAGGCCGCGCAGGAGCACCTGAGCCTCAACCAGTACGTCGTGCGACGCCTCAGCGACGCATCCTGAACAGCCAACGCCAACGATGCTGTCTTGAACCCATCGGACTAGCCTCGGTCCGTGTCCACGAAGTCAGAGCGTCGGGCCGCACGCGAGGCGGTTGCGGCCTACCACGAGGCGCAGCTGGCTGTCCTAGTGGAGCGCGTCGGCGAGGGGATCGACACTTTCCGTGCAGGTCATGTGAATGCGTTCGATGTCGACCAGATCCTGTTCCAGTACTCGCGTGCTGCCAAGGAACTGTGGAAGTTCTGCAATCTGGTGCATGTTGAGATCGCGGCCCGCGTCATCACCGAAGAGGCGCCGACCGACTGGTGGGAACGCGGGGCGCCCAAGAACCGGTGACGAGCTGTCTTGCCGCGCGGAGGACGTTCGTCCGACCATGCCGCGCGGAGGACGTTCGTCCGACCATGCCGCGCCGATGACGGCAACGCTCTTCCGGAGTCGCCGTCAGGGTGGCCCGGCTCGCGGTGGAAGCGTCGCACCGCGCTGAGTGCTCGGGCGCGTTCACCGGTCGCGTGCGTGATCTACCGGATCTGCCGATGACAGCGGGTTAGCGCTGCCCGACTCCGACTCGGTCTGTCGTGGCGACCGGCGAGGTCACTAGAATCGGCAAATGGCCGCTCCCATCGAGCTGATCAGGCGCGTTCCGCTCTTCCAAGGACTCGACGAGAAGCATCTGAAGAGCCTCGCGCGCAGTTTCAGCGACCGCACCTTCAGTGCCGGGGAGCTCATCGTGAGAGAGGGTGCGGGCGGTGTCGGCTTCTTTGTGATCGAGGAAGGCGAGGCTGTCGTCACAGTCCACGGCCAGGCCCGACGGACGCTCTCGCCCGGAGACTACTTCGGGGAGATCGCGCTGATCGACGAAGGCCCGCGCACCGCGTCGGTCGAGGCCAAGACTGACATCAGGGTTCACGCTCTCTCACCGTGGGAATTCCGGCCGCTCGTCGAGGAGAACGCCTCGATCGCATGGCCGCTCCTCGTTGCACTGGCGCGGCGGCTGCGCGAGGTCGAGCACATCGGGGCCTAGCGGCTCGCCAGGCTCGACGAGAACCTGCGCCGCCGAGCCCGTGCCGTTGCGGTCGACATCGCGGAACGCTGCGCGCGAACGTTCGGGCCGCCTCTCGTGCCGAACGAGTGCCTCGGGCGCGAGGTCAGATCGTAGGACACAGCCCGTGGCGGCGAAGTCGCCGAGCAACGTCCTGAAGACGAGGTCGGGCAGCCGGGCGTTTGACACAGCAGCCTTGAACACTTCCTCGACGCAGTCGCCGTGAGCGACGCATTCGTCGTGGATTGCGATACCTCCGGCCAGGAGGGCCCGACTTGGCACCTCTTCGCTGCGCTGTCGCTGCCGCGCCCGGCTACGAGCGGCGACCGGACATGCCGGCTGAGGATGGCAACGCTCGTCCGGAGTCGCCGTCAGGGAACCCCGGCTCGTGGCGCAAAGACGCACCTGCCGTCATGGGCAGAAGTCCATCGGCGCTTCGCTGGAGGGTTTCGCTACTCGGCGCGGAGAGCGCCGAGTACGGGCCACGGCGGACCCTGGCGCAGCAGGGTCAGGATGTCGCGGCCGTGTCGGTGCCCATCCGGGAACTCGTCGCGGACGTCCCAGCGCCAGGCGGCGACCATGGCAAGGACGAGCCGTCGACACTCGGCGAGAAGGTCGAGGTCGAGATTCGGATAGTGCCCGCTGACCTCGTCCGGCACGTGGGCGACGTCGAACTCGATGGGACCACGGCAGCAGGTCTCGAAGTCGATGAACAGCAGCCCGTCTTGGGTGCGCAGGACATTGCCGTGATGTGGTTCGCCGTGCAGCAACTGCTCGGGAGCGCCGCGTCGGTGGATCCGCTCACTGGCGTCCTGCAGCGTGCTCAGGAGCAGCCGCCGGTCGGTCTCACCGAGCCTCGGGGTCTGCTCTGGGCTGGAGAGCAGCCGTTCCGCCTCGGCGACTCGGTCCAGGAAGTGGGACGTGTGGGACCTCACAACCTCGACGCCCCGTAGACCCGCGTGCAGGCGGCGAAGCGCGTCCGCGTACCTGGCTGGTGAGTCCCCTGTGTCAGGCACGGACTCGTGGTAGGTCCAGAACGTCACCGTGAGCCCGTCGCGCTCGTAGACCCGCGGCTCGACCCGGGGCTCGAGCACCGCGACGGGGCTCGCCGTTGCTGCCAGTCGCTGCGCGAGCTCGACCTCGAGCGCGGCGACCTCATGCCCGTTCACTGCTACTCGAACGAAGACCTCACACGGGGCCAGACGCAGAGCCAGCTTGTTCGAGTTGTGCAACACGACGACGTCGTCGACCTGCAGCCCGCAACCTCTGGCCAGAGCTGAGGCCGTGGCCAACGCGCGGGAAACGAGCTCCGCCTCCACGACGTGGATTCTCGCACCCGCTCGCGAACCGCGGCCTGGCAATGCCCATGCGCCCGTCAAGCGGCGGAAAGACTCACGCTGCTGCGCCGGCGCCCCGGAGGCATGCGGTCACTCCGGTGGAGAGCGTCGTCGGGGCTTCCGACGAACGTTCGCTACGACGGAGCGACCTCGAGGTGCACCCGAATGACCATGTCAACGCGGGACAGTCGAGGTCCATGACGGGCCGCTTAGGAAACCCTTCACCGTCACACGGACCTCCCTGAGCCCCTTCAGACAGGGCCAGGCCCACGAACCCGAGAGCGACCGAGAAGTCGGTCCAGAAGCCCTGGCCGGGCCGGTCCGTGCTCATCAGCGCGAAGACCAGCGGCGCGACGCAGATCCCGACGAAGACCCCGGCTCAGGCGATCCCGCGCACGACTGACGTCATGGCGCCATGATGTCAGGCCGGTCCGGGCCCGGGACTCCACGCTTCCCACAGGCCTCCACGCATGCCAGGGCACGCCGTGGCCCGCGCGGCCCCCTCCGGGGGCGTGCGCATGCCACGGCAGCGATAGTCGGCGTCAGCTCGGCGCGGGGAACCCGGCCGGGCTGTGGTGACCGGTCGTGTCGACGGCGCGGACCCCGAACTGCACGTTGTCCTTCGAGATGTCGAGCGTCACCGCGGTGACGTTGCCGACCGGGATGGCCTGGTCCCACTCCGGTGCCGTGCTCTCTCGCCACACCACCTCGTAGCCGGCCAGGTCGGCGGAGGTGGAGGCGTTCCAGCGCAGCGTCGAGTCGTTGGTGAGAGCGGTGGTGTCGATGCGGACGTTCTTCGGTGTGCCGGGCGCATTGGCCAGGGACCAGAAGGTCGCCAGGTTCACCCTGGTCACATCCGCGATGTAGCCGAAGTCGCAGAACTCAATGAGGTCGCCGCGCTGAATGCCGTCCACGACAGCCACGTCGTTGTGCTCATGGAAGAAGTTCTCCGCCTCCTCGGTGAAGCGCATGGCGGGATACCCCTGCTGCAGGAAGGAGACGTGGTCGCTCGACCTGAGATAGCGGTCCCGCCGGTAGATCGTCCGGACGTCCATGCCCGTGGCGCCGTTGTCGGCGATCTCGCGGACGAACCGGGCGAGCTGCCTCGAGGGCCCGTCGTTCTCGCCGCCGATCGCCTGGCGGATCGCGGTCTGCTGCACTGTCTCGGAGGTCGGGACCCCCTCTGCGAACAGACGCACCACGTGCTTGTACTTCGTGCCGTCGTCGGCGGTGCTGCTGCCGACGATGTCGTTGCTGGCCATACCCTGCACGTCGGTGCCGGCGGCCTTCATCTGTGCCGCCATGAACGCAGACCCGAAGAGCCCCTGCTCCTCGCCCGCGACGGCGGCGAACACGATCGTCGCCTCGGGCTGCTGGGCGGCGCTGAGGATGCGCGCGAGCTCGAGCACGAGCGCGACGCCCGACCCGTCGTCGTCGGCACCGGGCGCGTCGTCGGTGGAGTTCAGGACGTCGGTGACGCGTGAGTCGTAGTGCCCCGTCACGACATACGTGCGCGCCGGGTCGCTCGCGCCCTGCAGCGTGGCGATCACGTTCGTGATGGTCGTCGGGACCGGGATCCGGGGCCCGGCCGGCTGGACGAAGCTCTGCTTCTGGACGGTGAGCCGCCCGGCCGACGCGGCGGCATACCCCTGCAGGGTCTGGTAGATCCAGTCCCGCGCGGCTCCGATGCCGCGGACCGGGTCGTCCTGCGAGGAGAGCGTATGCCGGGTGCCGAAGGACACGAGCTTCGTGACGGTCCCCTGGAGGTTGGTGGGGTCCACCTGCGCGAGCAGGGCGGCCAGCTCCGCGTCAACCAGCTGAGCGGTCGGCGGGGGTGGGGAGGCCGGTGGTTTGACCTCGGCGTATGCCGGAGAGGCCAGAGCGGTGCCGATGAGCGGTGCCGCTGCACCGGCTGATGCGGCCGCGATGGCCGTGGACAGGAAGGTGCGCCGGGTGGGTCCGGCGCTTGGCACAGTACCCATCCTGGCGTTCTACGCCCCTCACCGGCGCTTGTCCAGAAGAACGCGTGGCCGGCGCAGGTCCTTCCGAGCAGGAGGCGACCAAGCCAGCCTCGCTCGCCTCCACCGACTTCTCCTCGCAGGACGGGCCGAGCGAAGGCCCGTCCGTCGGCCTCGATGAAGTTGATCCGATCACCTCACCGGAGCTGGCGCCCCACGAACTCGATGGGACCGTCCCAAACGACGGCTCCGCTTTCCGCGCCCGACAAACAACCAATGGCGGAAGTCACCGAGTAGATGGATCGCCAAGACCGCCGCCCGTTCACAGCTGCGGGGACCGATAAGCGGCGGTATGACGCGCCTCGGAGCCGCAGCCCGAGTGCCGGACAGAAGTTTCGGCGAGGGAGCAGACGAGCAGCTCACCCCGGGCGCCTTCATCTTCAAAGGGACCCTCAACGCCGCGGTCTCGACATGTGACGTGCTGTTTGGGCCAACGACATCGTCGACTGGGCCGAGGAACGCTCAAGCTCACGGCGCCAGGTCCAGGAGTCCAACTAAACGCTCGGAGCGCGACAGCCCCGCGGTCGATGCCAGCTTGCTCAGCGTTGACGAGGTCGTCGAACTGTGAACGAATTGTTCGCACCGTGCGGCGGCCGCGACGACCGTTTCGCATCGAGTCAGTACGAGCCCATTCGCTGACCGCCGGACGGCGTACTCAAACAGGTGGACATCGTCGGCGCGCTGCTGCGCGACGTCCCCGCCCACGGCGTGCTCTGTTTCGGGGAGGCCGACAGGCCCCTGATCGGTGCACCTTTCACCAGAGGGGTGCAGGTACCGTGGCCCGGGGAAGCCCTACTCCAAACTGCAGGCACTCGGGCCAATCATGGCGCAGCCCTCAACGAGATCCGCCGAGACCTCGCGCGCGCTGCCGACCGCCTGTCAAGCAAGACCGCGAAAACCAGGCGAAATGACCCGCCGACTTGGGTACCACCTTGCAGCGGTCCCCAGAAGTGATACGTGGAATTGGCCCTCATCTGTCGTCCCCTCCAAGGTGGCGTACGGCCCAGTCGTCCAAGACTCGCTTTCAATATCATCGCTCCCGGTCAGGGTGCGGAGCGATCACTGAAGGAACAACACGAGGGAAGGCACCAAGGCAGCCACTACGCCTATACCGAGTTGAAGATTACTGCTAGAAACCCAGCTGGCTGAAGGGGACTGCGCTAGCGACAAGAAACGATCTCTTTGGTCCCGAAGCGAGGCAGCGTCAATATTGGTTGCTCCCTTTTTCTGTTGCTGCAGCCTCGCTTGCAGTTGCAACAGTCGCGCCGCACGTTCCTCCCGAATTGCCCGCGAAATGGCGTGCTGTGGGAGATAGCCCGCCACGAAGGCAACGGTCGCTGACATGCCGAGCGTGATTAATCGAATAACCATCAAGATTAATTGAGACGTCACCGAATCGCCGCTCTTGGCCGTTGGTAGCCACATCGCGAACGGAATGAGCAAGTATAAAACAAAGGCGGTGCAAGCGACGAATGTAGCTCCGGCTATTCTTGAAAGTTGCTCCACGCCGGGAGTGTGCCCAGGGAAGTCAGGTAGTAGGCGGAACGCGTGGGATCGTTCGAGATTGCGAATCAGCGCCACGGCAGAAATGACCCAATATGATGCTGCGGCGACCAGATAGCCGTCGAGTAAAATAATTACAGACGTGAGCCAATTGGACGTCACGATATGCTCACCGTCATCTACACGGCCCGCCATGTATAGCGTTAGTGGCCCGAGCAGGGCCACGGCAAACGATGCGGTGCATTGGCGCCGAGCCGGTAGCCAGGTCTCAGCCCATCGCGCATACACAAGCGAGGCGACTTCAGGGACAAGAGCCGCATCGATCTCTTTACCGGAATTGACGTATGCTCGGGTTGCGACGTTCGTCGCCCAAGCGATGACAGGACCGATTGCTATATACCACGCGCACCAGCCGAAGTAGTTGAGCATCCAGAATGCCCGATTCTCGGAATGCGATAGAGCAATGACGATCGCGGCAATGAGGAGGGCACCATAGAGAGCAAGGTGCTGTAATTTGTAACGGCCACTGACGGCGTAGCCGGTCAGTCGCAGTCCCACATACCTATTCAGATCGCGGGCGAATTGATCTCTGAATGCCCAGGGGCGGCCCGGATCAGCTGCAGGTGCGGAATCCTCACTCATGCATGGAGGATAGCGTTCGGCGCGTGCCGCCACGGATAAACGCTCGAGCAGCTGCGTGGTGACTCATGAACGCAGATGTGAGGCCTCGACAGCGAGAGCGCGGGGCCTAGGAGATGGTGCCGGCGAGCGATAACCGGCGCTGCACGCGCGCGTCGCAGATCCGGCTGGGGTCGCTGACCTGACTCGTGCCACCTGAGGGCTGAGAGCCCAGTCTTGCGACGTTTGTGCTGGTCAGCGGCGTGGGCGCGAGCTGAGTGACACACCCCGCGGATCGGTAGTGTCGGGTCGTGGTGTTCGTGCGGAAGTCTCCGGGCCGGTCGGGCAGCACGAAGGTGCAGATCGCGGAGCGGCGAGCTGGCCGTGATGTCGTCTTGGAGCACGTCGGCACCGCACGTGGTGAGGCGGAGCTCGCGGTGCTGATGGCTGAGGCCAGGCGGCGGCTGCGGCCCGGTCCGGAGTCGCTTGAGCTGGAGGTGTCCGGCATGCCGCAGCCGGGCCGGGCCGGGGTGATCACCGGGAAGCGGTCCGTGCTGCTGTGGCACGTGCTGACCAGCGTGTACGCCCGGCTCGGGTTCGACGCCCTCGACGATGCGGCCTTTCAGCAGCTGGTGCTGGCCCGGATCATCGAGCCGACGTCCAAGGCCGACTCGCTGCGGGTCCTCGACGAGATCGGCGTCGAGCACGCGTCGCTGCGGACCATGTTCCGGTCGCTGCAGCGGGCCGCGACGGGCGGCTACCGCGACCAGGTCGCCACGGCGTGCTTCACCCACGCCGCGGCCAGCGGTGATGTGTCGCTGTGCCTGTACGACGTCACGACGCTGTATTTCGAGGCGGAGAATGAGGACGAGCTGCGCAAGGTCGGCTACTCGAAGGAACGACGGGTCGACCCGCAGATCGTCGTCGGCCTCCTCGTCGACCGCCAAGGCTTCCCGCTCGAGATCGGCTGCTGGGAAGGCAACAAGGCCGAGACCGCCACGATCATCCCGATCATCCGCCAGTTCCAGGCGCGCCACTCGCTGTCGGACATGGTCGTCGTCGCGGACGCCGGCATGCTGTCCGCGAGCAACCTGAAGGACCTGCACGAGGCCGGGCTGCGGTTCATCGTCGGCTCCCGCGTCACCAAGGCACCGGCCGACCTGGCCTCCCACTTCCGCTGGCACGGCGACGCGTTCACCGACGGGCAGGTCATCGACACGATCACCCCACGGGTGGCCACCAAGGCCACGCAGGCGGTCAACGACGTGAACAAGAAGGCCGAACCCACCTGGGACCCGGCCGTCCACTCGCGGTCGTGGCGGGCAGTGTGGGCCTACTCCCGCAAGCGTGCCGTGCGGGACGGCAAGACTCTGACGCTGCAGGAGAACAGGGCCAAGGCCGTCGTCGCCGGCGAGAAGGTCGCCCGTACCCCACGGTTCGTCACCCTCCGCAACGGCAGCCAGTCGCTCGACGAGGCGTCCCTCGCCCGAGCGCGACGCCTCGTCGGAATGAAGGGCTACGTCACCAACATCCCCGCCGACGCGATGCCCGCCGGCGAGGTCATCGCCAGCTACCACGACCTCTGGCACGTCGAGGCGTCGTTCCGGATGAGCAAGAGCGATTTGCGTGCTCGGCCGATCTTCCACCACACCCGCGAGTCGATCGAGGCCCACCTGACCATCGTCTTCGCGGCGCTGGCCGTGGCCCGCTACCTGCAGGACGCGACCGGGATGAGCATCAAGAAGATCGTGCGGACGCTACGGCCGCTGCAACAGATCAACGTGCGCATCGCCGGCCATGACCACCTCGCCGAAGACCCCCTCACCCCAGCCGCCAAGGCCATCCTCGACGCCCTCGACCTCAACCCTCACTGACACACCCCGGTGGCACGAGTCGGGCGGCGAGCGATAACCGGCGCTGCACGCGCGCGTCGCAGATCCGGCTGGGGTCGCTGACGAAGCGTGGACGCGCTCCCGGGGCACCGGGATCCATCGACGCTAGATCCGCTCGTGATCAGGCCGCGTCCGCACGCGGGGAAGTGACGCAACGCGCAGATGGGAACCACTTGACCCGCAGGGGCGGCAGAAGAGGGTCGGTGCATGTCCGTGTGGGAGTCAGAAGGCGTTGAGAGTGCTGTCCTAGAGGCACTACGGGGGGGCACTTGAACAACCCCGGAGGGCACCACTTTGGACGCCCGTACCTGACTGCCTACCAGCTCGCCATGGCGGTAGATGCGTCCCACCCCAACATCCGGGCGGTGCTTGGTCTTGAGGTGGGCGGTGCCGGGACCGGGGAGCGCTCCAGCCTGTCGCAGTATCTTGCGCGTGAGCTGTCGAATCGAATCAAACGTGCGCAACAGGCCGGGGCTCCTTATCCCGTCGAGGCGCCTTCGTGTCGAACGAGGGCATCTTGGAACTCGCCTACCGCACACCTAATGGACAAAGGCTCAGCAGCAGTCTCACGGGCACGGGGTACGACCTCTCCATGTTCCGCCTCGCCTGACCAATCGAGTTGCAAGTCCAAGACGCTCGGATCTGGGTCACGGATCGATCCTGGCGAAATGACGCACTTAATTCAGCCAATAGGTGAGGCACATGTTCAGCGATTACGCGACGCGGTGGTATCGCCAATGGCGCACCGTTGCAGGCATCGGACTCAGCACGCGGCGCACGGCACGGTGGGCAGGGCCAGGCTCCGACGAAGTCAGCTCCCTAAACCGGGAGGCACCTGTACCTCCCGGGCGACCTCCTTAGGAGTCGACGATTCCCACCAAGCGCATAAGCTCGCTTGGAGACGTGGTGTAACTGACTCCGGTTTGCGCGTTCAACTCCGCCAGCACTGGCGCAAGTGATCGGCTGCTGCTGAAGAACACCACTGGAGTCGTATCCCCCGCGGCCCGCAGTTGGCTCAGCAGTTCTAAACCAGCCCTAGTATTGAGCCGACCCGACGACTCGATTCGAGACATATCTGAGATGATCACCTCGAATGGGCCATCGGTCTCCAACGCGTTTAGCGCCTTCGTGGTCGATTCAGCCTGCACCACTTGGAAATTCGCATCGCGTAGCCTCGCACGCTCGTAAACGTTGGCTTCCAGGCGGTCGTCAACCCACAGCACCGAGCGGTTCCGCTGACGTCCTTCATCGAGCTTTGGTATTTGCTGATCAACATCGATCCTTGCAGACTCCAACTCGTTCACTCGATCCTGAAGGTCGGTGATAAGTCTGCGCAGGCCCTCCGATGCACGCTGAATCGACACTTTAGTGCCTGCGACTTCAACGTCTACCGATTCACTGTCACCGAGGATTCTTCGCAATGTTGGCAGCAGCACAACAATCAACGCAACCAGGGCAAGTGGCCAGACGAGAGACGCTACGGACTCGATCAATGCCGGCGCTTGATCCATTACTGGCTCCATCAGTGAGTTGGTGAACTGGTTCTCATGCCACTGTGTCGTACGTCGCGTCAGACCCTAAGCGCCGTCCGTGTGGACAGTGACGCCGCGTCGACGAACGAAGGGCTAATTGCCATTGCAATGTCTACCATCCTGCTTCGGTCGTCGGGTCAGATCGGGCAGGCTCACGCGGCGCCCTCTCAACCGCTCGGGGCGGACAACGACCTGCTCCTGCCGAGGATGCTCTCGGATCCACGGAGCTCAGAAGATCCTCGGGAAGGAAGCACCCGCCGCCCGAGCGAGGCAAGCCCCGTTCGGCGGCCTTCGACAACCGACGTCGCGCCCTCGAGTGCGACCACCCCGCAGGAGCATGCCGCACCGCTGGGCTGGCCGCGCCGACAAGTGCTCAAACTCCTCCGATCACCTTCTTACGGGTCAACTCGCACCTATTTCCACAGACTACTGTGAGCGACGACATCGGCGCGTCAGCGCACATCACTCAGGACTGACCGCCACTCGGTGTGGAAGTGGCTTCGGAGTCCGACTTCATCGACGAGCTGTGCGAGGTTGCGCCAGAACTGGAGTCGCATTTCAAGCGGTTGAATGTCGTGCTGTCGCCCGAGACGTTGTTCGACCTCGCGCACGCCTCCGGGGCGTTTAATTCCTCTCGTGTGTCGGTCTCCGTAGGGATGGTCTGTCTCTGGCAGGAGTCGGCCGATCGGGATCACACGTACTGTCTCGGTTGCGGACATCATCGCCGGCGGCAGCGAGAAGTAGCACCCAAGTCGAACGGCCTCCTCGGTCAACTCGGGGGACCCGGTCCACCAATGGAGAATCACGCCCTGTACGGGCGTACGGTGAAGCTCGCGCAGTACCCGCAGTTGCGCTCCCGCGCTATGGATGCTGACGATTCGAGGATGCCGCTGAAGTGCTTCGAGGATCAAGCGGAAAGTGTTGATCTGAGCCGACACTGGTACACGACTCGAGCCATCGAGTCCGACCTCCCCCACGAGTAGTGACTGTTCGATGCCGCGTTCGAACTCTCCGGCGTCGAAAGCCTTGTTGACTCCGACGAGTCCCGGATGGACACCAATGCCCCAGACCACTCGGGCGTCGCGGCGCGTCCTGGTGTCGGCATACTCGGCCGGTGATCGTGTCATGGCGAAAATGAAGGCACCCAACGCATTGACGTCACGCGCGTCGATGTCCGTGGAGATATGGGAATGAGTATCGAGCGGCGGGGTGGTCTTCACAGGGCTAGGCCTCGGAGCTCGTCTCGCCCTCGTCGACACAGGTCACTCACCTCTGTCAGGGGAATGGTGGACGGGATCTGCGACCGTGCGAGGTCGATGTCGCCGAAGGGCTCCCGTAGGAAGTCGCGCATCGCTGGAACGACAGTCTTGTCTGCAACCCAAGCCTTCTGTTTCGGCCCCTTCGGTGTCAGGTATCTGGTGCCGTCGCTTAGGCCCGCCGCCACGAAGGACGCCTGCCGCAGTACACAGCCAAAGCAGACGCCGCACGCGACAGTGGGCGAGATCCCATACGACCGCGCGCCCGTGTGGGAGCACGATGTGGTTGCGCTGAGGTACTTGCTTGCCTCGCCGGTGCCGTGGGCGTCGCGGATTCGCGCGAACATCTCACCCTTCGTCAGGTTCGCGTACGGGTTGAGTAGTTCGTGATGCGCACCCACTCGTTGAAGGATGCGGACGAGGTCGGCGAGGAACTTGGGGTGGGTTGTCTTGGTGGACAGACTCCCGCGACGACTGCGTGAGAGCGGCGGGTTGATGGAGGCATAGCCGTTCTCGGGGACCCAGAGAGGGACCTTGTTCACAGACGCCACGGCTAGGCCAAGCGCGATGAAGAGAAGGGAACGCGATCTGGTCGAGTTCTCAAGACCGTACCTCGCCCCCGATGGCGACTTTCTTCCCCGGGCGTGATGGATCTTGATGTGGTCGGCCAGCGCGCCTGGCACTAGTCGCTCGATCTCGGCGGCGAGGGCCGTCTGTATCTTGGGAAGGTTCTTGGACGACCAGTGTGAAACGAGGACATGCTTATCTCCCCGGGGGGACAATTCATGCGCCGACATGAGTGCCCCTACCGCGGAGTCGGCCCCGCCGCTGAGGAGGACTACTCGTTTGGTGTCGATGCCTGCCGCTCGGATCTGTTCGGGGGCTCCAACTTCCCGCCGAAACCCTAGTTGCCAGATGTCTCCGGTGAGAAACCCGAGCAGATCTTGGAGGTCGTATCTGACCACGTTCCACGGGCCAACTGCAAGCACATCGACCGTCAGTTTGATCTCTCGCTGGTTCCACTTTGATAGGCGACCAGATCGACTGGCTGAGCGGTCGGCGGCCAGTACTGCGGACGCAATTCGTACGAGGTCGATATTTCTATTATTGACGGCACCAAGTTTACCGAGCAGGGGCCCGACATTGGTCCCGAAGTACGGGCTGGTGGTCTGATTGTGCCAGTAGAAGGTGGTGTTGGCGTCCGGCGGGAGCGGGTTGGGCGGCGCAAGGACTGAGAAGTTGAAGTCAAACATTTCTAGGAGTCTCCTGCATGGATGCGGCGAAGAAACCGCAAACCTTTTTCTATCGCTTTGTCAATGGCGGCCTTGGTGGCTCCCGACCTGGCAAGATTCGCCTTGGCGGCAAGATGGTGGCTGGTCTCGTAGACCTCGTCGATGAAGCGCTCGCGGCTTGCCGCGTCTGTTGACGCATACTCGCCCGCCTCAGTAAGAAAGACCTCGGCGATGATGAGCCCGATGGCATGCTCCGCTGTGGCCGCCGCGTCAGGAACTGTGTCATTCATCCGATCGTCGAGCATCCAGTCAAGGAGGCGCCCCGCGATGTCGCGCTGCTCCTCGGCCGGGATGTCGCTGCCCGTCTGGTCCTCGCAGACCACATCAAGGATGGCTCGAACCATCTCTGGCCGGCTCGGCAGCGCGGCTAGCTTGTCGAAGTCGAGCCCAGCCTTCTCGAGTGTCTCGCGGTCACCCTCACGAAAGGCACGGGCGAGGTTTGCGGCACGGCTTGCGGTCGACGCATAGGCTCGGGCATCGCGCCGTGGCGCGCTCTGCTTCTTGGATCCGGTTGCACCGGCAGCGCTCCCTACGGACCCACCACCACCAACTCCGCCGCCCCCTCCAGATGGGCGCCGGGGGAACACCGGAATTTTAAGCGCCTGCGCGACCACATTCTCCGGGACCGGGGATGCGGCGCCGTCAGTTTGAGACTGACTCCACTCGTCAACGCCCTCTCTGAGCACACGCGAAACCTTGCTCGCCGAGCCCTCATACGACGAGCTGGTCCCCATGGCTACACGTCCTCCTTGGCGAGGGTGATGGCCTCCTGGAGGTCCTTGCGGCCACTGGCTTCAGCCATACCAGCCAACTGGTCAACGATCTCTTTGGGGTCGTTCGCTCGCAGCTCGGTCAGGCCACCAACTCTGAGGTCGCCTGGACTCATTCGTCGCAGCGCTGCAACAACCGCCTGGGCTGACGACGCGTGCACCCGCGCGATGCGGAGCATGGCAACTATGCCCGCTGTCTGCCGCTGAGGTTCATCGACAATGACTCCGCCAATATGCTGGACAAGACGCAGAATCTCAGATGCCTGCAAGCTTCGAAGCATATCCTCGGTCACGCGACGAGCCTCAGACGGTGAGCGAGAGAGCAGCTGGGTCGCCATGTCGCGGATGGACTCCGGTAGTCCCACGGATGTAATGAAGAGATTCTTGAAACTTGCCGCAAATACCAGGTATGGGGCCACGTCCTTTTTGGCCAGCTGCGGAGACAGGCGAGCCCAACGCAGGAGGCCCTCTGTGAATTTGACCTTAGGTTCAAGCTCCTTGGTGTCGGTCTTCGCCGCTACCTTCTTTGCACTGGCCTTCGGAGACGGGACGCCGCCTTCATCAATAGGTTGCTCGGTCGCGGCGGCCCCGCTGTCAGCGCTGTCGCCCGCATTTGGTGTTCCTGCTTGAGCCTCCAGCGCTTCCAGATTTTGGCGCAGCGTTTGCTCTCGCAGCCAGTCGGTAACGGTCTTGAAGTCATCTGGGAAGTACTGCTCTAAAACCATGAGCTTGGCGATGGTAGCGGCATCAAGCGGGATACCTCGCTTGGCAGCGATAGTCAGGCGAACCGAGAGGTCATTGAGAAAGCGCTTGATGCGCCGCGGGTTGCCACGAGTCTTCTCGTGGACGATTGGTCGGATTCGGGCAGCGTTGTTTCGATAGTCCGCAAACTCGCTCCGCTGCAGCGATGTGACTGTGTCGAGAGCCTCAGCAGCGCGCCGAGCCTTGGCCACGTCTGCGACGATCGCGTTGTATTCTTCCGGCGGAAGGAGCCGCCGAACCTGTAGGAGGACGAGGTAAGCCTCCGTGTCGAAGTCGCTTAGGGCAGGGACCGGAACGGACGTCTGAACGATCTTGTGCAGGTACAGCTGGGCGGGCGATTCCTCACCTGGGGATCCTTCGGTCGAAGGGAAGCGAGTCGCAATTGCATCGGCTACGCGCGCTTCGTCCGCGGCAATAACGAATGACATCTTGGGCACGGACAAGAACAGTCGTATGGTTTCGAGTGTTTCCACGACCGTCTCCGGGAGACAACGGTCTAGGTCATCGACGAGGACCACCACGTTCTTGATCTCCTTCAAGCCGTCCGATTTCAGCAAGGCGCGAAACTCTTCGCGAAACTTCACCATGTCCGTGATCGGTTCGGGCTTGTCGTCGTCCTCGCTGGGCTTGACCAGGTCAAGCACGCCGTCGATCGATGGGAGCGACACGGTTATGGCAGAATTCACTGCAAGCTTCATCGCCTTCGTCCAATCGACGCGTCGCAGCATCCTACGCACCAGATGCTTGGACTGTTGGCCTAGCCCCTCATCCGGCAGGGCGCTGTCAATTGCAACGAGGATCTCCCCGATCAGGGACTCCTTAATGCCGAGCTGTGGATCGTAACGCCAAGGATCGGTCTCAATTACGAGACAAGTCTGCTTCTCGCGTTCCTCCGAGCGCAACTGTGAGGCGATGATTCGAAGAACCGAGGTCTTGCCGCTTCCCCAACTACCGGAGAGACCAAGCGCAATCGTCTCGAGTCCCGGATCAAGGACCGCTTCAACTACAGTGGACGCGACGGCATCAAAGGAAAGGAGGTCTACATCACTTGGCTCATCTAGTAAGATCGGATAGTTCTCGCCATCACCTTGGGCGATCGTCGGCATTTCTGTCATGGTATCTCAATTGTTTCAATATTCAAGGCTCTAAACCAATTCTCACGTCAGCTTGTCGTTATTGATCAATGCGTGCGTCTCCCGAATGCCGCCGACCCGGAAACTCCGCTTGATTTTCACGGCTACTACCAACCACGTCGCGGGTGGAAGCCTGCACAACTCATTGAGCGCCGCTGGCCATTACCGCGACACGACCGAGCCTGCCTCAGCAGGCGGGCCGCGCACGTCGCGACACTCCGACGGCACGTTCAAACATAGGTGCGGCGTCCGCCACAGATCGCAATGTCACGCACGCGCACGCAGAGACTCGCGGTGGCTAGCAACATCACCGTCCACGTGGTCATGAAGCCGCCTCCCGATCGGTCCCGTCATCCGTGCGAGCACCGACGGGCTGACCTTAGCTGCGCGAGCTTGATCGCAGGATCATTCTGGGCGAAAAGGGCGTCGTGGGTGGGACGCCGGTCCGCGGCTCCGCGCCCTTTCGAAGCAGGGTGCATGGAGCCGCCGGAGCGTTCGTCCTTGGGGTGACGGTTCTCAGTCCGGCGGCCGAGTCTCCGCGTTGGCCGCGACCCCGTGGCCGGAAAGAAACCGTGGTCTGTCAAGCAGGGTGAGGGCGGCGATCTCACGCGCGCCTTCCTTCTGATGAGGAGGGCGGCGAAGCCCGGATAGGAGTGACGGGATGGGCCAAACGCCAGTCACCCGGAAGCGCTGAGGCGAATGTCCGGTGGGGCGCCCAGGCCGGCCAGGACATCCACCTCCGCCGTCATGGCGGCGCTGAGCTTCAGCAGCAGGTCGCCGATCTCGCCGTCCGTCCAGCGGTGCCCGGAGATCACGTCCATCACGTCGAACAGGTTGCGCGACAGCGAGTCCCGGGTCGTCTGGTAGTCCTCCAACGCATCGCGTTCGTTGGCGCCGTCGAGTGCTGCGACGATCGCGCGGGCGAGCAGCTCGGCGTCTCGCAGCGCATCGGTGATCCCGTGGGCGCTGAGTGGGTCCTTGAAGTAGCCGGCGTCGCCGACCAGGGCCCACCCAGGCCCCCAGGAACGGCGGACGAACCCGCGCAGGCCGGTGAAGGTCCGCGTCGACGGAGGTGGTGCCGCCGCGAGGCGGGCACCGAGATCAGGGTCCACGGCGCTCAGCAGCTCCACGATGGTGCGGGCCCCGCCGCGGCCGATCCGCCGTGGGGTCGCGCTCGCGAAGACGCAGGCCATCCCGCCGTTGGTCGGGATGACGCCGGAGGAGGCGTTCGGACGGAAGTTCCACTCGTATCCGTCCACCTGCACGTCGGGCCAGTAGCCGTACGTGGTCGAGCCGACGCCCGAGCCGACCCGATCGAAGGGGGCGCCGACCCGGTCGGCGATCGTCGACCGGACCCCGTCGGCCCCCACCACAATCCTCGCCTCCGCCCGAAAAGCCTGACCACCGCGCCGACGACCGACCAGCCCCCTCACCGCACCGGTGCGATCGCGAACCACATCGGCAACCCCGACCCCGAACTGAGCATCGGCACCAGCGGCGACGGCGGCATCCACCAGGATCGGGTCGAGCACGGTCCGGCGGGGGGCGTACAGGGCGCTCACCCCGTGCGTCGCCTTGATCGGGACACGGATGACGCGGCCGTCGTATCGGAAGGTGGCCTGTCGCACCGGCGGCGTGCTCGCGCCGATCACTCGCTCGAGCAGTCCCCATCGGCACAGCTGAAGCACCCCGCCACGCATGAGCGCGTGCGTGGACAGCGTGTCGGTGCCATAGGCGGCGCGGTCCACGAGCAGCACCTTCAGGCCGGCGCGGGCCAGCAGGAGGGCGGTGGAGGCGCCAGCGGCGCGGGCGCCGACCACGGCCACGTCGTACGTCATCCGGCGTCAACCTCGATCGACACCGGGACGCCGTTGGTCAGCAGGTCGTACACCGCTGAGCGGCGGCGCGACTGCTCGACGACCGCACGGAGCTTGTCCGGGTCGTCGCCCCGCAGCGCGAAGTGGACCGAGACCTGCTTGAAGCCGTTGCGCGCCTCGTCGGAGAGGCCGAGGATGCCGCGCAGGTCGATGTCGCCCGTGACCCGGGTGGTCACCTGGTCGAGGTTCACACCGCGTGCCGCGGCGATGTTGGCCAAGCCCGAAGCAAGGCATGCCGCCAGGGCGTGGAGGACGTATTCGACCGGCGTCGGGCCGTTGTCGTTGCCGACGAGCACAGCCGGATGGTCGGCGTCGTACGTCCACGTCGCCGCGTGCGTCATCTCCTGCTTGCAGCCATGGAAGTCGTGGATCGTCGACCTGTTGTGCGTTCCGCTCACCCACTCGTTCGTCACGCGGAACTGGAACTCGGCGAGGTCCGGGTCGCCCTTGACCGCGTCGAGCGTGGCGAACAGCGCGGGCGTGTCCACGCCGTTGCGCACCGGGTTGTCCCTCGTCGTCATCGAAGTGGTGCTCATGGTGTGCTCCTGTCGGTGATGTGGCCCGCCCCTCCGCGGCCGGGCCCGTGACATCGAGAGTCGCCGTGCACCACGCGCCGGCACATCAGTGCTCACTACCGATGTGCACTACCTACGCGCTTCGTACCCCTCCAGCTAGGGGCACACTGGGAGCCATGGGGGGCACGGGTGCCACGGGTGCGGCCTGGACCACGGTGACCGCGCGGGAGGGGGAGGTGCTCGCGCTGGTCGGCCGGCATATGACGAACGCCGAGATCGCGACGGAGCTCGTCATCTCGGTGCGCACGGTCGAGGCGCACGTCGCGGCGCTCCTGCGCAAGACCGAGCTGCCCGACCGGCGTGCCTTGGCCCGGCACGCCGCGTCGCATCGGCCCGGAGGTGGCGGGCTACCGGTGCCGGTGACGTCGTTCGTGGGGAGGTTGGACGAGCGTGCCGCCCTGGCGCAGACGCTCGGCGAGCATCGCCTGGTCACGGCCATCGGCGCCGGAGGGATCGGCAAGAGCCGACTGGCCCTCAGCGTCGCCACCGACCTCGCCTCGGAGCGCCGTGACGGCGCCTGGTTCGTCGACCTCGTGCGGGTCACCGATCCGGACGGGGTGGTCGGCGCCGTAGCGGATGCCGTGGGCACGTCACAGCAGTGGGCATCGAAGCCGGAGGCGGCCTTGGTCGCCGCGATGGCTCGCCGCGACGGGGTTCTGGTGCTGGACAACTGCGAGCACCTGCTCGACGGCGTCCGGGACTGCGTCGAGCTGATCGTCAACGGGTGTCCCGAGGTGACGGTGCTGGCGACGAGCCGGATCCGGCTGCTGGTGCCCTACGAGAGCCTGTACGCCGTCCCTGGGCTCGCGGTCGATGATGCGGTCGAGCTGTTCCGGGCCCGCGTCGGCGAGGCCACGGGCGAGGTCGTCACCGATATCGCTCGAGTCGCTGCGCTGTGCCAGATGCTGGACGGCGTGGCGCTGGGGATCGAGCTGGCCGCATCGCGATACCCGGCCCTCGGCCTCGACGGGCTGGAGGCCGGACTCCGCGAGCCGCTGCGCATTCTCACCGTCGGCGGCCACACCGCGGGACGGCACCGCTCGCTGCGTGACACCATCAGCTGGAGCATCGATCTGCTCGACTCCGCCGACCGGGCGTTGCTACGCCGGGTTGCCGTCTTCGCGTCGTGGTTCGACGTCGATGCCGCGTATGCCGTGGCGGCACCGTCGAAGAGTCGGGCCGCGGCCGCCGACGGTCTTGCACGTCTGGTGGATCACAGCCTCCTGCTCGTCGATCGCAGGGTGGAGACTCGATACCGCGCCCTGGAGACGATCCGGCAGTACGGCCAGGAGCAGCTCGACGCAACAGGTGAGCGCCACGAGATCGAGCTGCGCCACGAGGCGTTCTGCCGCGCCAGGCTCGTCGAGATCGCGACGGCGGAGCCCGACGATGCGTGGTGCGTGAGGCTCGACCGGGTTGTCGATGACGCCAGGGCCGCGCTGCTGCGTTGTGCCACGCGGCATGGCCACCCTGCCCAGGCCGCTGAGCTGGCCGCTCGGCTGGCTGAGCAGCTGTGGCTCCGCGGCCGTGTCATCGAAGCCCAGCGCTTGTTCGAGCAGGCCGCCGAGTGGGACCCGGCACCGGAACAACGGATAGCGCACCTGCGGAACGCCGCTGGAGCAGCGGGCACGGGGTATGCAGGAAACGACATGGTGCGGCTGCTCCGTCGAGCCGCGGACCTCGCGCTGTCGCTGGGCGACACCCCGGGCGCCGCTCGCGACCTCGCATGGATGTCGCTGATGGTGGTTCGAGCGCCGGGCATCATGTCGGAGCGCCCTACGCCCGACGAGGGTGCGGCTCTCATCGCGGAGGCCACCGCATACTCGGACGGATCAGACGCCGTCGAGGCGGTCGTGGCGGTGGCACAGGCTTTCGCCGACTACGTCGACCTCACCGTGACCCGGGCGGAGCAGGTGGTCGAGCTGGCAGGTCGAGTGGGTGACCCGGTCCTCGAGGACGCTGCGCTGGACCTGTTGACCGCATTGCACCTTCGGTTCAACGACCTCCCGTCCGCGGTCGAGACGGTGGGCCGTCGGGACGCGCTGGTGGGGTCGATGCCCATGGTGCCGCGCGCGGGGTTCGAGCACAGCGATCACCTCCAGTACGGGTCCGAGGTCCTGCTCGCGGCCGGTGACCTGACCGGTGCAGTGGAGTACGCCGACCGCCTCGCTCACCTGCCGTTCCACCGCGACGGGGACTTTCTCGGCATTGCCCGCCGGCTCAAGGTCAAGGCCCTTGCCGGTCGGTTCGACGACGTCCTCCGCGACGCAGCCGGCTTCCGGTCGAGCTGGGACCGCGATGGCCGTCCGGTCGTGCCGAACGTCGCAAGCTGCGCCCACGCGGTGGCCATGGTGCACGGAATCCTCGGTGACGACGCACGCCGCGCCGACTGGGTGCGGGTCACCGACGACCTGATCGGCGGGCAACCCGCCATCGACCGATTCGCCTGGGAGACGACCTTCGACGCCATGGTGGATCTTCATCGGGGAGATGAGGCGAGCGCCTTGCGCCGGCTGGCGGTCGACATCGACGACGGGGTGACCTGGTGGCACGGCGGTCAGACGCTGTTCCGACCCTGGTATGCCGCTGTCTGGGCAGAGGCGGCCGTGCTTGCGCGCTGGGACGATGCAGCGGACCGAGTCGGACGCGCCCGCCGGGCCACGCAGGGCAACCCGATCACCGCTGCCATGGTGGATCGCGCCGCAGCGATCGCCGCAGGGGACCGCGCGGGGGTCCTCGAGCTCACCGAGACGTTCGCGGCGCTCGGATGTCCCTATCAGGCCGAGCGGACCCGCGTCCTCGCCGAGGGAGACCCGATGGGGTCGCGGCGATGAACAGCTCGCAGCTCTCGCGGCAGACGCACGGATCTCTCGCGACGCATGGCTGCGGCGCTCAGCTGCCGGGCGACGCTCGCCGACTGACCAGGCCCGACTCGTAGGCCAGGACGACGAGCTGGGTGCGGTCGCGGGCATCCAGCTTCATCAGGAGCCGGCTGACATGGGTCTTCACGGTCGCCGCGGAGACGAACAGTGCCTCCCCGATCTCCCGGTTCGAGAGCCCCCGCGCAACCAGACCGAGGACCTCTCGCTCACGGTCGGTCAAGGCTCCCAGTGACTGCGGCACGGCGCTGGGGACGCCCGGCTCCGGCGTCCCTCGTCTGACGAACTCCTCGATGAGCTGCCGGGTCGCGGTCGGTCCGAGCAGGGAGTCTCCTCGCGCAATGACACGTATGCCGTCGAGCAGGCCCGCGGGTGGCGTGTCCTTGACGAGGAACCCGCTCGCCCCGGCGCGCAGCGCCGCGAAGACATACTCGTCGAGGTCGAATGTGGTGAGCACGAGCACCTTTGTCGCGCAGTCGAGCTCGCTGATCTTGCGGGTCGCGGCCAGGCCGTCCATGACAGGCATCCGGATGTCCATGAGCACCACGTCCGGCGCGAGCGACTCCACGAGGTCGAGCGCCTCAGCACCGTCGGCCGCTTCGCCGACCACCTCGAGGTCGGGTGCCGAGTTGACGAGCAGCACGAACGCGCCGCGCACGAGCGCCTGGTCGTCCGCGACCACGACCCGGATGGGCTCTGCCGCGGTCATCGCGGTGCCGGGACTCGAGGAAGGACTGCTCGCACCCGGAACCCACCGCCCGCGAGCGGCCCCGCCTCGAACGTGCCGCCGTAGAGCGCGATGCGCTCTCGCATCCCGGCCAGCCCGTGCCCGCCGGACCCGACGGGAGCATCGCGACGCTCAGCCGACGTGCGTCCCTCGTCGGTCACCTCGATCGTCACGCAGTCGTCCGTCATCCCCAGGCGCACGTGCGCGACGGGCCCGCCGTGCCTGAGCACATTCGTCAGCGACTCCTGCACGACGCGGTATGCCGTCAGGTCGAGGGAGGCGGGCAACCTCACGTCGGCGGGCCGGTCGAGCAGCACGCCGAGTCCCGACCGTCGCACCTCGGCCGCGAGGTCGTCGAGGTCGGCGAGCCCGTATGCCGGCCGCACGTCGGCGGGTTCCGTCCCGTCCCGCAGCACGCCGAGCATCCGCCGCATCTCCGTCAGCGCATCGCGGGACGTCGACTCGATGACATCGAGCGCGGCGCGAGCGCTGGCGACGTCAGTGTCGATGACGTGCGCGCCGACGCCCGCCTGCACGGCGATGAGTGACATCGAGTGTGCGACGACGTCGTGCAGCTCCCGGGCGATCCGGAGCCTCTCGGCGGCGACTGCAGCCCGTTCGCGTTCGGCGCGTTCGCGTTCGACGAGCAGGGCCCGCTCCTCGAGCGCTGCCCACCGCAGCCGCCGCTGCCTGAGGTTGTGGGCCGCCAGCCACGCCACCAGAGCTGCCAGGAGCGTCGCGGCCCAGTCGCTCGGACCCGCCACTCCTGGCGGCTGCAGCGCCAGCGCGGCGACGAGTGCGACGAGGGTGGCGACGAGCGAGATGACCGACTCTCGGCGGCGACCATCGTGCAGGGTGATGCCGAACAGCACGGTGAAGACGCCGAGCGCTGGGTAGGGCGCGAAGTGCGCTGCCGACCAAGCGAGGACCGAGGCCAGGGCCACGGCCAGGGCCGCGGACGGATACCGGCGGTGGACGGCATACGGGGCACTGAGCCCTATCGCGAGCAACCAGGCGACCCCGTCGGCGGGGCGCTGCCCCGGCATGACATGTCCCGGGAACGACAGGACGAGCAGAGCCAGGAGCACGGCCGCGACGACCGCGTCGAAGACGCGCGGGTCCATGCGCGGCATCTGCCACCAGCGTCTGGCCATGCGTCCACGGTAGGCGCGCTGCTGAGGGCGCGGATCGGCTTTCGGGTGTACGTCCAGAGGCGTATGCCGGGGGGCGCGCCGGTCCCCTCGTCGGCCGTCGGAGGGAGCCGGAGAACCGCCCTCTGGGCCGACGACGACGACCCGGCTCGGGGCGGACCGTGGTGGACGACCCCGAAAGGGGAGCACCCGACAACCTCAGGAGCCGCCATGTCCACACTGTCCTTCCACGAGCTGACGAAGCGCTACGGCGCCGTCACCGCCGTCGACGGGTTCACCGCCGTGGCGATGCCCGGCCGGGTCACCGCCTTCGTGGGGCCCAACGGCGCCGGCAAGACCACGAGCCTGAAGATCCTGCTCGGCCTCGCCGAGCCGACGAGCGGCACCGCCACCATCGGCGGCGTCGCGTACCGCGACCTGCAGTACCCGGCCCGCGTCGTCGGGGCCGTCCTCGACCAGGGATTCCACCCCAACCGGTCCGCCCGCAACCACCTGCGGATCGCCGCGCGCCAGGCCGGCGTCGACCCTGGCCGCGCCGACGAGCTGCTCCAGCGCTTCGGCCTCGGGGGAGCCGCCCGACGGCGCGTCGGCGGCTACTCCCTCGGCATGCGGCAGCGTCTGGCGCTGGCATCGGCCCTGGTCGGAGACCCATCGGTTCTCGTGATGGACGAGCCGCTCAACGGGCTCGACCCGGACGGCATCCGGGAGATGCGTCGGTTCCTGCGTGGCTTCGCCGACCGCGGCGGCACCGTACTGCTCTCCAGCCACTTGCTCAGCGAGGTCGAGGCCGTCGCCGACGACCTCATCGTGATCAGCACCGGCCGGCTCGCTGCCGCCGGGCAGCTCGCGGACCTCGTCGCCGACAGCGACCTCGAGTCGCTCTTCCAGAGCGTCACCCACCCCACCCACGCCACCACTGCCGAGGAGTCCTGGTCATGACCCGTCTCATCGTTCTCGAGCTGCACAAGCTCCGGACCACGCCCGCCGCGTGGGTCAGCCTCGCCGTCACGGTGGTGCTCGGAGCGGTGTCGGTCGCCTCCAACGCGCTGGTCCCCAACCCGGGCGGCCCGCCGTTCGGCTCGACCGACCAGGTCAACCACGCGCTGTCCGTGGCGGCACTGACCTCGATGGTCATGCTCGCCATCGGCATCATCATGATGGCGGGGGAGTACCGCACCCGGACCATCGTCTCGACCTACCTCGCCACCCCCCGCCGTGGCAGGGTGCTCGCAGCCAAGCTCGTCACCGCCGCCGGGCTGGGTGCCATCCTCGGCGCGACGGTCTTCGGCATGGCGCTGCTCGAGGCACACATCGTGTACGGCACCCGCGGCGTCGAGTCGCTGCCGGTCGACGTGACCCAGCTGTGGGTCGGGGCCACAGTGTCTTCGGCCTTGTGGGGGATGCTCGGCGTCGCCGTCGGCGCGATCACCCGCAACACGGTCGCCGCCATCCTGGGCACCCTCGCGTGGGCCCTCTTGGTGGAGACCGGAATCCTCGCGACCGTCGCTCCCGACATCGCCAAGTGGATGCCCGCCGGTGCGGCGCTGGCCCTCACCAGCGTCGGTAGCGCCGGCTCGGCACTGCTCTCGCCCGTGGCGTCAGCGGCAGTCCTGACCGGGTGGGCCATCGCGTTGTCAGCCGTCGCCGCGCGGTTCACCCTGAGTCGCGAATCCCACTGAGAGACAAGCCGAAGGGCCGCCCGATCCGAGATCGGGCGGCCCTTCCCTGCCTCGCCCTAGCCGCCAGCGACGAGCTCGTCGAGCCGCGTCTCGAGCCGACTGGCGAGCCCCGCTGGATCGGGCAGTGCGTCGGGGTCGGCCACGACGGTGACACCCAGGCTCCCGGCATATGACAGCACGTCGAACGTCACCGAGGTGTTGCCCGGCGTCACCGCCACCGGCACGACCCGGCTCACCTCGCAGCCGCCGAAGGCGAGTGGCCGCGACGGCCCGCGCACGTTGGTGACGAAGGTGTGCACCAGTCGCTGGTGGTCGATGAAGAGCCGGAAGGCACCGACCCGCGCGAGAGCACGGAAAGCCACGCCGAGGGGGCCGGCGGAGGCCGCCCGTGGCCGCCCACGCTGGGCGCGCGACTGCGCGGCCACCGAGCGCAGCCGCTCCTGCGCGCTCGACCCGGCGCCCGGGATGCGGAACGGGACGACGCCGGCGCGGTTGCCGAGCTGTTCCGGACCCGCCTCGGCGCGGGACGAGTACGGCACCGACACGACCAGCGACTCGACCCGCTCGCCCCGGCTCTCGAGGACGTCCGTCATCGCGCTCACCACCGCGGCCAGGACGACGTCGTTGACGGTGCAGCCGTGCCGGTGCGCCGCCGACACGGCAGCCTCGAGCGGGAGCTCGACCAGGCCCAGGCGCCGGCGCGGGCCGGTCGGGCGGTTGAGGGACGTGTGCGACACCAGCCGAGGACGTTGGCGCCCGATCCCGAGGGCCCGGAGGCCGGCTCCCGAGAGTCGAGCCCTGGCCCCCGCATGACGGAGGCCGTCCAGGCGAGCCTGCCAGGCGTCGGTCGCGAGCTCGGCCACCGTCGGCGATGTATGCCGCGCGCCCGGATGAGCTGGACGCGGCGCGGGGTGCGCCTGGCCGGCGCCCACCGTGCGTCCGGCGACGGCCGCGTGGTCGGGGACGGCCGGCTGGGCGATGGCCGGCCGGTCGGCGAGCGCTGCGAGGACGGCCAGGCCACCTATGCCGTCGGCCACGACGTGGTGGGCCACGATGACCAAGGCCGCCCGGCCGTCGCCGATCCCGTTGACCCAGTGGGCAGTCCACAGCGGACGGCCTCGCTGGAGGGGGGTGCAGGCCCGCAGTGCGGCATACTCCCAGAGGCCGTGTTCGCCGCCCTCGCCGTCGACCCTCGCGAAGTGCAGATGGCGCTCGATCTCGAACCGGTCGTCGTCCACCCAGTAGGGACGGCCGCAGCCCGGCGGAGCGTGCCGCAGGCACTGACGCAGGCGGGGGACCGAGCCCACCCGCTCTCCGAGGAGCCTCGTGACCTCCTGGTGCGCCAGCTCCTCGCCGCCGTCCACGACGAGGACGGCGGCGACGTTCATCGGCGCCGGGCCCCGGTCTGTGACCAGTGCCGTGAGGTCGTTGGGGCTGAGCCGATCGATCGGCCCACCGACCCGTGCGGCGGCCCGACCCGCGCGGTGGGGAGTCGATGTGTCCACACCCCGACCGTAGGTCCGCGCCGGCCGTCCGCCATCGGTTTGGCCGACGATCCGGGACCCGGCGCCGTGTCTCCGGTTGCGTCAGGAGACGCGGGGGTTCTCGACGGTTCCGGCCAGGGCGGCGTCGAGCGACTCCTGGTTGCTGAAGAACATCGGCCGACCCGCTCCGGCGAGGACGAGGTCGCGCAGGCTGCCCAGGATGTACTGCCCCCAAGCGGTGTTGCACACGTCGTAGCACTCGACATCGCTGGTCAGCCCGACATGGGTGAAGGTCAGCCTCGTGCGACCGGCCGGCCCGTCGGGCTGGGTGATCTCGAACCGCACCGTCGTGCCGGTCCACTCGTGCTTGTCCTCGGGGAAGGACAGGTAGCTGTCGACGCAGAGCCACTCGACGAGCTCGCCCGGGATGAGCTCGGTCGTGCGGAACTTCGTGTAGTGGATGTCGGGCACGAGGTAGACCCACTCGGCGCCGATGGTGTGGGTGTCGCCGACCAGGCTGCCCCACCAGGCGCGGACGTCGGTGATAGCGGCGAAGACCTGGTGAGGCGTCTGCTCGACGGTGAACGTGTGCGTGAGGTTGCTGCTCATGGGTGGTTGCCCTCCGGTGCGCTGGGGATGCGTACTTGCTTGATGCAAGTGACCTTAGATCGCAGCACTTTCATGATGCAAGTGGTTTGGCCTACTCTTCTTCCATGCTCGGCAAGACATACGACTCCCAGGTCTGCTCCCTCGCCCGCGCCCTCGAGCTCGTCGGGGAACGGTGGAGCCTGCTGATCCTGCGCGACGCGGTCTTCGCCGGCGTGACACGGTTCGGCGACTTCCAGCACAACCTCGGCATCGCGACCAACGTGCTCTCGACCCGGCTCGAGGCGTTCGTCGCCGCCGGGATCATGCAGTCCGACGAGGGGGAGTACGTGCTGACGGACAAGGGGCGCGACCTCGCCCCCGCCATGGTCGCGCTGACGCACTGGGGTGACCGGTGGGCGGCGCCCGGCGAGCCGCCGATCGTCTACCTGCACGACGACTGCGCCGGGCAGGTGCACGTGGAGGCCGTGTGTCAGACGCACGGAGCCGTGCCCGCAGCCGACATCGGTGTCCGTCCCGGCCCCGGGATGCCAGCCGAGTACCTCGCCGACCGCAGACCCCGACGCTCCTGATTGCGGCTCGCCGCGCGAGCATCAGGCGCTCGCCGAGCTGGGCTGCCTGCCTATAGGGGTACCGGCAGGGACTGCCTTGACGTCGCCCGGGTATCTAGCGTGGAGACCGTGAATCCCAAGGACGAGCTCCGCGACTTTCTCGTCACCCGCCGGGCGCGGCTGACCCCGGAGCAGGCCGGCCTGCCCGTGTACGGGTCGAACCGCCGCGTCACTGGCCTGCGTCGCGAGGAGGCGGCGCTGCTGGCCGGCATCAGCGTGGAGTACTTCACCAAGCTCGAGCGCGGCAACGTCGGCGCGGTGTCCGACAGTGTCCTGGACGGTGTCGCCCATGCCCTGCAGCTGGACGAGGCCGAGCGTGACCATCTCTACCGTCTGGTCCGGTCGGCCTCGACGCGCCGGCCGGCCCGTAGGGCGCCGTCGCGTCGGCGGGTCAGGCCCACCATCCAGCGGATGCTCGACCTGATGCCGACGCCGGCCTACCTGCGCAACGGCCGCTTCGACATCCTCGCCGCGAACGACCTCGGCCGGGCCCTCTACAGCCCGATCTTCGAGGAGTCGGACCACCCGAACACGGCCCGGTTCGTGTTCCTCAACCCGGACGCCGCGGAGTTCTTCACCCACTACGAGAGGGTTCAGGGCGACGCCGTCGCGTACCTGCGGGCCGAGGCCGGCCGCGACCCCTACGACAAGGAGCTGCAGGACCTCATCGGCGAGCTGTCCACTCGCAGCGAGAGATTCCGGCATCTGTGGGCGGCGCACGACGTCCGCTACCACCGCTCCGGCACCAAGAGCTTCCACCACCCGCTCGTCGGCGAGATCACCCTCGACTTCGAGGCGTTCACGCTGCCCGGCGACGAGGGCCAACGACTGAACGTCTACACGGCCGCACCGGACAGCCCGGCCGCGGACGCCATCGCCCTGCTCGCCAGCTGGACGACGACTCCCCGCGCACCGACCGCACCCGTGCGCGTCATCCCCGGAAGGACCCCCTGATGCAGACTCTGACGCTCAACAACGGCGTCCGTATGCCGGCCCTCGGCCTGGGCGTCTTCCAGACGCCTGCCGACGAGACCCGCGCCGCCGTCACGGCAGCGCTCGAGCTCGGCTACCGGCATATCGACACGGCCGCGGCATACGGCAACGAGCGCGAAGTCGGCGACGCGATCCGGAGCTCCGGCATCCCGCGGGACGAGATCTTCGTCGAGACCAAGGTCTGGATCAGCGACTACGGGCACGACGAGACCCTGCACGCCTTCGACAAGAGTGCCCGCAAGCTGGGCGTCGACCAGGTCGACCTGCTCATCCTCCACCAGGCGTTGCCGAGCAACTTCGACAAGACGCTCGCGGCCTATGGCGCGCTGGAGACGCTCCTCGCCGACGGCTCGGTCCGCGCCATCGGCGTCAGCAACTTCATGGTCGACCACATCCGCGCGCTGCTCGAGGTCGCGTCGGTCGTCCCGGCCGTCAACCAGCTCGAGATCCACCCCTACTTCCAGCAGCGAGAGGTCCAGGACGTGGATGTCGAGCACGGCATCCTCAACCAAGCGTGGTCACCCATCGGCGGCATCACCTTCTACCGCGACAGCGGCCACACCAGCGCGCTCGAAGACCCCGTCATCGGCAAGGTCGCGCAGGCCCACGGCAAGTCGCCCGCTCAGGTCATGCTTCGCTGGGGCCTCCAGCACGGCCGATCCGTCATCCCCAAGTCCACCAAGCCCGCGCGGATCGCCGAGAACATCGACGTCTTCGACTTCACGCTCACCGACGACGAGCTGGCCGCCATCGACGGCCTCGAAACCGGCAGGCGCGGTGGACCAGAGCCCGAGGACATCAGCCTGGCCAAGCACGGGCTGCCGATCCCCGAGCCCGACCTCCCGCCGGAAAGATGACCTCACGGCCCGAAGTGCTGGAGTCATCGCCATGGGCTCCCCTGCGGCAGCGTACTTTCGCGGCGCTCTGGGTCGGGGTGCTGGTCTCCGGGATGGGGACCTGGATGCAGACCGTGGGTGCGCAGTGGCTGCTGGTCGATGCCCCGGGCGCGGCGGCGGTGGTGGCGCTGGTGCAGGCGGCGAACACGCTGCCGGTGATGCTGCTGGCGATGCCGGCAGGGGTGCTCGCGGACTCGTTCGACAAGCGATGGCTGCTGTTCAGCGTTCAGGTGTACTTCCTGGTAGCGGGGCTCGCGCTGTTGGCGCTGACCCTCGTCGGGCGGATGCCGCCGTCGCTGCTGCTGGTGTTCACGTTCCTGCTCGGGGCCGGTGCGGCGGTGCAGCTGCCTGCCTGGCAGGCCAGCACCCCAGAGCTGGTTCCGCGTCCACAGATCCGGTCCGCGGCGCGGCTGGAGATGGTCGGCGTCAACGTGTCCCGGGCCGCCGGCCCGGCGCTCGCCGGCGTGGTGCTTGCGAGATTCGGCGTGCCGACGGTGTTCGCCTTGAATGCGCTGTCCGTGATCCCGCTCGCTGTCGCGCTGTTGTTCTGGCGCCGCGTCCCCACCGAGACCACCTCGACTCGGGAACGGTTCTGGCCGGCGCTGCGGGCCGGTGGCCGGTACGCGTGGCATGACCTGGCTGCACGCCGGATCCTGGTCCGGCTGTCCGTGTTCTTGTTGCCGGCGTCGGGACTGTGGGCGTTACTTCCGCTGATCGCATCGCGACAGCTGGGCGTCGGGCCGGGCGGGTACGGGGTGATGTTCGCGGCTCTGGGGATCGGGGCGATCGCGGGTGCGCTGGTGCTGGGCCGGGTTCGGCTGGTCCTGTCGACCAACGCCACGTTGACCGTGGCTGGAGTGCTGATGTCTGTGGCTCTGCTCGCGACCGTGAGGACGTCGAGCTTCGGCCTGACCCTGGTGATCCTGGTGGCTGCGGGCCTGTCCTGGACGACGACCATCTCGACGCTGGTGGGGGAGCTGCAGCTGTTCCTGCCGCGCTGGGTGATGGCGCGCGGGATGGCGATCTGGACGATGGTCTTCACCGGATGCCAAGCGGTCGGTGCGATGGTCTGGGGCGTCGTCGCCACGCGCGTCGGGCTGGTCGCGTCGTTCACGGTCTCGGCCGTGCTGGCCTTGCTGGCGGTGGGCATCGGCCTGATCCGGCGCGTGCCCGACGCGGGCGCCGACGACCTGGACCCGGTCGCCTACTGGGGCGAGGCCCGCGTGGCTCTGCCGCCGGACCCGGCGACCGGGCCGGTGCAGGTCGCGGGGAGCTACACGATCGCGCCCGAGCGGGAGCAGCAGTGGCTGGCCGCGATGCAGCAGCTGCGACGATCCCGGCTGCGCACGGGTGGGATCCGGTGGGAGCTGTCCCGCGACGCTGAGCACCGTGACCGGTTCGTGGAGCAGTTCTGGGTGGCGACCTGGGAGGAGCACCTGCGCCAGCACGAGGGCCGGCTCACCGGTGCCGACCAGGCCGTCGAGCAGGCCGCGCTCGGCTTCTCCGACCCGCCGGCGACAGCCATCCACCTGCTGCCCCCGTGACAGACGCACGGCAGCAAGGGCACTCTGACCGACCGACTGGGATAGACGACCCGAAGGAGTCTTGATGAAGCAACGAACCCTTGGCACAGGCCTGACCGTCTCCGAGATCGGTCTGGGCTGTATGAGCCTGACGGGCGCCTACGGCAACACCGGCGGCCCGTCTCGGCAGGACTCGATCGCGCTGATCCGGCATGCGGTGGACCTCGGCGTCACGTTTTTCGACACGGCCGAGGTCTACGGGCCGTTCACGAACGAGGACATCGTCGGAGAGGCACTCGCACCGGTGCGCGACGAGGTGAAGATCGCCACCAAGTTCGGGTTCGCGTTCAGCGAGAACGGCGTCGAGCCCGGCGGTCTCAGCAGTCGGCCGGACAGCATCCGCCTTGCCGTCGACAACTCGCTGGGACGGCTGCGTACCGACCACATCGACCTGTACTACCAGCACCGGGTCGACACCGAGGTCCCGATCGAGGACGTCGCCGGCACCGTCAAGGAGCTGGTCGAGGCAGGCAAGGTGCTGCACTTCGGGCTGTCTGAGGCGGCCGCCTCCACCGTGCGGCGTGCCCATGAGGTGTACCCGGTCACGGCGGTGCAGAGCGAGTACTCGATGTGGTGGCGCGACCGCGAGCACGACACGATTCCGGTCCTGGACGAGCTCGGCATCGGCCTGGTGCCCTACAGCCCGCTCGGCAAGGGTTTCCTGACCGGCACCATCGACGCGACCACGACGTTCGCCGAGAGCGACTTCCGGGGCAAGACACCGCGGTTCCAGGGTGAGGCGCTCCGGGCCAACCTCGCCCTGGTCGAGGTGCTGAACCGGATCGCGGCGGAGACCGGCGCCAGCCCCGCCCAGCTCGCGCTGACCTGGCTGCTTCACCAGCAGCCGTGGATCGTGCCCATCCCAGGCACCAAGCGCCTCTCTCGACTAGAGGAGAACACCGGTGCTTCGGGCGTGGAGCTGAGTGAGGCCCAGCTGAGCGAGCTACGTGCCGCTGCCGATCAGATCCAGATCGTCGGCGCACGCTACCCCGAGACGCAGGACGCCATGACCAACCGAGACGCGCCGCCGCCATCGCCCTAGGTGAGCGGCTCAGACCACCTCGACGGTGACACCGGCCGCCCGCAGGTCCGCCACGGCGGCGGGATCGGCGGACTCGTCGGTGACGAGGACGTCGATCCGGCTCGCCGGGCAGATCCGCGCGAACGCGCGGTCACCCAGCTTGGCACCTGTGGCGACGACCATCACTCGCTCGGCGCGCCGGACCATGAGCGAGTTGATGCCGGCCTCGCCCTCGTGCCGGCACGTGGCGCCGGCCTGGGCCGAGACGGCGTCGACGCCGATCACCGCGGTATCGAGCCACAGCTCGCCGAGAACCATCGACGCCAGCGGGCCGGTGAGCTCATAGGACTCCGGCCGTGCGACCCCACCGAGCGACACGCACCGCACGAACGGTCGCAGCACCATCTCGGTGGCGATGTTGAGGGCATTGGTCACGACCGTGATCGCGGGGTGCGTGGACGACTCTGCCAGGTCGGACCGCGCTGCCAGGCGGCGCGCGACCGCGCTCGTCGTCGTCCCGCCGTTGAGCCCGACGACCGTGCCCTCCATGAGGATGTCGGCGGCGTAGGTCGCGACGCGCTCCTTGGCGCTGTCGCTGCCGGCCTGCTTGTACCGAGCGGGGAGGTCGTAGGCGACAGCCGTCGCGACGATCCCGCCATGGGTGCGGGTGGCCAGCTGCTGTGCGGCCAGGTCGCCGAAGTCGCGGCGGACGGTGGCCTCGGAGGCGCCGAGCGACTCCGCGGCTTCGGCGACGCTGAGCCGTCCCCGCTCGGCGAGCAGCCCGAGCAGGGTGCTCCAGCGCGAGCCGCGGTCGGCGGCCCTGGACCGTCGTGCGGTCATGACCGCTCCCGGACGGAGACGAGGCCGCCGCGCCCGTGGTCGACGGCTGTGGTGATCGGAATCAAGCGCCTCTCCCCTCTATCCATCAATGGGTGTCGCGCAACGCGCTCGCGATGAGTCGTTGTGCCTGCTGGCGTGCCTGTCGCCACGACTTTGACTGATTGATTTCGATCGGGAGGGGTTCGAATCAGTCGAATCTAAGCACATTTGTGGCTGAATGTGAACGCGGCGCGCGCGTCGAAGCCCCGCCGCGTGGTCTCGGGGCATGACCGCATCGGCAGGCCTCGCGCGTGTCCGTCGCCGGGGCACACCAGCCGCCGAGTGGGAGACGGCCAGCCTCCGCACACGGCCGCGCTGGTCTACTTCAGCGTGCCCTGGGAGAGCGAGCCCTGGAGCTGTCGCTGGGAGAAGATGTACACCGCCAGGACGGGGACGATGGTGATGACCACGGCCGCGAAGAGCTGGCCGAAGTCCACGGCATACCCCGCCTGCGAAGCGAACCGCGCCATCCCCTGGGACAGCACGTAGTTGTCCTCGTTGGTGTTGAGCGCGATCGGGAGCAAGAACTGGTTCCACAGCCCGAGGAAGTTGAAGATGGCGATCGCCACGATCCCCGGCCGCGCCATCGGGACCATCACCTGCGCGAAGGTGCGCCACTCCCCGGCGCCGTCGAGCTCGGCCGCCTCGGCGATCTCCTGTGGGAGGGCCCGGAAGAACGGATAGAGGAAGAACACCGTGAACGGGAACGCGAACGCGACGTAGGTGGCCACGAGCCCTGGGAGCGTGTTCAGCAGCCCAGCGTTCTTCAGGACGAAGAACAGCGGCACGATCGCGAGGAAGATCGGGAAAGTCAGACCGGCCAGGATGAAGTAGTAGACGACGCCGCTGCCGGGGAACGGGTACCGGGCGAGGGAGTATGCCGCCGCGGAGCCCAGGACCATGACGATGACCAGTGCCGAGGTCACGACGATGACCGAGTTGAGCATGTACCGGCCGATGTGCGAGTCGGTCCAGGCGCCGATGTAGTTGTCGAAGCTCCAGTGCTGGGGCAGCGCGAGCGGTGACTTGAAGATCTCGCCGGTGGTCTTCCACGACGACAGGAACACCCACACCAAGGGCAGGATCACGATGATCGACCACATCGTGAGGACGATGTGCGACACGGCGGTGACGGCTCGTTCGCCCTTCGGGGCCGGGCTGGGCACCTGCTCCTTCGGCGCCTTGGCGGTCGCGGCGGTGCGGGGCGGGTTGGCGACGCCCATCAGCTGTCCTTCCCCTTGGTCAGGCGGTTGACGAGGAAGACGACGGCGGCGAAGAGCAGCGTCAGGACCGCGAGGACCACACCCATGGCGCTGGCGAGGCCGAACTGCCCCTTCTTGAACGCCGTGTTGAACAGGTCCTGAGTCATCGTCAGGGTGGAGTTCTGCGGGCCACCGCTGGCGTTGAGGGCGGCCATGTAGACGAACGCGTCGAGCGCGAGGATTCCGAGATAGATGTATGCCGTCTGGATCGTCTCGCGCACCATCGGCAGGGTGACCATCATGGTCATCCGGATCCGGCCGGCGCCGTCGACCCGGGCCGCGTCGTAGAGCTCGGCCGGGATGCCCTTGATGGCCGCGATGAACAGGACCATGTAGAACCCGACGAAGCCCCAGATGATGACGAACATCGACACCGGCATCGCGGTGCTGACCTCACCCAGCCAGGCGAACGACGTGAACTGGCTCAGGCCGAGACTCGTGAGGAGCCCGTTGACCAGCCCGCTGGACGGGTCGAACATCTGCGACCAGATCAGGCCGATGACGATCGCCGGGATCGTGTACGGGAAGAAGGACACGATCCGGTAGAACGAGGAGTGGCCGAGGCCCCGGACTGCGCCGGTGCTCGACCCGCCCACGGTCACGAGCGTCGCCAACGCCAGCGCTAGGGCGATGCACACGAACGGTACGACGATCGCCAGCAGCAGGTTGTTGCGGACGGCCTGCAGGAAGGTGTCGTCGTTGAGCAGGGCCGTGTAGTTGGAGAGGCCGACGAAGTCGAACGTGTCGGAGAACCCGCTCCAGTTGGTGAGCGAGTAGATGAACGCCTGCGCGAACGGCCAGAGGACGAACACCGCATAGAACAGGAACGGGAGGCCGAGGGTCAGCAGGACGAAGGCCCGGCGCGACGCCGGCATACGTCGGCGACGCCGTTTTGACACTGTCGGTGTGCCGGTCTGTGGAATGACTGCGGTCATGGGCGCTGTCCCCTTTGCTGCTGCGGGTCGGCTGGTGCCACTAGCACGGCTGCCGGCCCACCCGGCACCGGCAGGTGGTGGACAAGAGTGTGCCCGGCCCGGCTGTGTGGCACCGGGCCGGGCACCGGGTCACTTGACCTCGACCTTCTTGACCGAGGAGTCGTTTGCGACCTTGTCGGTGATCTTCTGCAGCTGGCTGGTGAGCCCCGCGGCGTCGATCTGCCCTGAGAGGAACGCGTTCCACGGGACCAGCTGGTCCTGGTTCATGCCGTAGACGTCGACGAAGTTCCACGTGAACACGTCGGTGCCGGCGTCCGCGAGCATCTTGCCCTGGGACTGCAGTGCCGTGGAGCCGAACCCGTCGGCCGGGACCGTGTCCTTGACGATCGTCGGGGCGAGCTTGGTCTTGGCGAAGTTGGTGGCCGACTCCTTGGACAGCATCGCCCGCAGGAGCTCCTTGCCACCGGCGACGTTCTTGGCCTTGCTCGGGACGACGAACGGCTCGCCGGCCGCCGAGTGCAGAGCCGTGTAGGGCATCTTCGATCCCGACGTGAGCGTCAGCTCGGGCGCGCCGGTCATCTTGAAGCCGTCCTTGGTCTGCTTCTTCATCTCGTTCTCGATCCACGAGCCCGAGGGGTAGAGCAGGGCGGCCTGGTCGTTGCTCCACTGGGCCTGCGCGGCGGTGAACTGGGTGCCGGCGCCGCCGGGCTTCATGTAGCCGTTCTTGACGATCGTCTCGAGGGCCTTGAACACGCCCTGGACGGCCGGCAGGCTCCAGGCGTTCGGCTTGAGGTTCTCCAGTGCGAGCCGCACCTCGTCGCCGCCCTCCTTGATGGCCGAGGCGATGGCGAGCGTCTGGTAGTAGGTCGCGGCCTCCTTGCCCCAGAGCATGAGGTACTTGCCCTTGGCCTTGGCCTTGGCGCCGAGGGCGATCGCCTCGTCCCACGTCTTGGGGACGGTCCAGCCGTTCTCCTCGAAGAGGGCGGCGGAGTACCAGATGGCGTAGACGGTCTGGACGTAGTTGATGGCAGCGAGCTTGCCGTTGATGGTGCCGGGCGCCTCGACGCCCGGGTACAGGGTGTCCTTGATGGTCGTGCCCTCGAGGTTCTTGGCCTCGAACACGTCCTTGAGGTCCTCGAGCTGGTCGACGATGGTGTTGAGGCCGATCGCGTTCGCGCCAGAGTTGTCGATGAGGTCCGGCGGGTTGCCACCGACGAACCGCGGCTGGAGCTCCTGCGCGATCTGTGTCGAGGGCTTCACCGTCACCTTGCTGCCGGCCTGCGCCTTCTCGAGCACCCCCGCCGCGAAGGTGACGTAGTCGAAGCCGTAGCCACCGTTGAAGATGACCGCCTCGACCGTGCTGTTGGCGGCCATGCCGAACGGGTTCTTGTCGCTCTTTGCGGCGCCCGCGGCGCTCGTGTTCGTCGACGAGCCGCCGCTACTGGTCGCGCATCCTGCGAGGGACAGTGCGGGCAACACCACTCCGCCCGCCAACGCCACCCGCAGGATCGTGCGCCGATCAACCTGGCTGTTCCGAGGATCCATCCGCTCCCTACTTCCTGGGTCGCGCGAGGCCCGGTGCCCCGCCCGTGCTTGGCGACACGCTGGGTGCCGTGATCACCACATGGTGGAGTCAGTGATTGATTGTGTCAAGGATCTTGACCAAAGCAATCAGTAACAATCAGACTCCATTCGTGACCGCGCCCCGATCCGCCACCTACGCGCATCGCAGGTCCCTGGTCGTGACGGGCTCGCTTCCCGGCCCGGCGAGCCCGCTGCCGGCTCTCACGCCGGTGCGCGGGCCGATCACCACGCAGGTGAGCGACGAGGCCCCACCGGACATGATGGAGCGTGTCCGACGCGGGCGCATCTCGTCGCCGCTGCCGTACGGCGTCCGAAGCGACTACGACCGCGCGGACCACGAGGTGGAGATCCAGGCCATCGAGCTCGGCAACGGCCGCATTCGCGCTCTGGTGCTGCCCTCGCTCGGGGGGCGGGTCTGGTCCCTGGTCGACGAGGCGACTGGTCGCGAGCTGGTCCACCAGAACCCACGGCTGCGCTGGGCGAACTTCGGCCTCACCGACGCATGGTTCGCCGGCGGCATCGAGTGGAACCTCGGCTCGACCGGCCACAGCACCACCTCCAACCTGCCCATGCACGCTGCCATCCTGGACACACCTCTCGGCCCGGTGGTCCGCCTCTGGGAATGGGAGCGGACCCGCGACCTCGTCCTGCAGGTCGACCTGTGGCTCAGCGACTCCCGCCTGATGGCATCCACCCGCGTGCTCAACCCGGACCCCGAACCCAAGCCTCTCTACTACTGGACCAACATCGCCGTGCCGGAGACGCCGGGGACCCGGGTCCTCGTGCCCGCCGAGAGCGCCTGGCGCACGGACTACGCGGGCGTGCTCGAGCGGGTGAACGTGCCGTTCCCCGACGGCTCGGTCGACGTCAGCGTGCCCAGCGCCAGCCGGTATGCCGCCGACTACTTCTACGAGGTCGGTGACCAGGAGGGCCGGCTGGTCACCGCCGTGGAACCCGACGGTCGTGGGCTCGCCCAGACGTCCACAGCGGCCCTTCGCGGTCGAAAGCTGTTCCTGTGGGGGCACGGACCCGGCGGCCAGCACTGGCAGGACTGGCTTGGCATCAAGGGGACCCGCTACCTCGAGATCCAGGCGGGCATCTGCCCGACCCAGCTCGAGCACGACCTGCTCGACGGGTACGCCAGCAGGACGTGGACGGAGGCGTTCGCGCCGCTGGAGCTCGACGCCTCCGTGGTGGCGGCGGACTACGGCGCCGCAGCACGGGCCGCACGTGATGCCGTCCATGCGGTCACGCCGCCCAGCTGGCTCGCGATGCAGCACGACCGGTGGCTGAACGGCGTGGCCGACCTCGCCCCCGGCGAGGCAGTCCACACCGGCTCGGGCTGGGGGCGGGCCGAGCTGGCACTTCGTGGCGCACCACAGCTGCCGGGCACGCCGTTCCCGGAGGTCGGGGACGAGAGCCTGCCCCTGCTCCGGCTCGTCGAGTCGGACGACCTCACGGCCCTTGACCACATCGACCCGACGCGACCGACCCTGCCCCTGGTCTCCGACCGCTGGGTGCCGCGGTTGTCGGAGGCCGGAGAACGAAAGGCTGGCTGGTGGGCCCAGTACGCGCTCGGCACCGCACGCCATCTGCGGGGTGACCTGGACGGCGCCCACACGGCATACCGTCGTAGTGCCGAGCTGCAGCCCACCGCGGTGTCACTGCGCGGTCAGGCGCTGCTCGCCGGCGACGCGACGGCGCGAGACGCGCTGTACCAGCGCGCATGCTCCCTCGCTCCGGACGACCGCCGTCTCGCGGTCGAGCGTCTCGTGGCCCTGCGGGACGCGGGGCGCCCGGGCGAGGTCGTGGCCGCGGTGGCCGCCCTGCCGGAGGCGGTACGCGACCACGGGCGCACTCGGATGCTTCTGGCCGAGGCGCTGGCCGCACTCGGGCAGGACGCAGCGGCGCTCGAGATCCTGGATGCGCTCGAGGTGCCGGACCTCGCCGAGGGCGACCGGACCCTGTCCGAGGTGTGGCAGCGGCTGCGCCCCGGGGACCCCGTGCCGCGGCACCTGGACTTCCGGATGTCGCCCGGGGCCCACCCCTGAACAGAGTCTGACGTAGCGCAACGATAGGAGAGACGAATGTGGGCGAAGGCTCCCGATGACGTCGCGGCGTTCGCCGCGCAGGTTGGTACGCGACTGGACACCCTCACCCGGCTGGCCTCCGAGGGTGGGCTGGACCCCGCCATCACCATCCTTGCCGAGTGCATCGAGCGGGGCGGAGTGATCCATGCATTCGGTACCGGCCACTCCGAGGCGTTTGCGATGGAGATCGCAGGTCGGGCCGGCGGACTCATCCCCACGAACAAGGTCGCCCTACGCGACTCCGTCCTTTACGGGCAGCACACGCTCGCGGAGCTGGACGGCCGCCCCCCGCTGGAACGGGATCCTCAGATCGCAGACGATCTGTTCGCCACGGTGAACCGCCACCCCGAGGACGTCTTCGTGATCGCGTCCAACTCCGGTGTCAACGGCTCGGTCGTCGGCCTGGCCCTGCTGGCGCGCCAGGCTGGTCACCGCGTCATCGCGGTGACCAGCCTGGAGCACACTGCGCGGGTGTCGCCGAAGCACCCCAGTGGGAAGCGACTGGCCGATGTCGCTGACGTCGTCATCGACAACCTCGCGCCCTACGGCGACGCCACTCTCGTCACAGATCTCGATGCCCCCGTCGGGGCTGTCTCGTCGATCACCGCCGCCTACATCGCGCAGCTCCTGACCATCGGCGTCGCCAAGACGCTTGCGCAGTCGGGAGGACAGGCGCCGCTCTATCTGTCGGCCAACATCCCCGGCGGCGACGAGCACAACACCGTGCTCGAAGGACGCTACGAGGGCCGGATCCGTCGTACCGCCTGAGCTGGAGAATGGCTGAGTGAGGGAAACCGGAGTGCTGCTGGCCATCGACGCGGGCGGCTCGCACACCCGTGCGGTGGTGGTGTCCGCCGATGCCGAGTGCCTGGGTTACGGCGCCTCCACGAGCGGCAACGCCACGGCGGTCGGCGCCGAACGTGCCCTGGCAGCGCTGGCCGAGGCCGCCTCGGCTGCACTGGCCTCGGCGTCGCTCGGACCGGACGACGTGCGCGGACTGGTGCTGGCGGCCGCGGGCGAGGAGCACCTGCTCCAGCAGCGTGCCGTGGCACAGGCGCTCGGAGTGCCGGGGGCCGAGTTCACGAGAGCATCCGACATCCTCGCGATGTACCACTCCTCAGCCGTCGAGCCAGCGGGTGTCGCACTCGTCGCAGGCACGGGGGCCATCGCTGCCCGCTTCCAGGACCTGGTCACCGAGCGCATCGTCGACGGGACCGGGTGGCTGCTCGGCGACAACGGATCAGGCTTCTGGATCGGTCGCAAGGTTGCGCGCGCGGTCGCCGCCGACCTCGACCGGGCCGGCGAACCGACGGAGCTGACGCGTCTGGTGATCGAAGAGCTCGGCCTGGGCCCGGCGGAGGGAGACCGGTCGGCGCTGCTTCGGGCCCTGGTCAGCTGGTCCTACAACGGCCAACCGGTTCGGCTCGCCCGGCTGGCGCCGCTGGCGTTCCGTGCCGAGGCCAGCGATGCGACCGCGGCGGCGATCACGGCGGAGGCGGAGGAAGCCCTGGCCAGGACACTGCGCCTGGTTCGTGACGGACACGACGAGCTGCCGGTGGTCCTCGGTGGAAGCGTCGTCGTCAAGGGGCTTCTCGACCCCGGCCGATCGTCGGGCGGTGCGCTGACGAGGGAGCTCGAGGGCGCCGACGTCCGCACCGCCCACGACGGCGTGGCTGGTGCGGCGATCGTCGGCTTGCTACGCGGCCGAGCCGTCGTCGACAGCGACACCCTGGCTCGCCTCACACGGTCCATCGACCAGTTGAGGGGTCGATCCTGAGACGAGCCCGGGGTCGCCGACCGCCAGAGCGCGCGCGACATCGCGCCTGATCAGCAGGGCAGTCCTACGAGATCCAGCCGCGGCAGTACCTGGTAGGTGAGTCGCCCAGAACTGCGACACTCGCTCGACCGCGGCTGGATTCTGTAGCGCGGCCACGTCCGAGGATCACCCCCCGTCGAGTGGGCGCTCCGTCACATCAGCCCCACGGTATGCCGCCGGCTTGCTAGCGGCTGATCGGCGCTGCGACGTCGATCTGACCGAGCTTGGCCGGGTTGCGGACGGCATAGATGCGGCTGATGAGGCCGTCCTCGACGACGAAGCTGATCGCCGTGTCGTAGCCGTCGTCGGTGCCGACTACCCGGGCCCCGACCGTGCCGTTGAGCATGATCGGCAGGATCTGTGCACCCGGGACGAGCCGCGTGAACGGCCGCAGCAGGTTGGCGACCTTCTTGGCGCCGGCCACGGGGTTGACGAGCGCCTGGGCGACTCCACCGCCGTCGGCAACCAGCACGACATCGGGTGCCAAGACGTCCAGCAGCCCCTGCAGGTCGCCGTGAGCGACGGCCGCTAGGAACCGCTCGACCACCTCCTGTTGCTCACCGCGACTGACCTCCATGCGAGGCCGCCGCTCCGCGACGTGCTCGCGCGCCCGGTGGCCGATCTGCCGAACGGCGGCCGCGGACTTGCCGACAGCTTCTGCGATCTCGCCGTACGGCGTGTCGAACACCTCGCGCAGCACGAAGACCGCGCGCTCGCTGGGTGTCAGCGTCTCGAGCACGGTGAGCATGGCCATCGACACGCTGTCGGCCAGCACGACATCGTCGGCCAGGTCCGGGGCGGTGAGCAGCGGCTCCGGCAACCACTCGCCGACGTAGTCCTCGCGCCGTCGGGCGTTCGAGCGCAACCGGTCCAGGGCCTTGCGGGTGACCATCCGAACGAGATACGCGCGCGGGTTGTCCACTGCGGCGCGCGCCCGCTCACCGATGGCGTCCCACCGCAACCACGTGTCCTGCACAACGTCCTCGGCGTCGGCCGCGGACCCGAGCATCTCGTACGAGACAGTGAAGAGCAGCCCTCGGTTGGCGATGAACGGGTCGTCGGTCACGGTCACTGTCACGACACTACGGCTGTGGGCTGGGCGAGCGGCTTCAGGCCGCAGGCTGCCGCGAAGCCGTCGGCCTCGATGCCGAGGGCGACGTTGCCTCGCGTCGTGAGGTTCGCGAACGCGATGGTCGCCGTGAGCTCGACGAGCGCGGCCTCACCAAGGCGGGCGCGAAGCGATGCGACCATCTCGTCCGTCACCGTCGGCTCGGTGACAGTCATCGCCTCGGCGTAGGCCAGCACCTCGCGCTCGAGCGGCGAGAAGACATCCGCCTCGCGCCAGCGCGGGATCTCGCGGGCCTTGTCCATGTCGAGGTGCTTGTTGTGGGCCTCGAAATAGTTGAAGTCCAAGCACCAGCTGCAGCCGACCTGGGCCGCGACGGCCATGTGCGCGAACGACTTGAGCTGCTCGTCGCAGGCGTCCCACTTCTGGACCTTGCCGCCGACGGACGTCATGCTCATCAGCACCTTCTGGTTGTGCCAGTAGACACCGAGCGAGCTCGGCACCTGGCCCAGAGCCTTCCTCGCGAACCGCTTGATCAGGGCACCCTTGAAGCCGGTGATGTCGGCGGGAGGAATGCGGGTCGTTCCAGTCATGTCGTCCTCCTGTGTAGTCGGTATGACATCCAGACGCCGGCCGGCCGCTCGTTGTGACACACCCTGGGGCCGGGCGCTCACTCGACCGGTGGGTGGCCGCGGGGTATGCCGCCGGACTCAGTCCGGGAGGAGGTCCCAGAGTCTTCCAAGGTCCTCTCCATACCGTGCCCAGGTGGAGCGGCCGATGACGAGCGGGATTGACTCGCGCGTGCGCCTGCTGGCCACGGACGCGATACCGGTCCATGAGGTGTCGGCGAGATGAGCACATTCCATCCGACGACCGCCCTCGACAAGGTCTTCGAGGGCGGCATCCTCATCAAGGGCGCTACGGGCGTGCTCGAGTTCCTCGCCGGGCTGCTCCTGCTCTTCGTGAGCCCGGCGCAGATGCACCAGTTCGTCGTCCTGCTGACCCAGCGCGAGCTGCTCGAGGACCCGAACGACCGGGTCGCGAACCTCCTGCTCAACGCCACCTCGCACTTCTCTTCCGGAGGTCAGGCGTTCGCCATCGCCTACCTGTGGATTCACGCCACCATCAAGCTCATTGCGGTGATCGGCATCCTCAAGAACCAGCTGTGGGCGTACCCGTTCTCACTCATCACCCTGGGGCTCCTGATGGTGTACCAGGTCTACTCGATCGTCTTCGTCAAGCCGTCGGTCGGGATGATTCTCCTGACGGTGTTCGACGTGTTCATCCTTTGGCTGATCTGGCGCGAGTACCAAAAGGTCAGGGACGGGTCTCAGACGAGGGCGCCCATCACCGCCGGCGAGGGGTGAGGTTCAACCCGGTCAGCGGCACCGGGGTTCTCCGAGGTGTCAGTCGCGGCGCGCCGACGCCGATGCAGGACCGCTAGATCCAGCGCCTGCGCTTGAAGACGGAGTAGAGAACGAGGCTGACACCGAGCATGAGCAGGATCGCGAGCCCATAGCCGTACTGCCAGTGCAGCTCCGGCATGTTGTCGAAGTTCATCCCATAGACGGTGCCGACCAGGGTCGGTGCGAACAGGATCGCGGCCCATGCGGAGATCTTCTTGACTTCCTCGTTCTGGGCGTTGCTCGTCTCGCTGAGGATCTTCATCTCCTCGTTCTGCTTTTGCGCCACCAACGTCGCGTTGACTGTGAGGATGTCGCGCAGCAGCTGGCGGAAGCCGTCGATCTGCTCGATGACCTGGGTCAGGTGGTCATCGACGTCACGCAGATACCGGCGCAGCTCCTCGTCGGTTCCGTACTTCTCGAAGCCGGCGGCCAGGGCCTGGACGACGGCGGCCAGCGGTCGCGTCGCGCGCTCGAACTCGATGACCTCTCGCGTCAGCTCATACGTGCGCCGGGACACCGCGGGGTCACCGCGGAACACCTCGACCTCGATCTCGTCGATGTCGTTCTCGAGCCCGGCAACCACGGGAAGGTACCCGTCGACGACGCGGTCGAGGATGGCGTAGAGGATCGCCTCCGGGCCAAGGCTGAGCAGGTCCGGGTTGCTCTCGAGCCGGCGACGCACCGCGGCCAGGTCGGGCGACTCGCTGTGCCGCACGGTGATCACGTAGTCGGGACCGACGAACAGGTGCAGCTCACCGAAGTCGACCTCCTCGATCTCGTCGCGGTACCGGGCCGCGCGCAGGACCACGAAGAGCGTCTCGCCATATCGCTCGAGCTTGGGCCGCTGATGGGCCACGATCGCGTCCTCGACCGCAAGATCGTGCAGGTCGAACTCCTTTGCCACGGCAGCGAGCTCGTCGTTGCTCGGACGGTACAGGCCGATCCACGCCACCGCTCCGTCGGTGGAGCGAAGCTCGCGGAACGACCGCGCCAACGAGCCTGGGGATGACACCCGCTCGCCGTCGACATAGATCGCGCTGTCAACCAGGCTCGAGGGCGCGGGTGTGGCAGTCGCCGCCGCGGAGCTCTCAGGTGATGGGACGGCGGCAAGGGTGGCGCGGCGCGCGACGCGCGTGGTCAGGCGGCGTCGGATCGATGGCAGCGAACGCTCGGACATGGCAGGACCTCGGATCGGTGAACGGGCACGGTGACACCGGCCCCTTCGAGCGACCGGTCAGCAGATGCCAGCGCGACGACTGGCAGGGCCGGTATGCACGGCAACCACCTCCAGTCGACAAGGTCCCCGCCCGATGCGGAGCACCGACATGCTACCCCGGCGGATCGTGCTCCCGGTGCGAATCGGACCCATCGCCGTGAACGTCGCGCGTGGAGGTCATGGCGCTCCGGATGCGGCGTGGCCCGATCCTCCAGGGCCCGCGCCTCCGACCGACGACGTGTCGTCAAGTTCGCGTCAAGAACCGTCAACCCCATGTCAAGGGTCAAGAACGGTCCCCCGCGCCGCAGGTAGGAACGACCCGTGGTCATCAACATCCTCCTTGGCATCGTGGCGCTGGCCGTGCTCGCATACCTCGTCCACGTCCTGCTGCATGCGGATCGCTTCTGATGAGCGACACCGTCAGCGGGCTGCTCACCATCGCTGTCCTCGTCGCGGCTCTCGCGATCGTCCACGTGCCGCTCGGCAACTGGATGGCGAAAGTCTTCAGCGACGAGAAGCACTGGCGCATCGAGCGTTACGTCTACCGGCTTGTGCGGGTGGATCCCGGATCGCAGCAGCGATGGACGACGTATGCCGTCGCCGTCGTCGCCTTCTCGGTCGTCGGGGTCGTGCTGCTCTTCCTCATGATCGTGCTCCAGGGCGTGCTGCCGTTCGCGCGGGGTACCGCGATGAACCTCGACACCGCGCTCAACACGGCCGTCAGCTTCGTGACGAACACCAACTGGCAGTCGTATGCCGGTGAGGCCGGGACGTCGGCGTTCGTGCAGACCGTAGGCCTGACCGTCCAGAACTTCGTCTCGCCGGCCGTCGGGCTTGCCGTCGCGATCGCCCTCGTCCGCGGCCTGGTGGGATCGAGCGGCTCGGAGCTCGGCAACTTCTGGGTCGACCTCGTCCGGGCGCTGCTCCGCGTCATCCTGCCGATCGCCGTCATCGGTGCGGTGGTGCTGCTGCTCGGCGGAGTGATCCAGAACCTCAGCGAGCCATCGACCGTCTCGACGCTCTCCGGCGGGCACCAGGTGATCCAGGGCGGCCTCGTGGCCTCGCAGGAGTCGATCAAGGAGCTCGGGACGAACGGCGGGGGCTACTTCAACGCCAACTCGGCCCATCCCTTCGAGAACCCCAACGCCTTCACCAACATCGTCGAGATCTTCCTGCTGCTCGTCATCCCGTTCTCCCTGCCCCGCACCTACGGCGTCCTGGTCGGCGACAAGCGTCAGGGGTGGGCCGTTCTCGGCTTCATGGCGACCTTGTGGGGGCTCATGCTGGCCGTGGTGACGTGGGCTGAGGTCCACGCTGCGTCCGGCTCGCTCGGTGGCCTGGAGGGCAAGGAGCTGCGGTTCGGTGTCTGGCCGTCCGCGCTCTGGGCCGCCAGCACGACGAGCACCTCTACCGGAGCGGTCAACTCGATGCACGAGAGCTTCTCGGCGCTCGGCGGGGGAGGCGCGATGTTCAACATGATGCTCGGCGAGCTGTCGCCCGGCGGCGTCGGAACGGGCCTCTACAGCGCTCTGCTTGTCGCCATCCTGTCGGTCTTCATCGCCGGGCTCATGGTCGGCCGCACGCCCGAGCTGCTCGGCAAGCAGATCGGCCGGAGCGAGATCACGCTGACTGCCCTGGCCCTGCTCGTCATGCCGACCCTGGTCCTCGCCTTCACCGGCATCGGCATGGTGGCCCCGCTCGTGTCGTCGCAGATGCTCGCGACGGGTCCGCACGGCCTCACCGAGGTGATGTACGCCTACACCTCCGCGGCCAACAACAACGGCAGCGCCTTCGCCGGCTTCTCAGCCGACACCCCATACACCAACCTCACCCTGGCCCTGTGCATGTTCCTCGGTCGGTTCGTTCCCATCGTCCTCGTGCTCGCGCTCGCCGGCGCCCTTGTGGCGCAACGCCGCCGACCGGTCACCGCAGGCACGCTCCCCACCCACACCTCGACCTTTGTCGGCATGTACGTCGGGGTGGCCGTCATCGTCGGCGGTCTCACCTTCTTCCCGGCGCTGGCCCTCGGTCCCCTCGCGGAGGCACTCTCATGACCCGGTCGTCCACGACTTCCAACACGACCACCCCACCGCGGGTCCCCGCCGCGTCCGAGCGCGCGGCGACCGCCCTCGCCCCCCACCACCACAAGCGGGGTGAAGAGCTGATCCGGCCAGGCCGCGCGAGCACGTCGTACACCCAGCTCGCGCGACAGCTGGTCACGACCTTCCCCCAGGCGGTCGTCAAGCTCGACCCGAGACACGTGTGGCACAGCCCCGTCATGTTCGTCGTGTGGATCGGCTCGGTCGTCACCACCGTGCAGGCGGTCGTCGACCCGTCGTGGTTCGCCTGGGCCGTGACGGTCTGGCTCTGGGCCACGGTCCTGTTCGCGAACATGGCCGAAGCGGTCGCCGAGGGTCGCGGCAAGGCCCAGGCCGCGACGCTGCGGGCGACCAGGAAGACCACCACCGCGCAGCGCCGGACGTCCGACGGCTCGCTCGAGACGGTTGCCGCCTCCGACCTGAGGATCGGCGACATCGTGGTGGTCCGCCCCAACGAGATCATCCCCGGCGACGGCGACGTCATCGAAGGCATGGGCACGGTCGACGAGTCGGCCATCACCGGCGAGTCGGCGCCGGTGATCCGCGAGTCGGGCGGTGACCGCAGCGCCGTCACGGGCGGGACGACCGTCCTGTCCGACGGGATCACCGTGCGGATATCGACCAAGCCCGGCGAGACCTTCATCGACCGGATGATCGCCCTGGTCGAAGGGGCCTCCAGGCAGAAGACCCCGAACGAGATCGCGCTGACCATCCTGCTCACGGTGCTGACGATCATCTTCCTGCTCGCCGTCATGGCGATGCAGCCGATGGCCATCTACTCCGGGCAAGCACAGTCGGCCGTCGTCCTCGTGGCGCTGCTGGTCTGCCTCATCCCCACGACGATCGGCGCACTCCTGTCCGCCATCGGCATCGCCGGCATGGACCGCCTGGTCCAGCACAACGTCCTCGCCATGTCGGGACGCGCCGTCGAGGCCGCCGGCGACGTGTCGACGCTGCTGCTCGACAAGACCGGCACGATCACCTACGGCAACCGCCGCGCCACCGAGCTGCTCGCCGCACCGGGCCTGGGCAACGACGAGATCATCCGTGCGGCATACGTCTCCTCACTCGCGGACGAGACGCCCGAAGGGCGCTCGATCGTCGCGCTGGCCGGCTCTGGCATCGACACTCCGACTCGGGACTCCTTGGACCGGCTCCCAAGGGACGGCGCGACGTTCGTCGAGTTCAGTGCCACGACGCGGATGTCCGGCGTCGACCTGCCCGACGGCACGGCATACCGTAAGGGTGCGGCGGACGCGGTCGACCGCTGGGTCACCAGCCAAGGCGGTGAGATGCCGGGCGGCATTCGCGCCGAGGTCGACGGCATCGCGTCCTCGGGTGGCACCCCGCTCGTCGTGGCGGTTCAGGAATCCGGCGGCCCGCCGCGCGCCCTCGGGGTCGTCCACCTCAAGGACGTGGTCAAGCCCGGCATGAAGGAGCGGTTCGCGCAGCTTCGGGCTATGGGCATCAAGACCGTCATGGTCACCGGCGACAACCCGCTCACGGCCGCGTCCCTCGCCGCAGAGGCCGGCGTCGACGACTTTCTTGCAGAGGCGACTCCGGAAGACAAGATGGCACTGATCAAGTGCGAGCAGCACGGGGGTCGGCTCATCGCCATGACGGGTGACGGCACGAACGACGCGCCGGCCCTGGCGCAGAGCGACGTGGGCGTAGCGATGAACACGGGCACGATGGCAGCCAAGGAAGCAGCCAACATGGTCGACCTCGACTCCGACCCGACGAAGCTCATCGACATCGTCTCGATCGGCAAGCAGCTGCTCATCACCCGCGGGGCGCTGACGACGTTCTCGATCGCGAACGACATCGCCAAGTACTTCGCCATCATCCCGGCGATGTTCGTGCTCATCTTCCCTGGGCTCGACGCGCTGAACATCATGGGACTCGCGTCTCCGAAGTCGGCCATCCTCTCTGCGGTCATCTTCAACGCACTCATCATCATCGCGTTGATTCCCTTGTCGCTGAAGGGGGTTCGCTACCGCGCAGTCGGCAGCACCGCCCTCCTTCGACGCAACATCCTCATCTACGGTCTGGGCGGCATCGTGGCCCCGTTCATCGGGATCAAGCTGATCGACCTCGTCGTGAGCCACCTCCCGCTCTGAACAACGGAATGATGTGATCCCTGTGTCCAGCACCGTGAACTCGTTCGTCAGGCAGTCCTGGGCGAGCCTGCGCGCGATGATCGTCCTGACCGTCCTGCTCGGGCTGCTGTACCCCGCCGTGGTGTGGGGGGTCGGGCAGGTCGTCGCGCGGGACCAGGCCGCCGGCTCGCTCGTGAGCGTCAACGGCCACGTCGTCGGCTCCTCGCTGATCGGCCAGCAGTGGAACGGCGACCAGTGGTTCTGGGGCCGCCCGTCCGCGAGCGACTACTCAGGTGACACGAGCGGCGGCTCGAACCTGTCCGGCAGCGCGCTCGCCGACGAGGTCGCCAAGCGAGCATCGGCCTCCGGCCTCGACCAGGCCATCGCTCCCGCGGATGCGCTGACCGCTTCAGCCAGCGGCCTCGACCCGCACATCTCACCCGCGTATGCCGCCGCGCAGGTCGCGCGAGTCGCCGCCGCGCGCGGCCTGCCGGAGGACCGGGTCGCAGCGCTCGTGGCCGAGCACACTCAGGCACGTTCGGCCGGCTTCCTCGGCCAGCCGAGAGTGAACGTGCTCGAGCTCAACCTCGCGCTCGCCCGCCTCTCAGGCTCCGCTGGCTGACCAGCGCGGAACCTGGCTCGAGATGGTACGGCACGCTCGTCACGACGACCCCGGGGACGGTGAGCAGCCGCAGCTTGAGGCGAAGCGCGCTCTGGTTGTGCAGAATCCCCTCCCACCATCGGTCGACCACGTACTCGGGGATGAAGACGACCACGAGATCGCGAGGGTTGTCGGTGCGGAGCCGCAGCACCTGCTCGACGATGGGCGTGGTGATGTCTCGATAGGGGGAGTCGAGGATCGTGAGTGGTACGGGCAGGTCAGCCTCGACCCAGCTGTGCTCGAGCGCACGGGTGTCGTCGGCGTCCACGGCCACAGTCAGGGCCGTGAGCGTCGAGGGCCGGGTCGCACGGGCGTACGCGACGGCACGCAGGGCCGGTTCGTTGACGCTCGAGACCAGGACGAGGGCGTGGACCCGGCTGGGCAGCAGCCGGGCGCTCCGGTGGGGCTGAAGCTCTCGCGACACCGTCGCGTAGTGCCGGCTGACCCCGCGCATGAGCAGACACATGAGGGGCACGGCGATGACGACCAGATAGGCGCCGCCGGTGAACTTGGTGACGAGCACGATGAGGAGCACGAGGCCGGTGAGGGTGGCGCCGAAGGCGTTGATGAGGCGAGACCCGCTCATCCGGCGCCGGACACCCGGCGCGATGACGACCTTGAGCTCGCGGTTCCAGTGCCGGACCATTCCAGCCTGGCTGAGGGTGAACGAGGTGAAGACGCCGAGGATGTAGAGGTGCAGCAGCTGGGTCACGTTCGCCTGGTAGGCCACGATGAGCAGGCCCGCGACGAGGGCCAGAGCGAGTATGCCGTTGCTGTAGGCGAGCCGATCCCCGCGGGTGCGTAGCTGGGTCGGCATGAGCCGGTGCCGGGCGAGCAGCGATGTCAGCATCGGGAAGCCGTTGTAGGCGGTGTTCGCCGCGAGGACGAGCACGAGAGCGGTGGCGGCCTGGACGACATAGAACATGACGCTGCCCGCACCGAAGACGGCAGTCGCGAGCTGCGCGATGACTGTCGGCTGTGGGTCCGTCTGGCAGTTGCCGGGGAAGCCCACGAGGTTGCACGTGTCCTCGGCGACGCGGACGTGCGTGATGATGGCGAGGACGGTGATGCCGGAGAACATCGTCACGGCAAGGGCGCCCATGGCGAAGAGAGTGCGGGCCGCGTTGCGGGACTTCGGTGGGCGGAACGCGGGCACGCCGTTGCTGATCGCCTCGACCCCGGTGAGTGCGGTGCAGCCGGACGAGAACGCCTTGAGGGCGAGGAAGAGGATCGCCACCTCGGTGAGTCCCGACTGCACTGGGCGCACCGAGTAGCCGGCGCTCTCGGCGACGGGGGCGGCGCCGAGCAGGGTGCGCATCAGGCCGACTCCGATGACGGCCAGGATCGATGCCACGAACACGTAGGTCGGCACGGCGAACGCCCGACCGGACTCGCGTGTGCCGCGCAGGTTCATGAGGGTCAGGGCGATGACCACCGAGACGGCGATGGTGACGCGGTAGGCGTTGAGCCCCGGGAAGGCCGAGATGACGTTGTCGACGCCGGCGGCCACGGACACCGCGACCGTCATGACGTAGTCGACCATCAGCGCCGCGGCAACCACTGTCGCGGCCGTGGGACCGAGGTTGTCTCGCACCACCTCGTAGGAGCCGCCCCCGCCGGGGTAGGCCCTGACGACCTGCTGGTACGAGATCACGACGACGACAAGGAGAATGACGACCGCGGCCCCGATCCACGGCGTGAGGTAGAGGTAGGCGAGACCTCCCAGCGTGAGGACCTTGAGGATCGCCTCGGTGGCGTATGCGACAGACGAGAGCGGGTCGGACGCGAAGATCGGCAGGGCGATCCGCTTGGGCAGCAGGGTCTCGTCGAGCCTCTCGTTGCGCATGGGCCGCCCGACGAGGATCCGTTTGGCGGTGTTGAGCTGGGTCAGCACCCTTCCGACGCTAGGACGGCCGCCGCATACGTTCTGCAAGGGAATCCGGTCCTGTCGCATGGAGTGCGCAAGGATGGTTCAGTGCCGCAACACGGGTCGGACGACGTGGGTATGCCGCTGGGCACGCTCCCCGACACGGCTGCCGTCAGTGCCTTGCCGCTCTCCCGGCGCCTGAGCGGCTTGGTGCTTGCACTCGTCCTGCCGGTCGGGCTCACCGCTGGCCTGGTGTGGCTGGGCACGTCGGTCGGGTTGGCCGGTGACGCCCTCGTGCTGCTGATCGGCGTCGTCGTCACCGCGCTGGTCGGAGGCATGCGGGCCGCGGTCCTGTGCGCCGTGCTCAGCTCGACGTTGCTCATCTACTGGTTCATCCCCCCGGTGCACACCTTCGAGATCGCAGAGCCGCACAACATCTGGACGGTCGTGGGTTTCGTGATCGTCGGCCTGCTGGTCAGTGGCGTCGTGCACCGAGCCGCAACAACCGCCTCGGCTGCCGCGCGCGCGGCGGCCGAGGCCAGGACCCTGTCCGAGGTCGCGCGGGCGACGCTGCGCGGTGAGGATGCGCTGCCGACCTTGCTCGAGAACATGCGTCGGGCCTTCGGGATGACATCGGCCAGCCTGCTGCGGCGAACCTCAGACAGGGCGACGGACTGGGAGGTCGTCGAGGCCTGCGGGGCAGATGCCCCGCACCAGCCGGGGACCGCCGATGTGTACGTGCCTGCCGGTGAGGAGCTCGTGCTCGCACTCTCGGGTCGTTCGCTCGGATCTTCGGACCGCGTCATCCTCGGCGCCTTCGCCGCGCAGGCTCAGGCCCTGCTCGAACGCGACGAGCTGGAGCGCAGTGCCGCCCTGGCAGCCCGACTCGAGGCCTCCGAGCGACTCGGGGACGCGCTGATCGCCGCCCTGGGTCACGACCTGCGAACCCCCCTTGCCTCGGCGACGGCCGCGGTCACGAGTCTGCGCAGCCAGGACGTCGCGTGGACCGACGAAGAGCAGGACGAGCTGCTGGCGACCGCCGACGAGTCCCTCGCCCGGCTCGGGACCCTGGTCTCGGACGTCCTCGATCTGTCCCGGCTGCGAGCCGGGGTGCTGAGCGTCATGCGTCAGACGTTGTGGCTCGACGAGCTGCTGCCGCCGGTGCTCGACGAGCTCGGGCCGCAGGCGGCCGGGGTCGTTGTCGATCTGCCGGACGACCTGCCTCCGGTGGTCGGAGACGCGGCGCTCGTCATGCGCGTCCTCGTCAATATCGTCGGTAACGCCTTGCGCCATGGTTGCTCGGCCGCAGACCCGCCCACTGTGACGGCCCATCTGACGGGCGATCGCGTGGAGCTGCTCGTCATCGACCACGGGTCCGGGGTCCCCGAGGCCGACCAGCAACGGATCTTCCGGCCGTTCCAGCGGCTGGGAGACACGGACAACACGTCGGGACTAGGCATCGGGCTCGCCCTGTCGCGCGGCCTGGTCGAGGCCATGGACGGCACGATCACGCCTATGTCGACACCGTCCGGGGGGCTCACCATGGTGATCTCCCTGCCTGCACAGGCCGGACCAGAGGACGTGCCGACGTGACGAAGGTGCTCGTTGTGGACGACGACCCGCAGCTGGCGCGGGCCCTGCGGATCAACCTGCGCGCCCGTGACCACGACGTCCATGTCGCCGCCACGGGCGCCGAAGCCTTGCGGTTGGCCGCCTCCGTCGAGCCTGAGCTCGTCATCCTCGACCTCGGTCTGCCCGACCTCGACGGCGTCGAGGTGATCCACGGTCTCAGGGGCTGGAGCGAGGTCCCGATCATCGTTCTCTCCGGGCGCGGCAGCGGGCCGGACAAGGTCGCGGCGCTCGACGCCGGAGCGGATGACTACGTCACCAAGCCGTTCGGCATGGATGAGCTGCTCGCCCGCATCAGGGCCGTCACTCGTCGCGTCCCTTCTGCCGACGCAGCGGCCACCCCCTGTGTCGAGTTTGCCGACATCAGGGTCGACCTCGCCCAGAAGCTCGTCACTCGCCAGCGGCCGGACGAGGTCGTCGAGAGCGTCCACCTGACCCCGACCGAGTGGAGCCTGCTCGAGGCACTCGTGCGGGCGCCGGGCAAGCTGATGTCGCAGCGGCAGCTGCTCACTCAGGTGTGGGGTCCGGCATACGTCAACCAGCCCGCCAACCTGCGCCTCTACATGACCCAGCTGCGCCGCAAGCTCGAACCCGAACCGACCCGACCTCGCCATCTGCTCACCGAGCCAGGCATGGGCTACCGGTTCCGTCCCTGACGGAGCGCCGACCGGCCCCCTCGCGCACCTGTCTCGTGCCCGTGTTGCACTTCCCTGCCAAAAGGGGCTTGACCTTGACGTAACGTCAACCCTGCACGCTGTCGTCATGTCCACAGATACCCACATGACAGCTGAACAGGTCCGGGGTCCTGCAATCCACGTGCAGGCCTTGGAGAAGTCGTATGGCGGGCTCGCGGTGTTGCGCGGCGTGGAGTTCGCCGTCGCGCGAGGCAGCATCTTCGCGTTGTTGGGGTCCAACGGTGCTGGCAAGACCACCGTCGTGAGGATCCTGTCCACCCTCCTCAAGTCGGACTCGGGGACCGCGAGTGTCGAGGGCTTCGATGTCACCGACGAGGCGGCGAGCGTGCGGGAGTCGATCAGCCTGACCGGCCAGTTCGCCGCCGTGGACGAGATCCTCACCGGCCGGGAGAACCTCGTGCTCGTGGCTCGCCTGCGCCACCTCGAGGACGCCCGCCGGATCGCCGACGACCTCCTGGCGCGCTTCCAGCTCACCGACGCCGCCGACCGGCGAGTGTCGACGTACTCCGGAGGCATGCGACGGCGACTCGACATAGCCATGAGCCTGATCGGGGACCCACCGGTGATCTTCCTGGACGAGCCGACGACCGGGCTTGACCCGCAGGCTCGCATCGAGGTGTGGAAGAGCGTCAGGGAGCTCGCAGGCAAGGGAACGACTGTGCTGCTCACGACCCAGTACCTGGACGAGGCCGAACAGCTCGCGGACCGGATCGCGATCCTGCACGGGGGGCGAATCATCGCCAACGGCACCCTGGCCGAGCTCAAGGCACTCTTCCCGCCCGCCACCGTCGAGTACGTCGAGAAGCAGCCGACCTTGGAGGAGATCTTCCTCGCGATCGTCGGCGACAGCGAAGGCAAGGCCGACAACGGCGACCACGTCAGCCACCCCGGAGACAGCGCGGTCAAGGCCGCCGTCGACGGCACGGACCACTGAGGAGCAACGAAATGAGCACCGCCACGCACTTCGTCGGCGACACCAGCGTCCTGCTGGGCCGGTCCATGCGGCACATCATCCGCAGCGTCGACACCATCATCACGGTCACGATCATGCCGATCGCCATCATGCTGATGTTCGTCTACGTGTTCGGGGGGGCGATCGACACCGGCTCGGTCGAGTACGTGAACTACATGCTGCCCGGCATTCTCATCATCACGATCGCGACCGCGACCGCCTATACCGCCCTGCGGCTCTTCACGGACCTGCAGAACGGGATCTTCGAGCGGTTCCAGTCCATGCCGATTGCCCGCTCGAGCGTGCTGTGGGCCCACGTGGTGACCTCGCTGGTCTCGACCTTTATCTCGCTCGTGCTCGTCGTGGCCGTCGCCGTCATCATCGGGTTCCGTTCTCCTGCAGGGGTGCTCGCCTGGCTCGCGGTCACGGGGATCCTGGTCCTGTTCACTCTGGCGCTGACGTGGATCGCCGTCATCGCCGGCCTGTCGGCGAACAGCCCGGACGGCGCGGGCGCCTTCTCCTACCCGCTGATCTTCCTGCCGTTCGTGAGCTCGGCGTTCGTGCCCACGGACACCATGCCCACCGTGGTGGCCGCCTTCGCGGAGCACCAGCCGGTGACGCCCATCGTCAACACGATCCGCAACCTGCTCACCGAGCAGCCGGTCGGTTCCGATGCCTGGGTCGCTCTGGCCTGGTGCGTGGGCATCCTTGTCGTCGCCTACGCGTTCGCGATGGCCGCGTACCGGCGCAAAGTCGCCTAGGGCTCCGCGTTCGGGCAGGCTGTGGCCGTGCTGACGATCGGACGACTCGCATCGTATGCCGGGGTCACCATCCGGGCGGTCCGGCACTACCACCAGGTCGGGCTGCTTCCGGAGCCGGAGCGCGACGCGTCCGGCTACCGGACCTACGACGCCGCGGCGGTCGTGCGGCTCATCCGGATCCGGACCCTGGCCGAGGCCGGCGTGCCTCTGGCCAGGGTCCGCGAGCTGCTCGACGCGGACCCGGAGACGTTCGCCGCCGCGACCGCCGAGATCGACCGGCAGCTACGTGCGCAGGTCCGGGCGCTCCAGGAGCACCGACGGCGGATTGCGCAGCTGGGCTCGGGCGACTCGTTGGCCCTCCCGGCGGAGGTGGTCGACTATCTGGACCGGCTCCGTGCCACCGGAGCATCGGAGGCCATCATCGCGCCCGAGCGAGATGCGTGGATCCTCATGGCGGCGCGATATCCGGACCTGCTCCCGGCGATGATGGCCGACAAGGTGGCCCAGCTGGACAACCCGAAGGTCGTCCGGCTCTACCAGCTGATCGGCCGAATCGCGGAGAACTGGCAGGATGAGGAGCTGCTGCGCGAGACGGCGGACCTGATGAGCGAGCTGCTCGAGCAGGCGGCGGCCAGCGGGGAGCTGGACGAGCAGGACGAGCTCATGCCGGACGCTGCGTTCATCGGGCTGATGGACTCGTTCGCCGACGCGACCCACCCGGTCGTCGGGCGGTTGCGGGAGCTGCTCGCGGAGCGTGGTTGGACCGGGTGGACCAAGCTGGAGAAGCGCCAGCCTTGAGCGCTGGGCTCCGTGGCGCCCGCTTCAGCGCGGAGGCAACCTCGAGATCGGCGCTAGGCCAGTGGTCTTCGCCACGGCAGGTATCCACGCTCTTGTGGGTCGTCGAGAGGCTCCCACCCGTTGCGCGTTGCCATGTACATGCTCGCGTTGTTCTGGACGTGGATGAACCCGGCCAGCACCCCTTCCGTGCATCCGTGAGCCTCCATGGCGGCCCGCGCCTCCTCCAGTGCGACGGCCATAAGCTCATCGCCGAGGTAAGGAGGCTCAGGATTACGGTGGGTGGTCGCTACGGCGCCGACCTCAACATAGGTAACCAGTCGTGTTCCATTCACTTGGAAGCGGAGATGCACGACCGCGGCTGAGTGCACTGGAACCGTTGAAGGAGTGCAGCCGCGAGTCTTTTCTGCTCGACCGGTCGCCAGTCGAGCTGTCTTTCGGCGCTCACTATGTCGGGCGAGGGCTCCAAGGCTGTCTGCCGGGCCTATTGGCCCTGATGCTTGATTGGGTCGAACCAATCGGTCTCGGTCGACTTCGCCGCAAGCTGGGCATAGTCGACGGACGGACTGTCGAGATCCGGTTCCGGCCACGACAGTTCGTCGACTGGAACCTCGCGGACCCAGGCGAGGATGTATGGGTCCGCTAGCCCAGTCTCGACGCGCTCGGTGAGCGCTGCCACGACGCGTTCAGGGAACTGGCGGCCAGTTGTAGCATTCTCCCGTTCCCAAATCGGATCGCTGTAAGGGTGTGTCCCAGCGCTGGCCTTGATCAGCTCGATGTAAGCGCGCATCAACTTTGGCGTCGACTCCTCTAGCGCCGCGCGAATCTGTTCCGGCGGCGAGATGTGTAGTTCTGCAAGCCGGCGCCTAAGTGCGGTCGTTGAGACGCCGCTCTCCCATAGCCAGAGCGCGAGCTCAGGGGTAGTCATTCTCTGCCATTGAACGTCGCGAATCAAAGACTCCGGGAGAAGGAACTCGGTGGCGAACGTGTCGGCCGGATTTTCGTCGGCAGTCGTGGTCCGATCTCGGACGTGGTGGCCGAGCGCGAGGTGGCCGAGTTCGTGGGCGATAGACCAGTTGGCCCGGAACCAGTAGATGGTGCTCTTGAGGAGTACCACGGCATGATCGCCGATACGGAAGGAGTAGTCCGTTTGCAGGCCCGGGTCGCGGACGATGTCGACGCCCAGCACGTCTTCGATTTGTTCTGCCAGGTCGCGAACGCTTAAGCCCTGTTCGCGCGCGGAGAGGCGCCTCCTAAGCTCCGTGGGATCGGTCGGCAGCGCGCCTACCACGCTTGGGACGAGGCCCTCGTTCGCGTAGGCGGTCCGGTACGTTTCAACCACTCGAGCGATGATCGCGTCATCGCTGGCTTCTTGTTCGGTGGAGCTCTGGCCCCAGGGGTGACGGGCTGCTAGACGCACCTTGAAAGGGTCCTCGCTTCCCGTGATGAGCCAGCGTGTGTCGACGTCGAGCAAGTCGGCCAACTTGGCGAGCTCCACCGCGGAGAAGTGGCGCTGGCCGTTGATGGCGCGCGACAGCGCGTCATGCGTCATCCCGACCTCCGGAGCGAGCTTCCGTTGACTCAGGTGGGCGGGAATCGACGCGCGTACGCGCTCACCGATCGTGTCAGTCACCATGAACTGATGATAGCCGACTGTTGGGAAAATCCCAACACCTGCAGCCCCGAGCGACGGCGGGTCGTCGGAGTTTGATGGACGGCCGCCTGTCGGTGGAGTCCGTGAACAGGTCGGAGACCAGCTGCTCGGGCCACCCGGTTGCTTCGCTCACTTCCGCGAGCGTGAGCGCACCCGCACGCAGCGCAGCGGCCAACAAGCTCATCGGCAGCCATGTGACCGCGTTCTGTAACGACCTCGTCAAGGACACCGACCTGCGCCGACAGGTACCAGGACACGGCACAGAAGGAAGCCGGTCGATTTCACGGGTGACGCTGTCGGGCGGTCAGCTCGGGCCGTCAAGCGCGGTTGTCGACGCAACGGCGAGCCGGGCCACGAGAGGCACTACGTCGGCGATGGTGTCCAGTCCCGCGAGGGTGTCGTAGGTCTCGAACGAGGTCAGGGCATAGACGGCGCGGATGGCCTCGGGGCCGGCCTCGTGTTTCGCAAACAGCGCGGTGAGGGCACTGAGCCGGCGTTCGTCGCGGGCTGCGATGACGGCGGCAACGTCCGCGTCGAGGGCCGCCAACGCGCGCAGACGCCGCATCGCCGTGCGGTCAACGGACCAGAACTGCCCGAACACGCGCACGAACTCGGCGAGTGCCCCGTCCAGATCGGGGCGCTGGAACGCGCCGGCAATCCCTGAGACCCTGCCCTCCTCGGCGAGGTCGTCGCACACCGCCTCCAGAAGGCCACTGCGCGAGCCGAACTGGTAGTAGACGGTCGCGCGCGCGACATCGGCATGGCGCGCCACCGTGTCCACCGAGAAGCCGCCGCCGTCACCTCCGAGCACCGCGCGGGCGGCATCCAGTACGCGGCGGCGGCTCTCGTCGATCTGCACCTGCCGCTTGCCGAGCTGATAGGGCCTGGGTGACATCGCCTTGACTCTACGGGGCATCGGGCTAGATTTGGTCACACACACTGACTGAATAAAAGAGGAGACGACGATGGCGACGGACCTCGAAGCCGCCCAGCGGCGCAGGAAGCTGATGCGTCGAGTCAACGTGCCGATGCGCGCGGTCCTGGGCCTGCCCTTTCCCACGCCCCTCGGGCGATCGCTGATGCTGCTGCACTACACCGGGCGCAAGACCGGCACGTCCTACCGTCAGCCGCTCAGCTACGTGCGCGACGGCGACGTCCTCCTCACCCCTGGTGGCGGGCGGTGGACTCTGAGCCTCGAGGCCGGCGAGCCGGTCCGGCTGCGGATCCGAGGGCGCGACGTGATGGCGAGACCGGAGCTCATCACCGACCCCGAGGAGATCCAGCGGCAGATCCGGGCCATCGAGGCGGGGAATCCGCGTGCGGGCGGCTTCATCCCGATCCCGCGCGAGGCCGACGGCAGCCTGGAGGCGGCTCCGTTGCAGGCGGCCATCGACCATGGCTTCTGCATCGTGCGGTGGCACCCGACCGGGAGCTCAGCTCGCGTGTGACCGCTCGTAGCGCGGCATACGCGGGCGGGACGTGATGGTCAGGATCGTCGTGTCTGTGACACGCCCTGGGCGGGCCGGAGCCTGGCAAGCAGGTCGCGCCGTCCCTTGACGGTCAGGCCGATAGCCCTCGCACGAGACAGGTCGATCTTTCCGACCAGCAGGCCCAGAACGGCGCGGGCGGGGCCTACGAGGGTCAGGTCGGGACTGTCCGTCCGACCCGCCCGGGCGCGGACGGACCCGTCGCCGAGTTCGACCACGGCGTGTTCGTCGTCGGCCACGAGCTGGATGGCGGCAGCCGGCCCGGCGGGGTCTGAGTCGGTGGTGAACCAGGCCGGAGCGTACGCGAGCCAGCTGGCCTGGAACGCATCGTCCGGCCGCTCGTCGTTCATGTAGCGCAGGCCCCACAGCCCCAAGGCCTTCAGGACCGGCTCGAGAGCGGCGCCGTCCTCGGTGAGCTCGTACACCTGGGTCGCGATCGGCGGGGGAGCGTCCTCGCGTCTGACCAGGCCGGCCTGCTCGAGCTCCCTGAGGCGGGCCGCAAGCAGGTTGGCGGCAACGCCGGGCAGCCCGTTCTTCAGGTCGGTATACCGAGATGGCCCACGGAGCAGGAGCTCCCGCACGAGCAGCAGGGTCCATCGGTCGCCGACGACGTCGAGCGCGCGGGCGATCGAGCAGTACTGGCCATAGCTTCTCACTCTGCCATCCTACGATCTGGTAGAGATTTTGGACTTGATGGTTGAAAAACTAAAGTTGCTGGGCTTACCGTGTGAGACATGACCCGTATGCCGTCCAAGCCGCTGATCATCGCCGCGCTTCTTCTCGCCTCTTTCGTGATCAGCCTCGACACGACCCTGGTGAACGTCGCTCTGCCGACCCTCTCCCGGGAGCTGGGTGCTACGACCTCCGAGCTCCAGTGGGTCGTCGACGCCTACAACCTCGTCTTCGCCGCGCTCATACTCACGTCCGGAAGCCTGTCCGACCGGTTCGGTCGCAAGGGCATGCTCCTCGGCGGGCTGGCCGTCTTCGGGACCGCCAGCTTCATCGGTGGATTCGCCACCACGCCAAGCGAGCTGATCGCCGCTCGGGCCGTGATGGGTCTCGGGGCCGCGATGACCTTCCCGGCGACCCTGTCTCTGCTGACCGGAGCCTTCACCGAGCGCAAGGAGCGGGCGTTGGCGATCGGGCTGTGGGGCGCGACGGGCGGGATGGCGATCGCTCTCGGCCCCATCGTCGGCGGATTCCTCTTGGAGCGGTACGAGTGGTCCAGCGTCTTCTACACTCTTGGCCCCGTGGCGGTCGCGGTGATCGGCCTTGTCGCGGTGGGTGTGCCACGACGCGCAGGCGACGCGCGGCACCGACTCGACGCGCTGGGCCTGATCACCTCCGCCGCGTGCATGGGGGTCCTCGTCTACACGATCATCGAGGCGCCGGACCGTGGCTGGACGTCGACCCAGTCGGTCCTCGGCTTCACCGCAGGCGCGGCCCTGCTGGCGGCGTTCGTCGTCAGCGAGCGGCGAGCAGCCGTTCCGATGCTCGACGTGCGACTGTTCGCGAACCCGCGCTTCAGCGCCGCGAGCGCCTCGGTCTCGGTCGCGTTCTTCACGCTGTTCGGCTTCATCTTCCTGATGACCCAGTTCTTCCAGTTCGTCCGGGGGTACAGCGCACTCTCCGCAGGCGTGCGCCTGCTGCCGGTGGCGATCGCGGTGGCTGTGGGCTCGACTCTGGGGACCAGGCTGGCGATCAGAGTCGGCACCAAGGCCGTCGTGACCGTCGGGATGCTGCTGCAGGTGGCGTTCTACTTCTGGGTCGCCAGCGATGTCTCGCCGTCGTTCCCCTATGGGGTGATCGCCGTTCAGATGGTGGTGTTCGGGCTCGGCATGGGCCTGACCTCGGCACCTGCGACGGAGTCGATCATGGGGGCTATCGCTGATGACAAGGCCGGCGTCGGATCGGCGGTCAACGACGCCACCCGACTGCTCGGCGGCACTCTCGGGGTGGCCGTGATCGGCAGTGTCTACGCCTCGCTGTACCGCGAACGCATTCAGGACGCCGCGCAGCACCTGTTCCCGACGGTGCCGCATGGGATCGATGAGTCGATCGGAGCCACGTACGGCGTCGCCGCCCGTCTCGCCGCCCAGGGGCACACAGCCGCAGCAGGTGCGCTCCGCGATGCGGCAACCGCGGCCTTCGACCACGGCGTCGCTGTCGGCTGCGTCGTCGCCGGGGTGGTCGCGCTCATCGGCGGCATCGTGTCGTGGCTGTTCCTTCCTGCCCAGCCCCCGAGCCGGCCCGAGGCCGCATCCGAGTGGCTGCGGGAACGGACGGGCGAGGTTGCAGTGGCCGCCAAGCCGTGAGGCCATTGGCAGAGCGAGCGCGGGCCGGCGACGACGAGAAAGAGCTGCCGCGACCTGTCGATTCCAGCCCGATGTCGAGATCCGCAAGATCCTTGATGCAGACGACTTCTCAGACTCCCTGGCAGCCGAGATCGCGGCGGCCGAGGAGCGAGCGCGCTGAGAGCGGAGTCCGGCGGGCGAGGAGCTCGCCGACCGACCGGGCCGAGTCAGGCCGGTCGTGCGGCGAGTGCGTCGAGGTCACGCACGGCATACCGGTGGTGCTCCCACTCCTCCTCGAGGATCGTGCGCAGGCACGTGAGCACCGTCTCGTCGATCTCTGGGTCGTGTGGGTTCCTTCGGGGCGCCGCGAGGTCCTGTGGGGCGACTTCAGCCAGGAAGTCGCGCACCATCGCCTGCCGCCCTGCCCGCGCCTGGAGAACCCGGTCGTATGGCACCTCGGCGGGGGACGCGGCCTCGTCGTGCGCCGTGGCGGCCTCGGTGTCGGGGTCGTCATTGGGCAGGCCCGCCGGGTGATACGGCTGCTCCCGCTCGAGGATCGCCTTCCCGAGCCAGGTGTCCGTCGCATGGACCAGATGGCGCAGTGTCTGGGCCAGCGACCACTCGTTGTCGACGGTCGCGTCCACTGTTCCGGCGGGCATGGCGGCGGCGCGCTCGAGCGTGGCGGCCCAGGTGGCCTCCACGGCCGCCCAGGCGGAGCGCAGGCCGGCGGGGTCCGCGGCCACACGCAGCTCGCGACCGGGAAAGCGGTGGTTCAGCTCGGCGTCCACGATCGGCACGACATCGACACCGTTGACGAGCAGGCGGCCGCCGTCTTCCAGCAGCCACGGGGAGTCGATCTCCATCCCGGCGACCTCGCTCCCGCGCACCACGACACCGCTCAGGTCGCAGCTGATGAATCTCGTCTGCCGCAGGGCCCGGTTTCGCAGGATCCGGCCGCTCAGGTCTTCGGGGTGGCTCTCCGGCTGGCTCTCGTTCATGGGGTGACCCTGGCACAGCCCACCGACAGCGACGATGCTCGCGCCCGGTCTCGGTGAACCCGACGGAAAGTGACCTACGCGGCTTCCGGAGGGGTCGGCGGTGCCATGAGCCGGATGCGACTGGCGAGGTCATGGGCGGTCGGCAGGTCGCTGTCGGCATACACGAGCACGCGGCCGAAGACCAGGACCGAGCTGTTGGGTGACGAAATCTGCCTCATCCCGGCAGGAACCTGCCCCGCCCAGCCCGGTCCGGTGACCAGATAGTCGCCTGCCTGCGTCCCCGTGGTGCGCGTGCCGACATAGGCGAAGTTCGTGTTCGTGGACGGATCAGTGAACTGGAGGCTGTAATAGCGACCTGCCGCGTCCGGCACGTGCACGAGCTGAGGTCCCTTGCGGAGGTCCAGCCAACCCGCTGCCATGAGCGTGTCCCTGTTCACGCCCGTGGTGGCCAGTCTCGAACCCGTGGTGGCTCCGAGCGGATCAGCGAAGAGGGCCTGGGACTCCACGTAGAGCGAGTTCACCGGGACCGGGCCGTCGCCGAATCCCTTGACGAGGATCGCTCTCTTGAACACGGAAAGGAGCAGGCGGGGCCAGAGATAGATGGCCAGGAACCAGGCAACGGCCATCACCGCGCCGAAGACGAGCAGGTGTTCGAGCCTCATGACAGAGGTCACGCCGCCCTGGCAACCGGCGGCACGGCATACGCCCCGTCGAGGATGACCTGGCCGGGCAGGTAGACGCGCAGCCAGAGCGTGAACTTTCCTTCGGGCGCAGGCAGCCAGTTGGTCTCGCGACCTGGCGGTGCGCTGTTCTGGATGTAGATGTCGACGGAGCCATCGGCGTTGGGTGCCAGCCCGGACCGGTCGCTCACGCTGTATCGGCCGATAGGGTTCGGGACGAAGCGATTCCTCGTGTCGCCCATCGTCAGTGACCAGAATGCGTCGTTGGGCGGGAGGCCCCCGGCGGGAAAGCGCATCACGTAGCTGTGCTGGCCGCTCAAGGACCGGCCCGCCCCGTCGATCTGCGTGATCCAGTACGTCGCTTCCTCAGGCACGTTGACCGGTCCTGGAAAAAGCCACGTACAGGTGGCCCGCATCAGTGGGCCGTTGCCGGGGACGCCGCACCCGAGAATGGTGGTCCAGCCGTTGACTTTCGTGGCCTTGATCCTCGAAAGGACCTCGAGGGTGACGACCGCGAGCCCGATGCCCACGAGGGCGCCCTGCATGATGTCGTTGCGGACAAGTCGCTCAGAGGCCAGCACGATTCTGACGATCGCGTAGACACACACTGCACCAACGACGGTCGCCAGCAGGGCGGACGTTCTCCTGGTCATGTGACCAGGATTACAGGCCGGTGGTCCGGGCGGCACCGGCAGACCGCTGCACATGTTCGAGTGGCCGGACGCGGCACAGCCGTATGCCGTTTCTCGGCGCTGCGGCGACGCTAGCCGATGGCCGCTGCCAGCTCCAGGTAGGCGGGGACGAGCTCGCCCCATCGGGCCTCGGCGTCGCCGGGCTCGCGGCCCGCGAGGTAGGTGGCCAAGTCCTCGGCGTGGATCTGCCACCCGGCCCCATAGAAGGCGACCTTGTCCACCGGCATACCGTGCACCTCGACGACCAGGATGGTCTGACCTCCGTCGGCGGTGAGCGTCGCGGTGACGAGCTCGTCGAAGGGTGGGACACCTTCGCCCTGCTGATAGGACTCGTCGGTCTCCCTGGTCAGGACCTGCAGCCGGCGCGGAGGCTCGCACTGCTCCACCCGTCCGAGTGCGCGCAGGCCGGCATTCTCCAGGTACAGGGTGAACTGCCCGCCGGAGCGGAGGTCACCCTCGACCTCGCCGTACCAGCGCGCCAGGCGGCGCGGGTCCGTGAGGGCGGACCACAGGTCGTCGATGTCAGTGTCGTAGCGATCCTCGATGCGCACGACGCCCTTGCCGTCGGCTGATCCGAGGCTCCCCAGGATGCGGGTGTTGCGACCTGTGTTGTCGGTCATGCGGCGCTCCTGCGTGCTCTTGGTCATCTGGTCTTCCTCCGTTCGTGCGTGCACCACTACTTCTACTCCATGAGCGTACCTATATGGTTACGTAACCGTCAAGGTACTTACGTGGCGCCTCCCTCGACGCCCTCCCCGTATGCCGCGTGCCCCCTCGGCGCGGGTGCGCGCCAGCGCTGTTGGACTCGCCTGTGCCGCCAGTCTGTTGTCGCCCACCGCGCCGCAGAGGACCATGTAGTCATGTCGACGCACGAGATCGACTCTGTGCGCCGCCGCGTCCGTCCAGCGGCGGCCGTCGGTGGCAGGATCCGTCCTGCCCTCGAGATGCGCCGCGACATGGTCGGCTACCACGAGCGGATGTGGCGCAGTCATGGCGACATCGTTCGGTTGCGCATCGGGCCGCCAGGGCTCGAGGTCGACGTGTGGATGCTGCACCATCCCGACGCGGCGGCCCGGGTGCTGGGCAGCAGCTCGTGGACCAACTACTCGAAGAACGGGCCGGTCTACGACGAGATCGCGCACTGGCTCGGACACGGTCTGCTCACCTCGCAAGGCGAGCAGTGGACTCGGCAGAAGCGGTTCGTGCAGCCGCTGTTCACCCATGCGGCGGTCGACGGCTACGGCGAGCTCATGGTCGACGAGATCGTCGCCGCTGTGGGCAACCTGCAGGTGGTGAGCCCGACGCGGCTCGACCTGGCAGAGCAGATGCAACGTCTGACCCTGCGGGTGGTCGTTCGGGCGCTCTTCGGCGGATCTGCGGACGAGGTCGTGCCGCACATCCGCGAGTCGTTCCCGATCGTCAGCGACACCATCATGCGGCGAGGTCTCGGCGCGGTTCGGTTGCCTCGGTCGGTGCCGACCCCGCGGATCCGGCGTGGCCGAGTGGCCCAGGCGGACCTGCTTCGGGTGTGCGACCGCATCATCGCCGACCGACGGGTGGGGGCGACCTCTGGCGAGACCGACCTGCTGGGGCGACTTCTCGCGGCGCGCGACGGCGAGGAGCGGATGACCGACGAGGAGATCCGGGACCAGGTGCTCGTATTCCTCCTTGCCGGCCACGAGACGACGTCGACGGCCCTGACCTTCGCCCTGCACCTGCTCGGCCGCCGCCCCCAGCTGCAGCAGCAGGTCCGCGAGGAGTTCGGCACTGCGGTTGCCGGTGCGGCCAACGGGCGGCCTACCGCGGCGATGGCTGCCGGGCTGCCCGTGACGAATGCGGTGCTCAAGGAGACGATGCGCCTGTACCCCTCGGCCCCCTTCTTCGGGCGACTCACGGTGGCCGACGACGAGCTGCTCGGGCAACCGGTCCCGGCGGGCACGGTCGTCGTGGTCGCACCCTGGACCATCCACCGGCACCCAGACTTCTGGGACGACCCGATGACGTTCGACCCCGGCCGGTTCCTCGACCCGGAGGCGACGAGGTCCCGCCACCGCTATGCGTGGATGCCCTTCGGCGGCGGACCACGTGCGTGCATCGGCCAGCACTTCTCGATGGTCGAAGCAGCGCTCGCGCTCGGCCTCATCCTCCAGGACCACGCCATCACGTCCGTGAGCGACTCCGATGTCATGCCCGTCGGGTCGCTCATCACCCTGTATCCCCGGGGGCCCGTGTTGGCTGACGTGCGGCTGATCGACCGCTGACAGCGAAGTCAGGCGGTACCTCCAGGGGCACCGAGAGCCGAGCGCCCGACGGTGTGCATTCGGACGGGTCGTCGCCCGGCCTTCGGATTCGCGTGGTTCGGGGGACAGAGCCGGGCAGGTCAGGCACCCTGGGGCCATGGCGGGGGCACGGCACGCGGCGGGCCACGCGGACGAGCGCGCGGCCGCGCACCCGCGGGAGAGCCCGAGGCGCATTCCGGCTCTGGACGGCCTCCGGGCATGCGCAATCCTGCTCGTCGTCGCCGCGCACACCGGCCAGCCGCAGAACCCCGCCCTCGGCGCCGCCGGCGTGACCCTGTTCTTCGTGCTGTCCGGCTATCTGATCACCTCGATCCTGCTGCAGGGCCACGTCGCCGACGGCCGGGCAGTCAGGTTGCGGTCGTTCTACGCGCGGCGGGCTCGACGGCTCCTGCCCGCGCTGGCCATACTGCTGGCCTTCGACGTTGCATTGAGGGTGGCATCGGGCCAGACGCTGGTGCCGGTGTTCCTGGCGGCTGGGTATGCGACCAACGTCCAGGCTTCGATGGGTGAGTGGTCGTCGCTGACGCACACGTGGTCGCTGGCGATGGAAGAGCAGTTCTACCTGCTGTGGCCGTTGCTCCTGCCGTTCTTGGTCCGTCTGCGACGCCCGGTGGTCGTGTTGGCGTGGGCGGCTGTGGCGTCGGCCGGACTGCGGCTCGCGGCGTGTCTCGCAGGGGCGTGGGCCTTCGGGTCCTACAGCCCGGTCACGCGCGCCGACGGTCTGCTGGTCGGTTGCGCGCTGGCGTTCAAGGTCGCTCGCGGCTGGCGCTTTCCGGGGGGCTGGGTCGGTCGCGGGCTGACATCGGCGGCGCTGGCGGTGTTCGTCGTCTGTTTCGTGTGGGGCGACGGCGTGCTGGCACTGCTGCCGCTCGCCGTGGTCGCGTCTGCGGTGCTCGTCGCCCGGTGCATCGAGGTGACCCGGCCGGGCCTGATGGTCTCGGCTTTGCAGCTGGGCCCGTTGCGATACGTCGGGCGCGTGTCTTATGGCGTGTACCTGTGGCACGCGGCCGTGCTTGGTTTCGTGCTGGGCTACGGGCTACCGGTGCCGTTCGTGGTGGTGACGCTGGTGTCGCTCGTGATCGCGTCGGTGTCGTGGGTGCTGGTCGAGCGGCCTGTCCTGCAGTCGCGGCCCGTCAGATGGGAACGAACGAGCCGACCTGCTCCGTCCACCGCTCCGGCCGGCACGCTTCCGCCGCTTGCTTCACCGGCAGCGGGCGAGACGTGAGCGAGCCGACCGAGGAGGTGCCGAGCGAGCACATCCGGGTCGACCGGGCCGGCATACGGGCTCGGCCAGCGGTCGCTCGCGGTTGAGCCAGCACCCGGCGGGCACGGCATACGGGCTCGGCGAACGGGAGCGCGCGCTTGCGCCCGCCAGGCAGCTCACGGTGGTGCCCGCCAGGGCAGCTCACGGTTGAGCCATCACCCGGCGAGGTGGCCCCACCTCTCGGAGAGCTCGCGCCACGGGGCGGTCTCGACAACCCGGCCTCCGTCGAGGACGACGACTCGGTCTGCTTGGGCCAGCGCGGCCGCCTTGCTCGTCGCGCCGATGACGGTCGCCCGGCCGGAGCGCAGCGCGGCCCAGAGCTCGATCTCTGTCGCCGCATCGAGCGCCGAGGACACGTCGTCAGCCAGCAGCAGGTCAGCCTCGCAGGCGAGCGCCCGGGCGAGGGCCAGCCGTTGCACCTGTCCGCCGGACAGCCGGACCCCGCGGTGGCCGACGAGCGCGTCGGGTCCGCCGGCCTCGGCAACGTCCCGCTCCATACGAGCCGTGGCGATGGCGGGCCCGACCTGCCGGTCGGCGTGGTCGAGGGCGATGTTGCCGGTGAAGGTCCCGGACAGAACCCGCGGCACCTGGGCGATGTGGGAGACCCGTCCGGGTCGCAGCTCGATCTCCGGCTCGGCGAGGGTGCGTCCGTTCCAGACGACCTGCCCGGTGTGCGAGGTCAGGCCGGCCAGTGAGGAGAGCAGGCTGGACTTGCCTGAGCCGACCTGGCCGAGCAGGAGCACCAGCTCGCCTGCCTCTACCGTGAGGTCGACGTCCTGCACACCGATGGTGCCGTCGTCGTGGACCGCGGTCAGCCCGCGCAGACTCAAGGTCCGCAACGGCTCACGCTGCCCCGGCCGTGGCTCGTCGGCAGTGCCGTGCACCAGGTCCATGCCCGGCGGGAGGTTCATCAGGTCGCCACCACCGGCGAGCTTGCTCGTGGCCCTCATCCACGCCCGCACTCCGGGCGCCTCGGTCACGACCGAGCCGGCGACCCGGCCGAACCAGTTGAAACCGCTGACGGCGTTGGCGACGAGCAGGGTGATGGCGAGCGACCACGTGCCGTGGAGATAACCCGCCCAGGCGGCGACGACACCGCACTGGACCATGACCATGGGCACGCCGTCGAGCAGGGCCTGGACCCGATGCTCGCGGACGGCTGCATCGACTCGGCCACCATCGACCTGGCGAAGGTGCTGGTGCACCTGCGGGGTGGCCGCGGCGAGCTTGACCGTGCGGATGGACTCCAGTGCCGAGACCAGGGAGCGTCCGAAGCTGGCCCGGGCTGTCGAGGCGGCCGCGGCCGAGCGCCCGGCCACCGGCCGGCCGAGGGCCGACGCCAGCCCCGAGACGACCATGACCACGAGCAGGACCGCGCCCGCGAGCCAGGTGCCGGCGATCAGCGCCGTCATCGAGGCGACGACGAGGCCGTTGACGAAGTCGACCCAGCGGTCGGTGTACCGCGCCAGGCGATCGGCGTCCATCGTGCGCGCCACCACCTCGCCGGGTGGGGTCCGCACGAGCCGGCGCTGCGCGGTCTGGCCGGCGAGCACAGCGGCGCGCACGCGGAGCCTGACCTCGACCCACCAGTGGGGATAGGTCCGGAATGCTTGAGACAGGAGGAACGGAGCGACGACAAGGGAGACGACGAGGGCTGCGAGGAGCCAGCCGGGGTCCTGCCCGGCCTGCAGGTCGGTGACGACGAGCCCCCAGATCCAGCCCGTGACTGCTCCGAACGCGCCCGTCAGCGATGCGACCAGGAAGAGGGAGGCACCCAGCAGTCCCCAGTGGGGCAGGATGCGCACCGCGTGGAGGACCTGCCGGGCCAGGCTCGGCGTCGGAGCCAGGGCCGGAGGCGGTGGCGGGCTGGTGCTGCGACGGACCGAGCCGATCGCGGCGTCATCGTGGTGGTGCTCCTCGACAGCCACTTCGTGTGCAGCCGCCTCGAGCAACCGCCGGAACGGCCCCTCGACGGCGGCCAGTCGGCCACGGGGACCCTGCTGGACCACGCGGCCCGACTCGAGGACAGCCACCTGCTCGGCCCGCTCGGTCGTCGAGAGGCGATGGGCGACGAGGATGCCCGTGCGCCCCGAGATCAGACGGTCCGCGGCGCGGACGACGCGCGCCTCCGTGACCGGGTCCATGCGGGCCGTGGCCTCGTCGAGGACGACGACGCGCACGTCGCGCACGAGCAGCCGGGCGAAGGCCACGAGCTGCTCCTCTCCCGCCGAGAGGGTGGTGCCGCCAGGGCCGAGCATCGTGTCCAGACCGTCGGGCAGCCCGGCTACCCACTCGCTGAGGCCCAGCTCGGCGACCGCGGCCTCCACTCGGGCACGGGGGACGTCGCCGAAGAGCGTCATGTTCTCCGCGAGGGTGCCGGCGAGCACCTCGGTGCGCTGCGTGACGACGCCGACCGCGGCGCGAAGCTGCTGAAGATCGAGGTCGAGAACGTCGGTGCCTCCCAGCAGCACGGAGCCGCGCGGCGGTTCCACAGCCCGTGACAGCAGGGAGGCGAGCGTGGACTTGCCGGAGCCGGTGCGTCCGACGAGCGCGCAGGTGTGTCCCGCAGGGACGACCAGGTTGATGTCCCGCAGCGCGAAAGTGCCGGTGCCATAGCTGAACTCGAGGTCGCGGAAGGCCACGTCGAGCGGTCCCTCGTGCAGTGGCAGCCCGCCGGTCGGCTCGGCAGGAGAGGCGAGCATGGCCCGCAGCCGCAGGACCGCGCCAAAGCCTTCCTGAAGGTCGGGCAGGTGGCGAGCGAGCATGTCGACACCGCCGACGAACATCGTGGTGACGAGGAAGAGCGTGACCAGCTCGGCGGTTGACAGGCCGTCCGCGAGCACGAGGGCGGTGCCGACGACCGCGACCGCGGCGAGCGCGCCGTGCAGCAGCCCGCCGCTGCGTCGGGTGATCCGGGCCTCGACCTGGAGCACCCTGTCGAGCGCCGCGTGGACCCGGGCCGCCATCCGCGCGTTGTGGCGCAGCACGTGCGCCTGGCCGAGAGCGGTGCGCAGGTCGTCGCGGGCGGTGACGCCCTCCTCGGTGGATGCGGCATGGTCGGTCCACGCGGCTTCCTCGACCACCTTGCGTTCGGCGACCTGGGGCAGTAGCCGGCGCACGACCCAGTACGTCGCGTACCCCGTCAGGGGGAAGAGCAGGGCAGCGGGCCACCAGGCGATGCTCGCGACCACCCAGAGCGGTCCCGAGGCGAGCAGGGTGCGCACGGCCTGCCACACACCCCAGCGCATCAGCTGGCCGACCTCCCACGTGTCGTCGTCGATGCGGTCGAGCACCTCACCGACGGCCTGCTCGGACAGCTCGGAGAGCGGCTGGGCCATCGCGGCGTCGAGCAGGTCGGCGCGCAGCCTGCCCTCGGCCCGGTCGCACACGACCCCCCAGATGATCCTGGCGACGGTGTCGATGACGGCACCGCCGACGACACACAACGCCAGCAGCACGACCAGCGTCGAGGTGGCTTGCTCGGCGAGCCGGCCGGCGACCAGGGACCCGAGGGATGCCGCGACGGCACCCAACAGGGACATGGCGAAACACACGACCGTGAGGGGACGACGGACCCGGCGCCAGTCGACGGGGACGCGATCCGCAGGCACTCCCGCCCCGCGAAGGGCCCCGTCCTGTCTCGTGCCCTGCGCCTCGTCGTACCCAAGTCTGGTCATCGTCACAGTCACCAAACGCTACCGATCGCCGCCGACAGTGCGCCTCCCGTTTTCCCAGAGCCCGGGGAGTCAGGGTCTGATACGCCGGCTGAGCTCGCGAGTGCAGAGCTCCACGGCGGAGGTATGCCGCGCCCCGGCTGGGTTCTGGACCCTAGAGCTCCTGGATATAACAGAGCATTCGATAGTCCTTACCGGCCTCGATGTTGCTGAAACCGTGGCGCTCGTAGAAACGGCGAGTGTCCTCGTCGATCTCGTCGACGTTGATGTGCATCTCGCCCGCTCCCTTGGCTCGCACAGTCTCGATCGCCGTCCTGAGGATCAGAGTGCCGATGCCTTGGTCGCGCAGATTGGGCATGACGTACAGCTCCTCGAGCTGCGCGAGCGATCCGTCGTAGTAGGGGGTCGGTCGCAGGGTCAGGAGAGCGAAGCCGACAGCTGGGCCGCCGTGATCGGCCAGGACAACGCAAACGTCGTCCATCGCCAGGAGCGTCGTGAACCGACCCGCGAACTCAGCAGCGGTCGGGCCTGCGGCCTCGAACTCGTCGTTAAAGTCGCGCAGCAACCGGCCAACGGTGTCGGCGTCGGCGACGCCGGCGAGCCGCACGGTGACCTCAGCCATGCACCGATCATGCGCCACCCGCGGGTCGTTGCGCTCCTGGTGCCTCCGCGTTCTCAACGCCGCATTCCGGCGCAGCTACCTGGAAAGTCGGCCGATCCTGCTGGATGCCCTGCCGGCAAACCCGTCGCGTTGGCCGCGGGTTTCGCTCTACCGTGCGGTCCGTGGACGACGTCGTGATCGAGCGGGAACAGCTCGCCGACCACGCCGCGGTGGACGAGGTGGTGCGGCGAGCGTTCGCGGACCATCCGGGGGTCGCCGACATGGTCGCGGCTGTCCGCGTCTCGCCGCGCTTCCGGCCAGGCCTGGCGCTCGTCGCGAGAGTCGGCCATCACGTCGTAGGTTTCGTGATGCTCAGCGGCACGGACCTGGTCGACCTGGGAACGCGGCGGGAGGTGCTGACCTTGACGCCTCTGGCAGTCGTGCCTGAGTACGAGCGACGGGGATCGGCTCGGCCCTGGTTCGTGCCGCGCTCAAGGAGGCGGACAGTCGCGGTGAGCCGCTCGTGGTTCTCGAAGGTAGCCCGCGGTACTACGGGCGGCTCGGATTCACGTTCGCGCCCGCGCACGGGATCACCATCGACCTGCCGGGCTGGGCGCCGCGCGAAGCGGCTCAGGTATACCGGCTGTCTCGCTATGACCCGGAGTTCAGAGGACGGGTCGAGTATCCCCCCGCCATCGCGGCCCTCAGCAGCTGACCAGCGGCAGGTGAACGGCTTTGGGCCTCCACGTCCGGAGTCTGGCGGCAGGCCTTTACCGGGTGGCGCACCGACCATAAGGTCGAACGGTGTCCATCGGACAGGGGACGCGGGTTGGCCGGCTGAAGATCCGTGTCGATCGGTTGATCTACACGACGATCACGTTGGTGTCCGTCCTGATCATCTACGACGGCTGGAACCAGCTGACCTTCTGGGGCGTCCTGGCCGTCATCCTCGGGCCATTGTTGGCGATCTTCCTCAGCCACCTCTTCGGTGCAGAGCTTGGAACTCGCGTTGCAAAGGGTCGTCCGCTGACTTCGCGCGAGCGCCGCGCGGCCTTCGTGGAGGAGTGTCGATTCCTCGTCATCGCAGTACCGCCGGTGCTCCTGTTGATCGTGCTGAGCGTGGCGGGCGTCTCGTACGACCACATCATTCGGGTGATCGTCTTGACCGGAGCGGTGTCGCTGGGCGTCTGGGGTGCCGTCGCTGGGCGCAGGGCCGGGTTGACCGGCTGGCGGCTGGTGGCGTCGGCGGGATATGGCCTGCTTCTTGGCGCTGTCATCCTGGCCCTCCAGGCGTTGCTTCAACCTGGGCAGGAACCCTTTCAGCGGTAGTCGCAGAAGCGGACCCGTGGCTCAGACAGTGCCTGGGTCGCGCGCGTGCGGTTCACGCGGACCTGGCGGACGGCGTACGTCCATGGGAGAACGCTGTGTCACGTGACGGGGACGGCAACACCGGGCGACGCGTGCGAGTCCCGCCGAGATGAACCGGTGAGCCTCAGAAGTGGTTCGGCCAGGTGGATGGCGACGCCCTTGCGGATCGCGGTAAAGGGAGCCTCGCACAGTTCGGCAACGCCGTTCGCGTCGTGCGCGGAGTATCGGTGGCCGTACAGCTCGATGAGCGACTCGATCGACGTTGTCACGCACCGACTCTGACCGTGGTCGGCAGCCTCGTCAACGGCGCCTGTGATGCCCGGGCCGAACGCAGCGACCATGACTGTCTGCCTGTCGTGCCGCTGGCAGGATCCGATTCGGCGCATCGCAGGCGCGCCTTGGGAAACGCTGCCTCTGTGCGCGTGCGAAGGTGGGGAGCGTGAGTGACGAGCTGCTCGGTCTGACAGTCGCTGACAGCGCCGCATGGCGCGTCTGGCTGCGAGAGCACCACGGTGATGACCGCGGTGTGTGGCTGACCCTGGCGAGGAAGGGCGCTGCCGCGCCCACGAGCCTCACCTACGATGAGGCGCTCGAGGAGGCGCTGTGCCAAGGATGGATCGACGGGCAGGTCCGCGGTGGCGACAAGCACAGCTACCGACAGCGCTTCACGCCTCGCACGCCGCGCAGCGGGTGGTCAAAGCGCAACGTCGCAATCGCTGAGCGGCTGATAGCGGAAGGGCGCATGCAGGCGTCGGGACTCGCCGCGGTGGAGCGCGCAAGGGCTGATGGCCGTTGGGAGGCCGCGTATTCCGGACCGGCGAGCATCGAGGTGCCGACCGATCTCGCCGCAGCCCTCGACTCCCACCCCGCCGCGCGGACGATGTTCCAGAACCTCAACAGCCGAAATCGCTACGCCATCCTCTACCGCATCGAGACTGCGAAGCGTGCCGAGACCCGCAGCCGACGCATCGAGCAGTTCGTCGCCATGCTCGAGCGGGGAGAAACCATCTACCCCACCACGAGGGACCAAGGCGATCACCGCGACGCGTAGCTGGACGAAACCGCGGCAAGCTCGCGCTCGCAGTGGTTGAGCCTGCCGTGCGACGGGCCGGGATCCCTTGCTGGATCTATTCAGACTCGAGCAGCCTCTTCGCGGTGTCCAGAGACGCCATCTCACCGTCCATGGACTTCTGAACTGCTCCGGACATCACCAGCTTCTTGAGGCCACTCAGCTCCGCAGTCAGGGAGAAGGTGACCTCGGTCGAACCGGGCCCTGCGCTCTTGAACGAGAACTCACCGCGAGGCCGTGCGGGCCCTGCGATCACCTTGAAGGCATATCGCGACGATGCCGAGTACTCGGTCACCTCGATATCAGCATCGATGCCGCGACCCCCTGGACCGGAGATCACCTGACGGACCCGTGCTCCGGTGCGCATCTCCGCCGGACCGTCGATCTCCTTGACGTGGGATCGCCAGCGAGGATCGTTGGAAGGAGTGCTGAAGAACGCGAAGACGGCTTCCACGGGCCGGTCGATGACGATCGTTCGCTGCGCCGTTGGCATTGGACTCCTTCGGACTATGGTCGCTGCCTCGCGATTGTTGCGCGGCGCATCGCCGGCCACAAGGTCGGCGACCCGACTCGCAGGAAGCGGTCAGGTTGGCGGGCCCGGGCTCGCCTGCACCCGCGGGCGTCGCGACCCTCAGCGCTAGCCCGCAGACAACGTCACCATGACGATCTCACCGAGCTGAGCGTCGCCCCATCCATCGCCTCAGGCCGAATGCCGGCGGACGTGCGGAAGGCCGAATATGAGTGACGCACAGCCAGATTGCGGCCCGGCCGCTGGCGCAGCGATCATCTGGGTATGAACGAGACGCCAGCCACGGCGAGGTTGAGACGTGCCGTCCGGGCGGTCATCCTGGCCGAAGATGACCGGGTCCTGCTGTGCCGCTTCAGCTTCCCGCATCCGGCTGTACCGACGGGCGCAACAGTCGTGTGGGCTGCACCTGGCGGCGGCATCGAGCCCGGTGAAGAGCCGCTGGCGGCCCTTCGCCGGGAGCTGCACGAGGAGACGGGGCTTGTCATCGATGCCGACCCGCCCCACGTCTGGCACCAGGAGGTCGCCGCTCCCGGCCATGCCGACGGCTACGACGGTGTGGTCAACGACTACTTCCTTGTCCGCACCGCGCGCTTTGATCCCCGCGGGGCGCTGTCCGATGACGACCTCGCCGCCGAGCACATCAGCGGGATGCGCTGGTGGCGGCACGCAGACATCGCCGCATACGACGGAACCGACCTGTTCTCGCCCCGTGACCTCGCCACACCGCTGGCGGCGCTGATCGCCGGTGACATCCCGGGCACGCCAGTGATGCTCGGCCTGTGACCTCGCCGGGCACTCATGCGTCCGCTGCACCCGCCTGAGGCACCGAGGACCGCGTGTCGTGACGGGCCTGTAGTCGGGAGGCGGCCGCCAAGCCGACCGCGGCAACCCCAGCCGTGACGGCGGCAGGCACGGCTAGAGCCGAGGGCCCGGCCTCCGCGACCAACAGGCTCGCGGTGGCAGCACCGACGGCGATGCCCCCGTTGAACACCACGGGGATCAGGGCCGCAGCCAGGTCGCGGCGTGTCGTGCCCGCTCGGCGCAGGATCTCGGTCTGGGCCAGCGGCGGCAACGCGCCCGTGACCAGGCCGAGCGCGGTGATCACCACGAGACCAACTGCCGCATGCGATGCCCAGGCCAAGGCCAACAGCGCCGCTGCGGTGCCGGCCGCGGCGGCCACGAGCGCGGTCCCGGTTCGCCTCACCCGCCCGGTGATCCCGACGCCGATCGCGGAGGCGACGCCGAAGACCAGCAGCAGGCTGCTCGCGCCGCCGGGCAACAGACCCGCGGCAGGTTCGCCGATCCTGGTGATGAAGGTGTACGTCCCGTAGAACCCGATGAGCAGGAGCCCGACGAGCCCGGTCAGGACCACCGTGGGAGCCAGCGATGCCCGCGCGCCAGCCTCGTGAGCGGTCGAGTCGGCGCTCGCGCGAGTGCGACTCGGTACGACGCCGCGCACGAGCAGGGCGACGCCGAGCGTGACCAGAGCGAGCACGCCAAAAGCCGCTCGCCAGCTCGCGATGTCGGCGATCAGCCGGGTGATCGGCGTCCCGATCACCATGCCGAGTGTCGCGCCGCCGAGGACCACAGCGACCGCTCGACCGAGGAGCGCCACGGGAACGAGGTCGGCGACGTGCGCGTTCGCGGTGGACCAGAGCAGGCCGACCGCCGCGGCGCCGGCGAGCCGCGCGCCGAGCACCACGCCGTACGCTGGCGCCACGGCAGTCGCCAGCGAGGACAGGGCCAAGACCCCGAGTCCGTAGACGAGGAGCGTGCGACGGTCCAATCGCCGGGTGAGGTGAGTCAGCGGCAGGCTGGCAACGACGACGGTGAGGGCCCAAGCCGCAACGAGCTGTCCGGTCAGCGACTCGGCAATGCCGAGCCCGTCGCTCATCGGGACAAGGACGGCCGTCGGGAGCATCTCGGCGGTCACCATGACGAGGGTGGCCGTGCCGAGCGCGAGCAGCGCAGGCCACGGGAGTGCGGCCGCCGGGACCGGGGTGGCAATGGTGCTGGTCTGGGTCACCCGCCAAAGGTAGAGTCTGACACTAATGTCAATGTCAAACTCTGGGGTGAGCCGGATGAAGATCGGTGAGGTCGCCGAGCGCACGCAGGTGGCGCCCCGGCTGATCAGGTACTACGAACAGCAGGGCCTGCTCGACGCCGACCGCGCGGACAACGGCTACCGCACCTACACCGACGAGCACGTGGAGCGAGTCACCCGGATCGCCGGCCTCGTCCAGGCGGGCATCCCGACCAGGCTGGTCAAGGTGCTCCTCGACGCCGAGGATGCCGCCGCCCGGGATGAGCCGAGCTGCCCCGCCGAGGTCGCCGCGCAGCTTGCCGCCGAGCTCGGTCCGCTCGAGAGCCGGATCGCCTGCCTCACCCGCAGCCGCGACACCATCCGCACCTACCTCGAGCGCACCCGACACCAGGCCCTGCTCCACGAGTGACGGGGCGCAGATTTTGCGGGTCTCAAGAATGTCTGCGCGCGGGCATCGCTGGCTCGAGGACAGGCATCGGCGGCTGGCTGACCAACATCCGGACGCTGAACGTCCGCATTCGCGGGTACATTGCCGAGCATGTCCGACTTCACGATCAAGGAGCTCACACCGGAGACATTCGACGACTTCGCCGCTCTCGTCGAGCGGAACAAGGGCATGTTCGCCAGCTGCTGGTGCACGCATTTCCATCCCGACTGCGCGGAGAAGGGCCAGACGGCCGAAGGAAACCGGGCCCTCAAGCAACGTCTCGTAGCCGAGGGGATCGCGCACGCGGCACTGGTCTACGACGGCGACCGGGCCGTGGCGTGGGCGGAGTACGGATCACCCGAGGAGCTGCCCAACATCCAGCACCGCAAGGAGTACCTCGCCACGTCCGAGCGATCGCCCGACTACCGGGTCACCTGCATCCTGGTCGAGCGCGGCTTTCGCGACCAGGGCCTGGCGGCCATGGCCCTGCGCGGTGCCGTCGAGCTGATCGCGCAAGCCGGGGGCGGCCTGGTCGAGGGCTACCCGCACGACACCGGCGGGGTTCGGAAGAAGAACTCGTCGTTCCTCTACAACGGCACCCGCACGATGTACGAGCGCGAGGGCTTTACGTACGACCGTCCCAAGGGGCAAGGAAACTGCGTGATGGTGCGCGAGGTGGCCCCGACCGCACGCCACTGACCCGCAAGCCGGTCGCCCATTTCGAGAGCGAGAGCAGATTGTTCAAGAGGCGTCAGGCGAATGCCTCGACGTCTCGTCGCATCACGTCGAACTCCCGTTGTGGACCGTAGAAGCTCTCCAGGACTCGTAGCGCCGCCAGCACGAGACGACGCCCTTCGCTGTCGATGTGGCCCGTGAGCCGGAGAAGCGTGAAGCCGGCGCCCAGAACGATGGTCGCACCGTCCACGTCGCCGCCAGGCTCGGGGATCCGTGGACCCGGTGTCTGCGCGCCCTCGGCCGAGGAGCCGGACGTTCCCTCCGCTGCCAGTTCCAGGTCATGGAGAAAGGCCTGCAGGTCCTCTGAGTCTTCGAACCAGTCTTGGAGGACGAATCGCACCGTGGATCTGTCGTCCAGATCGTCGGCCCGCTCGACCCACTCGGACAGGATGTCGGCTCCCTCGTCGGACCCGAACGGAGCGAACTCTTCAGCCGGATCGTCGTAGATCGGGTCGGTGAAGTGCGCGACAAACGCCTCGTGCGCCGGCGCGCCGGTCCCTTCAAGCTGGTCCATCGTCATTCCTCCACGTCGGCGGCCTCTGGTGTTGCACAAGGTGCCACACCTGCCCTGTCGATCGTGGCGATAGCCCTCGCCGCCTACAGAATCCGGCCCGGGCGGGATCGCGTTGCGGATTCCACAGGAGTTCCCTACGAGGACCCGCACCGGCTGGATCCTGTATTGGGCCAGTGCCTTTACCGGCCCCCGGCGGCACGACAGTCGACCCGATGGTCAGGTGTCGCGCGCCGACGGGCACCCGGACCGCAACAACCCGCCAGCTGGTCGACTGTCGTGCCCGTTCCGAGGTTGGGTCGTGGGCGAAGGACCGCAACGCGCGGTCGAGGCGTGCCGTCCCCGTATGCCGGCCCGCGCGGCCCCGATCGCCCAGCTGAGTGAGCGTGAGCGTCGACCTCGACCAAGCGGACATCCGGCCACACACCCGGCGCGCATGGTGTCGGCCGAGCGCCACCGGTCATCGCGCGCACCCGGACGAGCAGTCGGCGCGGCATACGCTCGCCAGAACGGCGCCGGAGGCGCACGATTGACTCCGTGGAAACTTGGGACGCCTTGCGGGCGCGGCGAAACGTTCGGCAGTTCACGGAGCAGCCAGTCCCCGACGAGGCGCTCAATCGCATTCTCGAGGCTGGGCGACGTGCCCCGTCAGCGGGCAACTGGCAACCGTGGGACTTCGTGCTCGTGACGGACCGGGCGCAGCTGGTCGAGCTGGCGAAGGTCTGGCAGGGCGCCAGGCATGTCGCCGGGGCGGCAGCCGCGATCGCGATCGTCGCGCCCGAGCCGCAGGATGATCGGCAGTCGGCTCTGCTGCAGTACGACCTCGGTCAGGCGACGTATGCGATGACGGTCGCCGCGGCTGACCTGGGCATTGGCACGGGCCATGCGGCAGCCGCGGACCAGGACCAGGCGAGGGCGGTTCTGGGCATTCCGCAGGGACGTTTCTTGGCTTACATGCTTTCCGTCGGCTACCCGTCGGACCGGCCGTTGGCCGTCATACAGCGGCCGGACCGACGTCCTTTCGACGAGGTCGTGCACCGCGGACGGTGGTGACCAGGCCGTCTACGGCCTCTCTGGCCTGGCGATGCGTAGGCTCGGGAGATGGAGCGCATCAACCTGGGTGAGGCCGAGGGCCTGCCGCCGGTGGACTGGGCCGACGTCGTCGCGAAGCTCGAGGCGGGGTCGACGCCGCCACCCGAGGCGGCGAACGCCCGCGCGACCTGGCTGGCTACCGTCAACGAGGATGGCAGCCCGCATGTCACCGCCGTCGGTGCTCTGTGGCTGGACGGCGTCTTCTGGTTCCAGACCGGCGCGGGAACACGCAAGGGACGCAACGTCACGCGCGATCAGCGGTGTTCGGTAGCGGTGTCGATCCGCGACGCGGACGTCGTGATCGAGGGCGACGCGGTGCGGGTGACCGAGCCGGGGGCCCTGGCACGCATCGCCAAGGCGTGGGCGGACAACGGTTGGCCGGCCGAACCCGATGCGAGCGGGTCAGGCATCACAGCCCCGTTCAACGCTCCGTCGCAGGGCCCCCCGCCGTGGAATGTGTATCGGATCGAGCCACGCTCGGCGACCGTGGTCTCGGCAGCGGAGCCAGGGGGGCTGACTCGCTTCCTCTTCTGACGGGCTGAGCGTCGGGTCGTCTGCCCGGCGCGGTGATCGCTCGCCCCTGCGCCCACTCAGGAGACCGCGCGGCCGGGAGCCCGAAAGCCTGGTGATGAGTTGTCGCGCCCGCGGCCGTCCTATCTACGACGGGACACTTCGTGACGGAAGGATGACGTGATGAGTGCGGACGCGCGACTGGAGGAGGTGGGCGTGAGCGGTCTGGGCGTGAGCGGTCTCGGCGAGGTCGACGAGCCGGCGTTCTCGCGGCTCGCGCAGCGGCACCGCCGGGAGCTGCACGTGCACTGCTACCGGATGCTCGGGTCGTTCGAGGACGCCGAGGACGCCGTGCAGGAGACGTTCCTGCGTGCCTGGCGGCGACGGGAGACCTTCGAGGGACGGTCGACGTTCCGGGCGTGGCTCTACCGGATCGCCACCAACGCGTGCCTGGACCTGCTCGCCAAGCGCCGCCCTGAGCCGGCGACCGGCGGCGAGGTGCTGTGGCTGCAGCCCTACCCGGACCGGCTGCTCGACGAGCTGCCGGCAGACGACGCCGACGAGCCGGAGACCGTGGCGGTCGCGCGGGAGACGATCGAGCTGGCGTACCTGGTTGCCGTCCAGCATCTGGCGCCGCGCCCACGGGCCGTGCTGATCCTGCGCGACGTGCTCGGCTGGCCAGCGAAGGACGTCGCGCAGCTCCTCGGAGACTCCGTCAACTCCGTGAACAGCGCGCTGCAGCGGGCCCGTGCAGGGATGCGGGAGCACCTGCCCGCCGAGCGCCAGGACTGGACCGGCGGCGAGGAGGACGCCGGGACGCGCGAGCTCGTGCGCCGCTATACCGCCGCCAGCGTGGCCAAGGACATCGACGGGGTCGCCGCACTGCTGCGGGACGACGTCCGCTGCTGCATGCCTCCCACGCCGGGCCTGTACGTCGGGCGCGACGCCGTGGTGAAGGACTGGGTCGAGAGCGGATTCGACGGCTTGGAGCGTCTGCGTGCCGTCCCCACGTCGGTGAACAGGCAGCCCGCCATCGCCTTCTACCTCTGGCAGAAGCAGGAGGGTGCGTACCTGCCGCTGACCATCGACGTCCTGCGCGTCACGGGCGGGGCGATCACCGAGATCGTCACGTTCCACGACGACCAGTTCCCGCGGCTCGGGCTGCCGGGGCACCTGCCGGCGAACGGCACCGAGTAGTCCGGGTGCGGAGCCTTCGCCGCTAGAGCCACCTGCGCACCCGAGCGCAGTACGCCTCGTAGTCCGAGCCGAATTTGCCTGACAGGTAACGCTCTTCAGGTCGGATCGCACCCCAGAACAGCGCAGCGACGCCGATCGGCACGAACACGAGCGCCCAGAAAGAGGCCATCAAGAGCGCGAGTCCGATGTCCAGCGCGATCAACCCGAGATAGAGCGGATTGCGGCTGAGACGGAACGGACCCGCCTGAAGGAGCTCGGTCGCCGGGCCGCCCGGCAAGATCGAGGTGCCGTGCGACGCCATGACCAGCAACGTCCAGCCGTTCCACAGTGCGAACGCGACGATCAGCAGACCGCCCGCCCATCTCGCCGGCGCGCCGGTGACAGGAACCGGGTCGCCCAGTGTCGCCGTGAGGACCCAGCCGCAGGCGAGCGGGACGCCGAGCGCTACGGGTGGCCAGATCCGAAACGATGGCGCGTCCACTCCGCGATCCTCCCATCGGGCACACCGCTTGCGCTGCTGGCGGCTCGTAGGGTGCCTTCATGGCCAGATCCATTGCGACCAACAGCACCGTCGAGCTGCCAGAGCTCATCGACTTCGTGCGTCCACGCCATCATCTGCTCCTTGCCACCGCTCGTCGCGACGGCCGCCCCCAGATATCGCCGGTGACCGGGGGAGTGGACGCCCAGGGCCGAATCGTCATCTCGACCTATCCGTCACGGGCGAAGACCCGAAACGCGGAGCAGGAACCACACGTCTCGGTGCTCGTCCTGTCAGATGAGTGGGACGGCCCGTGGGTGCAGGTGGACGGCGACGCCGAGGTCCTGCACATGCCCGAGGCGGCCGACGGCCTGGTCGACTACTACCGCTGCATCGCCGGAGAGCACCCGGACTGGGACGAGTATCGCGAGGCCATGCGCATCCAGGACAAGTCTCTGATCCGCATCACCCCGACACGCTGGGGCCCGATCGCCACAGGGGGCTTCCCGGCCGACGTCGCCGCCCGACTCGACGGCTGAGCAGGTCACGCCGAGCGTCCCAGCGTCACCCGGCGTATGCCGCGTCGTCAGCCGTGCGGGTATGCCGGCTCGCCGGCTCGCGAGCCACAGCGAGACCCGCTCGAGGGGCGGTCACCCGCAGGTGCACAGGTCGATGTCGACGGCGACGGTGGTCAGGCTGCCTCCAGCAGGCCGGCACACCGCGCCAGGTAGAGGGGCCAGCCCTGCGGGTCGTCGACGCCGTCCCGGACCGACGACCAGCCGGGCCCGTGGCGGTCGAGGTTGCGGTGCTCCAGCTCGACGCGGGTGCGGTCCGAGCCTTCGGCGATGAAGCGGACCTCGACCTCGCTGGCGTTCTCCGGCGGCTGGAGCTGCCAGGTCGGACCGATGTCCCAGCTGAACACCAGCCGGTCCGGTGGCTCATAGGTCAGCACCCGTGCCCATCTGCACTCGCTGCCGTCCTCGGCGCGGTCGACGATGTGGCCACCGACATAGGGCTCGAACGTCGTCGAGACGATCGGCGAGGAGAGCAGGTTGTGTTCCTTGGGCTTGATGTCGCTCATCCGCTCGGTGAATGCGGCGAACGCCTGTGCCGGCGTGCCGCGGACAACAACCTCGTGGCGCACCACTGGTGCTTCGGTCATTCGTCTTCCTCCTCCATCAGCTGTGCGAAGCCGGACATGGTCTGTCTCCAGAAGGTGTCGAGCTGATCCCGCAGGGCGCTGACCCCGGCCTCGTTCAGCCGATAGATGCGCCTCGTTCCTTGTGCCCGGTCGCTGACCATGCCGACGTGCTTGAGGACCTTGAGATGTTGGGAGACGGCCGGCTGACTGACCGGCAGCGCATCGGCGAGCTCCCCGACCGTCCGCTCGCCCTCGGCAAGCTCCATGACGATCGCCCGGCGCGTCCGGTCGGCCATCGCAGCCCACGCTTCGTCTGGTCCATAAGTCATCGTAAATAGAAGTTACGACTTATGGACGATGCTGTCTACCCCTCACGTTTGGACGAGCGGTGGTGGGTTCCACCGTCCGTCGAGCGCCTGGGGGCGTGGCGCGTAGAGCCGCATACAGAGGGAGAAGCGGCCGGCCGGTGCTGGGAGCCAGTTGGCCGAGTCTTCGCCGCCGGGATCGCTGTGCTGCACCAGCAAGGTCAGGGAGCCGTCCGCGTCATGGCGCAGGTCGTTCTTGCTGCCGATCGCGAATCGGTCGATCGGGTTTGCCACCTGGAAACCCTCTTCGTCGTACATAGTCACCGACCAGAAGGCATCGCACGGCGGCAGCTGGTCAGCCGGGAAGTGCAGCGTGTAGGCGTTCTCCCCGTCAGCGTGCGCACCGTCACTCGTCGCGACCTGGAGCGGATAGATCGCGTCCTCAGCCTGGTTGGCCCCGAGACCGACCATGGCGATGACCGCACGCTTGAGGTAGAAGTTGCCGTAGACGCCCATCGAGTCGGTGTTCATAGACCAGCCGTTGGCGAGCCGAGCCATCGTTGGGACGACCGCTTGCATGTGGGCGACGGCATCGGCCGGCACGTGCTCCAGCTGGTCCACGATGTCGGCACCGAGAGCAGCGGCATCGAACGGCTGTCCCGCGTGGAAGCCGATCTGCCTGGCGCGCTCGATGACAGCGAAGTCCGTGGCGTGCGGGGGATGCGTGAGCAGGAGGTCGGCCCCGAGTGTCAGGTACTCGACGACGGACATGGCGTTGACCTGCCGGAGCGGCTCCGTCTCGTTGTCGACCTCGGGGTCGACGATCGCGCTGACCGGTGCCGGCGCTCCAGGCCACACGGACAGTGGCGTGATCGTCAGCCCGTCCTGGACGGTGTTGACGGCGGCATAGTCGTCGGGGCCGTTGGTCTGCGTGCGCCCGATGACCCAGACCGTCGACGTGGGGCAGTGGATCGGACGGACACCGTCCGGCAGCCGCCCGTCCCACCCCGGGGCCAGCAACGCCCACGAGGTCGCCGAGGTGCCGGTGGTGCGCCAACCCGGCGCAGCGAACGCGTCGGTCCACATGTCGTACATCGGCAGCACGTAGTAGCGCCCGTCGGTGTCCGGGACGGAGACGACGAGAGGCTCGGTCGACAGGTCCAGCCAGGCGACGGAGTACAGCGTGTCGAAGTTCGGGCGGACCACGTCGCGGAAGTCCGCCGGCGGGAACTGGCGGACATGGACGAACGTGTTCATCGGTCCGCGGCCGGTCACCGAACCAAGCGGTGCGTTGGTCATCTGCCGCCGGGTGACCTCCATCGTCACCAGCGGATACAGGTAGGTGTAGAGCTCGATGCCGATGCTCCGGGCGTCGAATTGGTCGTTCACGAGATCTCCTGTCAGTGGCGCCCTGAGTCGGGTCGGCGTGAGTCACGCAGGCGGCCGTTTCGAGCCCGCGACCCTTCACGACGCTAGGCGCCGCGGGGTTGCCCGGTCCTCATCTCCCGGGGGTGAGATCACGCCTTCGGCCCGCCGGCTCAGGCTGGCCGCGGTCCCCGTATGCCGGATCGCGAGCTCACGAGGCACGCGCGGGGCTTGTGGCTCGTCCACGCCGACCGGCGCCGGGCACGCTCACCGAGCGCCTTTCAGAGACCTAGGGCGACGGCGGTGCCGACGCCGACGAGCACGACCCCACTGGCGACCCTGACGGTGCGATGCGTTGCGGGCCGGGTGACGAACGAGCGACCGCGTGAGACGAGGGCCACGAAGACGACGTACCAAGCCGCCGTGACGGCGGACCAGACGGCGCCCAGGCCGAGTGTCGGCCAGAACGACCCGACTGCGGCACCGGCGAAGGTCGGCAGGAGCGAGATCGCGAACACTCCTGCCTTCGGGTTCGCGAGGTTGGTCGCGAGGCCGGCGAGATACGCGCCCCAGCGGCTGTCGGTGACCGAGACGTCCGCGTCGGGTGGGACGCCGGTCGTGCCGCGTCGCGCGGCCCACAGGCTCCGAAGCCCCATGTACGCAAGGAACCCTCCGCCGGCAAGGGTGAGCACCTGGTAGACGGCCGGGTCCGCCAGCAGCGCAGCGGACAAGCCCGCCCCGGCGGCGGCAGCCCAGATCAGCAGGCCCGTCGCGGTGCCGACGATCGTGGCGATCGCCGTCCGGGGACCGTGCGCCAGCGTCTGCCTGAACATGAGTGCCTGGCCGACGCCGGGCAGCATCGCGAGCAGCCAGGTGGTGACGATGAAGCTGAGCAGCATTTCCGGTCCTCGCGGTCGATCCTGTGGTTTCCGACGCAAGCCTGGACCGATCCGTGGGTGAGGAAAAGTAAGACAACTCGTGGTTGTCTGAAGAATTGTGAAGAGCGACTTAGCCGACCAGCTGCTCCTTCTCGCGCTCATCGAGGAGCACGGGACCTTGTCGGCGGCCGGCGAGGCCCTCGGGCTCACGCCCCCAGCGGTCTCCCAGCGCCTCGGCCGCGCCGAGGCCGAGTGGGGCGCACGGCTGGTGGACCGCGGCCCCCGCGGTGCCCGCCTGACGCCGGCAGGCGCGGCCCTGGCCGGTCACGGACGGAGGATCGGCCGCGAGGTCGAGGACGCGCTCGCGTCCTTCCCGGCATACCGTCAGGGGCTCGTGCGACGGCTCCGCGTGGGCGCCTTCCAGGCCGCGGCCGTGCACCTGCTCCCACCGGCGATGACCGCGCTGCGCCACCAGGTCTCGGACGTCGACCTGTCGGTCATCGACATCCAGTCGAGTGATGCCGTCGACCTCGTAGCCAGGGGCGAGCTCGACCTCGCCGTCCTCGCCTCCTGGGACGCCGCACCCGACCCCGGGCCGGACCTGGTACTGCAGACCATCCTCGAGGACCCCATGGTGGTCGCCTTCGCCGACGACCATCCACTCGCGTCGAAGACCGGACCGGTCTCGCTCGCAGCGCTCGCCGACGAGTCGTGGGTCGTCATCCGCGGTGGGACCGCGGCCCGGCAGCAGTTCGACCGCATCACCCGCGAGGCCGGGTTCGAGCCCAGGATCCGCTTCGAGACGGAGTCATACGACGTCGCACAGGCGCTCGTCGCCACCGGGTACGGCGTCGCGCTCGTGTCCCGCATGGCACTGCGGCGCGACTCCGGCCTCACGCACCGGCCGCTCCGTCACCGCAACGCCCACCGCACGATCCACAGTCTTACGCCCACCGCCGCACGAACTGCCCCGCTGGCCAGTGCCTTTCAGGAGCTGCTCGTGGCGGCAGCCGCCGACCTGGACTGATGAACGACCGCAGGGCGGACGAGACATGACGACGGCGTCCCCTGAGTCCGCGTGCCACCGCGGAGGGCTTGGCAGACTGGTCGTCATGACCGCCGACGCCGTGGACCTCAACGAGAAGTTCGCCCTGTTCTCAGAGCACTGGTCACCCAAGCTGGTGGCCCGGCTCAACGACTACGAGGTCAAGCTGGTCAAGGTCAAGGGCGACTTCGTCTGGCACACGCACGACGACACCGACGAGCTGTTTCTCGTCGTCGAGGGCAGCCTGACGATCCAGCTGCGCGACCGCGATGTGACGCTCGGGCCGGGTCAGCTGTTCGTCGTGCCGCGCGGCGTGGAGCACTGCCCGCGCGCCGACGACGAGGTGAAGGTGCTGCTCCTCGAGCCCACCGGAGTCGTCAACACCGGCGACGCGGGAGGAGAGCTGACCGCGGTGGTCGAGCAGATCTGAGCCAGGTCCGCCTTCGGCGCATAGGTTGACGTGCATGCGGTTTGACGTAGAGGCCATCCTGTTCGACATCGACGGCACCCTGGTCGACTCCACGGGCGCCGTCGAGCGCACCTGGCGGGCCTGGGCCGCAGGCCGTGGCCTCGACGCCGACGAGATCCTGCGGATCTGCCACGGACGCCGAAGCGAGGACACCATCGCCCTGCTCCTGCCGCCCGCCGAGCAGGCCGCGGCTGTGAGCGAGCTCGAGCAGCTGGAGCTCGCGGATCTCGAAGACATCACGGCACTGCCGGCCACGAGCACCCTCCTCGAAGCGCTACCGCCGGACCGCTGGGCGGCCGTGACGTCCGGGCCTCGCCGTCTCATGCACGCCCGGCTCGGCGCAGCAGGGCTGCCCGTCCCGGTGGTCCTGGTCTCAGCCGAGGATGTGTCACAGGGCAAGCCTGACCCTGAGGGGTACCGTCGTGCCGCCGCCACGCTCGGCGTCGATGTATGCCGCTGCCTGGTCGTCGAGGACGCACCCGCTGGGATCGAGGCCGGCCGGGCCTCCGGCGCCAGAGTCGTCGCAGTGGCGACCTCCCACCCTGCCGACGCTCTCGACCGCGCGGATGCCGTCATCCCCGACCTGACGGCATTCACTGTCGCGGCGATGCCGGACGGTCTCGCGGTCACGGCCTCTCGATAAGTTTCGAGGCAGGCTGCCGGGGCACGCGTTCGGGGCGTCCTACCTCCTCACGAACCTGAGGTAGGACGCCCCGAAACAGGATCACGGTCTCGCCGCACACCAAGGGCTGGGTGCAGGCGGACAGCGGTCAGACGGTCTTCGGCCGGCCTAGCTGGACCACGAGCGCCCACAGGATGGCCACGTCGAGGATGATGATGACGATCGCCCACACGGGGTAGTACGGCAGCCACATGAACTGCGCCACGGCCTGCAGGATGACGACCACGAGCGCCACGATCTGCGCCCACGTCTGGCCCATGATGAGCGCGATGCCGAGGCCGATCGCGGCCAGGCCGAGGACCAGGTGGATCCAGCCCCATGTGGTGGTGTCGAACTTGTAGATGTAGTCGCCGGTCACGACGAAGCGCTGGTCGTTGATGATGGCGGCCAGGCCCTGCAGCGCCTGGAAGATGCCGACCGTGATGAGCAGCGACGCCGCGAAGACGGTGAGGCCCTCGGACCATGCCAGCTTGGTCGGTGAAGGTTGACTCGACATTCACTCTCTCCTTCATGTCACCGGCGCCCACGCGGCCGGATTGACCCCTCAGCTCGACGCTAGGCGCCACGCGTGCCAACCGAACTCATCCTTTGAAGGTGAAACTCGGTGGTCCGCGGCGGAGGTTGGATTTTCTACGACACTGTGTCGTAGATCTCAACGACAGAGCGTCGTAGAAGGGTGCGAGGCGGACCTGGGCGTGCGATCCTTCCACCATGACGTTGCCTGGTGTTCATGGCTGTCAGATCGTCTCGACATGGGGAGTTGAGGACGTATGAGTGAGCGAGAGGACCCGCAGATTTCGCCTCGCGAGAGTGAGAGGCCCGCGACCAGCGGTGGCCCAGCAGATGGCAGACAGGGCAGTGGCCCCAGGACGGCCACGGCCCAGATCGACGGCCCAGCCTCGGCGGCGCTGCTCAAGGCCGGCCGCTACTTCACGAGGTGGGACGAGTCGAAGGACGGCCGCGTCGTCTACCGCGAAGGCGGGCGTGCCGGCGACGTGTTCTACCGCGACCGCTGGAGCCACGACAAGGTCGTGCGCTCGACGCACGGGGTGAACTGCACGGGCTCGTGCTCGTGGAAGGTGTACGTCAAGGACGGCATCATCACCTGGGAGACCCAGCAGACCGACTACCCGTCGGTCGGCCCGGACCGGCCGGAGTACGAGCCGCGAGGATGTCCTCGCGGCGCCGCATTCTCTTGGTACACATACTCGCCCACGCGAGTGCGCTACCCCTATGTCCGCGGCGTGCTCCTCGAGATGTACCGCGAGGCCAAGGCCCGCCTCGGCGACCCGGTGCTCGCGTGGGGCGAGATCACGGGCGACCCCGAGAAGCGCCGGCGGTACCAGAGTGCCCGTGGCAAGGGCGGTCTCGTCCGCGCGTCCTGGGGCGAGGCTGTCGAGATCGCAGCCGCGGCCCACGTACACACGATCAAGACCTACGGGCCCGACCGCTGCGCCGGGTTCTCGCCGATCCCTGCGATGTCGATGGTGTCGCACTGTGTCGGCACACGGTTCATCCAGCTCATCGGCGGCGTCATGACGTCGTTCTACGACTGGTACGCCGACCTGCCGGTGGCCAGCCCGCAGGTCTTCGGTGACCAGACCGACGTCCCCGAGTCGGGCGACTGGTGGGACGCCACCTACCTCATGATGTGGGGCTCGAACGTCCCCGTCACGCGGACACCGGATGCGCACTGGATGGCCGAGGTCCGTTACCGCGGAACGAAAGTCGTCACGGTCAGTCCTGACTACGCCGACAACACGAAGTTCGCCGACGAGTGGATGCCTGCCCAGGCGGGCACCGACGCCGCGCTCGCGATGGCCATGGGCCACGTCATGCTCAAGGAGTTCTTCGTCGACCGCGAGGTCGAGTTCTTCACGGACTACGTGCGCACGTATACCGACCTTCCCTTCCTCGTCTGCCTCGACCCGGCCGCAGCAGACCAGATCGTCGGTGCGATGGTGCCGGGCAAGTTCCTCACGGCCGCAGACCTCGCCGAGCCCATCTACGAGCCGACGGCATCGGAAAGTGCTTGGAAGACAGTCATCCTCGATGAGGCCACCGGAAAGCCGGTGGTGCCGAACGGCTCGATGGGCTTCCGCTACGCCGACTCCGGCGTCGGGCGCTGGAACCTCGACCTCGAGGGCGTGCGGCCCGCGCTGACCATGGCCGGAGCCGATGCCCTGAAGATCGAGGTCTTGCTGCCCGCCTTCACCGAGCCCGACGGCTCGGGCTCCGTGCTCCGTCGCGGCGTCCCCGCGCGCCGCATCGGAGACCACCTCGTCACGACCGTCTTCGACCTCATGCTCGCGCAGTACGGCGTGGAGCGAGAAGAGCTCCCGGGTGAGTGGCCGACCGGCTACGACGACGCATCGACGCCGTACACGCCGGCGTGGCAGGCCGAGGTCACGAACGTGCCCGCTGCGCAGTGCATCAGGATCGCGCGCGAGTTCGCGGCGAATGCTGAGCAGTCGCAAGGCCGCTCGATGATCATCATGGGCGCCGGCATCTGCCAGTGGTTCCACGGCGACACGACCTACCGGTCGATCCTCACGCTCCTGCTCCTGACCGGCTGCATGGGTCGCAACGGCGGTGGCTGGGCCCACTACGTCGGGCAGGAGAAGTGCCGCCCGATCACCGGCTGGATCTCCCTGGCCAACGCGCTCGACTGGTCACGCCCGCCGCGCACCATGATCGGCACGGCCTACTGGTACATGCACACCGACCAGTGGCGCACCGACGGCTACTCGGCCGACTCCCTCGCCTCTCCGCTCGCCAAGGGCCACCTCCGGGGCATGCACACGGCCGACGCCATCGCCCAGTCGGCCCGGCTCGGGTGGATGCCGTTCTACCCGCAGTTCTCTGCCAACCCGCTCGCGGTGGCCGAGGACGCCCAGCAGGCGGTCGAGTCGGGAGCGGCAGCCAGCCCAGCGGCATACGTCGCGGATGCCCTCAGCGAGGGAAAGCTGACAGCCTCGATCGAGGACGTCGACGCCCCCGAGAACTGGCCCCGCACCCTGGTGCTGTGGCGGTCGAACCTCATGGGCAGCTCCGCCAAGGGCAACGAGTACTTCCTCAAGCATCTGCTCGGCACCCACTCCAACGTGATGGGCACCGAAAACCCCAACACGCCAAGGCCGTCCGACGTGAAGTGGCATGACGAGGCTCCGCAGGGCAAGCTCGACCTGCTTCTGTCGGCCGACTTCCGGATGACCTCGACGACCCTGCTGTCGGACATCGTGCTGCCTGCGGCCACGTGGTACGAGAAACACGATCTCAGCTCGACGGATATGCACCCGTTCGTCCACGCGTTCACGCCGGCGATCGACCCGCCCTGGGAGGCCAAGAGCGACTTCGACCTCTTCCACCTTCTGGCAGAACGGTTCTCGGGTCTCGCGCGCAAGCACCTGGGCGTCCGCAAGGACCTTGTCAGCGTGCCTCTCATGCACGACACGGCGGGCGAGACCGCCCAGCCCGGCGGCAGGGTCGTGGACTGGCGAGGCACCGGCCGCCCCGGCACCCCGGGCCAGTCGATGCCGGTCTTCCAGGTCGTGGAGCGCGACTACACCGCGATCGCGGAGAAGCTCGCGACCGTCGGCCCGCTCGCTGACACCCTCGGCTTCACCGTCAAGAACGTCACCTTCCGAGTCGAGGAGGAGGCCGCCCGTCTCGCCAAGAAGAACGGCGTCATGCTCGGCGGCGCCGGCGACGGCAGGCCCGCGATCGACACCGACGAGAAGCTCGCCGAGGCGATCCTGTCGTTCTCGGGAACGACGAACGGGCACCTCGCCGTGCAAGGCTTCCGGACACTGGAGCAACGCGTCGGCAAACACCTCGTTGACCTCGCGGAAGGGGCCGAGGAGAAGCGAATCTCCTTCGCAGACACCCAGGTTCAGCCAGTCCCGGTCATCACGTCGCCAGAGTGGTCCGGCTCCGAGACCGGCGGCCGGCGCTACGCACCCTTCACTGTCAACATCGAGCGGCTCAAACCGTTCCACACCCTCACCGGCCGCATGCAGTTCTACCTCGACCACGACTGGATGCTGGACGTGGGCGAGGGGCTGCCGATCTACCGTCCACCGCTCGACATGCACCGTCTCTTCGGCGAGCCGAGACTCGGGCCGGACGGCGCCACCCAGGTGACCGTCCGCTACCTCACACCGCACTCCAAGTGGTCGATCCACTCGGAGTACCAGGACAACCTGCTCATGCTGTCGCTCTCCCGTGGCGGCCCGACCGTCTGGATGAGCCCACAGGACGCCGGCGCGATCGACGTGTCCGACAACGACTGGGTCGAGTGCGTCAACGCCAACGGCGTTCTCGTCGGACGCGCGATCGTCAGCCACCGTATGCCGGAGGGCGTGGTGTACGTGCACCACGCGCAGGAGCGCACGATTGACGTCCCGAAGTCTGAGGCGACAGGTCGCCGCGGCGGCATCCACAACTCGGTGACTCGACTGCTCGTCAAGCCCACCCACCTCATCGGCGGCTATGCACAGCTGTCCTACACCTTCAACTACCTCGGACCCACCGGGAACCAGCGCGACATGGTCTCGACGATCCGCAAGCGCTCGCAGGAGGTGACGTACTGATGCGCGTCATGGCCCAGATGGGCATGGTGATGAACCTCGACAAGTGCATCGGGTGCCACACGTGCTCGGTCACCTGCAAGCAGGCCTGGACGAACCGGGCCGGCACCGAGTATGTCTGGTTCAACAACGTGGAGACGCGGCCCGGCCAGGGCTATCCGCGCCGCTACGAGGACCAGGACACCTGGCGTGGCGGCTGGACGCTCGGCCGCGACGACAACCTCAAGCTGCGTGCCGGGGGCCGCGTGCGCAAGCTGCTCGGCATCTTCGCCAGCCCGGTCCAGCCCAAGCTCGCCGACTACTACGAGCCGTGGACGTACGACTACCAGACACTCGTCGAGGCACCACTCGGCGACGACTTCCCGGTCGCCCGTCCAAAGTCGCTCATCACCGGCGAGGACACCAAGGTGACCTGGTCGGCGAACTGGGACGACAACCTCGGCGGCGCCAGCCAGCTCGGCCACCTCGACCCGATCGTCGCGAAGCTGCGACGCGAGTCCGAGGACGCAGTGCGCTTCGAGCTCGAGAAGACGTTCATGTTCTACCTGCCGCGCATCTGCGAGCACTGCCTCAACCCGTCGTGCATGGCGTCCTGCCCGTCCGGCGCGATCTACAAGCGCGAGGAGGACGGCATCGTCCTCGTCGACCAGGACCGGTGCCGCGGCTGGCGGCAGTGCATCACCGGCTGCCCGTACAAGAAGATCTACTTCAACCACAAGAGCGGCAAGGCCGAGAAGTGCACCTTCTGCTACCCGCGTATCGAGGTCGGCCTCCCCACGGTCTGCTCCGAGACGTGTGTCGGCCGGCTGCGCTACCTGGGCCTGTTCCTCTACGACGCCGACCGGGTCACCGAGGCGGCCGCCACCCCTGACGAGAAGGATCTCTACGAGGCGCAGCTCGACCTGATGCTCGACCCCGACGACCCCGAGGTGGTCGCAGCGGCCAAGCGGGACGGCATAGCCGACGACTGGATAGCGGCGGCCCGGCGGTCGCCCGTCTATGCGCTCGCGAAGAAGTACCGCGTCGCTCTGCCGCTGCACCCGGAGTACCGCACCATGCCGATGGTCTGGTACGTCCCGCCGCTGTCGCCGGTGGTGGATGTCCTTGCGTCGCAAGGACATGATGCCGAGGATCACGGTGTCCTGTTCGGCGCGATCGAGGCCCTGCGCATCCCCGTCGAGTACCTCGCCGAGCTGTTCACGGCCGGTGACACCGACGTCGTGACCGGGGTGCTGCGCAAGCTCGCGGCGATGCGCGCCTACATGCGGGACGTCTCGCTCGGGCGCGACGGCGACCCCTCGATCCCCGAGTCGGTCGGCATGACGGATGAGCTCGTCTACTCGATGTACCGGCTCCTCGCGATCGCCAAGTACGACGAGCGCTACGTCATCCCCACCGCCCACGTCGAGCAGGCCCACATGCTCGAGGAGATCGGTTGCTCGCTCGACTACGACGAAGGGCCAGGGATGTACGAGTCCGGCCCGTTCGGTGAGGCGAGCGGCAGGCCGGCCCCGGTCGCGGTCGAGACGTTCGCCGCGCTCAAGCAGCGACAGCAGGCCGAGACCGCGGCGTCCACGACCAGCTCGGGGCAGCTGCGCGGTCGGGTCAACCTGCTCAACTGGGACGGCAACGGGACCCCGCCGGGCCTCTTCCCGGAGACACATGAGGCGGAGGCGACGCCAGTCGCTGCGCAGGCACCGCAAGGGCAGACGCGTGACGAGGAGTCGGCGCCATGATCGGCCTGCCGCGCAGACGTCAGCAGCATGGCCGCCCCGACGCCGACGACAACCGCGTCGTCCACCTCGTCGCTGGCCGGCTGCTCGAGTACCCGACGGCCGAGCTCGTCGAGTCACTGCCGATGCTCACGAACGCCCTTGCGGAGCAAGGTGACTCGGCGGGAGCGCGGGACTTCGGAACACTACTCGCTCACCTCGCGTCGACCCCTCTCGCCGACCTCCAGAACGTGTACGTCGATGTGTTCGACCTCAGCCGCAAGCACGCCCTCTACCTGTCCTACTGGACCGACGGCGACACGCGCCGGCGCGGCGAGGTGCTGGCACGGTTCAAGGCGGCATACCGGGGGAGTGGCTTCCTCGTCGACACGCGAGGGGAGCTGCCCGACTACCTCCCCATGGTGCTCGAGTTCGCGGCGTGCGCCGACCCCGACGCTGGTCGGGCCATCCTCGAGGAGTACCGCCCCAGCCTCGAGCTGCTGCGAATCGCCTTGCAGGAGAGACAGTCCCCGTATGCCGGTGCGATCGTTGCAGTGTGCGCCACCCTTCCCGGGGAGTCGCCTCGCGACCGCGCCGCGGTCATGGCGATGGCGGGCGTGACCGGACCGCCGTCGCCTGAGTCCGTCGGCCTCGAACCCTATGACCCGAGACTCCTTCCGCTGCAACCGATCTCGGCTCACCAACCAACGGGAGCGTCACGATGAGCACCTTCCTGTGGGGCGTCCTTCCCTACCTGTGCATCGCGAGCCTCGTCGGTGGCACGATCTGGCGCTACCGCTACGACAAGTTCGGATGGACCACCAGGTCGAGCCAGCTCTACGAGTCGCGCCTGCTGCGGATCGGGTCACCGCTGTTCCACTTCGGCATCCTGCTGGTCTTCTTCGGCCACGTCGGAGGGCTCATCATCCCGGAGTCTTGGACCGAGGCCCTCGGCATCAGCGAGAACCTCTACCACTTCAACGCGCTGCTCTTCGGCGGCATCGCCGGGCTCTGCACCCTGGTCGGGATTCTCATCCTCGTCTACCGGAGACGTCGCACGGGACCCGTGTTCATGGCGACGACCCGCAACGACAAGCTGATGTACGTCTTCCTCGTCGGGGCGATCGTCCTGGGCCTCTGGACCACGCTCGTCAGCGTGGGCGCCGGCTCGGAGGCGCACAACTACCGCGAGACGGTCTCGCCGTGGTTCCGGTCGATCTTCTACTTCCACCCGGACATCGCCGCGATGGAGTCCGCGCCGATCCAGTTCCACATCCACGCCATCGTCGGGATGCTGCTCTTCGCGCTGTGGCCGTTCACGCGTCTCGTCCACGCCTTCACGGCCCCGCTGCACTACCTCTTCCGCCCATACATCGTCTACCGGTCCCGCGATCGGCAGCCGGTGTCCGGCGCCCGCTCCTCCCGTCGAGGCTGGAGCACCGTCGGCACCCCTGACCGTGACCGCCGTCAGGAGTGATCATGACCCAGTCCGCCCCCACTGCCGTGGTACCCGACCTTCGGGGCCAGGGCAAGAACCTCGGCCTCGCAACGCTGGCCTTCGCCATCACGTTCTGGGCCTGGAACCTCATCGGCCCGCTCGGTGTGCGCTACACCGAGCAGATGCACCTGTCGAGCACGCAGAAGGCCCTGCTCGTGGCCACGCCGGTTCTCGTCGGGTCGATCGGCCGCATCCCGGTCGGCGCCCTCACCGACCGCTACGGCGGGCGTCTGATGTTCCCGATCATGACGCTGGTCACGGTGCCCTTCGTGCTCCTGCTCGCCGTCGCCGGCAACATCGGCTCCTACGGCATGATGCTCGTCGTCGGCTTCTTCCTCGGCATCGCCGGCACGACGTTCGCGATCGGCATCCCGTTCGTCAACGCGTGGTACCAGGCCGACCGCCGCGGGTTCGCGACCGGGCTTTTCGGCGCTGGCATGGGCGGGACCGCACTCTCCGCGTTCTTCACGCCACGGTTCGTCCAGTGGTTCGGCTACACCGCGACACACATCATCATCGCGGTCGCCCTCGTCGCAGTGGCCGCCATCTGCTGGTTCGGCATGCGGAACTCTCCGCTCTGGAAGTCCAACACCGACCCGGTCATGCCGAAGCTGCGTGCCGCGGCCGCCCTGCCGGTCACCTGGCAGATGGCGTTCCTCTACGCGGTGACGTTCGGCGGTTTCGTGGCCTTCTCGACCTACCTGCCGACCTATCTCAAGGACATCTACTCCTTCAACCTCACCGACGCGGGCACCCGCACGGCCGGCTTCGCCATCGCAGCCGTGGTCGCCCGCCCGCTCGGCGGCATCCTGTCCGACCGCATCGGGCCTCGCTCGGTGCTCGGGATCTCGCTGGCCGGCACGACCGTCCTCGCCGTGGTCCTCGCCTTCGAACCGCCGCTCGAGGTGCCGGCCGGCATCGCGTTCGTCGCCATGGCCTTCTTCCTCGGCCTGGGCACCGGCGGCGTGTTCGCCTGGGTCGCGCAGCGTGCGCCGGCCGAGCGCGTCGGCACGGTGACCGGCCTCGTCGGTGCCGCCGGAGGCCTCGGTGGGTACTTCCCGCCGCTGGTCATGGGCGCGACCTACGAGAAGGTCTTCGCCGGCTACGGCCTCGGCCTGGTCCTTCTCGCCATCGTCGCCGCAGGCGCGCTGGTGTTCACCTACGCCGGCATCCGCGACAAGGACCGCAGCGGTTCGGCCGCGGCGACCGGTGCCACCAAGACCGCCTGACTCCCTGACGATCTGACCGCCTGACTCCCTGACGATCTGACCGATTGATCGCCTGGGTCCACACCCCAACCGCCAGTCGAGTGGGCGCCCCGTCCCACCAGTCACATGACCTCGTGTGACCAGAGTGACGGGGCGGCCACTCGACGTGAGGAGGTGACGGGCACGCGACGGCACGGCACGGCGCGGGACCGGCGGAACGGCATACGCGACGGGCGGAACGGCATACGCGTCGGGCGGAACGGCATACGCGACGGGCACTGCTCTCGTTGCGAACCGACCGCACCTAGCGGGGGAGCCGGTATGGCGTCTCCAGGTCGTTGGGCATGGGCACGGTGTCGACCCACGAGGTGCACCGGGCGTCCAGCGAGCACGCCTGAAGGTTGTTGCTCGCCGTGGGTGTCGCGTAGCTGACCACGTTGACGCCGACCCTCCCGTCGGGCAGGAACACGCTCAGCTGCGGGAAGACCGCCCCCTTGATGCGCAGGCTGATCCGGCCGGTGGCGACGTCCAGCACGTCCACCTGGGGGGCACCGAAGCCGTCGGCGCCGATGGGATAGCCGACGAGCAGGTCTCCATCGTCCGAGAACCCGTCGGGCACGAACCGCCCGCAGCTCTCGGCGATGGTCCGCTTCGTGGCGAGGTCGAGGATCTCGGTGCACCCGGTGGTGAAGTTCGCGTCGTGCGTCCACAGGGCCCCACGGCCGGCGGCCTCGTTGACGGCGTTGAGCACTCCGGAGTCGGTGTACCGGTCGATGACGTTGCTGTCGAGGTCCCAGACGTAGCTGCGATCGACGTTGTTGTTGGCGAGGTACACCTTGTCGCCGACGAGTCCGACGAGGGTGACGTCGCGGCGAAGGTTGTCCTTCTGTGCGATGACCGCGCCGTCGACGGTGTAGGTCGTGATGCGGGCGTCGGATCCAGCGTCGGGGAAGCTGCCGTAGAGGCCGGCGTAGACCGTGAACCGCGTGCCGGAGTCGTTCGCCTTCACCTGTGCGGAGCGACCGATGGGCAGGTCCGCGAGCGTGCGGACGGTGGAGCCGTCCGGTCCGACGATGCGGAGGGACTCCGCCTGACCCGGCGTGGAGTCGATGACCACGCCCCGACCCGCGCTCAGCGGCACATACGCCCACGGGTCGCCGACGTCGAGGGTCACCGATGTGCCTCCACGGTGGAGGGTCTTGCCCTGGGTCCAGGCGGTGTCCGGAGCCGGGCCGCTCGGCGCGCTCGGGGCGACGTTGACCGTCCGCACCGGCGGGCGGTTGTTGTCGGCAGCCTTGACGCCGGATCCCGTTGGGCCCGTGGGCGGTTGCCCGGTGGCCGTGGAGGTGCCGCCGGTCCCCGACGAGCTCGTCGGCGGGGCGCTGGTCGCCGGCCCCGAGGTGGGCGGGGGTGCGGTCTGCGTCGGGACCGAGCTCTGCCCCGTTGCGGGCTGGGTCGTGCCGGGGACGAACGGCGGCTCGTCGGGGGAGCGCAGACTGCTCCAGGCCAGCGGCGTGGCCACGGCCAGGGCAGCAACAGTTGCGGCCACGCTCGTAGCGATGGTGCGGGTGCGCCGGATGCGCCGCGAGCGGAGCAGGGACGGGCCGGTGAGGTCGGTCGATGCGGAGACGGTGTCGAGGCGGCCGCGCAGGGCCGCTCCGAGGCGGGCCTCGAGGTCGTCGGGCCGGAAGCCGGTCGGGTCGATGGTCATGCGGGGACCTCCTCGAGCTTGGTCCGGAGCGCCGTCAGGGCTCGGTGAGTCTGGCTCTTGACGGTGCCGACCGAGCAGCCGAGGATCTCGGCGGTCTGTGCCTCGCTGAGATCCTCGTAGTAGCGCAGCGCGATCGCGGCGCGCTGTCGGGGTGGCAGGGCCAGCACCTGCCGCCAGAGATCGTCGTCGAACGGCGCGGACTGGGGGCCGGCGTTGGAGTCCGAGTGGGCGGTGTCGAAGTCGAGGCGCTCACGGTGCCGCCATGCCCGGCGCCACCAGCTTGCGTGCTCGTTGACCATGACTCGGCGGACCCAGGCCTCGATGGCCTCGGTCTGGCGGATGGTGTCCCACTTCAGGTAGAGCCGGGCCAGGGCTGTCTGGGTGAGGTCCTCGCCGCTCATCCGGTCACCCGTGAGGAGGTAGCCGAAGCGCACGAGAGCGTTCTGCCGCGCGCGGACGAAGGCGGCGAAGTCCTCCTCGTGTCCCTGCATGGTGTGAGCCTCCTCGGCCGGGTCCCCCTGCGGACCCGTTGCCCCCATGACGCATCGGCGCCGCGTCAGGGTTGCCTCGGTCCCCGAAAACGTATGCCGTCCAGCCGCGTATGCACCCCCTGCGCACCCCCAGTGCCCCCCGCGCAACCGGGTGCCCCCGTGCAACACACCGAGCAGTCGGCAACTTCGGCGGTTATTTCGGTCGGATCTTGCGACTGCTCGGTGTGTTGCGGTGGCCGGGCGTGGCGGGGTCAGTTGTCGGCCAGCACGATCGGCCAGTCGTAGGAGTCGCGTTGCGCAGCGGTCACGCTCGCAGGCAGCGAGTCGATCGAGCATGCGGTCGGGAAGGAACAGGCGGCGAGGGCCTGGCGCGTGGGCGCCTCACGGTCGAGCAGCGTGAAGGTCAGACCCTTGGCGTCGTCCGCAGTCCACGACGGGGACCACGCCCCGCGGGTGAGGGTCACCCGTCCCTCGATCCTTCCGTCGTCCGTGCGCGCCGACTTGAAGCCGGTCGTTCCGGCACCATCGGCGACCTCGGGGCCGACCACGATGTTTCCGCCGGCACCGAAATGGGTCGGGGCGAACGAGCCGCACGACCACCAGTTGACGCGACCCGCGGCGAGGTCGAACATGCCGTAGCAGGTGTGTCCGGGGTCGTAGTCCTGCTCGGGCCACAGGATCGCCAGACCTTTGAGCTCGCTGATGTCCACGAAGCTGCCGGATGTGACGTCACGGGTGCTGCCGCTGGCCGGATCCCAGGCGCGGGTCTTCGAGTGGCCGGACCCGTCGACGACCACGAAGTAGACGGCGTCGCCGAAGAAGCCCCGGACGGTGACGTTCGGGTCGCCGACCGCGAGCGACGCGAGGACGGCGCCCCTCGCGTCGCGGAGGCGAATCCTGCCCGTCCCGTCGACCGTCGTGAACCGGCTGCCGTCGCCGCTGGCCTTGATGTCCTGGACGTCCGACAGGCGCAGGACGATCGCGTCGTTGGAGTCGATGACGTACGTCGGCCGGGTTCGCCCCTCGGCGGGAGCGTGCACGAGCACCCCGTCCTGCGCGAGCATCGCGAGGTACTGGATGCCGGACGCGACCGGAAGTCGTCGTTCCGCCCCACGGAAGTACAGGACGTCACCCACCGCGTATGCGGCCTCTGGGCTTCCGTCCTGAGGGCCGAACCCCAGCTCCTGTGTGTTCATGGGCGAGGCGTTCGAGTCCTGGGTCGGTGCTGCTGCCGGCTGGCTGGCCGGCGGAGAGGTGGATGTGGCCGGCGGACCACTCGTCACGGTCGCTGACCGAGTGGGCGGCGTCGTCGGGGCGGTCTCCGTCGGCACGGTGCTCGTCCCCGAGCTCGACGTCGGAGTCGTGATGGCCGGGGCCGGCGACGGGCCAGGCCCCTGCCGAGACCAGACAGCCGGGGTCGCGACCGCGACCACGGCCACCGCTGCGACCGCACCGAGCACGGCTCGGTTGCGCATCGTCCGACGCCGCGTCGCGATGGCCAGCGGAGCGAAGTCGCCCGGCACGTCGACCTTCTCGGCACGCTGGCGCAGGAACGCCTGCAGCTCGTACTCGCGCTCGGGTGTCGTGGTCATGACGTGACTTCCTTCATCTTGCCGCGCAGGGAGCTGATCGCCCGGCTGGTGTGGCTCTTGACCGTGCCCACGGAGCAGCCGAGGATCTCCGCCGTCTGGGCCTCGCTGAGGTCCTCGTAGAAGCGCAGGACCACGGCCGCACGCTGCTGCGGCGCGAGGCTCTGGACCTGGGCCCAGAGGTCACCGTCGTGAGCGACGTCCGGCACCGCCGCCGGGTCGATCACGCGGATGAGGTCGCTGTCGGTGCGCTCGCGATGCCGCCACTGGCGGCGCCACCACGAGGTGTGCTCGTTGACCATGACCTTGCGCACGTAGGCGTCGGGCGACTCCACCGTGCTCACGCGGTCCCAGTGGCCGTACACCTTCGCCAGCGCCGACTGGACCAGGTCCTCGGCGTTGTGCGGGTCACCGGTGAGCAGGTAGGCGAACCGTGCGAAGGACTTCTGCCTCGCGCGCACGTAGGCCGTGAAGTCGGCCTCGCGCTCGGTGCTTGACACTGACGTTCCCCTGTTCGGTCGGGCGTGATGCTCTCTGAACGCGCTGGCACCTCATCCGGTTGTCATCGAACGGTGTGCTGGCTCTCAGAGACCGTCCAGGGGCCGCCCGATACGTGCCGGCGAAAGGGAACGCCCCGCCGAGCAGTGAGCTCGACCGGGCGCCCGGGTCAGTGTGTGCTGGGAGTCAGCGCGGCGGCATACGGAGCGCGCCGTCGAGGCGGATGACCTCGCCGTTGAGCATCGGGTTGGCGACGATGTGACGGACCAGGCTGGCGTACTCCTCCGGGTGGCCGAGGCGCGAAGGGTGGGGGACCTGCTTCTCGAGGATCTCCTTCACCTCGCCGGGCAGGCCAGCCAGCATCGGCGTCTCGAACGTGCCTGGGGCGATGGTCATGACGCGAATCGCCTTGTCCGCCAGGTCTCGAGCGGCTGACAGGGTGAGCCCGACGATTCCGCCCTTGCTCGCGGCATACGCAGCCTGTCCGATCTGACCGTCGTATGCCGCGATGCTGGCCGTGTTGACGATGACCCCGCGGTCGCCCTCCAGCGGCTCGTTGTCGAGCATCGCCGCGGCTGCGAGGCGCATGACGTTGAACGAGCCGACAAGGTTGATGTCGACGACGGTGCGGAAGGTGTCGAGCGCGAGCGGGCCGCCGCGGCCGACGACCCGGCCGGGTGTCGCAACTCCGGCACAGTTGACGGCGACGCGGAGCTCACCGAGGTCCCGCGCGGTCGCGACCGCCGCCTGAACCTGTTCCTCGTCGCGGACGTCAGCCGGGCTGAACACAGCGCTGCCAGAGCGGCTCGCGTTGAGCTCATCGACGAGGGCGGGCGCTGCCGACCCCTCGAGGTCGAGGATGACGACGCGAGCACCGTCGGCGACGAGACGCCGGGTCGTGGCCCCGCCGAGGCCCGACCCACCTCCCGTGACGATGGCGACTGCGGACGAGTTCAGCTGCATGGCAAGGCCTTTCGGGTCGTCGGCGTGCTGGTGGGGCTCAGGGGCTGGTCAGCGGGCGAGGAGGTGTCGGGAGATGACGAGGCGCTGGATCTGGTTGGTGCCCTCGAAGATCTGGGTGACCTTGGCCTCGCGCATGTAGCGCTCGAGGGGGAAGTCCTCGGTGTAGCCGGCACCGCCGAGCACCTGCACCGCGTCGGTCGTCACCCGCATCGAGGCGTCGGTGGCGACGAGCTTGGCGACCGCTGCCTCCTTGCTGAACGGGCGGCCGGCGTCGCGCAGCCGGGCGGCGTGCAGGTAGGTGGCGCGTGCGGAGGTCACGGCCGCCTCCATGTCGGCGATGAGGAACGCGAGGCCCTGGAAGTCGGCGATGGGTCGGCCGAACTGCTCCCGCTCCTTCGCGTAGCCTGCCGCAGCGTCGAGGGCGGCCTGTGCGAGTCCCGTTGCGGCAGCGGCGATTCCGAGCCGGCCTGAGTCGAGGGCGGCGAGCGCGATCTTGATGCCGTCGCCCTCCTTGCCGACGAGGCGTGCGCCGTCGACCTTCACGCCGTCGAACATCACCTGCGACACCGGGTCGCAGTGCAGCCCCATCTTCTTCTCCGGCTCGGCGAACGTCAGGCCGGTGGCGTCGGCGGGCACGACGAAGGTCGACAGACCCCTGCCGCCGTCGTCGGACGTGCGGGCGAAGGTCGTGTAGTAGTCGGCGTGGCCGGCGTGTGAGATCCAGGCCTTCGTGCCCTTGAGCGACCAGCCGTCGCCGTCGCGGGTAGCCCGGGTCGTCATCGAGCCGATGTCGGAGCCGGCGAGCGGCTCGGAGAGGCAGTACGCGCCGAGGCGCTCACCGGAGAGCATGTCGGGCAGCAGTGCCTCCCGCTGCTCACGGGTGCCGTACGTCGCCACCGGGTATGCCGTCAGGCTGTGGACGCTGACCCCTACAGCCACGCTCATCCACACCGAGGCGATCTCCTCGACGACCTGGAGGTAGACCTCGTAGGGCTGGTCGGCGCCGCCGAACTCCTCCGGGTAGGGCAGTGACAGCAGGCCCGCGCGACCGAGCGTCCGGAAGGTCTCCTCCGGGAACACCCGAGCCCGCTCGGCGTCGTCGACCCTGGGGGCGAGGTCCTTGCGGCAGATCTCGCGGGTGAGCTCAATGAGGTCCGCTGCGTCGTCGGTGGGCATCAGCCGCGTTGCTGGCATGGGCCAGATACTAGGACGTCCGAGCATTTTTGACCAAAGGGCGAGATGGGTCGGAGCTTGGCGCGGCCCGCCGCTCCCGAAGCGTTCCTCGGCCTTCCACTCTGCCCCCGAGCGCCACCCCCTTCCGTCGAGTGGCCGCCTGGTCACGCTGGTCACTCGCGTCACGGGGCTGGTGGGGCTGGTGGGGCTGGTGGGGCGGGGCGCCCACTCGACGCGGAGGGTTCTGGCGGCCCCGCCTTCCGTCGAGTGGGCGCCTGGTCACTCTGGTCACTCGCGTCACGGGGCTGGTGGGGCGGGGCGCCCACTCGACGCGGAGGTTCTGGCGGGCCCCCGCCTTCCGTCGAGTGGGCGCCTGGTCACTCTGGTCACTCGTGTCACAGGGCTGGTGGGGCTGATGGGGCGGGGCGGCCACTCGACGCGGAGGTTCTGGCGGAGGCCTCCGCCTTCCGTCGAGTGGGGCGCCTGGTCACGCTGGTCACTCGCGTCACGGGGCTGGTGGGGCTGGTGGGGCTGGTGGGGCGGGGGCGCCCACTCGACGCGGAGGTTCTGGCGGGCCCCGCCTTCCGTCGAGTGGGCGCCTGGTCACTCTGGTCACTCGTGTCACAGGGCTGGTGGGGCTGGTGGGGCTGGTGGGGCGGGGCGCCCACTCGACGCGGAGGTTCTGGCGGGGGCCTCCGCCTTCCGTCGAGTGGGCGCGTGGTCACTCTGGTCACTCGCGTCACGGGGCTGGTGGGGCTGGTGGGGCGGGGCGGCCACTCGACGGTGGATGGGGGAGGGGTTGACGGGGGTGAGCTGGAGTGTTGTAATCAATCAACTGATTGATCAAGGAGTTGATTGATAATGTTGTTCGTGCCGACGTCCGAGGCCGAGCTGGACCGCGCGTTCGCGGCCCTAGCCGACCCGGTTCGTCGCGCGATCGTGGCCCGGCTCAGCCGGGGTCCGCTCACCGTCAACGAGCTCGCCGAGCCGTTCGACATCAGCAAGCAGGCCGTGAGCAAGCACATCCAGGTGCTCGAGCTCGCCGGCCTGGTCACCCGCACCCGTGAGGCGCAGCGCCGGCCGGTCCATCTCAACGGAGCCCGGCTCGAGGCCCTGACGGCCTGGATCGACCGCTACCGCCTCATCCACGAGCAGCAGTACCGCAAGCTCGACGCCCTCCTCGCCGAGGGGGCGTCCTCGCACACTGAAACCACGAAGGAGTGACCCGCAGTGACCAGCACGCCCAGCACCCCCAGCACCGCCAACTCTCTGTCCATCTCCGCCCCCGAGGGCGAGCTCTACTTCGACATCGCCCGCGAGTTCGACGCGCCCGTGGCCGCCGTCTTCGAGGCCCACCGTGACCCCGAGAAGATCTGCCAGTGGCTCGGCCCGGACGGCTACGACATGCGGATCGACCGCTACGACTTCACCAGTGGTGGCGGCTACCGGTACGTCCACACGAACCCGGCAGGCGAGGCGTTCGCCTTCCACGGTGTCTTCCACGCCGTTCGGGAGAACGAGCTGGCGATCCAGACCTTCGAGTTCGAGCTGGTCCCGGACGTCGTCGCCCTCGAGACGCTCGTCTTCGAGGACCTCGGCGACGGCCGCACCCGCCTGCGGATCCACTCGGTCTACCCCAACCAGGAGTCCCGCGACGGCATGACCCAGAGCGGCATGGAGCAGGGCCTCACGCAGGGGTATGCGCGACTCGACGCCCTGCTCGCGGGAGCCACGGCCGACAGCACGGGGGCGTGACCATGGACTGGACCCTCGAGGTGGTCATCGTGCCGGTCAGCGACCTAGACACGTCGATCGCCTTCTACCGCGACCAGGTCGGGTTCGACCTCGACCACAACACCGAGATGGGCGAGATGCACTTTGCCCAGCTGACGCCCCGGGGCTCGGGCTGCTCGATCGTCCTGGGCAACCTGCCTGCGCAGAACGAGATGGCCCCCGGCTCGCTCAAGGGCGTTCAGCTCGTCGTCGCCGATGCAGAGGCGGCGCGCGCCGAGCTGGTCGGCCGGGGCGTCGAGTGCTCGGAGATCACCGTCATCGACCCTCGCGACGGCGGGACCTTCTTCGGCTTCTCCGATCCCGACGGCAACTCGTGGGCCGTCCAGCAGCTCAAGGTGCGCGCCGACCGGCCGCTCATCCCGTACGAGTACCGCGGCCGCTTCGGCGAGGGCGTCGAGCTCTGAGCCGACGGCACGCGGACTCACGCGCAGACTGATCCGCAGACGCATCTGCGCCTGCGGATCAGCCTGCTCTCGGGTCTGGCGTCGTCAGTGGCCGTGCACCGCGTTGACGAGATCCGGCAGGAGGACTGCGGCGTCAGGCGTGCCGAGCCCGGTGACCGGGTCCCAGCCAGTCGTCGCCGGGTAGCCGGGGACCCCGGCCGCGGCCGTGTTGTTGCCGAGCGTGACGTCGTGGAAGTCCGCGGCATACCGTCCGGCATCGCTGCCGATCCGGTAGAGACCGTCGTTGATCGGTCCCAGCCCGCCGCCGTTGATCTGGGCGGCGATGGCGACGAGACCGGCCCACTCAGGGCTCGACAGCGACGTGCCGCCGATGTCGTACCAGCCCGTGCTGCACGGCGCTGAGCCACAGATCAAGCCGCTCAGGCCGTCCGGGGGCAGCGTCAGGTAGACCAGAGCGCCGGTGCCGGCGCTCGCCTGGAGGGCGATGTCCGGAACGCCTCGCTTGGTCCCGATGGGCGTACTCCCAGCGGGGAGGGTCGCCTGGTAGTCGGGCTTGTCGAACACGTGGCTGAAACCACCACCGGAGAACGTCCATCCGACCTCGGCGGCGCCGGGGTGGCTCGTGCAGGCGGTCGGTGGGTGGGCGCTGTCGACCACGCGGCCCGACGTCGCGAGCGCGTCGGTGCACAGGTAGGTGCCGCCGACGCCGGTGACGAGCGGGTCGGAGGCCGGCCAGCCGACGACCGGGACCGGGATGACCGGGCCTGCGTTGGGGCCGCCTACCGGCGCCTTCATCGTGCCCGAGGAACCGTCGTCACCGGAGGATGCGAGCACCGTGACACCGTTCTGCGCGGCGGAGATGAACGCGTGCCGAAGGTTCAGCAGTGACGTCGCACTCCCGAAAGCGTCCTCGGCCGAGCCGAAGCTCTGCGTGATGACGTTGGCCAGGTGGTGGTCGACGACATACTGCTCGGCCGCCATCATCTGCGGGAAGCCTTGCACTCCAAGGGTTTCGGAGTTCGGCGTCGTGACGAGGAGGATGTTGGCCCCCGGCGCCATCGAGTGAGCCGTCTCCACGTCGAGCGAGACCTCGAGGGCCCACGCCGACTTGTCCTGCAGGCCGGGGCTGTTGCTCGTGGACGGCGGCGCCTTGGTCGCGGGTGTGCCCTGGAGTGCCAGCTGGCTGAACGTCGGCATGTTGCCCGCGCAGCTCACGCCTTCCTCACCACACATCGGCGGCAGGCCGAAAGCCTGGTCGTAGACATGCAGGTCGTGGGCCATCGTGTCACTGCCGTGGGAGTCCACGATGGCGATGGTGATGCCGCGGCCGTCCTGGTGATGGTCGATGAGCGCCTGCACGTCGTATGCCGCCCGCGTCGAGGTGGGCGTGAAGCAGCGGCGCCCGACCGAGATGCACTGCGCCTGGGTCGGCGGTGTCGTCGATGTCGAGATCTGCTGGTAGTCGGACACGGAGGGCCGCAGGGCCGGGTAGGCGGCCTTCGCGGCGGAGGCCGAGGTCGCGGCGGATGCCTGCGACGCCGACCCGGTCGATACGGCGCCGCTCGTGGCGAGGCCGAGTGTGGCGAGCGCGAGGGCGCCGGCGGCGGCCACGGCTCTGGGGTGGGTATGAATCATGGTTTCTCCGAAGCTCCCCGAGTGGACGTGATCGGTGGATCTGACCCTTCGGCTGGCCGGCGCAGCCCTCGACCAAGAGACTCGAGCGGACCGTCAGCGCCGACAGTCGACCCGCTCAGCCAAACCCCGCGGCGAGGCCGTCACCAGCGTTCACCAGGGATTCTGGGCAAACTCCCATCTGGCTCCCACCCAACGCGCACCGTGCACCGAGTGCTCACCCGGGCGGCATATCCACAGGCACGACCGACCGGCACACGGCCCAGCACGCCCGACGGCATACTGAGCCCATGACGAACGTCGACCAGAAGCGGGTCCTCACGACCGCGATTCCCGGCCCCAAGTCGGCCGCCCTCCACGCACGCAAGGCGGCCGCCGTGTCGGCCGGGGTGAGCACCGGCCTGCCCGTCTATGTCGAGAGGGCCGGCGGCGGCATCCTCGTCGACGTCGACGGCAACCAGCTCATCGACTTCGGCTCCGGCATCGCCGTGACGACCGTCGGCAACGCCGCGCCACGTGTCGTCGACCGCGTCACGGAGCAGGTCCAGGACTTCACCCACACGTGCTTCATGGTGACGCCGTACGAGGAGTACCTCCTGGTCTGCGAGGCGCTCAACGAGCTGACCCCCGGCGACCACGAGAAGCGGTCCGCCCTGTTCAACTCCGGCGCCGAGGCGGTCGAGAACGCCGTCAAGGTCGCCCGGCACTACACCGGCCGCGACGCCGTCGTCGCGTTCGACCACGCGTACCACGGCCGCACCAACCTGACGATGGCGCTCACGGCGAAGAACATGCCGTACAAGCACAGGTTCGGGCCCTTCGCGGGCGAGATCTACCGCGCTCCCATGAGCTACCCGTTCCGCTGGCCGGGCGGCCCCGCCGACTGTGCCAAGGAGTCGTTCGACGTCTTCGTCCAGCAGGTCCACGCGCAGGTCGGCGAGGACAACGTCGCCGCCGTCATCCTCGAGCCGATCCAGGGCGAGGGCGGGTTCATCGTCCCCGCACCAGGATTCGTCAAGCAGGTTGCGCAGTGGTGCGCCGACAACGGCATCGTCTTCATCGCCGACGAGGTGCAGACCGGCTTCTGCCGCACCGGTGACTGGTTCGCGAGCGAGCACGAGGACGTCGTGCCCGACCTCATCGCGACCGCCAAGGGCATGGCCGGCGGCCTCCCGCTCGCCGGGGTCACCGGGCGCGCCGAGATCATGGACGCGGTCCACGGCGGCGGGCTCGGCGGCACGTACGGCGGCAACCCCGTTGCCTGCGCCTCCGCCCTCGGCGCGATCGAGACGATGAAGGCGGAGGACCTGTGCGGCAGGGCTCGCCAGGTCGAGGCGATCTTCATGCCGCGCCTGACGGCGCTCGCCGCCAAGTACCCGCAGATCGGCGACATCCGCGGCCGAGGCGCGATGCTCGCGGTCGAGCTCGTCAACGGCGGCGGAGACCTCACGCCGAACGCCGCGCTCACCGCAGCGGTCAACAAGGCCTGCCACGCCGAGGGTCTCGTCACCCTCACATGCGGCACCTACGGCAACGTGTTCCGGTTCCTGCCCCCGCTCGCCGCGGGCGACGAGCTGCTCGCCGAGGGCCTCGACATCTTCGAGCAGGCCTTCGCAACGTCCGTCTGAACAGCCCGTCTGAACAACCCTCTGGCCAGCCCACGTATGCCGTGAGGCCCGCCCCCGGTCGGGGGCGGGCCTCACGTGTTGCTAGGACGGGATCCGCCTCAGCGCAGCCACGTCTTGATCGTCATCGACGTGCCGCTCTGCGACTCGACAAGGACGTTGACGCCGTTGTTCGGCACCTTGACGCCGGTGTACGGCGTGTCGGCGAACCAGAACTGCGCGTTGTCCGCGAAGAGCGGGCGCGAGACGGCACCGTTGATCGGGTAGCCCACGCCGTTCTTGTGGTAGACGAACGAGTCCGACTTCTCCTTGGAGAACGGCGCGTCGTAGCCGGCCACGCGGGCCCGCAGGAACGTGCCGTCGGCCAGCTTGACCGGCGTCGGGTTCGCGTCGACCGGGAGGATCAGACCCTCACCCGGGTGTTCGCCCGTGTTGTTGTTGGACTGCGACAGGTCCCAGTAGCTGATGAGCAGGCCGTCCTGGTAGGGGAAGTGCTCGACCAGGTCGGGCTTGCTGTTGAGCCAGCCGAAGTTGTACGGGCCGCTCTGCAGGTACTTGTCGAACGAGACGTAGTCGCGGTGCGAGGCGATGTAGTAGTTCGGGTAGTCCGCCTCGATGGTCGCGCCCACCGCGGAGAAGCCGTCGGCAGTCCAGCCCTCGGCGCCCGACTCGGCACCCGACTGGAACACCGTCGAGCCGCCGGACACGAGCTTGACGTCGTCGGCGAAGAAGCCCTTGCCGCCGGCGGCCGGGTCGGTCGTGTAGCGGAAGCGCAGGCCCACCGTCTTGCCGGCATACGCCGACAGGTCGAAGGTCGCCGGCACCCAGCCCGAGCTCGTGCCGTCGATGCCGTTGCCCTCGCTGGGCTTGGTGATCGAGCCGGCCAGGACGGTCCACGGAGCCGAGCCGTCCTTGACCTCGACGTAGGCGTAGTCGCACGGGTCCGGACCGCAGTCCTCGATGTCCCAGTTGGCCTGGAACGTCAGGGTGGCGGCGCCCTGGCCGAGCGTCACCTCACGCGACAGGGTGTGCGTGAAGTTGTTGCCGCGCCCGCTCCACCACGACTTCGAGCCCACCGCCGGTGCGACGAGGTCGGTGGTGACGGTCTTGTCCGGCAGCACGACGATGGCGGCCTGCTTCTTCGCGGAGTTGTACTCGTGCGGCCCGAGCTCGGTCTTGACCGGGCGAGCGTCGGGGACGACGACGTCGTAGTCGAGCCAGCCGAGCATCAGCTTCTCCCAGGCGCCGAAGTCGGAGCCACGCGAGCCGATGGACTGGTCGTTCGGGCCGGCCTGGCGGCTCTGCGACATCATCGACCACCAGTTGACGCCGTTGTCGGCGCCCGTCGTGGTGTCGTAGAGGTCCGGCAGGCCCAGGTCGTGGCCGTACTCGTGCGTGAAGACCGACATGCCGCCGTTCTCCGGCTGGATCGTGTAGTCGCCGATCCAGACACCGGAGTCACCGATCTGGAAGCCACCGAACGGGTTGAAGGCCGGGCCGACGGTGCCGTTGAAGATCTGGTTGACGTACCAGCGGTGCGACCAGATGGCGTCCTCGCCGTAGTAGGGGTCGCCGTCGGCCTGGTCGCCACCGGCGTGCACGATCTGGAAGTGGTCGATGTAGCCGTCGGGCTCGTTGAAGTTGCCGTCGCCGTCGTAGTCGTAGCGGTCCCACTGGTCGTAGGACTGGAGGTCGGCGATCACCTCGGCCTTGGGGCGGCCCTTGGCGATCTGGTCGTTGTACCAGACGTTCGCGGCGTCGCGAACGAGCGCCCAGGTGTTCGTGCAGACGTTGCTCGCGCACGGGAACCCGTTCGACCGGCCGTACCGGGCCTGGTTGTAAGGGACCTTGACCCAGTCGGAGACCGTGCCATTGATGCTGTAGCGGCCTGAGCTCTGACGCTCGTACCACTGCTTGACGGTCTCCTGCGCGCCACCCTCGCCGATCGTCCCGCCGTCACCGAAGTAGAGGTTCTGGAAGTACTCGCGGCTGTAGTTGGCGTTCCAGTTCGTCGAGTTGTCGACGGACCGGTCCGGCTGTGGGATCTGGTTGTTGAGCGGGCCGTCGAACAGCAACGGGCCAGGGGTGTTCGGGTCGGTGTCCTGGTCGGGGTACCTCGAGTCACGCTCGTTGCCGAAGTCGGTGAGGATGACGAAGATCTTGTCGGTCCCCTCGCGGCTGAGCTCGACGTACTCGTCGCTGCCGCCGCCGCCCGTGCCCTTGGCGAGCTTGGCGACGGTGCTCTTACCCACCTTCTCCGGCTTGACCTTCCCGGAGATGACCTCCTTCAGGGCCTCCTCCTTGAGCGCCCTGCGCTTCGTCTCGGGCGGGCTCGACAGCTCGTCACTCGACTGCGGCTGCTGGTCTGCCGCCTTGACCGCGGGCGCGACCGCCGGCGCAGCGCCCACTGAGGGTGCTCCGATGGTCACCCCCACCCCGGTTGCCAGCGCGAGGCTGAGCAGCCCCACTGACGTCCTTCGCACGGATCCTCCTCGATCGGCGGTGTGTTGCCGCCGGTGCGCGCGACGTGCGACCCCGTTCGGAGGTCGCACGTCCTGGTTGATGGATGGGCCTACGGTTCCCCGCGCAGCCCGAGGGAGAGACTTCCATCGCCGGGCTCGTGCGCGCCAGAGGACAAATCGCCCATTCTCGTGGTTTTTTCAGGGTGCACTCGGCGAGTTCCGATGAAGCAGGTGTATGCCGCACCCCTCCTCGGCGGCCCCCGCAGCCCGAGACGAGTGAGGCGAGGGGACGGAGAGGTCAGTCGAGCGGGGTGATGTCGGGGCGCTTGGCGAGGCGGTTGTCGCCTGACGACCGTCCGGTCAGCCGCCGGTGCACCCACGGGCCGACGTATTCACGCGCCCACTGGGCGTTGGCCTGCAGCGCCTCGCGCCGGCTGATCGGCGGCGCGGGGTCGAGCGGTCGGGTCCAGTCGTGGTCCTCGCTCGGGTGGCCCAGTGCCTCGAGGGCGGCGAGCGCGACGCGCCGGTGCCCTTCGCTCGTCATGTGGATCCGGTCCTCGGCCCACATCCGCCAGTCGCGCAGGGCGTGCAGGCCCCACTGGTCGATGACATGCGCGCCGTGCCTTCGGGCGATGCTCCAGATGTTCGACGTGTGGATCGCGGCCCGCCCACGAGTCGCCTTGACCAGCGGGGCATCCGCGGGGTCGACGGGCGTGGCCATGAGGACGTCGGCGCCGGTGGAGCGGATCTTCGCGACCGCGTCCTCGAGTCGGGCTGCCAGACCGTCGAGGTCGGCTTTGGGCCGCAGGATGTCGTTGCCGCCACCGACGATGCTCACGAGGTCGGGCTCGAGGGCGAGGGCCATGTCGAGCTGCGGCCCGACCACGTCGGCGAGCTTGCGGCCGCGGACCGCGAGGTTCGCATAGCCGAAGTCCTGCCCGTCCGCCCTCGCCAACAGCGACAGGTGAGCCGCCAGCCGGTCGGCCCAGCCGGCATACTCCCCGTCGTGCGCCAGCGTCGGGTCGTCGTCGCACATGCCCTCGGTGAACGAGTCGCCGATGGCGACGAAGCGGGCCCAGATGCGGCCGGCCGGTGCGCCGGGAATGGGCTGGGTCATGTCAGGCTCCAGTCGATCGGTGCAGCACCCTGCTGGGCGAGCAGCTGGTTGGTGCGGCTGAACGGCCGCGAGCCGAAGAAACCGGACCGTGCGGACAGCGGTGACGGGTGGGCGCTCTCGATGCGAGGGACCCCGCCGAGCAACGGGCCGAGCGACTGCGCCTGCCTGCCCCAGAGGATGGCGACGAGCGGACCACCGCGTGACGCGAGCGCCGAGATCGCTTGGTCCGTAACCGTTTCCCAGCCCTTGCCCTGATGGCTGGCGGGCTTGCCGGGCTGCACGGTGAGCACTCTGTTGAGCAGCATCACACCGCGCTCGAACCATGGCGACAGGTCGCCGTTGGCCGGCGTCGGCAGGCCGAGGTCGGTGCCCAGCTCCTGGTAGATGTTCTGCAGCGAGCGGGGGACCGGCCGGACGTCAGGAGCGACGCTGAAGCTGAGGCCGACCGGATGGCCTGGCGTCGGGTACGGGTCCTGCCCCACCACGAGTACCCGGACGTCGGGCAGTGGTCGGGAGAACGCTCGCAGCACGGCCGGGCCGGCCGGAAGGTACCCGCGGCCGGCCACGAGCTCGGCGCGCAGGAAGTCGCCCATCGACCTGATCGTCGGAGCGACCGGCTCGAGCGCCGGGACCCACGTCGGGTGGACGAGCTCGCTCAGGGGTCGCGCAGACACGCACCACAAGGTACCGCCGTGCGCGCCGGCCCATCACCTCGAGTGGCCCCGCGGTCACACGACCGATGGGGCTGGTGGGGTGGCGGGGCCACTCGAGGTGGGGCTGGTGGGGTGGCGGGGCCACTCGAGGTGGGGCGGGTGGGGTGGCGGGGCCACTCGAGCTGGGGCGGGTGGGGTGGCGGGGCCACTCGAGGTGGGGCTGGTGGGGTGGCGGGGCCACTTGAGGTGGGGGATGCGACAGAATCGGGCCGATGAACGTCACGCTCCGCGGCCCGGCCCTCGTCGGCGACTCCGTCCTGCCCGATGTCGTCGTGCGCACCGACGGCGACCGCATCACCGCGGTCACCCCACTCGGCCGCACGGCCGTACCACCGCCCGAAGCGCAGGTCGTCAGCGAGACGATCGTGCCGGCATACGTCGACATGCACTGCCACGGCGGCGGCGGGACGGCGTTCACCGACCTGCGTGACGAGTCCGCCGCGGCGACCGCGCGGCACCATCACGAGCGCGGCTCGACGACGGTCGTCGCGAGCCTCGTCACGATGAGCCCGCGCGATCTCGAGCGCGGAGTCGCGATGCTCGCCGAGCTCGCCGACGACGGGATCGTCGACGGGATTCACCTCGAGGGGCCATGGCTGTCCGAGGCGCGGTGCGGGGCGCACGACCCGGCGCTGCTGCGGGACCCGAGCCTCGAGGAGGTCGAGCGCCTCCTGTCCGTCGGGCGCGGGCACCTCCGCCAGGTGACGCTGGCGCCCGAACGGGACCACGGTCTGGACCTCGTCCGGTGGCTCACGAGTGCCGGCGTCCACGCTGCGGTCGGGCACACCACGGCGACGTTTGCGCAGGTAGAGCAGGCTGTGGCCGCCGGCGCGGACATCGGTACGCACCTGTTCAACGGCATGGACCCATGGCACCACCGCAAGCCCGGCGCGGTCGCCGCGTTGCTCCGCTCGGCCGCGCGCGGCGAGGTCACGCTCGAGCTCATAGCGGACGGCACCCATCTGTCCGACGACTCGATGCGTACGGTCCTCGACCTCGTCGGGCCGGGGCAGGTGGCGTTCATCTCGGACGCGATGGCAGCCGCTGGGGTCGGCGACGGCGCGTACGTCCTCGGCGACCTGTCCGTCGTCGTCGAGCGCGGCGTCGCGCGACTCACCCACAACCCCGACGGCACGTCGCCGGGGTCGATCGCCGGCGGCACGAGCCACGTCGCCGACATCGTCGCCCGTGCGGTCGCCGCCGGTGTCCCGCTGGCGTATGCCGCCCGCTGCGGAGGGCGCACCCCGGCCCGAGCGCTGGGCCTGACCGACCGCGGCGTGCTGGCCGCGGGCGCGCGGGCCGACCTGCTCCTGGTCGGAGAGGACGCCCGCCCGGCCCGCGTCATGCGTGCTGGACGGTGGCTCGACTGATGGGAGGCGGTCGGGGCCACCGCGTTCGTGGGCTTAGGCTCGCTCGGTGACCTCACCCCGCTGGACCACCGCCGTCTTCGACCTGGACGGGACGCTGGCCGACACGATCAACCTCATCGTGGAGTCGTACCAGCACGCCTTCCGGAGCATCCTCGGTCGCGAGGAGGATCCCGCCGTCATCCGGTCGTGGATCGGCCGACCCCTGATCAGTGCGTTCCACGACCACTCGCCCGAGCATGCCGAGGAGCTCTACGAGACGTACCTCGCCTGGAACGCCGACAACACCGAGCGGCTCATCCGCGGCTACGACGGGGTGCGGGACCTGCTGCGCGACCTCACCGAGTCCGGGGTGCACGTCGCCGTCGCGACCTCGAAGCGCCGCGAGTCGGCCCAGCAGGCGATGGACCTGCTCGGGCTGAGCGAGTTCGTCGAGGTGCTCGTCGCCATGGAGGACACCGAGCGGCACAAGCCCGACCCGACCCCGCTGCTGCTCGCCCTCCAGCGGATGGGCCGGTCCTCGAACGACTCCGTATACGTCGGTGACGCCGTCGTCGACGTGCTCGCGGGCAAGGCCGCCGGTATGGACACCATCGCCGTCACGTGGGGCGCCGGCCTTCCCGAGGCTCTGCACGGGGTCCGGCCGAGCGCGATCGCAAACTCCGCGGACGAGCTGCGCGGCGCCCTTCTGGGCGCTGTCGTACGGGTCGACTGACAGGACGTATGCCGCGCGGCACCCTGTCGACGCCCTTCCCGGCGCCGGGTTCCGCGCGTGCACCGGGCTGTACGTGCCTCTGCGGCGACCCGGGGGCGTGCGGGGAGCCGGCGACGAGAGCCTGGGCGGGCGTTCCGCGATCCGGCAGGGCCTAGAGTCTCTGCGTGCACAGCTTCGACAAGGACGCCGACCACCTCGCCGTCGACAAGGTCCTGCGCTACGCGCGGGAGCGCCTGCTCATGGACCCGATCCCGCTCGACGGCGCCCAGACCGAGGACTATCTCCAGTCTGCTGCCGGCCAGACGATCACTCCGTCGGGCCTCGGCGCGACGCGGGCCATGGAGCTCTTCGAGCACACGCTCGCCCCGGCCTGCCTGTCGACCGACCACCCGCGCTACCTGTCGTTCATCCCGTGCGCGCCCACGCGTGAGGCCGCCGCGTTCGACGTCGTCGTCGGCGCGTCCTCGATCTACGGCGGCTCCTGGATGGAGGGCGCTGGCGCCGTATACGCCGAGAACCAGGCGCTGCGCTGGATCGCCGATCTCGCAGGCCTGCCGGACTCGGCGGGCGGCGTCTTCGTCCCCGGCGGCACCGTCGGCAACCTGTCCGCGCTCGTGGTGGCACGGCATACGGCTCGCGCTCGTGCGGTGGCCGACCACGAGGAGAGCGGCGTGACCGACCGCGCGGCCCCACGGCCGTTCCGCATCGCGGCGACCGACAACGCCCACTCGTCCGTCGTGTCCATGGCTGCCGTCATGGATGCCGAGGTGTGCGGCGTCTCGGTCGACGACGAGCTGCGGATGACCGGCACCGAGCTGCGGCGAACCCTCGAGAAGTACGGACCCGAGACGTTCTTCGCCGTCGTTGCGACGAGCGGGACCACGAATTTCGGCGTCGTCGACGACCTCGAGTCCGTGGCCGAGGTGTGCCAGGAGTTCGGGATCTGGCTGCACGTCGACGGCGCCTACGGCGGTGCGGGCCTCGCGGCGCCGTCGGTGCGTGACCTGTTCACCGGCATCGAGCACGCCGACTCGTTCATCGTCGACCCGCACAAATGGCTGTTCGCGCCGTTCGACTGCTGCGCGCTGCTCTACCGCGACCCGGAGCTGGCACGCGTCGCCCACACGCAGGAGGCCGGCTACCTCGACGTCATCACCAAGTCCACCGAGTGGAACCCGACCGACTACTCGATCGGCCTGACCCGCCGCGCTCGGGGCCTGCCGTTCTGGTACTCCCTGGCCGTGCACGGCACCGACGCCTACGTCGAGGCGATCGAGAGCACGCTCGAGGTGACCCGGTTCGCGGCCGAGGAGATCGCACGGCGGCCGTACCTCGAAGCCGTGCGCGAGCCCGACCTGTCGGTGGTCGTCTTCCGGCGTCTCGGCTGGGCACCGGATGACTACCAGGCCTGGACCGACCGGCTGTTGGCGCAGGAGTTCGCGTTCGTCGTGCCGACGTCGTTCCGCGGTGAGACGCTGACCCGGTTCGCCATCGTCAACCCGCACACGACCAAGGAGGACGTCAACGCGATCCTGGATACGATGGCGTGACGTCCACGCGCTCCGGTGCGTGGACCCCTGTCGGGAGCGCCCAGCACGGGGCTCGTGAGACGCCTGTGACAGGTGGGGCAAAGGGGCCCGCACGAACGTCCGACACCCCCGTGGGGAGGCGCGGAGCTGAATGACACCGATGTTATTTCGGTCTAGGGTGAGAGCGGAGCCAACGCCACCCCTCGTAACCAGCAACCCGCCACGCCGCCCCGCTTCCAGCACTTCACCCAGCACCGCACGCAGTACCGACTCGAGCAACGCGGCCGACGAGACACCAGCACCACCTCAGCGAGACGAGGACATGAGCACAGACCACGCCACGGCCCAGTCGCCCGGCCACGAGCCGAGCGGACTGACGCCCCGTGACCTCGAGATCCTGGCGTTCGAGCGCCAGTGGTGGAAGTACGCCGGCTCCAAGGAGCAGGCGATCAAGGAGCTCTTCGACATGAGCTCCACGCGGTACTACCAGGTCCTCAACGCGCTGCTCGACGACCCCGACGCCCTCGAGGCCGACCCGATGCTCATCAAGCGGCTGCGCCGCATGCGGGCGAGCCGGCAGCGGGCGCGCACCAGCCGGCGCCTCGGCATCAACGTCTGACCTGCGGGGCTGTGGTTCGGCCCGGTTTGGCGCCATCTGTAGGCGATCCGGCCTGTTCGTTCACCCGTAAGTGGTTCACTTCCCACATGGCCGAGGTGCTGATCCGCCGCGCGGGGGCCGACGACGCGTTCGTCGTCGCAGCGCTGCACCTCCAGTTCGCTCGCGAGCTCGGTATGCCGTCCGAGCCGGGATACCTCGACCGCTTCGTCGACGCGTGGCTGGCCGAGCGGCCGGATCGCCCGACGTGGATCGCCGAGAGCCGGGGCGAGCACGCAGGCATCCTCGAGACGAGGCGGATCCGGGCGCTGCCGTGGCCCGGCCGCAAGGACGTCAGCTGGCTGCATGTCGGCGGCCTGTTCGTCGCGCCCGCCTGTCGCGACCGTGGGGTCGGCCGGGCGCTCACCGAGGCGATGATCGAGTGGTCCCGCACGACCGACGTGAAGTGGATCCGGCTCAACGCCCCGGATGCACGCGCGCAGGAGTTCTACGAGCGGCTCGGGTTCAGCTCGCCCGGTCGACTGATGGAGTTCGACCTGCGCGACCCCTCGTGACCCGCTTTCACGCTGTGCCGCTCTAGGGTCGGTTCGTGGACCTAGCCTCGACCAACCCTTCCGGGCCTGACGATGCCGCGGCCACCGGTCCTGCGGTCCCGGGCCCGACGAACTCGCTCGTCGACATCGCCGGCATCCGAGTCGGGCACTGCACACGCGACGAGCGGGGCTGGCTGACAGGTGTGACGGTGGTCGTGGCTCCACCAGGTGGCGCGGTCGCTGGTGTCGACGTACGCGGCGGTGGCCCCGGCACCCGGGAGACGGACCTGCTCGACCCGCGCAACCTCGTCGACCGGATCAACGCCGTCGTGCTCGGCGGCGGCTCCGCGTTTGGGCTCGCCGCGGCCGACGGCGTGATGGACGGCCTGCTCGCCGACGGGCTGGGCTGGCCCATGGCGGACCCGCCCGACGCGGAGCGCGTCGTGCCCATCGTGCCCGCGGCCATCCTCTTCGACCTCGGCCGCGGAGGCACCTGGGGCCACCGTCCGGGCGCGGCTGACGGCAGAGCGGCATACGGCTCTGCCTCGGGATCCTTTGTGGCACAAGGGAATGTCGGCGCCGGCACGGGAGCCAAGGTCGGCGGGTTCAAGGGAGGTGTGGGCTCCGCGAGCGTCGTGCTGCCTTCCGGGACGAGTGTCGCCGCGCTCGTTGTCGTCAACGCGGTCGGGTCTGCGGTCGACGAGGCCACGGGCCGGCCGTATGCCGTCGGGCTGGGTCTGCCGGGCGAGCTCGACCATGTCGGGTGGCCGTCGGAGTCCGAGCTCGAAGAGGCTCGCGCGCGTGCCGCCGAGCTGCCGGACCGGGCCGCCGGTGTACCTGGGCTCGCCACGACCATCGGCGTCATCGCGACCGACGCGACGCTGTCGAAAGCCCAGTGCCAGAAGGCTGCTGGCGTCGGACACGATGGTCTCGCCCGTGCGCTGAAGCCCGTTCACACACTCTTCGACGGCGACACGCTGTTTGCACTCGCGACGGGCGCGCGCGACACCCCGGACCCCGCCGAGCTCGCGTTGCTCATGGAGGCCGGGGCCGACTGCGTCGCCCGCGCGGTCGTGCACGGCCTGCTCGCGGCGACCTCTGTCGACCGCTCGGCGGACGGGGGACTGGCACTGCGCTCGTGGTCCGACGCCTTCCCGTCCGCGCACCGTTCCTAGCGGAGTGCGCGCGTCGTCCTCCACCTCGGGGAGTCCTTCACGCAGCCGGTGCCTGAGGAACTCCCCGACCCTCGCCGGGCGGCTGTGCACATCCCCTGGCGACAGCGGCTGCTCGTCCACAGTGGCGGCGAGCGGAGGTGTCTGCTCGGTCCTGCGCAGTGATGCTGGCGTCCATGAACCGGACCCGGCTCGACGATCTCGCGGCGGGACAGGATGGTGTCGTCTCCCGTGGCCAGGCTCTCGCTTGCGGATTGACTGACTCCGACATCGCGAGGTTAGTGCGGCGGCGAGAATGGGCGCGGGTCCATGACGGCATCTACGTCTCGCACACCGGCCCGCTGACGTGGCTCCAGCGCGCTTGGGCCGCGGTCCTGTTCCATGCACCGGCCGCGCTTGCGGGACAGTCCGCGCTGCGGGCGCACCGGATGCGGAGCGAGTCCGCGCCGCTGCGGGTCGTCAGTGACGAGCCGATCCACGTCGTCGTCGACCACCGCCGCCGCGTCTCAGCGCCGCCGGGGGTTGTCGTCTCGCGGCGTGTCGGGTTCAACGATGTCGTCCAGGCCCACCTCAGCCCGCCGCGCCTACGTCTGGAGGAGGCCTTGCTCGACGTGGCCTCTCGGGCCCGGTCGGACCGGGGTGCCATCGGCCTGCTCGCTGACGCATGTCAGGAAAGGCGCACCACGGCCGAGCGACTTCGGCAGGCGTTGGCTCGGCGTCGTCGACTGCCGCGACGCCGGGTGCTTCTCGCAGCGCTGCGCGACGTCGCCGAGGGCGCGATGTCGGTGCTGGAGCAGCGCTACCTCGTCGATGTCGAGCGCCGACACGGACTGCCGCGCGCTCGGCGACAGCGGCGGGTCGTCGTGCGTCGGGGAGTGACGTTCCGAGATGTCGACTACGAGGAGTTCGCAACGACCGTCGAGCTCGACGGTCGCTGGGTGCACCAGACGGCGGCCGCTGCGTGGCTGGACTTTCTCCGTGACGTCGATACTGCGGTGCAGGGCGGGGTCACGGTGCGCGTGGGGTGGGTCCATGCCCTCGACCCGTGCCGTACGGCCGCCGCATTGGCGCGCTTGCTGGCCAGCAGGGGTTGGCTCGGCTCGCCTCGTCGATGCAGTCCGGCCTGTGCCGTGGATGCTGGATGACGGCCGGGTCCGGGAGTTCTCCGTGGACGTGGTGCGCGAAGAGCTCCCCGACTCTGAGGTGCCGTGGATGGTCTCAGGACACGTACTGCTCGAGGAGGTCCGCTTTCAGCTGGCCCGCCAGCTCAGGACGAAGAGCCGCGAGCTCCCGGACGGCCCCTGGCATCGCGTCGAGGACTGCCGTCGACGGGCTCACCGGGCGAACCAGGAGGAGGCTCATCCGCAGGTCGTCAGGAGGGTGCGTGTCGTCCCAGCGACGTTCGGCCGCCCTCGCTCTCTGTCGCGCTGCCTCCACCTCCGACCCGGTCAGAGCAGGCCGAGCTGCAACCTGCTCGAGGACGGCGAAAGGGTCCTCGCGACGTCGCACGGCGGCGCCGGCGAGCGTGTGCAAACCGGCGAGGTTCGTGACGCTGGCAAAAAGGCGAACGGTGGCGTCGGTGCCGGCAACGCGCGCGGCGTTGAGGTCGGCGAGGTACTCGCGCCGCTGGCTCTCCACCGCCGCGAGGCGTTCGAAGACGAGGAGCAGCCCGACGAACGGCAGCGAGACGATGCGCAGCATCGCCGAACCCATCGCGTTGCTGAAGGCCTGTGAGGACTCTCTGTTCGGGTAGTCCGCGTAGAACTCGGAGTAGGCGTCGCTCGGCAGCGGGGTGAGCATCGTTGCGAGCCCGAACAGGATCGTATGCGCGCCGGCGACGATCCTGGCGCGCAGCGTGTCCCGTCCACGCAGGTGGCCGAGCTCGTGGGCGAGCAAGGCGGCCCGCTGTTCCGACGGCAGGCAGGTCCACAGGGGCAGACCGATGACGAGGATGCTGCCGCGGCGCCAAGGCAGGCTTGCGACCGCCGCATTGAACTCGATGCTGGCGGCGATGACGCGAGGGGGCGCGACTCCGACTCCGTTCGCGAGGTCGCGCACCAGCCTGTCGACCTGAGGGAAGTCCTGCGAGGGCAGCTCGCGGACGTCAGCGTGCTCGCGCCGCGGGAAGATCTCGTACACGACAACCCATGCGAGCACGACTGCGATCCAACCGATGACGTTCTTCGGCTGGAAGGTGGCCCACACGAGCCACGCCACACAGACCACGGCGACGACCAGCACCAGCACGCAGAACGTCAACAGCCCGGCCGACGACGGGGAGAAGCCGGACTCGCCTGAGGCGGCCATCCTGTCGTGCACCCGCTGGGCGGCGGCGTCGAGTGCCCTCCTCCGGGCGCGAGCGACCCACGAGAGCCGTTCCACCGGGGCGGTGGTCGGCTGTTGGGAGGTCGGGTTCAGACTGGGCGGCAGGTCTGGCACGGCACGTCCTTCGCGTCGTTGGGTCCAGCCGGACTCTAGGCGACCCGCTGCCTTGTGGTGGCTCGTACCTGCCGAAGTCCGCGTGCTCGAAGGCGAACGCCGCGGGGAGTGACGGCGCGGGCAGGCCCTTCCGGATCTGGTCGAGTGAGCGCCCGGTCCCACCCGTCGCGCACCCACCCGTCACGTGACTGGAGTGACGGGGCGCCCACTCGACCTGAAAGGGCAGCGGACGCGGCTGGCGACGGGGCGCCCACTCGACCTGAAAGGGCAGCGGACGCGGCTGGCGACGGGGCGCCCACTCGACCTGAAAGGGCAGCGGACGCGGCTGGTGACGGGGCGCCCACTCGACCTGAAAAGGGCAGCGGACGCGGCTGGCGACGGGGCGCCCACTCGACGGGGAGGGTGGGGGGCTCTGGTCGAGTGAGCGCTACGTCCCAGTCAGAGGCTGCGGGCAGCGAGCTGTTCGTAACCGCGGCGGAAGGCGTGCTGCAGCCACTCGACCGGGTAGGGCAGCCGGGCGTCCGGCTCGGCGAGAGCGTCCTTGAGCCAGACGCCGGCGGACTGCCGCTCCTGGATCACGTCGCCGACTATCGCGACCTCGTCCCGCTGGCGCGTGACGAACGCCGTGTCGACCGGAAGGCCGTGTCCCGGCACGACCACTGTCGCGTCGGCCAGCCACACGAGATGCGAGGTCAGCGTGTCCGCCCAGTCGAGCGGCCAGGAGTCGCCGCCGAAGGACGGCGGTGCGCTCTCCTCGATGAGGTCGCCGAGGAACATCGCATCCGTGTCCGGCACGAAGACCGCCACGTCGCCGTCGGTGTGGCCGCGGCCGGCATACGTCATGGTGATGACGCGGTCGCCGAGGTCGATCGTGGCGCTCGTCGCGAAGGTCCGGTCGGGGCCGCGCACCTGGGTGGCCATGACCTCGGCGGCGTCCTTGGCGGTGTACCCCATCTCGGGGCCGTCGCCAGGGTCGGCCCGAAAGGCTGCCTTGATCCGCTCGGCGTCGGCGACATAGCTGCGGCCGACGTTGTCGTGGGCGTGGATCGTGGCGACGTCGAAGGCCAGGTTGCCGAAGGTGTGGTCGAAGTGGACGTGGGTGTTGACGACGTGGCGGACGGTGAGGTCCCGACCGAGGCGGCGGACGTCGTCGAGGACCTCGGTGCCCTCGATGTCGCTGGCGCGCGTGTCGACCACGACTGCCCCGTCGCGGCCGAGCACGAGCCCGACGTTGACGTCCCACTGTGGGTACCGCGCGACGAAGACGCGGTCGGCGACCTCGATGAAGCCGGCGCTCACGGCTACGGACCCGTCGGGCGGAGCCGTGTGATCCACGTCTCATGACGCATGGACCCACCGTAGTGGCGCCCGGCCCACGGACCCACGGCTGGTCCGATTCGTCTATTTTTGTGGACCATGTCGATCGAGAGCCGTTCGCAGCGTCACCGTCCGAACCCACGACGGGACCTCGTCGTGGCGGCTGCCCTCGCGGCGTTCGCCGTTCTGACTGCGGTCGTCGTCGCCCTCTGGCCAGGAGAGAGCTGGCGCGACCAGGCGATCGCCGGCGTCTTTCCCGCGCCGCCGGTCAGCGGCTGGGACGCGTCCACGTCTGCCGACCCGTCGGCTGCAGGTGCCGGCGCGACGGAGGGCGCGCCGACGGCGACGGTGGTCCCGGCCAGGGCCACGCCGTCGGTGGTGCCCACCCGCACCGCGCCCCGTCCCGCGCCGCCCGCCACGTCCCCTCGAGCGACCTCCCAGGCGCCGGCCACGACCCCAGCCCCGTCGCCGACGTCGACGAACGGCAAGGGCAGGCACAAGCCGAAGCCACCGACCGGCAAGCCCTCGCCCACGACGACCCAGAACGACTCAGGCTGCCTCCTCGGCGTCATCTGCTGACCCGCACGGCTGGTTGGAGGTATCCCGTCGCGCGATACACGTGCGATGAAATACCTCGAACCGCGGGGTGGTCGGGAAGTGGCGCGTGGCAGCCTTGGGACCGTGGACGACGTCTTCTGCTCCATCGTGGCCGGCGAGGTCTCGGCGAATGTCGTGCTCGACGAGCCGGACTTCCTCGGCTTCCTCGACAGGCGGCCGGTGTTCAAGGGGCACGTGCTGCTCGTGCCGAAGGAGCACGTCGAGACGCTGCTCGACCTTCCCGCCTCGCTCCATGCCGGCCTCGTCGCCGCGGCCCAGCGCCTCGCCGGAGCCGTCGTCGCGGGCCTGGGGTCGACGGGCAGCTTCGTGGCGATGAACAACGTCGTGAGCCAGTCGGTGCCGCACCTGCACGTCCACGTCGTGCCGCGCACCAAGGGTGACGGCCTGCGGGGATTCTTCTGGCCGCGCACGACCTACACCTCCGACGCGGAGGCTGCCGAGTATGCCGCTCGCCTCACCGAGGCGCTCGCCGCGCGGCCGCCCGCCTGACCCCGAGCGCACCCAGCGCGACGCGCCCGACCCGGCGCGGCGGCATACCTCGACGTCATGGTGGGTGGACGGGCGTTTGCACTCGCCATGGGAGAGTGCCAATAATGGCGTTAGCACTCTCCGTGCGGGAGTGACAGATACGGACCGTATGCCGAGGGGCTGGGGTCCCGCAGCGACATGAGCTGAGGGGTCTGGTCCCGTCCGTCGCGGGCGGCATGCGGCCAACCACCTTTCGATTCGCGTGGGAGGAACCACCCGAATGGCCAAGACCATTGCGTTTGACGAAGAGGCGCGCCGCGGTCTCGAGCGGGGCATGAACACCCTTGCCGACGCCGTCCGCGTGACGCTCGGCCCCAAGGGCCGCAACGTCGTGCTGGAGAAGAAGTGGGGCGCCCCCACGATCACCAACGACGGCGTCTCGATCGCCAAGGAGATCGAGCTCGACGACCCGTACGAGAAGATCGGCGCCGAGCTCGTCAAGGAAGTTGCCAAGAAGACCGACGACGTCGCCGGTGACGGCACGACGACGGCGACCGTGCTCGCCCAGGCCATGGTGAAGGAAGGCCTGCGCAACGTGGCCGCCGGCGCCAACCCGATGGCCCTCAAGCGCGGCATCGAGAAGGCCGTCGAGGTCGTCTCCGAGTCGCTGCTCAACTCGGCCAAGGAGGTCGAGACCAAGGAGCAGATCGCCTCGACCGCCTCGATCTCGGCCGCTGACGAGGAGATCGGCTCGCTCATCGCCGAGGCGATGGACAAGGTCGGCAAGGAAGGCGTCATCACCGTCGAGGACTCCAACACCATGGGCCTCGAGCTGGAGCTGACCGAGGGTATGCGCTTCGACAAGGGCTACATCTCGGCGTACTTCGTCACCGACACCGAGCGCATGGAGGCCGTCCTCGACGACGCCTACGTGCTCGTGGCCAACTCCAAGATCGGCTCGGTCAAGGACCTGCTGCCGCTGCTGGAGAAGGTCATGCAGTCGGGCAAGCCGCTGCTCATCGTCGCCGAGGACATCGAGGGCGAGGCCCTCGCGACGCTCGTCGTCAACAAGATCCGTGGCACGTTCAAGTCGGTTGCCGTCAAGGCCCCTGGCTTCGGCGACCGCCGCAAGGCCATGCTCGGTGACATCGCCATCCTCACCGGTGGACAGGTCGTCTCCGAGGAGGTCGGCCTCAAGCTCGAGAACGCCACGCTCGACCTGCTCGGCAAGGCCCGCAAGGTCGTCGTGACCAAGGACGAGACGACCATCGTCGAGGACCAGGACGACCGGTCCGCCATCGAGGGCCGCATCGCCCAGATCAAGGCGGAGATCGAGAAGTCCGACTCCGACTACGACCGCGAGAAGCTCCAGGAGCGCCTCGCCAAGCTCGCGGGCGGCGTGGCCGTCATCAAGGCGGGGGCGGCGACCGAGGTCGAGCTCAAGGAGCGCAAGCACCGCATCGAGGACGCCGTGCGCAACGCCAAGGCTGCCGTCGAGGAGGGCATCGTCGCCGGTGGCGGCGTCGCGCTCATCCAGGCCGCCAAGTCGCTGGACAAGCTCGAGCTCGACGGCGACGAGGCCACCGGTGCCAACATCGTGCGCGTCGCGACCGAGGCCCCGCTCAAGCAGATCGCGATCAACGCCGGTCTCGAGGGTGGAGTCGTGGCCGAGAAGGTCCGCGGCCTGGACGCCGGCCACGGCCTCAACGCAGCCACCGGTGAGTACGCCGACCTGCTGGCCGCTGGCATCATCGACCCGGTCAAGGTGACGCGCTCGGCGCTGCAGAACGCCGCCTCGATCGCGGCGCTGTTCCTGACGACCGAGGCCGTCATCGCCGACAAGCCCGAGAAGGCTGCTCCGGCCATGCCGGGTGGCGGCGACATGGACGGCATGGGCGGCATGGGCTTCTGAGCCCACCGCTCCGGTCGCCACGCTGCACCGAACCGCCAAGGGCGGCTCCCCGTCTGGGGAGCCGCCCTTCGCGCTGCTCGGCACCCGCAGCACAGGCGGGCTCAGCGCAGGAACAGCGATCTCGTGGCCTGCTCCTGCTCCGCATAGGCGGCCGAGGCCTTCAGGGTCAGGCGGCCGATCTCGGCGAGCGACTCGGTCATCTGGGTCTGGATGCGCTGGTAGTCGTGCATGACGCGCTCGAACTCGATCTTGGCCGGGCCCTGCCAGTCGGCGCCGAGCCCGGCGAGGCGTCCGCGCAGTTCGGCGGTGCTCGACGTGATCGTGTCGGCGAGGCGGTTGATGTCGCCGGCAGCGGCGGCGATCCGGTCGGTGTCTACGACTGAACGGGTCATAGGTCTCACTCCTTGAGGTCGCGCCGGAGCGGCGGCGACGGCCCGGCTGGTTTCGGTGGCTCGAGGCTAGGCGGGATCGCGGACCGCCGTCCGAGGTCATCCACAGGCAGGCGCCCGTCTGAGGGGGCCGGACCGAGCCGCGAGAGTGGAAACCCGTTCGTTCATCGGGCCGGCGTCGGTCGTTCACCCCGCCGGGCCGGGTGGGTCGCCCCGGCTGCGCGAGACTGCGCGAGGCCCGGCCGTAGCGCCCAGGACCTGCGGCCCGGCCGCGTGGCCACCCCGGGCTTCCTCGACTGCGAGGTGTCCAGCGGTCGCGAGCGCAGCGTCGCCTGCCGGCGCAAACAAGCAGAAGACTGCCGCTCCGGGCACCGCTCCCCAGACGCCAGCCGGGCGGCAGCCCGCTGCCCAGCGGCGCCCGGACAGCAGCCGATTCGACGTGCGGCCGTGGGCCGCCTGCATGGCACCCAAGGTGGGGATCCCCGAGACGGCGCTCGCGGCATACGGCTCGGCTGAGCTCCGGCTCGCGCAGGAGAACCCGGGGTGCCACCGTGTCGTGGGTGGCGCTGGCCCGACGCGGACGGCGACGGCGTCGCGAACCCGTTCGCGCCGCCGGACGCCGCGCTCGCCGCGACGCGCTATCTGTGCGCGGTCGGCGGCGACCTGCGCCAGGCGGGGCCGTGGCGTGCCGCGCTGTGGTCCTACAACCGATCCGAGGCGTATGCCGCCGAGGTGAGCACCCGCAGCAACGGGTATGCCGTCGCGTCGCTGCGGTAGCTCAGGCGTTCCGTTCTAGGCTGGCCGGGTGACCGTGTGGATCGACCAGCCGATCTGGCCCGCCCACGGTCGCCTCTTCGCCCATCTCGTCAGCGACCTGTCGTACGACGAGCTGCACATCGTGGCGCGTGCGGCAGGACTGCACCCGAGGGCGTTCGACGGCGACCACTACGACGTGCCGGAGGAGCGCTGGCAGCACGTCGTCGACGCCGGGGCCACCCCGACCGACGGCCCCGACCTGACGCGCCGGCTGAACGCGTCGGGGCTGCGGCTGCGCAAGCGCAAGGGCGACCGTGGGCTCGCGCGGCTTCTCGACGTGCCCTTTCCGAACGGGTCCAGCGATGTCGACCTGGTGGCGTCGGACGACCCCATCTCGGCGGACAAGGTCTTCGCGGCGATGGTGTTCGTGCGCGACCGGCGGGGTGACTTCGCCGTCGTCCACAGCATCCGACGCGCCGAGTGGGGGTCGCCGGGCGGGTGGCGCGAGGCGGACGAGACGCCGGTCGAGAACGCCGTGCGAGAGGCCTTCGAGGAGACCGGGCTCAGGCTCCGTCACTCGAGCGTATTCCCTTGCGGCTACGAGCGATTCACGCCCCGACAGGATGACAATGTCATCGACCCGAAGGTGCCGTTCTTGCAGGTGTACCGGACGCGCCTCGACGACGTGCGGCCACCGCTGACGGATGGTGACGACGGGATCCACGAGACACGATGGGTCACCCCGGAGGAGTATGCCGTGTTGTGCGGTCACCTGTTCTGGTGGCCGCTCGCAGCGGAGGTGTTCCCCGACCTGCGCGCCTGAGCCAGTCGCGCGAACATTTGTGGCGACTCGTCGCCTGCGAGAAGCCGCAGAAGACAACACAGAGAGGTGAAGTCATGGCACTGCCGAGCCCCGGCTACTCGATCACGGTCCGCGTGGAGGTCCCCGCCCGCGCCGACGCCACGGCGGGCATCGTGGCGGCCATCCAGAAGGAGAACGGGTCGGTGACCGCGCTCGACATCGCAGAGTCGACGCACAACCGGCTCGTCGTCGACGTGACCTGCAACGCGTCGGACGCGGAGCACGCCGACCGGATCGCGGAGGCCCTGGGAGAGCTGCCCGAGGTGACGGTGCGCAAGGTCAGCGACCAGACCTTCCTCATGCACCTCGGCGGCAAGCTCGAGGTCAACCCCAAGGTCCCGCTGCGGCACCGCGACGACCTGTCCCGTGCGTACACGCCCGGCGTGGCACGGATCTGCCTCGCGATCGCGAAGCATCCCGAGGACCTGCGGCGCCTGACGATCAAGCGCAACACGGTCGCCGTCGTCACTGATGGGTCGGCGGTCCTCGGCCTCGGCAACATCGGCCCGGCGGCCGCGCTGCCGGTCATGGAGGGCAAGGCGGCTCTGTTCAAGCAGTTCGCCGGGGTCGACGCGTGGCCCGTGTGCCTCGACACGCAGGACACCGAGGAGATCATCAGCATCGTCAAGGCGATCGCCGTGGTCTATGGCGGCATCAACCTCGAGGACATCGCCGCACCGCGGTGCTTCGAGATCGAGCGACGCCTGCGCGCCGAGCTCGACATCCCCGTCTTCCACGACGACCAGCACGGGACGGCGATCGTCGTGCTGGCGGCATTGACCAACGCCCTGCGCGTCGTCGGCAAGTCCATGGACTCGATCCGGATCGTCATCAGCGGCGTCGGTGCCGCGGGCCACGCGATCATCGAGCTGCTTCTCGCGCAGGGGGCGACGGACATCGTGGCGTGCGGGAGCAAGGGTGTGATCCACCGCGGCGAAACCTACAGCGACCCAGACCGGCAGTGGATCGCCGACCACACCAACGCGGCCGGCGAGACCGGCTCCGTGCACGATGTGATGGACGGGCGGGACGTCTTCATCGGCGTGTCGGCGCCGAACCTGCTGACCGGCGAGGACATCGCCGTGATGGCGCCCGACGCGATCGTCTTCGCCCTGTCCAACCCGGACCCGGAGGTCGACCCTGTGGTGGCGGGGGAGCATGCTGCGGTCGTGGCCACCGGACGGTCCGACTTCCCGAACCAGATCAACAACGTGCTCGCGTTCCCGGGCTTCTTCCGGGGCATGCTGGACGCCGGTTCGTCGCGGATCACGCAGGAGGTCATGATCGCGGCGGCGACCGCGATCGCCGACTCCGTGTCACCGGACGAGCTCAACGTCAGCTACATCGTGCCGTCGGTCTTCGATCCCGTCGTGGCGCCCGCCGTGGCTGCCGCCGTCCGCCGCGCCGTCGAAGCCGACGACGCCGCTCAGGCAGTCGTGTAGGGGACCGCGTCGGTTCGAGCTGTTCCGATGGAGGTATCGGGTCGTCGAAAGGGGCGACCTGTCACCTCCACCGGAACACCTCGAACCGGTGCGGAGGCCTCGGGTCAGCGGTAGTTCGTGAAGTTCAGCGCGACGTCGAGGTCGGCCTCGCGCAACAGGCGCTGGATGGCCTGGAGGTCGTCGCGCGACTTGCTCGTGACGCGCAGCTCGTCGCCCTGGATCTGGGACTTGACGCCCTTCGGGCCCTCGTCGCGGATGATCTTGTTGATCTTCTTGGCGTTCTCCTGGCTGATGCCCTCCTTGAGCGGCGCGTCGAGGTGGTACTCCTTGCCGGAGACGCGCGGGCCCGCCTCGGGGACATCGAGGTGCTTGAGGCTGACCTTCCGCTTGACGAGGTGCGTCTTGACCACGTCGAGGACGGCGAGGCAGCGCTCCTCGGTGTTCGCCTTCATCTTGATGACCTCACCCGCGAGCTCGACGGACGCGCCGACGTTCTTGAAGTCGTAGCGGGTCGCGATCTCCTTGCTCGCCGTGTTGACGGCGTTCGCGATCTCCTGCTTGTCGTACTTGCTGACGATGTCGAACGAGGCGTCGGCCATGGTCGTGGCTCCTTAGGGAGGTTGCGTGCGGTGGTCGGTGGTCGGTGTCGGTGTTGGTCTCGTGGCGTTGGCGTGGCGTTGGCGTGGCGTGCGCTGGTACTGCTTGGCGTGCGGGTCGGGCGAGGGCTTGTCGGGCTGTCGGGGCTGTCGGGGCGTCGGGCTGTCGGGGCGTCGGGCTGTCGGGGGTGTCGGGGCGTCGGGCTGTCGGCTCGTCGGGCTGTCGGAGCGTCTCACGGTCGGCGTGGCTCGAGCCGGCGGGCCGCGGCTGGCGCGTCGCGGCTCGATGAGAGGCTGCGGCGGGACGGGCCCGGAGCCTCGTCGGACCCGATTCGGAGCCCGCCCGATCTCTTGCTATCCTTCCAGACGCACCACGGCAGGTTGTCCGAGCGGCCAATGGAAGCGGACTGTAAATCCGTCGCGAAAGCTACGAAGGTTCGAATCCTTCACCTGCCACCATGTGATGTCTCAGGACATCGGAATGAGCCGGACCTACGGATCGTAGGTCCGGCTCATTGTTTTGGTGGTCGTGGTGGTCGGGGTCGTCCGGTGGGTTGGTAGTCGCGGGTGGGGTCGAGGGTGAGCTCGCGCAGGACTTCGCCGGTGACCAGGTCGGCGATGGTGATCTCGAGGTCCTGGACCAGGAGCCGGACGTAGGTTCCGGCGTGGGTTGCCCGATGCCGAGGTGGTGCAGTCGGCCGTTGTGGCGCAGGGTGACGTTTCCGGTCTTGCTGACGCGGTCCTCGCGGACCCGGTCGTGGGTGTCGGTGGTGCGGTCGTGCTGGGGGTCGCCTTAGGTCCGGTGGTGTACACGGCGGCCGGGGTGGCGCGGTGCTTGAGGGACCGGTGCGGCCGGTGGTGGTTGTACTCGTGGCGGAACGCCTCGAGCAGGCCCTGCAGCTCGGCGGTGGTGGCCGGCTGGGCCGGTTGGGCGCGCAGCCAGTTCTTCAGCGTCTGCTGGAACCGTTTCGACCTTGCCGCAGGTGGTCGGGTGGGTGGAGGCCGGGTTGCCGTACTTGGCCGCGGTTTCCACGAACGTGGCGTGCACGATCGGGGCGGTGATCCGCCGGTGCGCGCTCAGGTGCAGCGCGTACCGGGAGTGGTCATCGAGCCAGGTGATGATCTCGACATCGGCCCCGGGTCGCCCGTCGGGATGGGTCAGCCGGTAGTGCGTGAAGTCCGACTGCCAGGTCTCGTTCGGCTGCTCGGCCTCGAACCGGATGTAGGAGGACTTGGGCCGTTTCTGCGGTGCCGGGCTCACCGCGGCGGCGCGAACCAGGATCCGGTGGATCGTCGCGCGAGAGACCCTCAGGTGATGGTGCTGCTTCAGGTGCCAGCGCACAGTGTCCGCGCCGGCGTCCAGACCTTGGCCGGCCAGCTCCCGGCGTAGCCGCAGGATCAGCTCGACGGTCTGTGGGTTTGTCGCGTTCGGATGCGACCTCGGGGCCCGCGAGGCCGGCTGGAACACCGCTTGGCCCTGGGCCCGGTACTGGGCCATGAGCCGGCTGATCCACCCGTGCGACACCCCGTACTTGCGGGCCACCTCCGACTGCGAGGAACCCGACAGGACGGCAGTGATGACAAGACGACGCTTCGACACCGCCGACCCTGCCCGAGCCCGGTCATTCCGATGTCCCGCGACACGCTATTCCGATGTCGTGAGACACCCCATTCCGATGTCCTGAGACCGGACACTTCACCTGCCACCATGTGCTCAGAAGGGCCTCTGATGCGATGTAGGAGCGGGGCCTCCGCTCCTCGTGGGTGTCCTCCCAGCGTGATGCTGGGAGGTGCTCACATCCCATCGGATTCGAGGAGGCCCCTCATGTCTGAGTATGCCGGTCGGCAGTTCGTCGGGATCGATCTGCACCGTAGGAGATCGGTGATCGTTCGGACCACCGACGCGGGTGATCCGCTGGAGGCGGTGCGGGTCGGCAACGACGTCAACTCGCTCGTTTCGGTTCAGTCTCGCGCGGGTGAGGCGCCGGAGGTGGTGCTGGAGGCGACGTACGGCTGGTACTGGGCGGTCGACGCCCTGCAGGCAGCCGGCGCCAATGTGCATCTGGCGCACCCCCTCGGTGTGAAGGGGTTCGCGTACCGGCGGGTGAAGAACGACGTGCGGGACGCGGCCGACCTGGCCGACCTGTTGCGGATGGGCCGCCTTCCGCAGGCGTGGATCGCGCCGCCTGCCACGCGGGATCTGCGGGAGCTGGTCCGGCACCGGGCCAAGCTGGTCGCGCTCCGCTCGGGCTTGCAAGTGCGAGGTTCACGCGGTGCTGGCCAAGCTCGGCGTGCCGGTGCCGATGAGCGACCTGTTCGCCGAGCGTGGGCTGGGACTGCTCGAGCACCTGGATGCGCCGGCCCCGTATCTGGCGCGGATCCAGTCGATGCAGCGGCTCATCGACGAGTTGGACGTCGAGATCGACCTGTTCGCCCGGCTGGGCCGTGGCAGGTTGGCCGCCGACCCGGGCTACCGGTCCGTGCAGACGATCCCCGGGATCGGCCGGTGCTGGCGGCGGTGTTCGTTGCCGAGATCGGCGACGTCGGCCGGTTCCGCTCCGCGGCGCACCTGGCCTCGTGGGCCGGCCTCACCCCGAAGCACCGCGAGTCCGACACCCACGTGCGGCGTGGCCGGATCACCAAACAGGGCTCGCGGCTCTCATTCCCTAGCCGACACGCAATCCCCGACACGGCCGGAAACAGGACCGGTCACCGGCAGAGACCGCAAGATTTGGGCGACCGGCGCATTAGCCGCTACCCGGCCTGCCCGGCACCGGGCGCGCGGCGGTAGTGAGCGTCCGACTCTGCCGATGTGAGTACTTCACCGTGCTGCCGCCTGCGGCACGCACGCGTGCACATTCTGAGCCTCGCTGGCGTCCTGGGCCAAGGGGCTCAACCTTTCCGGGAGTCTCCCCGTGAAAGGGTGTCCGTGCCATCGGGCACTGCCAAGGAGAGGCCACGGCCTCAGCAACCGTAAGAAGACCTCAAACGCAGGGCCACTTGCGACGGCCGGAGATAAACACCCGACTCTGCCGGTGACCTCGCGTCTCGATACTCGCGCTTTCGCCCGGCCATGCGACGATCTAGTTTCGGAGTCCCGACCAGATGCGGAACTTCTGCAGGCGGTCGCGGTTCACTTGGCGCAATAGGTCACGTTGAACCATCCTGCTTGAGTTTGAGTTCCGTAAGGGTCCAGGTAATTGGTCACCTCGACGTATTCATAAAGATCCGAGCCGTAGACGGTATAACTAGAGTTATCCACGTTGTAGAGGTCGCCTGAGTACACGGCGTTGCTCGCGTTGAAGTCACCCTGCAAGACGCCGTAGGTCGTGGTGTTGAGCACGACACTCGCGGAGCCATAGCCCGTCCATGTGCCCCAAACCTGGCCCTCGCGAACCACGCCTGCACAGACGTAGGCACTTGCCGGCGATGCCGGACCGCCGGCGACCATCGCCGCACTCAGTAGCGTCGCTGATGTGAGCGCCGCGAGTCTCCGGCGATACAGCCTCCGGCGCGTCATGAGATCCACACCGAGTAGCCGGGGTACTCAGATCTGACGTCTGAGACCATGAAGGGGACCGTTAGTTTGGTGGTTCCGTCGGCCTGTTGGGTCAACTCGAGCGGGCCTGCCTGGCGGATCCGGAACGCCTGGTCCCGAGGGTAGGTGAAACTTACACCAATGACGGGTCGGTCCGCTGTCGGCGATATGACGAAGTCTTTCTGCACGGTGAAGGTCAATACATATTTGCCGTCACCGGTGATGTCGACCGGGTTCGACTGGTACGCCCAATCACCGGCGTTGAGCATGTCGGGGTTCTCTTTGCTCGCAGCCTGTTTCCCGGCGATGAGGCTGGTTCCCTCGCGTGCCCACTCATCGGTGCTGGCTTCGAGTGGCGAACTCGTGCTGGCGGGTATCACCGACTGCGTCGGTGCAGGGACTGAGCCGCACGCCGTGATCGTGAGCAACGCCCCGGCCATAAGAACAGATAATCCACGTGATCGAGACATCTGGGACCTCCGAGCTCGCTCCGGTCCTGCTGGTACACGCAAGATACCTCGCCGTTGGGGCCGCAAGAGGCAGAACCTACGCTTTAGCGAGTGCGAACTGGGCCCTCGCCACTAGAACGCACTCTTCTGCCGCAAGTCGCAACTGCGGCTGAGTTAGCTAGAGACGTTCGCCGACGATGAGCGTCGACCGCGCCGGACGCCCTGTACTGCCCCGATGAACACGCCGGCAAGGCCCAGAAGCGGACAAACCCAAACCGACCACGACGTCAGATAGGCCGTTCGTCTGAGACGTCCGCACAAGTATCCGCGAATTAGCCCGCCGACCTAACGGGCGGGTGTGCTCGCTCATCCCAACGGTCGTACGTTGTGGATTGGGACCGGCCGACTCGACGGCGCCGGGCAGGCAGGTGGGTGGTGAGAGTGTCCGAGGATCAGACGCGGTCCGTGCGGCTTCCGCCGCGCGGGTTCGTCCCGCCTCGCCTGGTCGATGCACCGCGCACTGCTCCGCGTCAGCGGTCACCGGATCGGGCTGTGGCGTCCCAAGCACGGCGGATGGGGCTCCGCACGCCTGACGACAACCGGGCGGCGTTCAGGCCAGCCGCGCTCAGTCGTCATCGGATATGTCGAGGACGGCCCGAACGTGGTGACTCTGGCCATGAACGGTTGGGCCGATCCCGAGCCGGCCTGGTGGCTCAACCTGCAGGCGCATCCTGACGCGATCGTCGAGCTGGTTGGCGAGTCGCGGGCGGTGCGAGCACGTGCCGCCGAGGGCGAGGAACGGTCACGGCTGTGGGCCAGGTGGCGCGAAACCGATAAGCGTCTTGACAACTACGCTGCGCTGCGATCTTCCAAGACAGCCGTGGTGATCCTGGAACCACGGGACGTCCCGCGCTGACGACAGTGTGCCTCGGGCGGGCGGCTCATCGCGCTGCGAATCCGCGGACGGGTTTCACGTCGCACCGTTCCCAGGGCGAGTGACGCTCGACGATCGCCGCTGGCTGGCCTCGGCTTGGAGGTTGCGCCCGACCTGCGCTGCTGCGACGCCGACTTGCCGCCGGAGCGATGGAGCACGTTTCCACAAAGCCCGCCTCAGCGCCTTCGAAGACATCGTCGATCGATTAGTCGCCTACCGCATCGATGCCACGCTGGACGATCTTCGGATCGGGATCGCCGACGATCATCGCGTCCTTGCCGTCGTAGTCGAACCGGGAGAGGAAGGCGCGCATCGCGTTGAGCCGCGCGCGCTTCTTGTCGTTGCTCGTGACGGTGGTCCAGGGCGCCCACTCGGTGTCGGTGCGCCGGATCATCGCCTCTTTGGCGGTGGTGTACTCGTCCCACTTGTCGAGGGACTTCAAGTCGATGGGGGAGAGCTTCCACTGCCAGACCGAGTCCACCTGGCGGATGATGAAGCGCGTTCGCTGCTCGGACTGGTTACCGAGAACCAGAACTTGGTCAGCGAGATCCCGCTGTCGACCAGCATTCGCTCGAACAGTGGCGCCTGGGCCATGAACTGCTCGTAGTCGGATGGCGTAGCGAACCTCATCACGCGTTCGACGCCGGCCCGGTTGTATCAGGAGCGGTCGAACAGCACCATCTCGCCGGAGGTCGGCAGGTACGGCACGTAGCGCTCGAAGTACCACTGGTTCTGCTCGCGGTCGCTCGGCTTGGTGAGCGCCACGGTGCGGGCGTAGCGCGGGCTGAGGTGCTCCATGAACCGCTTGATGGTGCCGCCCTTGCCGGCCGCGTCGCGCCCCTCGAAGAGCAGGACGTGCTTGCTGCCGGTGTCGGGGCACCAGGTTTGGAACTTCAGCAGTCGACTTGCAGCAGGTACTTCTGCTCGTCGCACTGCTCACGCGGCATCCGCTCCGCGTACGGGTAGTTCTCGCGCCAGGTGTCCACCGCGCCCCGTCCGGATCGATCAGGACGGGATCGTCGTCGTGGTCCTCGCCGATCGAGAGCCCTCGATCTGAAGCCGGTCGATGTACTCGCGGACATCCTGCAGCATTACTTCAGCCTAGCCTCGCGTGGTGGACCGCTCGTGCGTCCCCGGGGCCGGTGTTGTCGACCGCGGCCCAGGCCGCAATGTGGCACTTAGGCGCTCGATGCGGTGATCACCCCCTCCAGCACCGGAGTGAGGGTTGCCTGGGCAGGTCGCGATGGTCACGTGTCAACTGACTGGTAGACCTGGGCCTCGACCCGATAACCGGCCTCCGTGGACCAGAGCCCGTGCGGTGGGGCCTCGATTGCTAGCATGTCGCGCGCCATGGCGACTTCCGCGTCAGTTCCGGATCCTCCGTGACCAGCGCGCTCGTCATCTGTGGTATCGGGACTTGGGCCGACGTGAGCCGCTGGTACGCCGCCGTCGAGGACACGGTCGGGAGTGCTGCTGGGGGCACCGCTCAGCCGGCCGCCGCGGACGCACCTGGCTGCTTCTGGCGTCAGTCTTTCCGGAGGGTCACTGTGTCGACCGTGCAGCCTGGTCGATCACGCTCTACTGCTGTGCTGTGTGTCCCACGAAGGAAGGCTGGAGGTTGATCGCGCTGGCGTGTGCCACCGCGCTCCTCGCGGAGGTCGTCGAGATCTGTTGGTCGACTCAAGTCTGGCTCGTGGAACTCCCGTGAGGACCGCTCTCTGCTGCCTGCGGTGGTTCGGCCGGCGTGCCTGATTGCTTGTTGGTCTCGAGCACCGCGGTCGGTGTCGCCCCGGCGTCCTCGCCCACGGCAGCAGACTCGGCGAGCCGATCGCGAGCTGTGTGCTCGACCAGAACCGGGACGAAGTCCCTGATGTTGCCCGTCATCTCGGCGTGTGCCTGTCGTACCGCGATCTCGATCGTGTCGTGGTCAAGGTGGGGGAAGCGTTCTGCGAGGCGCCCGATCACCTCGTCGATCTCCTTGGCCTCCTGCTGTTGGTCCATGACCCATAAGGCTTGCCCTGCTTGGTGGCTAGGGCAAGCGCGCTCGACCGTCGCGAGGTCCCAGCGCCCTGGCGAGGATGCGCTGGTGCGGGCGCGGAGAGCGCCGCCTTCCGTGACTGATGGATGTCTCGTCCGGCTCAACCGCTACGAGACCAGCGCCTCCAGACGCCCGCGCGCCTCATACTCCACCAAGGCAGGCACGAGGTCGCCCTCGCGACTGGTCACGTTCGCGTGTGCAACGCGCACCGCCGCCTCGACGACCGTCCCATCCACGAACGGGAAGCTCTCCTGCACGCGCACCTGAACGTCAGCCAACGCTGCGGTTACACCCTGGGTGAGCACGCCCGACATCGTCCATCACGACAACGCTGACGGGCAACGTGCCGCGTGCGGGCCCGGCCAGGAGTAGCGCCACCCGGAGACGCTGCCGCGAACAGGGCGGACCGTGAGCATGGCTCGATGCCGTCTGATGGCCTACAAATCCAAGCCGACGTATCCCGGGTCCGGTGCGCTCCGTCGTCCAGGCGCGTCGGGCGGAGGCCTATGGGAATCCGTGGCCGAAAAGTCCCGTCGATCGACAGGTAGCGGGCGGCACCTTTGGGCGAGGATCGTCGATTCTGTCGCCGAATGAACAGGAAGGAACCGGAGATGGCATTGTCAGAACAGCTCAGCCGCCTCGCCGAGCGCACCAAGCAGCTGGAAGAGCACGCGGCGGCCGCCCGGAAGAAGGCACGGGCCGACCTGGAGCAGGAGGTCGCGAAGGCCGAAGCCGCGTCGAAGAAGAACGCCGAGGAGCTGCGCAACTCCGCGGTCGCCGCCGAAGCCGAGGTCTCGGCCTGGTGGACCGATGTTGGGCGCGCCTGGGATGAGAACCTCACCAAGATGCGCAAGCGGATCAAGGAGCAGTCGGCCAAGCACGACCTCATGGCCGCCCAGCGGGACGCGGACGAGGCCGCGGCATACGCCGCCTACGTCATCGACTACACGTACGCAGCCGTCGAGGAGGCGGACTACGCCGTCCTGCAGGCGACCCTGGCTCGCATGCAGGCCGACGAGCTCGCTGAGAAGACACCGTCGAGCTGAGGAAAGGAGGGCGGAAGGAAGGAGGGAGTACCCATGATCGTCACCAGCCCAGTGGACGAGCTGCGCACGTGGACCCGCGGGCAGATCGAAGCCGTGAGCAAGGGGTGGTGGGTGTTGCTGGCCACCGGGGTGATCAGCATCGTCGCCGGCGTGATCATCGTCTTCACCCAATGGACGGTGGACAACCTGGTCATCTTCGTCGGGACGGTCCTGATCGTCCGGGGCATCTTCACCATCTTCAGCATCCCGGTAGACGGGTCGCTGCGGATGTGGTCCATCGTTCTGGGGATCGTCGAGGCCGCGGTCGGCGTGGGCGTGTTCATCTGGCCCGGGCCCGCGCTGCTCGTGGTGGCCTTCTCGATCGGGTGGCTGCTGTTCTTCCGCGGGACGATGGCCATCGTCGGGTCGATCACCAGCCGCAAGGTGCTGCCCTACTGGGGCGTGGTGCTCGTCGCCGGCATCCTCGAGGTTTTCGTGGCCTACTACCTACTGACCCGGCCCGACATCACGCTCCTGGCGGCGGTGTTCGCGGTCGGCTTCTCGGCCATGCTGTACGGCGTGCTGGAGATCACAGTCGCGTTCGTCGTCAGGAGCCTGCCCAAGAGGTTCGAAGAGCTCACCGGCACCGTCGGGCAGGGCGGCACGAGCGCGCCTTTGGGGCCGGTCAGCTGACCGATCCGTGACACCCACCGAGCCGTGAACACGGGCGGGACGTGCAATGTATGCCGCCCCGCCCGCTCAGGCTCGACGCCGCCACGAGCCGTCGTCGGGGCGCGATGCTCCACCAAGTCGGCAGAAGCGGCAGCCGGTTAGGCGCGCGGCGATTGGTGCTGCGCTCCTCCGTCCTACCTCGTCGTCGCGTCGACGGCTTGCCGGAGCCCCGGGATTCTCAGAGTGTCATTCTTCGAGGTCGCGTGCAGCGAGCTCATCTGCTTCGGCGGCCCGGATGCGGCTGGTCGCCTGGGCGTCTCGACGCCTCCGCTTCAGGAGCTCGGCGAGCCCGCTGTAGGTGGCGGCGCTTTGCAGGCGTGCGTCGCGATCATGCCCGCGTGCGGCTCGGGCTGCATCGGTCGACTCACGCACGGCGCTTTCGCGTGCCGCAGGTCGGCCTCAGTCAGCTCCTCGCCGGACTCCAGCCGGCCGACGAGGTCTCGCAGTTCGGCGATGCGTTCAGATGCGCGTGCTGCGCGCTCCGGGGCCTCGGCCATGCGCCGTCGAGCAATGGCAGACGCGACTGCTGGGTCCTCCACCGATTATCGCGGCCCCGTCCACGTGAACTTGGCGAACCGCCATTGGCGGTTACGTGTCAGCCAATCTGGGCGGATTCCGGCTGGTTCATTCGGCCGCGTCCTCAGCTGCCAAGGATTGGATCAATCGAAGTCCGTCGTCGGGTCCGCCTGCTCACGGGTCTGGTTGTCCAGGCCATTCGGTGGCTGACCTGGGTTGTGCGACGCGAGCGCGAGCTCGGCGAACCGGGCCAGCTCCGACTCTGCCCTTGAGAGCTCCTGCCGCGCCCGTTGACCCATCTGGGCGTCGAAGTAGTCTCGTGCGGCGATCTTGCCGAGCCAGGCGGCGAACCGGGCCAGATCGGCCTCGGACTCCTCGAGCTCTTCGTAAGTGGTCCTGCCGCGGGCCGCCTCCTGGTCGAGTTCGGCGAAAAAGGCCGGGAACCGCTCGAGCACCTCGGCGTACTCGCCGTCCCGGTCGGCGCGCTGCTGCTGGATCAGCTGGGCCTCGCCGTGTGGGTCCCTCATGACGATCCGGAGCACGCGCGCGGTCCCGCCGTCGTGGATCACGCGATCCGCTAGGGACGACATCGATCGACGGGTGGCGGGGGTGGCCGGCAACAGGGCGGTGGACTGCTGCAGGTAGACGGCGCCGAGAGACTTTAGACGTCGCCACACCGCGACCCGTGTAGCGGCCGGCGCACCCGCGGTGCTGATGGTCACGAGCAGCCACTGCTGCTCGGAGCCTTGACCCGCCATTGCAGTCCGTGCCTCCATCGCTGTTACGATCGTTTCAATCTGAGTGTACATGCGCTGTAGAGGTGAGTCGTGTGGATATGTGGGAAATGCTGGCCGGGATCGCGATCGGCCTGCTTCTGGTCTGGGGCCTGCTGATCGCTATGATCTGGCGGCTCAAGCCCGACGAGCTGACGCTCAAGGGAGCGCTGCGGCTCTTGCCGGACCTGCTTCGGATGTTGAAGGGCATCGCCACGGACGCCACAGTGCCGCGGGGTGTCCGGGTCCGGCTGTGGTTGCTCCTTGCCTATCTCGCCGTGCCGATCGACCTAATCCCCGACTTCATCCCGATCATCGGGTACGCCGACGATGCCGTCATCATCGTCGCGGCGTTGCGGTCGGTGGTGCGCCATGCCGGTACCGAAGTCGTGACGCGACACTGGCCCGGCAGTCCGGAGGGCCTTGCGGCAGTGTTCAAGCTCGCCAATCTCGATGACACCAGCCGGCCATCCGGGCGTCCTGGGGTTTAGCGGATGAGCACTATCACCGTCACAACCGCCACGTAGAGCGCGAGGGTAACCACCGTGACCCACCTGTGTGGGTCGTGCTGTTGGGTCTCGAGGTCCCTGGTGATCGGCGGAAGGACCCTCAGCAGGATCGGGAGCACCGACACTGCGAGCCCGACTGTCACAAGCACCGCCGCCAGGGAGCCCCAGCCTTCGCGCATGGCCTCGAGGCAGCCGAACAGCGTCGCGGCGATGACCATCGCCATGAACAGGAGCGTCCACGGGTCGGACTTGGGGTTCGCGTCGCGGTCCCGGTCGAAGTAGTGGACCTGGAACAAGAGCGCTCCGGCGACGGCCAGTTCGACGGCGATGACGGACTGGAAGTACTGGACCGGAACCTGGCCGCCCATGTCGACCGCGGCCGACGGTGCAAACGCGGATCCCGGACCCTGCATGCGAAAATCATGCCCGCTCCAGCAGTCTGGCGGGTGTCTTTGCGCATCGCCAGGTCCTACCAAACCACCGATCACCAAGGCGGTCCGACCACCACCCGTGACCATCCACCCGAGCATTATTCATGCCCCGTCGACGTCGCACACCGCGCCACGGTTGCCTGTGGAGCAACGGATATCAAGACTGGCCTGCACGGCCAACCTGAGGATCTGGGCGCGGCAGTTCAGTGCGGTACATCCGCATGGCGAATCTTCCTGCCCGGCCTTGGTTCCGCACGACGGCGATAGGGCCGAGCTGGTGCGGTTGACGCGGTCGACGGCGGCCCCGCTGGTCTGGCGGGGCGTGCCCGGATCGTCTTGGCGGCTGCGGATGAGGAGGCGAACGAGCGGATCGCTGAGCGGCCGCCTCCTCGAGGTCGTCGGTCACTGCGTCACTTGTCGGGACGCGTCACCGAGGAGTCCGCCTCGAGGGACTTGACCGCACCGAGAAGACTGCGCAGCGCGACATCCTCTTCGACGACCTCTGTGGGGTCGAACCGCCACTCCGCCGCCGGGCTGGCGATCTCGGCCTCGGCCTCGGTCAGAGTCGAACCGACGATGTCGAGCCGCGTCTTGACGTCCACCTCGAGGGTGTGCAGGAACTCCTTCTCGTTCATCGCGCCTCCCGTCGGCTTGGTCGAGGCGAACCAATCGTCGTAGTGGATCTCGCCGAAGATCGCGTCACCGATCGGGACCAGGAACCTCTCGGACAGCTCCGAGCCGAAGTATCGCGCGTGCGGGTCAGTCACCACCTCGCGCGGGTCGCTACGTGCCGCGAGCGCGGTGCGGAAGAACTCGTCCATCCGGTACTCCTGCGGCCCGGCGACGTCGATGCGGCCGTTGAGCGGCCTGCCCACGGCCGTGCGAGCAACGTTGGCGGCCACGTCGTCACCGGCAATCGGCCGCCAGGCAACCGCTGCGACGTGCACACTTGAGCCGACCGTGCCCGCGTCCGCGATCGCGGGGACGAACTCGTAGAACTGCGTCGCATGAACCACTGAGTAGGGGATGCCCGACCTCCGGACCAGCTCCTCCTGGGCCAGCTTGGCTGCGAAGTAGGAGTTCTCCGGCATCCGCTCGGTTCCCACGATGGAAAGCGCGACGTGGTGCCTCACCCCCGCCTCGGACTCCGCGGCGAGCACGTTGCGCGTCGAGGTCTTGAAGAAGTCCATGACGGCCGTTGCCTCGAACGACGGCGAGTTGGCAACGTCGACCACGACGTCGGCACCCTCCATGACCTCGGTCAGCCCCTCGCCAGTGAGCGTGTTGACGCCGGTAGTCGGTGCCGCCGCCAGCGCCTGGTGTCTGTGCTCTCCCAACTTGGCCACCAGCTTCGACCCGATCAGCCCGGTGCCACCGATGACGACGATCTTCATCGCTTCCCTCTCCCTCGTGTCGGCACCGTGCTGCGCCGCCCGTCGTAAGGAAGACAGGACAGCCGGCCTGCTTGTGACAGGCTCCGGCAGCTGACCCAGGATCTCGCGCGACTTCGCCCACGGTCATCGGATTGGGCTCAGGCACGCGCGCACCACTGCCTGGCCGAGTGCGCGAGACAGCCGCTCGTGAAGATGCACCTCGTCGTGCCCTGCGCCGACCTGCCCCGACGGCGGTCGTGTGGTCGTGAACCCGGATGTCAGACTCGGCTTTGACGACTGTCGTCATCGGCGAAGAACACCGCCTTTGTGAAGGCGCAGCGACGGCCGCCGTCACAGCTAGAAGGTGTCGGTGCGAGTGACTTTGTGACGCCGGCGAGTCCGGGAGCGTCCTCACGGGCCGGCCCCGAGGCGACCCTCATGGCTCCCCGGCCAAGCTCCACGCCACCTTTGGCGTCAACCGCGCGGCAGCCTCGTGGTGGACGAGGTCGCGGTGGGCCTCTGGGTAGAGGCGTTTCGGCCGGTGGCGTCTGTTAGCCCCGGCATCCAGCGAGAGGGATCCGCGTGGTCTCGATGGCGAGCTTGTAAGGGAGGACGAGAGCGGCTGTGCGGATCAGGAGACAGACGGCGTCGCGCTCCATGGCCGCTCCTGCCGAGCCGAACTACGACGCTTGCTCAGCGCAGCGGGCAGCCACCTACTCGGAGAAGGGCGCGCGATAGAGGATCGCGCGGCTCGGCGAGCGGCCGCGCTGCCTACGGTACGAGGACCTGAATCAGAGACGTGAGGTCGCCCTTCTCGGCCGCATCCTCGAACGCTGCGACCATCCGCTGGCGCCGGCCACTCTCCACCTGATGTTCCTGAGCGCGTAACGCATTGATCCGCGCGCGCCGAACGAGTTGACGGGCGTTGGAAGGAGTCGTACCCAAGATCTTCGCGACCTCCCCGTACGCGAAGTCAAAGCACTTGCGCAGAACCAGGGCCGCGAGCTGGGGCCTGCTCAGTCTCGACATCAACGTCATCAACGCCTGCTCGACTTCGAAGGTGCGTGCGAGGTCGCCGGCATGTTTGTCCCCCCGATGCGGCAACCAGTCGGGTGGGAGCGACACCTCGTGGCGATGGTGCGCCGACTCGATGACGTTGATCGCGAGACGCGTCGTGGTCGTCGTCAGGAACGCCGCCGGGTTTCGGATCTCACCGCGGTCGGTCCGCTGCCACCGGACCCACGCATCCTGCACGACGTCCTCTGCGGTCGAGAGGTCATGGACGGTTCGGTAGGCCACACTGAGCAGACGGCTGCGCTCGGCGAGGAAGATCCTCGATGCGTCTTCAAGGCCGGCCGCCATGATCGGGGGCGGATCGGTTGCGCAGCTCACCCTGTCGGCAGAGACGCTGAGTCCAGGCATGTCGACCTCCCGGAGTGGTGATGATCGGAACGCGCCGAGCCTCACAGGCACGAGCTGCGAGCGCGCCCTTGAAGTCCGTAGTCGACCCCGGGGTTTCCACCGATGCGCGGCAGACAGCGCGCCCGTCCGCGGTGTCGGCCACCCGACCCGGCGCGGTATGGACCCGAGACATGCCTTCCGCGAAACTGGTTCTCGCCGGGCGCGCCGCCGAACCGTGCCGACGAAGAATCCGGGATGGCATCTTGCCGATACAGCCACCTCATGAGCCCGCATTCCTGGGGAGGATTGCGGAGCGCAGCGTGCTCGACGGAGTGTTGAATACGGTGCGCGGCGGCCTCGGGTCGGTACTCGTCGTGCGCGGCGAAGCCGGCGTCGGCAAGAGTCGGCTACTTCGGTACTGCATTGAACAGGCAGCGGACTTCCAAGTCGTCGTGGCCACCGGAGTCCAGTCAGAGATGGAGTTGCCATTTGCGGCGCTCCAGCAGCTCTGCGCCCCGCTTCTCGACGGCCTTCCTGCGCTCCCGCCACCACAGCGTGCTGCACTCGAAGTGGCGCTCGGGCTCACCAAGGGAGAGACGCCATCCCGATTCCTGGTCGCACTTGGTGGTCTGAGCCTCCTGTCCGAAGCGGGCGCGACCAGGCCCCTCCTGTGCGTCATCGATGACGCACAATGGCTCGACCGGGCGTCGCAGGAGGCCTTCGGATTCATGGCGCGCAGGCTCCTCGGCGAGTCCGTCGCGGTGGTTTTCGGTATGCGGACTCCGGCGTCTGACGGCAACCTGCGAGGCCTTCCCGTCATGTACCTCGAAGGACTGGATGACGCCGACGCACGTGAGCTGCTGGGATCGGTCATCCTTCGCAGGCTGGACCGGGGCGCGCGGGACCGGCTCCTTGCCGAGGCACACGGCAACCCACTGGCGCTTCTCGAACTTCCCCGCCGACTGAGTCCGTCCCAGCTCCCCGGCGGGGTCGGGCCGCCGGCCGCCGGGGAGCTCGCAGAGTCGATCGAGGATGCCTTCGTCGAGCGACTCCGCAGGCTTCCCTCGAATGCGCAGATGCTCGCCCTCGTCGCGGCCGCGGAACCAGGCGACGATGTCCTCCTTGTCTGGCGAGCCGCGCGCCGACTGTCGCTGGATCCGGAGGCCGCCTCAGTCATTGACGCCGAAGGGCTGTTCACGCTCGACGAGCATGTCCGGTTCAGGCATCCGCTCGTGCGATCCGCCGCCTATCGATCCGCATCGGCCGATGACCGCCGGCGCGCCCATCTCGCCCTTGCAGACTCCTTGGATCGCACCGAGGACGCCGATCGGCACGCCTGGCATCTTGCGGCCGGCACGGTCGGCCCCGACGAACAGGTCGCGAACGAGCTGGAGGCATCAGCCGACCGCGCACAGGCCCGCGGTGGCATGGCCGCTGCCGCCGCATTCCTTCGCCGATCGACCGCCCTGACCGAGGACCCGGCGAGAAGAGCGACGCGCGCAATATCCGCGGCACGCGCCAGTCTGCAGGCCGGCGAGTTCGACATCGCTCTCGAAATACTCGCGCCGGCGGAGAGCTTCAACGATCAACATCTCCAGGTGCATGCCGATCATGTGCGCGGCCTGGTGCTGCTCGCGTCGGGCGAAGCCGGCCTGGCTGCCACCATGCTCCTCGGCGCGGCACGTCAGTTGGATCGCTTCGACCCCCGGCTCGCGCGGGAGGCATATCTCGATGCGTGGAGCGGGGCGTTCTTCGCCGACGGATTCGCGGAGACAACGATGCTCGATGTCGCACAGGCCGCGACCACGTCTTCTCCCCGAAGCGCGGAGCCTGACGGCGTCGAACTGTTCCTCACCGGGATCTCAGGCCTCATGATTCACGGCCGCGCAGCGGCGGCACCCACCCTGCGCCGCGCGGTGCAGGCGCTGCTGAACGAACCGCAGGGTGCGGACAGCGAGATGAGATGGACGGTCATCGCGGCGATCGCATCCATGGAGATATGGGACTTCGAGGGTTGGGTCGCGATAGTGACGACGCGAACACAGGCCGCGCGAGACGCAGGCGCATTGGGCGCGCTGGCGATCGCTTTGACCGGGATGGGCCTGGTGCTGTCATGGTCCGGCGACCTGGCGGGTGCCGATCGCGCCACGACCGAGGCCCAGATGATCAGCGATGCGACTGGGACACAGGTCTCCCAGGCTGGACGGATGCTGCTCGCTGCCTTCCGCGGCAACAGCGAGTCCATGATCTCCATCAAGTCCCAAGGCGCGGATGCGGTCGCGGCTCGACGGGGGGCCTCGGTCCACATCGGGCACTGGGCGATGGCGATCCTCTGCAACAGCCTCAGCCTGTACGACCAGGCGGTCGACGCCGCCCAGAAGGCATGGGAGATGTGGCCCGATCTCTTCGTCTCGGTCTGGTCCATGGTCGAGCTCGCCGAAGCGGCGGTTCGAACTAGTCAGCCCGGCCTCGCCGAGTTGGCAGTGCAGAGAGTCATCGCCAGCACGGACGTATCAGACACCGGCTGGGCGCTCGGCATCGCCGCTCGTTCGAGGGCCTTGATCGCCGAGGGTGTGCAGGCGGAGGCCCTTTATCGTGAGGCGATCCAGCATCTCGAAGCGACAAACCTCCGCCCTGAGCTCGCTCGCGGCCACCTGCTTTACGGCGAGTGGCTCCGACGCCAGGGTCGCCGCGGCGATGCCCGTGCGCAGTTGCGCGTCGCCCACGCGATGTTCTCGGACATGGGCGCCGAAGCGTTCGCGGAGCGCAGCAGGCTCGAGCTTCTCGCGGCCGGCGCCGGGCCAGAGAAGCGGGCCGAGCGCCGGACGGATGAGCTCACGGTCCAGGAGATCCACATCGCACGTCTGGCCGCCGACGGGCACACCAACGCGCAGATCGGGAGCGAGCTCTATCTCAGCCGGCACACGATCGAGTGGCATCTGCGGAAGGTGTTCGACAAGCTGGACATCGGTTCACGGTGGGAGCTCCGTGGCGCGTTGGCCGACCGCGGCCTGGAGTGAACGCCCAATGCGCTGTCCGCCCTGATTTCGGCCAGTCACGGCTGATAGCGGGCGAAGGCGTCCCGCAGCGCAGCCGCCGCCTGCGCGACAGCGGCGCTCGTCGCGGCCGAGGGCCGGAGCGGGTTGAGCATCATGAAGTCGTGGATCGTGGCGTCGTAGCGCAGCAGTGTTGTGCGGACGCCGGCCTCGATGAGCCGACGCCCGTAGGCCTCGCCCTCATCGCGCAGGACGTCATTCTCGTCGACGATCACGAAAGCCTCCGGGAGACCAGCCAACTCCTCGAGCGGGGCACGCAGCGGTGAGGCGGTGACGTCCGTCCGTGCGTCGGGATCGGGAAGGTAGCAGTCCCAGAACCATGCCATCGCGTCAGCCCGCAGGTGAAAGCCCTCGGCGAACTCGCGGTAGCTGGTAGTAGCCATCCCCGCGTCCGTGACCGGGTAGTACAGCGACTGATGGATGAACCGCACGTCGCCTCGCCTCTTTGCGAGGATCGCGAGAACGGCGGCCATGTTCCCCCCGACGGAGTCCCCGGCGATGGCCATCCGCGTGGCGTCGAGATCGTGCTCGGCTCCGGACTCGATCACCCAGCGAGCTGTCGCGTAGGCCTGTTCGATCGCGACGGGATGCCGAGCCTCCGGCGATCGGGTGTACTCGACGAAGGCCACGGCAGCATCCGCCCCGACGGCCAGCTCGCGCACGAGCCGGTCGTGGGTGCCCGCACTGCCGAGGACCCACCCGCCTCCGTGCGTGAAGAGCACCACGGGCAGAGGCCCGGACACACCCGCCGGTCGAACGATCCGGACCTGCACCTCACCCAGCTCTGCCTGAACCGTCACCCACTCCTCGTCGATGTCGAGCAGGTCGACCGGTGCGGCCTGCACGTCATCGAGAACCTTGCGGGCATCGGCCACACCGAGCTCGGATATGAATGGGGGCTTGGCGGCGGCGTCGGCGAACACCTGGGCTTCGGGCTGAAGGACGTGTTCGGTCATGATCTGCTCCTTAGTGGGGATCCGGCGCGCGAAGTCTGCGCTCATTTGTGTCGACCGGGCATCGGATCATGCTGTGACAGACCCGCACGTTCAGGGTGAATAGGTTCCCGCCAGTCTGCTTGGACGGCGCCTTGCGGACCGGGATCGGCTGGTCAGCGGGGTGGCTGATCGGGGGCGCGAGCGGCAGCCCTCGCGAGGCACCGGGACAACCGGCAGTCCCTGAACCAGCCCCCGTTGTGTTCCAACTCCGGACCACTGCATGTGCTGTGCGCACCGCATTCCGTGCATGCAGATGTGACGACGAGCGTCACGAACGCGACGGCTATGCGGTCGGTGCTTGTGACGCGAAGCCAAGTCGCCGCAAGGGAAGGAACAAACATGAACATCGTCGTCATCGGGGGCACCGGCCTCATCGGATCGAGGGTCGTCGAGCTCATGAACGGGCATGGGCATTTCGCCTTCGCCGCCTCGCCGAACTCGGGCGTGAACACCATCACAGGCGAGGGGCTTCCCGGCGCATTCGAGGGGGCCGACGTCGTGGTCGACGTCTCGAACTCGCCGTCCTTCGCCGACGACGACGTGATGGCGTTCTTCACCACGTCGACCCGCAACCAGCTCGACGCCGAGAATGCCGCCGGCGTCCGGCACCACGTCGCACTCTCGATCGTCGGAGCCGACCGTCTGCCGAACGCGGGATACCTGCGCGCGAAGGTCGCCCAGGAGCGGGTCATCCGTGACTCGGGCCAGCCGTTCACCATCGTCCGTGCGACCCAGTTCTACGAATTCGCGACCCGCATCGGCGACGAGGTCACGGCAGATGGCGTCGCCCGTGTGAGCACCGGGCTGATGCAGCCGACAGCCGCCGCAGATGTGTCCCTCGCGGTCGCGAGAGCAGCGTGGAGCGACCCTGTCGGCGGCATCATCGAGACCGGCGGTCCGGAGCAGATCACCCAAGACGAGTTCGTGCGCCGGGCCTATGCCGCCCGGGGGGACCACAGGGTCGTCGTCGGTGACCCCTCGGCGTCATACTTCGGGACGCTCCTGCGGGGAAACGAGCTGACGCCCGGACCGGACGCACGCCTGTCGACCTTGACATTCGACCAGTGGGTCGCCGGCCAGAAGTGGCTCGCGGGCCGATCGATGGCGGCGAAGTAGGCGATCATGCGCGTCGCGGTGATCGGCGGCACAGGGCTCATCGGATCCCGTCTGTCCGCGGCTCGAAGCCTCCGGACACGGCGTGGTCGTCGCGCTCCGTGCGACCGGTGTCGAGACGCTGGTGGACGTGTCCGATTCCGGCGACCTCGTTGAGGCCGCCGTGAACGAGTTCTTCTACGGCTCGACCCTCAATCCGATCGCCTACAGGGCGGCGGCCGGAGTCGCTCATCATGTCGCGCTGTCCGGTGTGGGCACCGAGCGGCTCGCGCGCTCAGAAGGCCGATACTTCGCCGCAAAGGCAGCGCAGGAGCCTCTCGTTTGCGCATCCGATCGGCCGTCCACGATCGTGCATGCCACGCAGTTCTACGAGTTCATCCCACTGATCGCGGATGCCGGAACCGATCGGGACGTCGTGCGGCTGGCGACGGCCCCTCATCCAGCCGATCTTCGCCGACGAAGTCGCCGAGGACGAAGCGCGCAACACCATGGTCGAATTCGCAGGACCCGAGCGACTCCGGCTCGACGATCTCGTGCACCGAAACCTGAGGGCACGCTCCGACACGAGGGTCTCGTCATCGACCCGCTCGCCCGTAACTTCGGCATCGACCCCGGGGAGCGGGCGCTCCTTCCCGGTCGAGGGCGCCACTCTCACCTCGACGACCAATTACGAATGGATAGAAGCAGGCGACCGTGCTGTCGACCCCCTCACCGAGAGGTGGACGTCACCCCAGCGCGATCCAATCCGCGCGGCGACCCCGCCGCACCCCCCGCCACGCAGGACAAGGAGAGCAACCATGAACGGTGCAGCATCGCATTCCGCTCCCGACACGATCGTGCTGATCCACGGGTTCTGGGTCACCCCGCGCAGCTGGGAGAACTGGAAGGCGCACTATGAAACCCGGGGTTTCCACGTGCTCACCCCGGCATACCCCGGCCTTGAGGTCGAGGTCGAGGCTCTACGCGCAAATCCGACACCGATCGAGCAGCTCAGTGTTCCGCGGATCATCGGGAGCCTGGAGGAACTGATCGGAGGTCTCGACAAGCCGCCGATCATCATGGGCCACTCTGCCGGGGGCGCCTTCACCCAGATCCTCCTCGATCACGGGTGCGGCGCTGCCGGCGTTGGAATCAACTCAGCTCCGACGGAGGGCGTGAAGGTGATCCCGTTCTCAGAGATCAAGTCGTCTTTCCCCGTTCTGAAGAACCCCGCGAACCGGCACAAGGCGGTCGGCCTCACGCCCAAGCAGTGGTTCGAGATCTTCGCGAACACGATGACCCAGGCGGAATCGCTCGCGCTATACGATCGGTACCACATCCCGGCATCGGGTGCGATCTTCTGGGGCAGCGCCCTCGCGAACATCCACCCTGGCCACGATGACACATACGTCAACTACCACAACGATGCCCGGGCCCCCCTGCTGCTCATCTCCGGACGGCAGGATCCGCTCTTCCCGCCGAGGGTCGGGCATTCGAACGTGAATCATTACAAGTCGAACACCATCACCGAGATCATCGAATTCGACGGACCGCACCTGCTGCCGGCAGTGCCCCACTGGAAGACGATCGCAGACTTTGCCCTGGATTGGGCGCTGAACCCTACGGTCAACGACGCGGCGCATGCCTGGCCGGTGGATGGGTCCGATACCGAGATCCGTCGCGACTGACATGTCCGGAATCCCGGAGGGATGGGCCCCCGATCCGTAGGGGTGTCACGCAGACCTACTCCGCCCGGTCGGTTAGGTGAGTCGATCTCCTGAGGGTCGGCTCGTCCAGAACCCGAAACTGCCGATGCGATGAAACGGTCGCGGCAGCCCATCGGGTCGATTCAACGGAGAACTGGAGGAAGCGACATGAACACAGACAACGCGGATGCCGTGCAGCATCCGGGGAGACGGCGCCGCTGGGCGACAGCGACCGTACTGGCAGTCCTGGTCACGGGCGTGGCCTTGACGACGGCTGCGGCCAGCCCCACCGCCGCGACGGTCGGTGCGGGGCAGCCGCCGAAGCCCACTGTTGTGCTCGTGCATGGCGCCTGGGCAGACGCTTCGAGCTGGAGCGGTGTCGCGTCCCGCCTCCAGGCCGACGGCTACACCGTCCGGGCGATCCCCAACGAACTGCGTTCGCTCTCCGGCGACGCAGCCTCGGTCCGGGCTTTCATCGACACACTGTCGGGTCCCGTCGTCCTGGTCGGACACTCGTACGGTGGCGCTGTGATCACCAACGCCGCGACGGGTGCCGCAAATGTCAAAGCGCTGGTCTACGTCAACGCGTTCGCCCCGGACGCCGGGCAGTCCCCGGCCCAGCTGCTGGGGCCGGACTCGGCGTTGTCTGCGGATCCGACGACAGTCTTCGACTTCGTTCCTGCCACGCTCCCGCCGGGGCCCAACACCGACCTATACCTGAAGAAGTCGATCGTGTTCGACTCATTCGCCCCAGGTCTGAGCTCGGCGGACAAGCTCATGGCCTGGGCGACCCAACGACCCGCAGCGCTGGGCGGTCTCGGCGAGGTCTCGGGTGAACCCGCATGGCGCACGATCCCGTCGTGGTATCTCATCGGCCTGCAGGACAAGATCATCCCCCCGAGCGCGCAGCGCGCAATGGCCCTGAACGCAGGCGCGACCATCAGCGATTACTCCGCCGGTCATCTTGGGCTCATGACCGACCCCGGCACGGTCACCCGCATCATCGAGAGGGCCGCGAAGACGGTGACTCGCTGACGGCGGCGAAGCAATGCGAGCGCGGCGTCCGCCATCAGGAGGGCGCCGCGCCTTCAGGGTAATGCTGCACCTGTGACAGGGCGTCCCGAAGCTGCCGCGCTAGCCAGTGCGGTTCGCGAAGTCTCATGGCTCGGACGTTAGGCGATCAATGGCCGCGGGGTGTCGGTGCGTCCTCATTGGCCGCTGGTCGCCTGGTCGATGTTACCGATGTCGGTGGCTCCTCAAATGGGCCTTATGCGCCGGCGGCGGAAGGTCAGACTGGGGACAGGTAAGTGAGCCAGTCGCTGAAAGCGTGTTACCTACGTGAGCACCTTGACCTTCGAGTCGTTCTACGCGCGGGACCGGGACCCGTGCCTGCGGGTAGTCACGGCTTCGTGCGCGGATCGGGCTCTGGCGGAGGACCTGGTGGCCGAGGCGTTCGCTCGCGCCTGGCTGCACTGGGCGAAGGTCAGCCGGCACCCGAATCCTGCGGCGTGGGTCGTGCGAACCGCACTCAACGAGCGGGTCTCGCAGTGGCGCAAGCGTCGCCGCGAGATCCCGCACGAGACTCCGCCGCGGCACTCACCGGCTCCGGAGGTCGCCGACGCAGACGCCGAGGTGGCGGCAGCCTGGCAAGCCCTCCCGCGGCGCCAGCGCGAGGTGATCGCGTGCCGGATCTTCCTGGATCTCGACACGGCCGAGACCGCACGTGTACTGGGGATCACACCCGGCACCGTGACCGCGCATCTGCACCGCGGTGTGACCGCGATGCGCCAGTCCCTTACCCCTGTCGACTCCCAGGATGTGCCCCGATGAACGATGACCTGCTGCTCGCGAAGATCGAGAGTGTCGCGAACCCGGTGATGCGGACCCCGGTCGAGGCCGTCGTGGCCCGCGGTCGCCAGCTGCGGCGCCGTCGCCGGCTCGCTGCGACCGGCGTGGTGGGCGTGACCGCTCTGGCGTTGGCGCTCGTGGCTCCCGTGTTCCTGCCCGCGTCCGGTCCGTTCGGTACGCCGTCCGCCTGGGCCGTCGATAAGGCTGAGGACGGTGTCATCACCATCACCGTCCGCGAGATGTCCGATGCCGCCGGTCTTCAGGCATCCCTGCTCGCTCACGGGCTGTCAGCTCATGTCGAGTTCGGATCCGATGCGTGCGTGTACTACGACACGACCAGCTCTCGGATCCCAGTTCCCCACGGCGTGACCGGCAAGATCGTGTCCGGCTCGGACGAGGCGGTCATGGTGATCCAGCCCTCGGCTCTGCCGTCGGGCACGACCCTGAACCTGTGGGTCTTCCCGCGACCTGGCGCGGGGGGCCAGGTCGCCGGGCTCACCGTCCGAGCGAACCTCGTCGACGACTCCACCACGAGCTGCATCCCTGCCGCGCAGGTACCCGAGCCGCAGAAGTGATCGGTGCACCGTGACGGCGGAACGGGCACCACGAACGACTCGTCAAGCCCACCCCGCCATGTGGTGAAGCTCCCCGCCGAGCGCGGGTGCCGCCCTCCGGTCGGGCGGGCGACGCAGCTGACCCACGGTCCCACCTGGCGAGCGACACAAACAGTGAGCCCTTGCAAAGGGGAACGCGTGGTCGCGGTGTCGATTCAACGTCCGCTCATGGCCGCGATCCGGCCTGTCGAATAGCGGCTGTTTGATCGATGCCCGCGGGTGCGGGATGAGATGCTCCCTTAGCCGGCGGAAATGCTGCAATTGCGCCCGCGTGCGAACGCTTCATGTACAGCCGCGCGAACGCACGCAAGGTCGTCGAGTGTCGGGTGCCTCCCACGTCGTGGTGATCAGTCACCCAAAGATCGTCGCGACCTGTCGACCGGGATGCTGAACATCGTGAAGATCCCGCGGACAATCAGGACCACCCCGACGAAGACGACGAGGCCGTCCACGGTCCACTGGGCGAACACGATGACGGCGCCGGCGAACAGCGAGGTGCGCATCATGAGCGACGACCGATCGGTGCAACTGGTGTCCCCGCCCTCAATGCCAGCATGTGGCGTCGATCCAGCGGAGTCGCAACGTGACCCGAGCCCACCGCGATGGGTCCCCGCGGGTCCGGCGACACAGCGGCGGGAATACCGTGACATTGCCCGCGGCATACGTACACGATCATGTTGAGCTCGGCTACGCCACCACCCACACCGCGCCCAGGGACGCATCGTCGACACCCCACGCCTCCATCAGCTGCACCACTGCCGCGAACCGCACTATGTGATGGCCACCCGGGGCGCGAGTGGAATCAGCCCCACATCGACACCGCCTGCGACCCTGACCTTGCCACCGCCCACGACCAGATCGAGCCGCTTGACCCGGTCGATGTCCTCCAAGGCGTGCTCGCCACGCCCCGCGCCGACACTCCGCCACCGCCACCCGCATCGACGAACGCGACACCGCCGCGAGCGCGACGAGCGTCGCCGAAGGAGCCGCACTCCTAGACACCCGACGGCACGACCGATAGGAGCGCATCCTCATCAGCATCGGAGCCACGCCGGAGGACATCGACCACGCCAAGAACACCTTCTTGGGCGTTCGAGCGTGAGCGATGCGACGATTCGGGAGGCCGAGGCTGGCGGATCGGGGTGGTGAGGGCGTGGATGGTCATGACGGGGGCAGCTCACCTGTGGGCGAGTTCGTCACCGAGCATTTCGCGTACGACGATGGACGTGACGTGACGGTGTATGTCCCGCCGCATCAGCCCGAGGCGATCGTGTTCGCCGGTGACGGTCGGGCCACCTCGCGCTGGGGCGCGGCCCTGGAGACGCTCGACCTGCCGTCCACGATGGTCGTCGGAGTGCACAGCTCGAGCGATGAGCAGCTGCGGCTCTACGAGTACTCGCCAGGTTTCGACCCGGAACGGTTCGGTGCCCACGAGAGGTTCGTCCTGGACGACGTCCGAGGTTGGGTCCGGGCGAGGTTTGGCCTCAAGCTGCCTGTCGCGCGCACGGCGGCGCTCGGCGTCTCGGCGGGTGGAGAGCTGGCGCTCGCGCTGGGCTTGCGACATCGTGAGGTCTTCGGCGCCGTGTTCTGCTCGTCGGTGGGCGCGGGTTACCGCCCGCCTGAGCAGATGCCCGTGCCGCTTCCTCGTGCCTACCTGGTTGCCGGAACGCAGGAGCCGTTCTTTCTCGACAACACGACACGCTGGGCAACGGCCCTGCGCGACGCGGGCGGTGACGTCGTCATGATAGAGCGAACCGGCCAGCACGGCGACGCGTTCGCACAGCAGGAGTTCCCGCTGATGGTGGCGTGGGCGTTCACCGGATGACGCGATCCCAACATCCGCTTCTGGCTCCCTTGTGTGTGTCAAGACGCCGTCCGCAGCGGGCGCGAGCGAGATCCCCCGCTGTCGGCGCGGTCGGGCTTGTGCGAGCGAGCGATCAGGTTGCCGCAACAGTTGTGTCATGCGAGCCCGATCCCGGTCGTCTGGGGGAGTCGGCGAATCCGCATGAGTCGAGGGCGATGGAGGAGGTCGTCGCTCGGCTGAGCGAGCGATTTCCCGGCGTCGCCCTCGAGGTGATTGAGGCCGCGGTCAGGGTTGCACACGAAGGGCTCGAGGGTCCGGTTCGTGACTACGTTCCGGTCCTGGTCGAGCACGCGGCCCGCGATCGCATCGCTGCTTTCGCGGACCGGCCGGACTCGCCCCAGGCGGAACGGGCTGATTCACGCGCCGATCTCGAGATGGCCTCGGAAGAGGTCGACGAGGACGAAACGGGGCCATCCTGACCAGGTGCGAGCGCCTCGGGCACCCGAGGGAGTCGCGCGTCTCTAGGCGCGTCATGCCTGCCTGTCGACGCCTTTCGTCTCGCGATCCGCGGCGATGCCCGCCCACTCCTCCTCGATCCGCTCGGGTGTCACTTGCTCCACCCATGGAAGGACGACAGCTCGACGGCATCCCAGGCACCCCGTAGGCCTGGCTTGGCCAGATCCGAGTCGGGGCGCGACTCCGCACTGGCCTCGCGCAGATCCTGCCCCTCCATCACCGAAGGTCGGCCCCAGAACCAGTAACCGCTGTAAACCTTGAGGACCACCATCCCCGGCTTCAGGACAAACGTGTGCGGGATCATCGGGTTGTGCTCGGGGTCGGTGTACTCCACGATGTCGAGATTCTGTTGGACGATCCGACCCGGATCCTCCAAGAACGGCCATTGCGCTCCGACGGAGGCACGGAACTCCTGACTGGTGCGGTGCTCGTCGGTCGAGATCGTCGCGATCTGGGTGTAAGCCACGGCGATCTTCGGGTAAAACGCCGCGAGCTCGAGGTGCTGCTGGTGCTCCATGGGGCAGTAGTGGCCCCGGGCAAGCGTGAGGATCATGGCGTCCTCACCCTGGATGTCGCTCAGTCTTCGCATGGTGCTCGTCTCGTCGGGCAGTTCGTAGTCCGGGAATGTGGCGCCGGGCCTGATGTCGGATCGCATCGCATCTCCTGTTGCTGGTGAGAGAGAGTTCTCCTGTCAGGGGGTCAGGGGGTCAGGGGTCAGCGGGTCAGCGGGTCAGGGGGTCAGGGCTATCCGGGCCGTCGGCCCGAATGGGTTGTTGATGCCGGTCCGGTACGAGCAGGACCGGACTTGTGGCCGATCGGACGAATGCTTGAGCCCATGGTCGGAGCCTGCGCCGGAACGGTCCGCGTCGACGCCGCCGCTGTGGGAGCACGACCAGAGCGGCGGCCTCCGAAGCGGTGGCTAGTTCGCCTTCGAGCGGCCCGGTCACAGCGATCGGGTGCACGACGACGTCCGGATACCGCCGCTGCCACTGGGCCAGCCTGTAACGTGCCTCCGCACTGAGAAGCAGTGCGGTCAGGTCTACGCTCCGTTGCCGCGCCTCGCCGAACGCCGCATCCATGGCAGTCTCGGACGCGCGCGCTCCGTCGTAGACCACCACGACCCGCCCTGCTGACGGTCCTCGATGCCCATCACCGACAAGCTGCACCACGACCACCCGACCGCGCGAGTGGCGCAGCAGCTTGGCGAGTGTGCGGCCATCCGACCCCGATCCTGGATGTCCCAGAACCACGAGTGCGCTCGGCGGCACATTCTGCAACACAGCGGACGCCAGGGAGCCTGGCACGATCTGTGTGCTCACCGCGACCTCCGGCGCGATGTCGTGGACGCGAGCCGCCGCTTCGCGCACAACTGTCGAGGCGGCATCGATCGTATGCCCATCAACGACGCCGACCGGGACGAACGGATCGAAGATGGAGGGGACGTGGAACGCGTGCACGATGCTAAGTGCCGCCCCCTGAACCGATGCCTGCGCGGCCGCCCAGTCCAGTGCGTCAGTGCGCTCGCTTGCTCCATCCACCCCTACCACCACCAGCGGCGTGAGACGTGCCGCAGGAGCCGCTCGGGCCGGAGTTCCGAGTCCAGGTGAAGTACTCATCGCGAATCTCCTCGTCTCGACTGCAGATCCGACGCTGCGTTGCATCCCACGTTCGCGCCGCTGGCCGCTGCTCGCACCGGTAAGACCCACGGGCCTCATGCCCGGGACCCCCGGGTGTTCGTAAGCCAGGGCAAATCACGGGTGCCAACGGTTGCTGACTCGGAGACCGTGGGGTTCGACACAGACGTGTCGTCCCCCTTGAAGAGGAGCAGAAACATGACGACTTCTTCCCGCACCATCCGCCGGCCTTTGCTTGCTGCCTTGGCTGGTCTCCTTCTCCTCCTGACCCTGGCGTCGGCTGCGGTCGGACAGTCGACCCAGCACGCTCCGAAGCCGACGATCGTCCTGCTGCATGGTGCTTTCGCCGACGGGGGTAGCTGGTCCGAAGTAACGAGCCGGCTGCAGCGCGACGGCTATCCCGTGGTCGTCCCGGCGGTGCCGCTGCGTGGCATCGCCTCGGATGCTGCGTATCTGCGTGGCGTGCTTGACGGCCTCCCGGGACCGAAGGTCCTTGTCGGCCATTCCTATGGCGGCGCGCTGGTCAGCCAGCTCGCGGACGCCCCAGGAGTCACGTCCCTGGTCTACGTGGCGGCGTTCATCCCGCGCGCCGGTGAGACTCTCGGTGCCTTGAATGCGCAGTTCCCGGGTAGCCAGATCGGTCCGAACACGACAACCACGATCGTTTACCCGGGAGGTGTCGATGTGGCCATGAAGCAGGAATCGTTCCCGGCGGTGTTCGCGGAAGACCTGCCGGCTCGCCTTGCCGCGTCCTTGGCCGCGTCCCAACGTCCCGTCGCAGGCAGTGTTTTCACGGAAACGGTGCCCTCGAGCGCGCCCGCGTCGATCCCGGCCTACGCGGTGATTCCGACGGGTGACCGCGCAATCCCACCGGCTGCCGAGCGATTCATGGCCTTCAGGGCAGATGCACGTGTCGTCGAGATCGCCGGTGCTTCACACCTCGTGGCCCTGTCTCACTCCGCAGAGGTGGCACGTGTGATCGAGGAAGCTGCCCAGTGATCCGTGCCTAGCCATCTACCGGGAAGGTGCATCTGGCCTCGTTCCTTCCCGGCAACGGTGGGCTCCAGAGAGCCTGCCTGGCAATCGCTGTGTGAAGCCACCGGGACCTCATCCCTGCGCGCTTCCTCTGGAGGAAGGGGCCATCAGGTGAAGGCAATCCATAGGAGACGGTCCCGCGGAAACGACCAGTGAGCTCGCACGTCGCCGAGCCAGCTCGCCTTGTCTGCTTCAGGTTGCGCACGAACATGAGGTGCGGACCGGGGCCTAGCCTCCGAACGGGCGCGCCGGGTCGCTCGGGTGCACTGACAACGGCCTCGTCGCAACCTCGAGCCAGGCAATCATGGGAAGCGATTCGAGATCCGCCTGCAGCGCTTCGGCGGAGGCAGCGGCCCAGAGCCCGGCGCAAGCCCCTCCCCGGGAAGCATCCACAACCTGGCAGCCGGCCCTCATCGGCCAGTTCCGCCTTACGACGCGCCTCGGCCGCGTTCGCGGAATAGATCTCTTCCGCCGTCGCATCGGGCGGAAGAACGAAGGTGAACCAGGTGAAGAACTCGCTACCCGGAACAGCCGTCCTGGCCCCCGGGCGACCTGCCGGATCGTTGCCGTGCTCCCGCAGCGCGGGTCACGACATCGGTCCGCCAGGCGCGCAACGGCATAGACGCGAGTACCTTCTCCAGCGTCTCGCCATCGGGCGCGGCGAACAGCCCATAGGTACGCCATTGCCCCGGTTCAAGTGGCGGTCGCCACAGTCTCAGGAGATGACCCTCATCGACCAGCTGCGCAGCCCGCGCCGCCTCGCGGGCCCGCATTTGGGCGACCTGGTCCTCCGGGGTGCCGGTCGGGACCACCGTGGTCATGGTCACGAGGAACTCCATCACTCGACCTCCTGAACGCCGTTTCAGATCGTGCGTCAACAAAACATCAAGGACTCCAAGGGGATTCCCGGAACCTGATCCGAGTCGGTTGAGGCAACAGCGGTGTCGTGAGCGAGCCCGAACCCGGTCGTCTGGGCGAGTTCCCGAGTCCTCGCGAGTCGAGAGCACCGGAGCTTGTGCGGGACGCTGGTCGTATGCCGTGGGCACCTGAGCTGTCCAGCGTTCCGGCGCTCGAGCGGGCTTCGCGGGCGCCGACGACGCGAGGAGCTCGTTGCGGTGCCGTTCTTCTCCGGGCTCATGGCTGGAGAGCTCGACGCGCTGGTGGACTCCTTCGCGGGAGAGCCCGGGGTGCACGACCCGGTCCGGGGGCGGATCAGGGGCGTCCGGGCATTCGAGTCCTACGTCCGAGAATGACGGCATGGTTCAGCCGGGAAGAGGTGTCCGTCGAGTACATCGGGCATGTCGTTCCTTCAGGCGCTCTCGGGGGCGACCTTGCCGCCGTCGTCGACACGTTCGAACCTGACGCCTTCGTGCGCCAACCGTCGAGCCCCCGCGACGAGGGCCATGGCCGAGACGCCGTTCGCGCCTTTCACGCGCAGCTGCTCACTCGCAGCGGCGGCATAGGGTGGGACGGGTGCGCCGTCGTCGACGACGGGCAGACCTGCGCCTTGGAAGGCAACCTCGTCGGCTGGGGAACGGTCGAGCTGGCGCCGCAGGCGGCGCTCGGCGTCTTCGCACGCGGGGACACCGGGAGGCTCGCCGCGCTGCGGCTCTACGACGACGTCGGCGTGTCGGTCACCTCGTTCGGGTAGGTCACGAGTCGTCGGCTCAGGAGAGCAGCTGTTGGCCACCATCGATGTCGTAGGTCGCCCCGGTCAGCGCGGTGTTGGCCATGAGGTGGACCGCGAGCGCGGCGACGTCGGCAGGTTGGACCACACGTCCGATCGGCAGGGTGTCTCGCAGCTGGGCGCGCCGCTGGTCCAGGTGGTCTCCGAGCAGCGACGCCGACAGGGGGGTGTCGACGAAGCCGGCGGCGATGAGGTTGACCCGGATCGGGGCGACCTCGAGAGCCAGGCTCGCGGTCAGCGCCTGGAGCGCCACGGTGCCGGCCGCGATGACGCTGAGACCGATGCCCGGGCGCCGACCACCGGTGCCGCCCATGAAGATCAGCGTGCCGCCGGGTCGGACCCGGCCGACCGCGTTGCGTGCGACGCCGAGCATCAGCACCGGATGTGCGGTCATCGCCTGGCGGACCTCGTCGAGGTCCATGTCGGCGAGAGGGGAGTAGTACGGTCGACCCGCAGTCACCATCACGTGGTCGACGGGACTCGTGAGCCCGGCGAAGAACGCGTCGAGTGCAGCGTCGTCGTGGGCGTCGAAGGCCGAGGTCGACTGGGCGCCCACCTGCTCGGCGGCATACGCCAGCTTCTGGGGGTCGCGTCCGGTCAGGATGACCTGGGCGCCCGCGGCGCGCGCTCGCTGCGCGGTCGCGAGCCCGATGCCGGCGCTGCCGCCGATCACGACGACGGTCTGCCCGAGCAGCTCTGACGCGTGCGGGGGTGCCTGGTTGGTCGAGTCGTCCGTCATGGCGTCCCTCGACCGGCGGCCGGAGCTCGCGGAACCCCGGAGCGGCGGTGCGCTTCGATGTTCTGGCGTAGATCCTTCAGGGCTGCGGTGCCCCGCAGCAGCTGGATGCCGTTGTCGGCCAGCCAGCGCTCCTGGCCCGCGTCGGTGTGGTCCGAGACCATGAAGTCGCGCCAGGCCAAGGCCCGCTCGACGTCGACGGCCGCCGTCGACTCGGCGTCACGCGCTGCGTGGACCGCCTCACCGGGGCGAAGGAGCGTCCTGGACGGAATGCAGGCCCAGTAGGAGCACTCCCCGCCGACCAGCTCAGGCTCCACGACAGCGACGCGGAGGCCGCCCTCGGCCAGCGCGCCGGCACAGTGCTCGCCCGGCGAGCCGCCGCCGATGACGATAACGTCGAAGTCGCCGCTCATCTTGCGCCTCGTTCCGTTCGGTCCCAACCCAGTGCGACGCGGTCCTGTCAGCCGGCGCCGAGTGCGGCATGGTGCCGGTCGGGACCACCTCGTCTCGACCGATGCAAGAGCACGCAGCGGTGGAGTGTCAAGGCCGAGCCGGGCAGTGTTGCCGCCCGCGACTCACATAACTGTCCGAGCGCCCAGCAGTGCGTCGCGGACGTGAGCCTTCCTTCGCGTGACGGACTCCATGGCCGCCGGACGCCGCGGAGCCAGCCAAGACGTGACTCCAGCCGACGACTCGGCGACGCTGGTCTTCGGGAGAAGCAAGACGTATGCCGACCAGCGGCAAACGCCGGTGGAGCGCTTCTTTATACCCGGTGGGGTGTCTGGGGCAACGGATTCCGCAGGCTTTCGACCGGACATAGGAGCCAGTACTGAAGGACCGCCCTTGTCCATCGGCGAGGGACGTGTCGCGGCGTCCGAGTGGTCGCAGGGTTACGTTGCCGTGTCCGTGTCCGTGTCCGTGTCCGCGGCCCGGCCTGGCGCCGGCATCGCGTCCCGGAGATTGTTCCTCGAGGTGATGCCGAGCTTTGTGAACACTTTCCCCAGGTGCCATTCGACGGTTCGTGTGCTGATGAACAGTTCGGCTGCTATCTCTGGGTTGGCGCGACCATCCCGTGCCAATCGGGCGATGTGCTCCTCTTGCGATGTCAGCGCTGCCGGTCTGTCTCGGCGTTTTCTCACGTGCTCGCCGGTGGCGGCGAGCTCACGCCGCGCCCGTTCCGCGAAGCCGTCGGCTGACATCAGGCTGAACATCAGATGGGCTGTGCGCAGCTGCTCGCGAGCATCGACCCTTCGGTTCTCGCGTCGCAGCCACTCGCCAAACACGAGGTGAGCGCGTGCTAGTTCGGTGCGGATCGGCGTTCGCGCGAGATGGTCGATCGCTTCGCGGTAGAGGGCTTCGGCGGCCTCGCCTTCAGCGAGCATCGCTCGCGAGCGCGCCTCGACCCCGAGCCCCCACTCGCTCTCACCGGGGTTCGCTGACTCCCTGAACTCGTGCAGCGCGGCGGCGGCTGCTTCGAGCTGGCCGCATCTCACGCCAGATTCGATTCGTTCCGGCAGCATCCATGTCGAGATGTAGATTCCGGGTAGGTTCGCGTTCGCCGGGGATGCCATGGCGAGGGCTTCCTCATAGCGGCCGACGCTGTTGTTGAGAATCGCACCAGTCCAGCGAGCGAGGTCCACGCCCAGTCCCTCGCCGCGGCGGGTCGAGTCCTCGATGGTCGATGCGATGAGTGCGCTCGCGTCCGCGACGCGCCCTTGATAAGCGGCGAGAAGCATTGCTCCATACGGGGCGATTTGCGCACCGGTTGCCTGCTTGATCGCGTCGTCCTCTGCGACAAATGCGGTTGCCGCATCGAGGTCGCCGCGCCAAGCGGCGATCATCGCCTGACCGTTCAAGGCGACGGACAGCATCGAGAGCGCGCCTACCTTGCGGGCCAGCTCGATCTGACGATCGCTGGTCGCGTTCCAGCATTCGAAGTCCCACAGCGTGACCGCCGCCGATGATGCGAGCACACCCCAGTGAAGCCAGTCCGTGGCGGCGACGTCGTCAGCAAGTAGGGTGTCAACGGCCTGCCGGAGAATCGGCGCCGCTGCGGCACGACTGTCCGTGATAAGCGTTGCCAAGCCGTCGAGCATCCGGTCGAACGGGCCCACCGGATCTTGTGTGAGTGGCGTTGCCTTCGCGACGCGGGACACTTCCATGAGGTCACCGCCGGGACTCGCGAGATGTCCGGCGAACAAGGCGGCCCCCCAAGCGTCAAGCAGCGTCTGGCGCGCGACCTGGATATCGAGAGGCTCGAGCCGCCGAGCCGCGGCCAGCAGGAGCAGCGGCGCGTCGCTGCCGGCGTTCGACGCCGAGGCGACAAGGCCGCGCAGCAACTCGACTCGAGCATGCGCAAATTCGTTGGAGACCTCGGCCTCGGCCTCCGCCAAAAGGCCCAGCGCGGCATCAAACGCGCCCGCTTCGAGATTGAACTGGGCCGCAGCCAGTCTTCGCTCTACGCGTGTTACGGGGTCGGGGGTAAGGTTCGCCGATCGGTCGATCAGTGCGGCTGCAGCCGCCGAGCCTCCGCGTGCATCAGCACGGCTGGCGCACCGCTCAAGCTCGGACGCGATCGCTTCGTCGGGCCCCGCGGCGGCGTGTGCCCGATGCCACGCGCACCGAGCAGCGTCCGGATCGCGCTCAGTTGCCGTGGCGAGCGCACGGTGTGCAGCTCGTCGCTCGGCGGCAGACGCGGACCGATATACGGCCGATCGGACGAGGGGGTGGTGGAACCGCACTCGCGTCCCGATCTCGAGCAGTTCCTCGCGTGCCGCCGCAGAGGCAGCCTCCATCGTGATGCCCAGAGCCTCCGCGGCGCGCCACACCGTCAATGGTTCGCCAATGGCGTCCGCGGCGGCCAGTAGCATCAGCTGCTGCGTCGGTGCCGGCAGCCTCTGCATCCGGCGCGAGTAGTGATCCTCGAGGTGGGCGGGAATCTCGGCGATGTTCGGCAGGCCGAAGCCGCCAGCCAGCTCGGCAGAGGTCATGCCGCGCGGTAGCTCCAAAAGGGCCAGCGGATTGCCTCCCGTCTCCGCAACGATTCGATCCCGTACACGCTCGTCGAGCCGACCTGGCACCACCCCGGCAAGTAGGGCGCGCGCGTCCCGCTGGGACAGACCTCCGATCTGTAGCTCGGGCAGACCGGCAAGCGGGGGCCTACCACGCCGGTCGCGCGTGGCGAACACCATCGCCACGGACTCGACCGCGAGTCGGCGCGCCACGAAGCTCAAGACCTGTGCCGATGCGTCGTCGAGCCACTGTGCGTCGTCGACGACACACATGAGGGGTCGGGTTTCTGCAACCTGCGCCAAGAGGCTCAGCGTGGCGAGGCCGATGAGAAACCTATCGGGCGCACGGCCGTCAGCCAGGCCGAGTGCGACGCTCAAGGCGGCCTGTTGCGGCGCTGGCAACGACTCGAGCTGGTCGACCATGCCATGGCAGAGCTGATGGAGGCCCGCGTACGGCAACTCGATCTCGGATTCCACCCCGGCAATCTCGGCCACTCGGAAGTCCGTGGCAGCCCGGTCCGCGATGTAGCGCAGCAGCGCGGTCTTCCCGATGCCGGCCTCGCCGCGCAGAACTACCGTTGCGCTCAGACCGGACCGGACCCGGGCTCGGAGCTGGTCCAAGGCCCCTTGCTCGCGCGTGCGTCCTCGCAGGCCTACGTCGGACTTGCTCGCCCCAGTCGTCATCCCAGTCATGCGATACATCGTGCTGGCAGCGGGACCGCGGATTCGCCAGGGAACGACCCTGGTCATGGCCTGCCCAGGGCATCAGTCGGTGCCTTGAGCGCGCAACATCCAGGCGTACCTTTCCATCGCTGTGAGGACGTGGGTGAACAGCTCAACGGTGACGACGTCGTGTTCGAAAGCTTCCAACGCAATGTGGACACGGTTCATCACTGCCTCGAGGATGTTGCCGAACGCCTTGATCGCCTCAGCGTCGTGGAGCGCACCAGATTCCAGCTGTGGCAGTGAGCTCATCGCGACGACGGTCGCGGCGCGCCCGTCGGCGTAGTGGCCGAGCATCACGGATCGTTCGGCAATGCGTTCGGCACTGACGATCGCCGTTCCCGCCAGTTCATCGAACAGCAGACGCATCGACCCGAAGCGGGGGCCGACGAGGTTCCAATGCGCCTGCTTGGCCAGGAGCGCCAGGTCAAGCATGTCGGCCAGAGAGCCATCCAGCGCGCCCGCTTGCGGGTTCTGCTCGTCAACGGTCATCGTGCCCTCAGACCCGTCACGTGTGTTCCTCGACATGGTGTCCCCTTGTTCTGACCCCCCAAGGCCAGCATCCAACCCAGTACTGTGGCTCGCGTCAGGGAGGATCCCTGGCCTAACCCTGGTCGACGTTGGCACGGGCGCGCCCTAGCCACTCGACGGCGGCAGTGCCTCCTGGAGTTCCCGGCGGGAACTGATGCCGAGCTTGATGAACACCTTGCGCAAGTGCCACTCAACGGTTCGTGCACTGAGGAACAGCTCAGAGCCGATCTCAGAATTGGTGCGTCCGTCGCGAGCCAGGCGGGCGATGTGCTCCTCCTGCGCACTGAGACCGCTCCGCTGGTCCGGAGCTCGCTGCCGAACCCGCTCACCAGTCGCCACGAGCTCCCTGCGCGCTCGCTCAGCGAATGCCTCTGCGCCCATGGACACGAACATCTCGTGAGCGGTACGCAGCTGATGACGTGCGTCGAGGCGTCTGTTCTCGCGGCGGAGCCACTCGCCGTAGAGCAAGTACGCGCGCCCGAGGTCCGGCCCGAGCTGGGTGTCGCGGAGTCGCCGAATCGCTTCGGTGTACCACTGCTCGGCGACATCAGACTCGCTGACGAGTGCGCGGCAACGCGCCTGTAGACCTTTCCCCCACTCGGCACCTTCGATCACAGTCATCGCCGTCAGACGGTCCATCGCGTCCCGTGCTGCTCCCCAGTTGCCCGTCCTTCTGGCCGCCTCGACCACCTCAGGGAGAACAAGCATGTCGCCCGTGGGCGCGTAGATATCTGCACAGGCAGCCTCGGCCGCGGTAAGGGCGTCCTCGTAACGCCCAAGGCCGTTGCAGAGAACAGCCATCGCCCAGTTGGCCAACTGGGCGGCCTGCCCCTCTCCGCGCTCACTCGCATCGACGATTGTCGCCGACAGGAGCGGGAGGGCATCTGCCGGCCGACCGCGGTATCCCGCGAGAATCAAGCTGTGCGACGTGGCCGCCTGCGCTCCGGTCACCTCGTTCACCGCCTCCCACTCATGCAAGAGCGCGGTCGCGGTCTCGAGGTGGCCAGACAATGTGAGGACCGCGCCATGCGCAGCCAGAGCAATCGACAGCGGAGAGAGCGCGCCTGACTCGCGGGCAACCTCCGTTTGCCGACGACTCAGAAGCACGTAGCTGTCGAAGTCCCACAAGGCCATCGACGCGACCTGAGCGAGAATGCCCCACTGCAGCCAGTCGTCCGCAGACACCGTTCCGTTCACGAACGCGTCCACTGCACGTCGAAGGTCCTCCTGGGCTTGCGCACGCCCATCCAGGACCATCGCGGCCAGCCCGTCGAGCAACAGATCGGAGGGTCGAACGGGGTCCACACGGTCCGCGGATCGCGCGGCCCGCGAGACATCGACGAGACCGCCGCCCGACTCGGCGAGAGGACCAGCCATCACGGCGGCGACCCACGCATACAGGTACGTCTCCCGGGCGAGCGAGACGTTGAGCGCCTCAAGTCGGCGCGCCGCGCGCAGCAGCATGATCGGCGCCTCACGTCCCGGGCTGATCGCGAACTGGATCTGCCCCCGTAATTGTTCCGCGCGAGCACGTTGCACATCGTTGGCGGCGTCCGCCTCGACCCGGGCCAGCAGCCCGAGTGCTGTGTCGAACGAACCAGCCTGGACGTGCGCGTAGGCCGCAGCCATTTCGCGCTCTGCGCGCCGCGCGGGGCTCGCGGTCAAGGCCGCTGAGCGTTGCAGGAGTGTGGCTGCCGCAGGCAGACCCGCGCGTGCCTGCGCCCTGCCGGCGGTTCGCTCCAACTCGGTTGCCGTTTCCTCGTCGGGTCCGGTGGCGGCGAGGGCAAGGTGCCACGCGCGACGATCCGGGTCGACTTCGTAGTCTGTCGCTGCGGCCAGTGCCCGGTGGGCAGCTCGACGATCCTCAGGTGAGGCGACGGCGTAGGCGGCCGATCTGGCGAGCGGGTGACGAAATCGGACACGGGAGCCTACGTCTAGCAGCTGGTCTCCGAGGAGGGCTGAATCCCGTCCAACATCGAGTATGTGCGCCGCGCGCCACAGGAGGGTTGCGTCTCCGGTGGGATCAGCAGCCGCCAGCAACATGAGTCGCTGCGTCGCAGCCGGCAGGGCCTTGATTCGCCGCCGGTACTGCGCCTCGATGTGTCCGGGCACGCTGGCCGTACTTGGGACCGCGAACCCCCCCGCGAGCTCGGTGGGAGTCATTCCCTTGGGAAGCTCCAAGAGGGCCAGTGGATTGCCACGCGTCTCTGCGACGATCCGATCGCGAACCTGGTGATCGAGTGGGCCTGCGACGGTTGCGGTCAGGAGGACTCGAGAGTGATGCTCCGATAGGCCCCCAACGGTAAGGCTGGGCAGGTCCGGAAAGGTGCGCTCAGCACCCTCCTCCCGAACCGCGACCAACAGCAACAGTGATTCCGCCCGCAGGCGCCGTCCCACGATTCCGAGCACGTGTGACGAGGCCTCGTCCAGCCACTGTGCGTCGTCGATCAGACACAGGAGTGGTTGGTTGCCAGCCGCCTCGGCGAGCAGGCTCAGCACAGCGAGGCCGACGACAAAATGGTCCGCAGTGGTTTCAGCCGTCAAGCCGAACGCGACCTTGAGTGCACGCGCCTGGGGTTTCGGGAGCTTCGTGAGGTGGTTCAAGAACGGTTGGCAAAGCTGATGCAGAGCGGCGAAGGGCAGTTCCAGCTCCGACTCGATGCCGGCGATCTGAACCACGAGGTAGTCCGTCGCTTCGCTTCCGCAGTACGTCATCAGCGCGGTTTTGCCGATGCCGGCCTCGCCACGAATGACGAGAACCGCACTCTCACCAGCCCGAACGCGCTGCAGTGCGTCTTCAAGCAACCTGCACTCATGGTCACGCCCCGTAAACGGCGGCTCTTCCGCACCCACGACGCGACAGTACAGCCGACGCTCGGCGATCGCCTCAACTGTCGGCGGCGGCCTGTCTCGCGAACGGGGCCCAAGAGCAGCGCGGCGGGCGGCAGTCGAGCCAACGAGCAGCAAGGTGCTGGCCGTCGGGTCCGGCCGACCTGGCCGCGACATGAAGGGGCAAGTAGTGCCCGTGACGAAAGCACTGCCCAGATTGTCAACCAGCCTTGGCAGGCATGCGAAAGAAGGCCCAACCGGCCGTTGTCGATGGCATCGATCGCTGCGACGTTCGTGATGCCGAGTTCGTTCGTCGCCAGCTCGGGGAGCGCTTCGCTTGGCGGGCGACAGCGACGAAGTCCGTGCCTCGTTACGGGCCTGACGGGCCGTCTCCAGGCTCACGTGGTCGATGGTTGCTCGCGGGACGCGAAACATCTCGCTGGTTGCGGCCGGGAGCCTGACGACGAGATCGAGCTCCACGCCCGGCACCGTGCGGGCCAGAGCGCCGACCTCCCTGGGCGCGAAGGCATCTGCAAACACGGCTCTGACGTGCCGGCCGGGGTTGAGCATGATCACTCACGGTTGCTGGGGCGTCAGGGGTGACGTGCTCGCGTCCACGGAATCCCGCGTGGACATGCTGGCCGTGCGGAAGCGCCGCCGGAGCAGCCACGCCTCGATGATGAAGTCGACCCCACCGGTGCCGGCGTAGACCACAAGCGGCATCAGCGTCGGGTTCGAGGCACCGGACATCAGAACAAACAAGACACCAAAGATGGTGGAGACCGAGCCCGCCGCGAGCATCGGCCACTGCCAGCCGAACGTCGCGCGCCGACGCCACGCGACTACGAACTGGGCGATTCCGGACAGTAGGGCCCAGACGCCGAACACTGCGAGGACGTCACCCTTGTCACCAGTAGCGGCAATGCCGAGCAGCGCCGCTGTCACCGTGCTGATAGCCGCGTTGATGAGTAGCCATCGCCGGGTGCCGCCGGACTGGTTGCGAGCATCCACCACTGAGGCAACCGCGTCCACGAGCGGGTAGATGACCAGCAACACCGCGGTGCCGGTTGTGAGTGCGTCGAACATCGTCGCGAAGGCCGCGGCCCACGCAATGGCGATGACGCCACGGACGAGGAACAGTTTCGCCGGCATGAGAGGTCTCCTTGCAGTTGTAGGGCTGTTGTTGGCCCTACCAAGGTGGCTCTACCAGACAGTCCCTGACACCAGGGTCGACCCTGGTCGTCTCCCTGGCCGATGGGGCCGGGGCGGGGGCTCCAAGGGGTCAGCGACCGACCCGTTCACACCCGAGGTGTGACCCTGTTCGGCCCCGGGCGCTGACCGAGTCATCCCGCAGGCCCGTGAGAAGACCAGGGTGCTCACTGGCGCGCCGTTCCGAGTGAACCGAGCACGCTTCTGACCACACAGAAGCTCCACGGTTCACGAAGAGGAGAGGCACATGAGTACAGCTTCTGACGGACGGTCTCGCGCGGAGGCCGGTCGCGCAGCCATCGAGGCGCCTCGCGTTCCGGAGGCGTCGATCACAGCGTCCGGCCCCACGCGACGGAATGTGCTGTACGGCGGGCTTGCCGCGACCCTCGCCGTCGCGGCAACCGGCGGACTCGGGGACACGTCTGCGGCCGCGGCGCAGCCCACGAGAACGCGACGTCTCCGCGAGGGATTGACGGACCCCACCGGGATCCAGCCCTTCCAAGTCGCCGTTCCGACCACGCAGCTCGTCGCGCTGCGCGGCCGCATCGCCACGACTCGCTGGCCCACCATGGAGCTCGTCGCCGACCGCTCGCAGGGCGTGCAACTTGCGACCGCCCAGGCGCTGGCCCGTTTCTGGACGACCAACTACAACTGGCGCGTGTTCGAGGCGAAGCTGAATGCATTGCCGCAGTTCATGACCGAGATCGACGGCGTCAACATCCACTTCATCCACGTGCGCTCACCGCACGCCGGGGCGCTGCCGCTGATCATGACGCATGGCTGGCCAGGCTCGATTATCGAGTTGCTGGAGACCGTCGACCCGCTCACGAATCCGACCGCCTACGGCGGCAGCGCCGCGGACGCGTTCGACCTGGTGCTGCCGTCCATTCCGGGCTACGGCTTCTCCGGCCAGCCGACTGAAATGGGCTGGAACGCCGGCCGGGTCGCGCGCGCTTGGGCGGAGTTGATGGGCCGTCTCGGTTACACCCGGTATGTCGCCCAGGGCGGCGATGTCGGGGCGGGCGTCACCGACGCGATGGCCCGCATCAGGGCGGCGGGGCTGGTCGGCATCCACCTGAACCTTCTCGTATCTGCATTGGGAGGAGCCCCCCAACCGATGAATACTGACGAGGAGCGCGCCGCGGCCGCCGCCCTTCTCCTGTTCAACAGGACCGGCAACGGCTACCTGATCGAGCAGGCCACGCGACCGCAGACGATCAGTTATGCGCTCCTGGACTCACCCGTCGCACTGGCGGCCTGGATGCTCGATCACGACACTGACAGCTACACGAAGATCTCCCAGGCATTCCTCGGCGGGCCCCCGACGGGCAACCTGACTCGCACCCACATCCTCGACAACGTGACCCTTTACTGGCTGACCGGCACCGGCGACTCGGCCGCCCGCTCGTTCTGGGAGAACGCACGAGCCGCTGGCGGCGGCCAGGTCCCCCCGCCCGTCACGGTCCCTGTAGCCTTCAGTGCCTTCCCTGGCGAGATCTTCCAGGCCCCGCAGAGCTGGGTCCAGAACACCTACCCGACCCTCATGTACTACAACAAGCCCGACAAGGGCGGCCATTTCGCCGCGTGGGAGGAACCCGAGCTGTTCGCACAAGAAATCCGGACCGCGTTCCGGTCGCTCCGCTAACTGCGACAGTCTCGGCGTCCGAGACATGCGTGTCCCTATGCATATAGAGGACGCACCATCCGGGAATCCGGACGGCAAAGTCAGTCCTGGCGGGATTCGATATCAACAGCCCTGTTCCAGCCACGAAGTTCTGGGATGCTGATTTCCCAGGCTCGGACAGAAGTGTGACGACGAGCGCTCGTGGACACGCCGCGCGACGGTGCCCAAGAGGCCTGCGGGCCTCATAGCCGGTCCGTACTGCAAATCAAGGAGGACAGACCAATGCCCATGGTCACAACGAACGACGGCGCCCAGATCTTCTACAAGGACTGGGGCAGCGGGCCGCCGATCATGTTCCACCACGGGTGGCCGCTCAGCTCGGACGACTGGGACGCGCAGCTGATGTTCTTCGTCCAGCGCGGCTACCGGGTGGTGGCACACGACCGTCGCGGCCATGGCCGGTCGACCCAGACCTCAGGCGGGCATGACATGGATACGTATGCCGCCGACGTCGCCGCGGTGGTCCAGCACCTCGACCTGCGCGACGCCGTGCACATTGGGCACTCCACCGGGGGCGGCGAGGTCGCGCGGTACGTCGCCCGTCACGGCAGCGGACGCGTGGGCAAGGCAGTTCTCATCGGCGCGGTCCCGCCACTCATGCTGAAGACCGACGCCAACCCGGGCGGGCTGCCGATCGAGGTGTTCGACGGGTTCCGTGAAGGCACGGCGACCAACCGCTCCCAGTTTTACCTCGACGTCGCCTCGGGGCCCTTCTATGGTTTCAACAGGCCCGGGGCCATCGTCTCGCAGGGCGTCATCTGGAACTGGTGGCGACAGGGCATGATGGGCGGGGCCAAGGCGCACTACGAGGGGATCGAGGCGTTCTCGGAGACCGACTTCACCGAGGACCTGAAGCACATCACCGTCCCGACTCTGGTGCTGCACGGCGACGACGACCAGGTCGTGCCGATCGCTGACTCGGCCGAGTTGTCGATCAAGCTCCTGCAGCACGGGACCCTCAAGGTGTACCCGGGCTTCTCGCATGGCATGTGCACTGTTAACGCCGACATCATCAACAAGGACCTGTTGGAGTTCATCGAATCCTGAGCGTGGTCTCGACCTGAGGACGAGCCCTGGGACCCTGGTCCGGGGCTCGCCGCCGGATAGGGCGAGCCCACATGAATGCGTCGAGCCCGGGGCCGGCTCGATGAGTGCAGCGTCGACCTGTGCTGGGCCTCGGCCAAGCCGGACCCATCCAGCCCAGCATGGATCTCGGCAAGTGCCAGCCTCCTCGTCGACCTTGCGACCCAGGCATGGGCCGCCCGGTGAATCGTCGCCGCACGGCCGATCCCGTGACCCCCGGTGACCATGACGGCTCCATCACTGCCGAGTTCCCCTTCGAGCAGCCTCGTGGTTCGAGTCAGGAGTGCCCCGAGAGGCCTTCCAGCCCGTGCATTCCCGTGTCGTGAGACTGGCCCCTATATTGTCCCGGTGGGTGAGCCCGTGGCAACCTGGTCTCGTCGTGTGCGATGGGTGGCGACGTCTACGCCAGCAGTGCGGTTACCAGTTCGTCGGTAGGCTCGTCCGCGTGGAGCACTGTGACATCGAGGCGGGACCTAAGCGTTTCGTCTCGTGCGTACTCCTCCGCGATCCAGCGTAACTGGGACTCCACGATTTCGCGGGACTTGCTCCTTTCGAAGATATCTCGAGTCCTTTTGCGTGAGGCTATCTGCGCCATTTCTATGTCTAGGTAGAAGCGGCGCGCGAACTGTATATCGACTTGCGGGACGCGCAGAATCGTCATGCCCTCGACAATCACCAAGGGAGCCGGATCGATGCGCACGGTGCCTTGGCGTTCGAACGTTGAGAAGTCAATAAACGGCGCATTAATGGGCGTACCATGCGCCAGGTCAGTGACGTCACGGATGAAGTCGTCGACGTGCATCCACCTAAGTTCGCAGAAGTTAGCGTCGATTGGGCATTCGGAAGAGTTCCTAAAGTACCAGTCCTGTTGCACAACGACCGCGCTTCCGTGGACAGTCATGGCCTGGCGAGCCAGCGTGGACTTTCCCGCTGCTGAAGGCCCTGTCAAGCCGACGATCCGTGCTCTCTTCATCTCAGGACGTCGAACGACTTGGGGCCGTAGGCAGCGCCGTCACCGACTAGGCCCCCGGCCAAGATGCGTTCGTAGGCGAGCTTGCCCCGTTCGAGGATCTGCTCAGTTGCTACGAAGGACTGCACGTCTCCCTGCAGGGCCATGCGGTAAGTCCATCTCCCGTCCCTACTGTCTAGCCGGGAGGGGCCGCGGAGCTTGAATGCATCTGAGTTTGGGCTACTCAGGGCTGTGATAAGGAAGTCGAACAGCTCGTTGTCGGGCACTGTTGTCTGTTTCAGATAGGGGCTGCCGACGAGTAGCCCCCCGCGGTAGACGCAGGTCCAGACCGGGGATTCCTCCAGGAAGACGACGAGCATGCCGGCGTCGGTGGTCGCGCCTGACCAGACATCCAGGCAGCGCCAGGGGCCGCGGAGGTAGTTTCCTCCGTGAAACTTTGGAAAGTCGGCGTCCGTGCGGGGTACCGTGTTCGAGGGCCAGCCGTTCGCAATCGCCTCGTTGATGAAGTCTTCGAGTTCGTGGATTTCCATTGCCAGGTACCGTCCCTTGGAGGTTGAGTGCCAACAAAGCCTGGAAGCCGTCAGTGGGGAGTCGAGATCAGTCGGCTGTTGTTGTTCATGACGCGGCTTGGGTTTTCGGAGGATTCCGTCAAGGTCTATGTCCGACTCTTGACGAAAGGACCCATGGCACATGTCGTGCTCTTAGCGGAGACGGGACTGAGTGAGGCGTCGGGGTTTGCGATAACCAAGGAACTGCGTCTCATTGGGCTGATCGTGGGTTATCGCCTGCGCCAGAGGAATGCGTGGTATGCGGCGGATCCTGCGACGGCGTGGCTGAGCTTGGCCGCCGAAGAGACCTGGAGTGTGTCTTCCACATTGACACATGTCAGCAGGCTTCCAAAAACTGGAATCGCGCAGGTTGACACCCGCAGCGAACTTCTCCGGCAGGCGGCCATACCGGCCGTCGAATTGTGGACGGGTAGGGTTCCGAGTCACGAGGAATCGCGTCCGGCGCACAACGCCGAGGCCCTTGCGCAGCTTGCGATCGAGGCGATCAGGATCGCCAAGTTCCACATTCGATCTATCAGCGCCTCGCCGAAGGTCTCTGGCGCCGCCAAATTCTGGCCACCTCTGGTCGCGCAAATGGATCAGGGCGTCCGCTACACCCGGGTGACGGACCTGGACGAACTGTATGAGCATGGTCTGGATATTGTCCGCCGCGACTTGGAGTCCGGCGTTGAGTTGTTCATTGGCCCGCAGGCTCTGCTGACCCGCACTCGAGGATACTTGGCGGACCGGAAGGTCCTCGTACGGTACAAAGAGGCTCCCGTTGGCGAGCGACCCATCGAGGGCTTCATGACGAGCGACAGGCACGCCGTTGACCGCTACCGGCGGAGGTTCGACCAGGCTATGCGCGCATCCGTTCCGGCCGGGGTAGCGGTCCAGCACCTTGTTGGCTTGGCCGACGCGCTCCGCGCGAAGGCCTCGAGTCTGAGTCAGGATGCACGCGACTGGCTCGACGACCTCGTGCGTCTGGGCCGCTATTCTCGGTTGCCCACGGAGGCCTCGTGGGCGGAATCGCATCGACATCGCGTCGAGCAGGAGCTGCTCGACTCCGGTCTCGCCACGCGGGCCATCTTCGGCCACTTGGTCCCGGGGTGGCCGGATGCCGAGCAGGTCAGCGCATCCCTTCGGGCGCGTCATCACGGTTGACGGCTGTCCGGCAGCGGTGCGACCGCGCCATCAGACTTGAGCGAGGCGGGAGCCGACTTTACGGCGGCTGCGGCGACCCCGGTCTCGTGGTACAGCACTTCGTCGAGGCGCAGGCGAAGTCCATACTTCTGGCGAAGTTCCGATACGAGCAGGTCGAGCGCGGCGCGGTGGTCGTCGCGCCGGGCGTCCTCGTAGGCATCGCGCACGGCCTGAGGCTCGGACGTGAGTCTGGGTTCGAGCCGCGACCGAATATAGGCCTTGAGGTTGATGTGCTCGATGTAAAGATCTTCTACTCCCGCTTCGCTGAGACCCGCGAACAGCCGGTCTAGCAGGTCAGGCCTGGAACGGAAGTGCGGCAGGAGCGGCCCGACGAACGCGTAGACGGGGAGACCGGCATCCTTCAGTTCCCGGAGTGCTCGTAGCCGCGCGGATGCCTTCGGAGCGCGGACCTCGAGCCACTTGCTGATGGTGTCATCGGTGGTGGTAACTGTGAGTCCCACCTCCGGTCGGGGGAGCTGACTCAAGATATCGATGTCACGGGTCACGAGCGGCGACTTGGTCAGGATCCCGACTCGGCCGGGCCACTGTGCCTCGACCAGAACTTCCAGGATTCCGCGCGTCAACCTGTACTTAGATTCGACGCCTTGGTAGGGGTCGGTAACCGACGAGAGCAGGATGGTTGAGTTCCTTTTGCCGATACCGATCGATCCGACGTCGCTGCGGGCAAGATCGACCGCGTTCGTCTTGACGTACACGTAGTCACCCCACGAGGAGATCTCCTCGCTAACATAACGGCCCATAAAGCTCGCGTAGCAATAGGCGCATCCGAACGCACACCCTGTGTAGGGGTTGATCACGTAGTCCGCGTCCGGCAACTTGCTGGGCACCAGGATGGACTTCGCCTCGACCTCAACGACGCGCATTGGTTTCACCGATCCTTTGAGTTGTCCGGTCTGGCGCTAGGCGCGAGACCGACGAGAAGATGATGGCAGTCGTGACTGATAGAATCGCGGCTGCGATGACAGTCAGCTGGGCGGCGCTGCGGTTGTCGGCAGCCGACACGGCAACGAACACGCTGATGGCGGCTCCGGCGACGTGCCCGCAGTCCTCGAACCTCTCTCGGGGACCCTGGCCTGCGGCACTGCCCAGCATGTAGGCGGTCCCGCCACCGATACCTGTGACGAACCACGCGGCCAGCACGCCGGATGCGTTCATGTGAGGCATCATAAGGAGGGCTGCGGCAACCGTGACATGGCCGACTGCGATGACCTTTGGTGCGAACGCGCGACGACCTTCTCGCCAGATGCGCTCGAGCGCGAAGTAGGCGACCCAACCCACCACAAACCAGAGGCCAGTCCAGGGAGAGATCAGTGCTGGTGCTAGGTACCAGAAGCTGTAGCAGTACGCAAAGTAGTGGGCATGGTGGACGAACTCGCCCCACAGCAGCGTTCGGTCACGCAGGCCGAGGCGGCCGCGCTCGATGCGAGGGCCAGGCGGAATCGTTGGCACCGCCTGCCAGACGAAGTAGACCGCGAAGACCGCCAGGGCGACGGGCCCCAGATGCGTGGCGCCCACCGCGCCGCCTAGAATCATGCCGAGCGCTTTGCCCGTGTTCTTCATGCGGGTGGGCACGTTTTGTACAGCCTTGACTGAGCGTCGGACAGCCTGCGCGACGCTGTTGAACACGAGCAACGTGATCGCAGTGAGCGGCACTGACCAAGCGGGCCCTAGGACACACAGGCATAGCGCCGCCAGCATGGTGCTCATCGCGAGCGCACTCCCCCTCAACCTCACGTGGCGCCGCAACGGGTCCGCCAGCAGATAGCCCGCATGGAAGCTTGCGAACAGGACGCCGATTGTTGCTATGCCAAGCCCTAGTCGTAGGGAGACGCTGAGCGTTGCCAACTCAACCGCACACACGTTCGCCGTCGCCGGCACGATCGCTGGCATGCCCCAACGGCCGCGAGAGCCGTTCACCGGACCGCTCCGCCGAAGTATCGGTTCGCCTCAGCGACGAGCGCTAGTTGGTGCGAGGCGGAGGACGCGCCAATCACGAGAGCCGCAACCATTGGCAGGTCGAGCCACATCAGCGCGCTCGCCGGCGTGGACTCTCCTGCGAGTACGTGCATGCCGAGGACGGGCTTGTCCACTCCAGCGAGCCAGGACAGGTGTTCCGCGGCATTCGGCAGCATGCCGAACCCAGAGCGGTTCAACGGGACCAGAAGGCCATCGACCAAGTCGATGATCGGCGCGATGGCCGTTGGTGCGATTACGGCACCGACGTAAGTCGTCGCAAGCACGGCGGCGCCGATCGACCGCGCGGTGTGGGCCAACTGGGTCAGGCCCGCGGCGGCAAGGTCGCCACGGCCCATCAACAGAAGTAGGTCCAGCCAGTCGCCACCCACCGAGACGAGGCATGGTTTCGCGCGCCTGATTTCGCTCTGCGACCCCTGGAGTGCATCGGCGTCAAGCTCAAGGCCTGCGTGGTGCCGGAGCGAGATGGTGGATCCCCGGCCGCCAATGTCGTACAGGAAGCCGAGGACGGGGTCGCGAGTGAGGTCCAGGCCGTGTGCTGAGAGCCGCTCGGTGGTCGTCGCGGCGAGATGGCGGTAGCGGATCCGTTCGCCGCGGAGGAGAGCGTGGAGGTCCGAGTGGATCATGAGGCTCCGGTCTTCGCGACCAGCAAGGACGTTAACGGCCGTATCAATGACACGCGTCTCGCCCGCCGAGAGTCCCACCGAGGCTGTGGCGAGCATCGAGCGCATGCTTTCCGCCACCTGGTCGACGGTCAGCGTTGAGTCCAGTTTGGCCAGATATCCGTGGTCGCCGAGGAACAATCGGGGCACGGTTGCCGGCCCGAGCCTACGTCTCGGAATCTCTACCAGGGTCGGCGTCATGCGGCTCCCCCCGCGGCGTCCACGACGTCGGTGTACATCGGATCAGCGCGCTCGAAAATGCGGTCCTCGGAGTGGACACTCTCTCCGTTGAGCCAGCTGAAGATCTTGCAGTGTCCGTGGTTCTCGGCAGCCCGAGCCTGCATGCTCTGCACCTTCTCACTAGACAAGATCTCGGTGAGACTCGTCGTGCGTAGGTTGCCAAGCACCCAAGCGGGGTCTGCGGGCTTGCCGGACTTGTTGATCGCCCATGGGCTGCCGAGCAGGATCCCGTCCCAGGTGAGCCCGAAGCTTTCCGTGACCGCGTCGCATGGGTTCACGGCAGTAGGGCCCTCCATCAGCCGCAGCGCGCACTGCAGTTTGACCTTGGGAAACTCGTAACGCTCCTCGAGGGCACGCAGGGTGGCAATCGCACGCCGATACTGGTCGTTCGTCGGGATTGCGTCCGGTACCATGGCGCCGCGGCCCACAGGAAAAAGTCTCATGAGGAGCAGTTTGTCGACACGAGCCTCGTGTAGTTGTGTGTAGAGGCGGGCGAGCGCCTCGGGCTCAAGATTCTGTGCGCTTAGCGGACACTCAGCTCGCGTTGCCACACCCGCGGCGGCGAACTTGCGCGCGCGCTGGAGGTTCGTTCGGGCGTAAGTCGAGGGCCGCAACGGGTCAGTCTCGTCCGGCTCCCCGTCGAACGTGAAATTTAGTTCACTGATCATCTCTGCCAGTGCGGGGATGTCGTAGTGAGCGAGGCCAGCGCCCGTCGCTGTGAGGGTTATCGCATTCTTTCCAAAGCGACGCGCCGCCTCTTGTAGCAATACGTAGTTCTCGCGCGGAGAGAGCACGTCGCCCCCGGAGACATCCAACCGCACGTTGTGCCCGGCCAGGTGATCGAGGATCACTAGCTTCTCGGCGAGGGTGAGTTCCATGCCGCGGCGCTGACGGTATCGCAGCGCACGATCGAATGGGTTGCCGCCCTCGCCGTCGTCCTGGATCACCTCGTAGCGGTCGAGTTCGGGAGAGCTGATCAGAACCGCGCCGTTCTTTTGCTTCACGTGCGTCGCCGCCACGCAGCAGGTGGCACAGTTCCACCCGCAGATAGCCGTGACGTTCCAAATGATGTCGCGCAACGGTTCGAGGGCCACTGGCGATGTCGTGTGCGGCTGCGAGTTGTCAGCTCGCAGATGAGCGGGCACCGTCTTCATCGGTCCTCCTAGGCGAAGCGTCGAGCGCCTGCCGACCTCTTCCGGGTAAACAAAAAAGGCCCCACCACGCGCGGCCGCCAAAACTTGGCCCTGCGTGATGAGACCTTGCGTCTGCCCGGTCGGGGCCGGCGATGAGTCGGCCCTGATGGTCGACTCGGCGTCTCGTCTTGCACTTAAAACGGTAGGTGTGGCGCGCTCGTTCGTCAAGCGGTTTAAGCAGTCTCGCTCGAGCCAGTTGCGGACCGCCCCTCGTTCAGGCTCAGGCGCGACGGTCCTCGGCCAACGCGGGATGCTCGCCTATCAGGATCGCGGAGTCCGTCCGAGAGCGAGCACCGTGGCTAGGTCGACATCTACGTGGCCACCGTCCACTGCCCGCCCGATTCCTTCAAGGAGCACCGTCAGCACCATCGGATCGAGCTGTCGGTGTGAGGAGAACGTCGCAACGAGACGCAGGTATGTCTCGACGTCGAAACGGATCACCCTGCGGAAGTCGGCCGTCTGGATATCTGTGTATAGGGAGGACTCACGCAACTCATCCGTATACCAGTACCTATCGGCCGGCACGCCACGCAGCTCAGGGTCCCCAAGCAGTTGAGGGGCGACATCCCTGTAGACGGCGTCAATCTTGGCCTCCATCTCGGGGTCAGCTAGAAGGTACCGGTGTCCGAACAGGGCCAAAGCACCACCAGGCGCCAAGACGTCTGCAGCCCTGTGGCATCTGGCCTCGGGATCGAGCCAGTGCCAAGCCTGTGCACAGTAGATGAGCGCCTGCGACTGTGAGGGCCACCAATCCTCAAAGGCATGGCGATGGACGACCACGTGTTCTGCCGTGAACTTGCTGGCGAGCCGATCGGCCATTGCAGGGTCGGGCTCAACGCAGGCCACACTGATCCCGGCCGCGATGAAGGCGGCTGTCGCCTTGCCTGTTCCAGCGCCTATCTCGACCGCCGAGTCCGGTCGCTGGGCATAGAGGAGCACTTCTGCGACGAGGGCCTGGTCGTACCCAGGGCGGACGTTGTCGTACTCTTTCGCCGACTCACCGAACAGGGGCCGAGAGCCTCGCGCCGTGCCCCCTGGCCACGTGTAGGACTCGATCGTCGGTTCGTCAGGCGACGTCGGCGTTAACTCTTCAAATCGCTTGTTCATCTGGTTCTCTCGCCCTTTCGTTGGTGGGGGTGCTCAAAGCATCCCGTGGCATGCTCGGTGTCGACCAAGTCTCGTCGAGATCATCTGGCCTCCGGACGGTTCGTCGGCCACGCGCGAGCCGACGTAGTGCACCAACCTGCGCCACCGCACACAAGACGCACGTCGCCAAGAACGCAAACTGGTCGGTGGCGAGCGCGTATGCTCCCCAGGGAGCTTGGAGCCCGAGCCCGAGCAGCCAGCCCCATCGGCGGTCACGGCTGGCGCCCTGCATGGCCAGCACTTGGCCCGCAGTCAGGACTAGGCACCAAGCGCCTTGCGCACCTGGTGTTGCAAGCACAGCGACCGCGGAGATCAGCGACCAGCCGAGCGTCACGGCTGCCGCGAGCGTGGGTCCAGCAGTCTCGCCCTGAGGCAGGCGGACTCGTGGATCGTCTGGGCCCCCGTGGGTGAGGCGCTCTCGGTTCCTGATCATTCTTCCGTCCTTCAAGACAAGCAAGGTCTCACCGCGGTGCGCCAGTCAGCGTCCGCGATGAGACCTTGCGTTTGCCAAAAAACACAAAACGGCCCCACCCCGCTAAGTCGCGGGATGAGACCGTCCGTCAGTCCTTTGGAGTAACGATGATCTGGGCAGAGGCCAGATCGTTGTCTCGATACTGCACGATCAGGTTAGGTGGCACAACGCGTCGGGTCAAGAATGGGCCAGCGATGCGGGTCCGACGGGTGACGTCCCGCCGGGTGGTGTAACTCCGGGCTGTTGATCGTCGACGGCGCGCCCCCGTACGCGTGCGGGGGCCATCGCGTGAGTCTATGGGTGTAACCGCCAAGTCCACGTGAAAGGAGATCACGCGATGGCCCTGGACCGGTCTGCCCTGTTGGAGGTGCTGTCCGCATTGCAGGAGGCCGATGGGACCGACCGGGTCCGCTAGGCGGCGGAAACGGTGTGCCAGGCGCTGATCGAGGCCGAGTTGACCTCTGTGATCGGCGCCGCTCCGTACGAACGCACCGAGGAGCGGACCGCGCAGCTCAACGGCACCGCGCCCGCGTCCTGACCACGGGAGCCGGTGATCTGGAGCTGCGGATCCCCACGCTGCGCACGGGCTCGTTCTTCCCGGCGCTGCTTGAGCACCGGCGCCGGGTCGACCAGGCCCTGTTCGCGGTGGTCATGGAGGCCTATCTGCAGGGGTCTCCATCCGCAGGGTCGACGACCCGGTCAAGGCGCTGGGCGCGGACACCGGATCTCCAAGAGTGAGGTGTCGCGGATCTGCGCCGACCTGGACCAGGAGGTCGGCTCGTTCCGCAACCGCACCCTTAAGGACACCGCCTACCCGTACGTGCTCCTCGAAACGACCTACTGCAAGGCCTGGGTGGACCGGCGGGTCGTGTCCAGTTCTCGGCATGGCGGTCGTGGTGGCCACCGACGGGCACCTCGAGGTCCTCGGGTTCGACGTCGGGGACAGCGAGGACGGCGCGTTCTGGACCGGGTTCCTGCGCTCGCTCAAGGCGCGCGGCCTGGGCGGGGGTGCAGCTGGTCATCTCCGACGCCCACGAAGGACTCAAGCAGTCCATCATCGCGGTGTTCACCGGAGCCGGGTGGCAACGCTGCCTGTCCACTTCCTGCGCAACGTGCTGGCCAAGGTGCCCAAGGGCAACGCCGAGATGGTCGCGGCCGCGATCCGCACGATCTTCGCCCAACCCGACAGCCAGCATGTCCACGAGCAGCTCGATGTGATCGCCGGCATGCTCGGCCGGCAGCTGCCCCGGGTCGAGGCAATGCTGCGCCGACGCGACCCAGGACATCCTCGCGTTTACCACGTTCCCGCAACCGCACTGGCGCAAGGTCTGGTCGACCAACCCGCTCGATCGGGTCAACAAGGAGATCGAGCGCCGCACCGGCGTCGTCGGCGTCTTGCCCAACCCGAGGCACTGCTCCGGCTCGCCGGGTCCGTCCTGGTCGAGACCCACGACGAATGTGCCGTGACCGAGCGCCGCTTCCTGCCTGAGGGCTCGATCACCGCCCTCACAACCACTGCTGCTGTCCAGAAGGTAGCCACACCAGAACAACTCACGGCATACTCAGCACCAGCAAAGACCTCGTGGTGACCGAGCTACACCACTCGAAGGGACGCCACCCGGCACCCAACGCCACGACTGCGTCTCCGCCTCGCCGGTCATAGGTTGCCGGACCGTCGGCAGCCTCACGTCGGTGTGCGGGCGTCCTCGGCACGCGCCGACTGACAGCGAGTATCTGTGCGGAATTCGTGGAGAAGTTCATGAGGGAGCCACGTTCGCGCAGGTCAGCGGCATGCAGACGGCGGACTGTAAATCCGTCGCGAAAGCTACGAAGGTTCGAATCCTTCACCTGCCACTCTGTGCTCAGAAGGGCCTCTGACCAGCGCAAACGCCGGTCCGGGGCCCTTCTGCTCGTGTCCGGTCGTCGTCGGGCCGGCCGGGCCGTCTGCGGGTGTCTGTGGCAAATACGTGGAAAAGTTTGGCCGCCGACATCGTCAGTCGGAGCTGCCGCGCAGGGCGCTGTCGATGCGTCGGCGCGCTAGCTCGTCCTGTCCAACGACGCACTTCGCGTAGACCCTGAGCAGGACATTGACGCTATGTCCGGCCCACGCGGCCACCTGGGTGGCAGGCACGCCCGCGTTGAGCCAGGTAGAGACGCACGCGTGGCGTAGGTCGTAAGGGCGCTTGGCCAGAGGGAAGGCGAGTTCGTGCGGCGTGAGAACTTCGCTGCGCGCCTGGTTCCACGCTCGGTAGACGGTGCCCATCGGTAACGGCTTGGAGAAGGGGCGAGGCAGTGGTCTGCCCATGATGCCGGTTCTGCTCACGAAGAGGCGCCCGTCGGGACTGCACTCGAAGCTCGCGAGGTGGCGTTGCAGGATCGCGACGAGCTCTGGGTGTGCCGGAACCTGGCGTGCCTCCTTGCGCGGACGATGCTTGAGCGAGCGGTCCTCATCGCCGGCGCCCGTGTCGGTCCATGCCGATGCCGACGACTGGGTCGAACCCTCGAGCGTGAGCTCCCCCCACCCGCTTGCAGGCAGGTGCAGATTCGAACGGCGCATGTGCCGAACTTCGGCCGGACGGAGCCCGGCGTAGTACAGACACCCGAAGAACGCTTCCAGCGATGGGTTCCTGCGTCGGACTGAGGAGAGAAGTTGCCTGGCTTGGGTTGGATTCACCACAACGCGACGATCGACCACCTCGGCGTGCGGCTCCCTGCGCCGGGCGACCTTGTCAATCGGATTGTTCGGGAGCCCCCCAGTTCGACGGCGTACGCGAGCGCGCTGTACAAGGCCGAGCGCTTACGTGCCCCGGTCGAGGATGCGGCCGAGGTCCCGTCGAGCTTTGTCGCGCAGGCCCGTAGCGCCAGCCGCAGGACTGTCGGGTCCTCCAGATCGCTAAGCGGACGGGAGTGCCTCAACATCCAGGCAATTGCACTCGCGGACTCGTCAGGCCGCGCGGCATCCTCGAGGGAGCCGCCTCGCTGCGAGGAGTTGAAGATCCACCCATAGAGCGCTCGACGCAGAAGGTCAGGATCGTGGCTCCTTAGGGGCGTGTCCCACAGGGCCATCGAGACGGTGGTCAGCGCCTCGGCTATTCCTTTTCATGACGCGCGGACGACTGCCTCCACTTGGAGTCAACGAACTCGCAAGCGTGCTCCAGCCAGCTGATCTCACGGAGGGCGGCCTGCATCGAACGAGGCAGGCCAGACTGGATGTCGAACTGCTCACCGTTCCTGTGGGCTGAAAGCAGTTCGGCGCGAAAGGTCTCGGCTGCCTTGGCCGTGGCGAAGGTCCGCCTCTGCGACTTGTGGCCTACCCGCCACCGAACGTTGTGGGTTGTCCCCCGCGAGCCCTTGTACTTCCGCGGGGACCAGACACGAACGTCATAGGAGACCGAGCCGGTCGGCATGCTCAGGCTGACTGCTCGAGCGACTCGAGCCATCGCTCGAAGTCGGCCCTTCGGATCCGGAGGTCTCCGTTGGGGAGCTTCAGGCACGGCGGAGCCTTCCGGGCTGCACGCCAGTCGTAGAACGTCGAGCGGGCCACGCCGAGCTCCTCGCAAACGTCCCTGACAGACATGTGTCTGGCCTCGATCTTCTGGTTGATGGTCATCGCTACTCCTGGCTCGTCGTCGTGCTCCGGCAACGGTCGGGAATGGGTCACCATCAGCGGTCGAGCGGTTCTGCCCGTGAGCGATCCGCTGCAGCCGAAGTCGGGCAGCTGAGGTCGGCGCCACATCGTCTCTGGCTGTGGCAGCCGCTGGCGTCTCCGTGGGACCAACGACGCGCCTAGTCAAGGCGGTCGATGAGTCGGCAACGCGACGCCACCTGGCGGTGCGAGGTCTTCAGCGCACAGCCCCACCGTTCGTCGAGCGGGATGGTCGACTCGGGAGCGTGGGTAGCGAGGTGTGACGTGCGCATCGACCACATAGGCCACTGATCGGGCGGGCATGTCGTCAGCTCGCCGCTGGGTCACCTCTCGGAGCCGACGCCTTCGGTCCGAGCGGCAGCGATGGCGTAGTGGTCGACCAACGTGACAAGGTCGGCCGGCCAGATCAACTCGGATACTTCGAGGACGTCGCCGTGTTCGTCGCTGGCTGTGTGGACCAGATGCAGGACGTGGGAGTGGAGAGGGATGTCGAATTCCTCGGCCTCGGCCTCGGCGTCAGTGGCGCGTCGCGCGGTGACCTCGTCGACTGCTGCGGTGTAGGTCCGTCCGGTGAGTTCCTCGACGATCAGGAACAGAGCCTTGGGAGGGGTTTCCGGCCTTTCGAGGATGGTGCCGGAGGCGAAACTTGAGGGCAGGTAGCTGGTGCCGATCTCGACGAGGTTGTTCGTCTCGTCGTACAGGTGAGACGTCCGGGTCACGGCCGGAATGCCCGGTTCGACGGTGAAGCACGAGGCGATGTGCTCTGGTAGCGGGGCGGTGCCGGCGAATGTCAGCTCTAGCCAGACGGTCGCGTCGAGCCAGTCGACTCGGCCGCCGGATTCGCGGTAACGGTTCCGTGCCCAGCGCCGCAGCCGCTGGCTGTCCCGAACGAAGGTGCCAATGCCGTGGCGCGAGTGGATCAGCCCTTCGGCGCGGAGAACGCTCATGGCGTGCCGCACGGTGGGGGCGCTCGTCCCGTGTGTGGCGGCGATGGCGGTCTCTGCTGGCAGCCTGTCGCCGGCGCGGAGGGCACCCTCGCGGATCTGGTCGCGAAGGTCGTCCGCGATCCGGTGGTACTTGGGCAGTCAGGCCCCGCGCTCGTCCATGCGTAGTGTCCTGATGCTCATGTTTGCTTGTGTTTGGGTAGGGACCCTAGCTGCCAGAAGGACCTCTGAACAATCCCGACATGCCTCCTTTAGTGCCCCGATGCACTCCTGAACAGGAGTCAAGGACAACTCGAGGAGGTACACCATGAAGCACTCTTGGCTCGAGGCGCTGTGCGCACGAATCCCGCGCACGAAAGGTGGGCATGCATGATCCGGATTGGACGCCGGTGTCGGTGAGCTCGACGATCGCGCGGTAGATCTCGTCCTGGAGGCCGAGGTCACTAATCATCAATTGTGGCGGGCACGGGGATCCAGGCAACGTCGATGTCGAAGTTCGTGTCGACCCGACCGCCAACTCCGGGCTGGAGTGTTGATACACCGACCGAGGACCCATTTGCCGCGATGGCGGGGTCGAAGGTCATGGCCCAGAGGGAGGAGCCGTTGGTTGAGAGCGTCGTGACGCCATCAGCGACGCGCCACATGACGACGGCCTCACGCTCCGCACCTCCGGGGGAGGCTGCTCGGCCTGTTATGTAGGCGACTACCGACCCGTCCCAGGACGAGGTCACCCAGGCCGGCGCCCAGTCACTGGATTCCGATGAGAGCTCTACGGCCTCGCTGGTCAGGAGGTCGATGCGGATGAGCTTGCTCGTGTAGGTCGTGTCGGAACCGTCGCCGGCCAGGACACGAACGCCGGCCAAGAGGTAGCGGCCATCACCTGAAACGTCGGCGTTCTGCAGAGCCCAGTCCTGATCGGTGATGACCGCGCTAATGTCGCGACGAGTTCCGTTGTCCCATACGGCTATTTTCGCCGGGCCGTTGTTGCGGAAGTCGGACGACATGGAAGCCACGACTGAGCCTGAGGCGGACATCGAGTACCAGCCGCCATACGGAAGGGAAGGGTTCTCGAAGAGGGTGATCTCGCCTGTGGAGACGTCCTTCACGTACAGACCCGACCGCGCGACGCCCCCCGACACCAGATTCGTCGACTGCGACTTGAAGGACGCATAACGCCCGTCGTGTGAGAGTCGAACGTTGTGATCCAGGTATGTCCCCCGGTCGGCAGGTGTCCCAGCCGAGCTGGAAGTCACCAGCTCGACCTCGCCAGTGTCCAGACTCCGCACATACAGCTGCTCGCCTGGTGCGGTCCTTCCGTCTGGAGCGTCCTCACCAGAAGCACCGAAGATGACGCGGCGGCCGTCGACCGATAATGGGCAGCCACTGTTCTCGACACCGTGGGGCAACGGCTGTCCGTTCGCAGCGAGGGATGCCAGCGTGACGTTGCGGGTCGTCATGTCGGTCACGAAGCAACCGGTGGTTCCAGGCGTTTGGCCCAGCTCCGGCGAGGACGAGATCCAGGAAACCTTCGCCCCGTCGCCCGACAAGGACGGCCACCGTGCGTAGTACGACGATGCCCAACCACTGGGGCTTAGTGATGCCAGCTCCGGCCCGGTCGGCAGTCCCGGCGGAGGCGGGGGCGGTGGTGGCGGCGGAGGTGGGCTTGGGCTGGAGACCAGGATCCGCAGCTCGCCGGGGATAAACCGACCGTCCTCGCCCGCGACCTCGATGTCGATGAAGCTGGTCCCGGCCCGAGGTGGTGTGCCCGTGACCAGCCCCGAACTGGACAGGGTCAACCACGCCGGTGCCGGTGACGAGTCAACCAGCCGGTAGCGCATGTTCTCGGGCCTCACGCCGTCAGCCTGGAGCTGGTAGGCAATCGGGACGTCAACCGTGGCGTTCACGTGTCCGAACCTGGGGGCCGCGACACGACGGACCTTGCTCCCTGCGACCCTTGCTGCGGTGCGGACCTCGACCGACCCCGTGTAGCTGCCGTGGACTTGCCTGGCCGCACTGCTCAGGTCTCCACGGAAGTCGCAGATGACGTCACGGTCGTTGCACACCGTGACGGTTTGGGGGATATGGGTCGCCAGGATCTCGCCGACTCGCTGTCCGATGGCCGCTCCGATCGGGGAGTTTGCGATGCCCTGGCCAGTCAACTTGGCGCTGCCGTACAACGTCATCCTGGTCCCGCGAACGCGATCCCCATCCGCGATGAGAACGGAAGCGACGATCCGGTCGGGATCGTGAAGAGCAGCTTGAAGCACACGGTGCATGACCATTGCGCCCTGGCTATAACCGAGTAACACGTACTGTTCCGAAGGGCATTCGTCCGCGCGGTTTTCAAGCCAGTCCACGACCAGATCTCGGCCATGGTTCAGTTCGCCGAAATACTGCGCAAGGTCAAGACCGGGCCAGATCAAGTCAGTCGGGTTCGCGTTGTACTCGACCCATTGCATGCCGACATCGCGCTCGTCACCCTGCTCAACAAGATATGACACGAGCTTGTCCGCCGCGTACTGAACCTCCGGGCCGAAGCCTCCGTCGAGATCTGCAGCCTGCCCAGATCCGCGGGCGCCCAGCAGCACAACATCATGACACTCGGCGCCTACCGCATGCTGTCCGATATCGGCCGACGCGTGCGAAGCTGCCACAAGCGTGGACACTGCCAACGTCAGCGAGCTGGCAATCGCGGCGAACGCCGCACGGCCCCTGTGCAGTCGAAGCATTGGTCCCCCTTCACATCGCTTCGGCAAGGCACAGGCAACCACAGTCTCGGAACGCATGCCACAGGTTTGCCAATATCCCCAACAAAGGCCTGGGCGGCCCACCCTACCTCGAGTAGCGCCGCTCATCAGGGTCGCGTATCACTTCGGACGACATCGGTGAGGGTGGCTCGTCGCCTCAGCCACCTTTCAGGGCTGGAAACGGCAGCCTGCTGAGGTGGGCGAACTGAGCCACGTCCGCTGAGGCCCTCACCATCGATGGGCCGCCCCGAACGGACCAGCGGCAGGGCCGCCACGGATGGCACCCCTCTGCGCGGGTTCGCGGTACTGACACCCGACGCCCTGGCCATCGGAATGTGGCGCGCGGGACGCAAGGGATGGGTGAGCGATCGAGTTCTACCCGAAAACGGAAGGCCGGCGGTCGACTCCTCGCCTGGCGCCATCGGAACCATTCACGAAAGTCCCGTTAGCAAGGGGTGCAAGACCCACTACCGTTCGAGCCGCTCTGGCGACCACCCCACCCGGCCTTTCTCAGCGCTCGACACACGACCATCCTACGAAGAAAGGGCGCCGCGCCTCCGTGCGTTTTCTGCCGCGTACGCCTTTCTCCGTGGAGCGTGACAACTCCATTGACGGGGGCCAGCGACCCGGCCGTCTAGTCGGGCGTCGCCTTGTGCAGTCCGCTGCAACCACTGAGTACGGGCGGACGGCGTGTAACCCGCCTACGCGACGTGGCGAAGGCCCGCGAGACCGTCCGATATGAACGACTTGAGGGAGACGACACGGACGACGTCGCCGGTGGGGGGCGCGTTGACCATGAGGCCGAAGCCGATGTACATCCCGACATGTCCTGGAGCCGCCATGGTGCCGAGGGCTCCGGAGATCATGACGAGATCGCCGGGAAGCAAGGCGGCGAGAGAGGTCGGCATGCCGTTTCGAAGCTGTTGGCCGACGACCCTGCCGATGGAACGCCGCCGCGGATCCAAGCTTGCTGCGTGAGGCCAGAGCAGTTGTATGCGGCGGGTCCGTTCCCGCCCCACAGGTATGGCTTGCCGGGCTGAGCCAGAGCGAACGTGACGGCCATCTGTGCCTGCGGGCTGGTGCCAGCGGGGACTGCGTATCCCGTGGGCAACCCATGGGATCCGTCGATCCCGGGTGGGACCGCTCCGGGTTCGGCGGCATCGCAGGCGAGTTCGGGGGTGTCGCCGGTCATCGACGAGAGAACGCCGGCCGCGCGCTGGGCTTGGCGCTGGTAGTTCTCGCCGACGACGCTGGACCGTCCGTTGGCCTGCGTGGGCACTGCGGTGAACGCTGACCGCTGAACCATCTGGGCGGCATACCAGGGCGTCATGTCCTGCCAGCCCGGTAGCGCCAGCAGCGCGTCGAGGAAGAGCTGAGTCGACTCGATCGGACTCATGCGCTGGGCCGCCGTGCCCCACCCGGGCCGCTGCTGGAAGTGGCCAAGGGAGTCGTGGTCGAAGCCGACGCCTTGGTTGGGGTATGCCGCTCCGGTGGGGTCGTTCGGGTTGGCGAGCACTCGCAGATCTGACTCCGCCAAGGCCACCAAGACGGCAACGAAGGCGGCGCGTTCGCCACTTCGCTGAGCCGCGACCGGATAACCTTAGTGGAGGAATCCGCCAAATATGGGCGTCGCCTGACGACAGACAGCACCAAGCAGAAGGCGCGACCAAGGTCACCACGCGCGCGAGCGAGAGCTGCTCGAGGAGCCCACTCGCAGCGTGACCGCGGCACAGCCCCGAGCCAGGTGCCCTGCCGGGCCCGGCTCAGGTGGCGTAATAGTACTGCCGCACGGCGGCCTGCCACTTGAGAAAGACGTCGGACAACGACCGTTCCTGCGATCGAGTATCACTTTGTTGCGGCATGAGGTGCACGAAGACGTCGGAGACTCCCGCGTCGAATACGCCGCCGTCGATGCCTGGTTCCTTGAAGATGAGAAGGGGAAGGCGCAGGCCGAAGAGGATCCCGGCTTCGAGATGGTTCCACGGGGTAGGGAACGGTCTCTTGCTGCCGTGTCGGCGCTCATCTTGCGTTTCACGCTTGTAGGTGCCGTCGTCGGCCAGAAACTGCTCGAAGCCGAGGATGATTCCGCCGGCACAGTGCCTCGCGATGATGAGCACCTCGCGCAGGGGGAACTCGGTCGGGTAGTCGGAACGGCCGAGCGCGCGCGGTTCCAGGCTGTAGCGGCGGAGCTGGCGCTCGACCAGCTTCCGTGACTCGGACTGCGCGGGACTCAGGTCAGTCGGGCAGGACACGAAGACCGGGATATCCACGCCTGCACCTCCGTCTTGTCATCTCTCTGGTTTGGCAAGGCTTACTCGTCAGTGTCCTCCGTGTCCAGAACGTATTCACGCGGTCCAGGGAATGAGCCCACCAGCACGCAACTGCCCGGGATCATGGGCCGTGCTCACACCAGCTTGCCCTCCTTGACCAGCTCACGGACGATAGGGACTCGAGGAACGCACGGTCGACTGCGCGTGAGCTGTGCACGCCGTACCGGGCGGCCACCTGCGAGGGGTCTGGCCATCGGTGAGCAAGGCGGCGATGACAAGTCGAGCCCTTTGACATGGCTGAGCATCAGGCCGCCCAAACCGGTCGCTCGTGACCCGAGACAGAGTGTCGCCGACGTCCTGAGACCGGACACTTCACCTGCCACCATGTGTTCAGAAAGGGCCTCTGACCAGCGTAAACGCTGGTCGGAGGCCCTTCGGCTCCTGTCCGGCTGTGAGCGGTCCGGCGGGGTCGTCTACGGGTGTCTGCGGAGATAACGCGGAGAATCCGGGCTGGCGTGGACCTCCTTAGCCTGGGTTTCGCCCCACGCGGCTGTGAGAGCCCTGGAGATGCGCAGCCTCGCCGCCTCCTGCCGTCCGACCACGCATTTGGCGTAGACGCGCAGCAGCACGTTGACGCTGTGTCCGGCCCACTCAGCGACTTGCGTAGCTGGGACGCCGGCCCGCTACTTCCGGCAGCGAATTCCCTTCTTCAGCCCCTCTGTCTCTGCGGCGCCCGGGCGACGCTGCCAATGAGAGTCACGGACTCGAAGGAAGGACAGCCGCTGATACGAGCGACCAACCCAAGCAGCTGAGACCAAGCCTGCGCGGGCACCGGTCCTACCGTCGATGAAACACGTAGTCAGCCGCGGATAGCGGGCCCGCCCGTTGCGGATGCTCGACTGTGAGCTACGGGGGCCCGCGCTGATGGCCGGGCCCCCGGCAGGGTGACAGGACCTACTGTGTCGGTCCCGGGACCGTGTTCAGGTCGTGGTTGATGATTCTGCCGCCGTACGCTTGGGCGAAGTCGTAGGCGTATCCGAGCATCTCGGCTTCGCTGTACCGCTTGTCGACGATGATCAGGTTGAACGGCTTGCCGCTGGCGTAGGAGCCGTCCGGGACAACGACGCCCGGCAGCTGGGCCCAGTTGATCTCCGAGACGGTGGTCGCGGCGATGGTGCCTCCGAAGATCGGGCCCTGCTCCTGGTACTGCTGGGGGTAGATCAGCGCGTCGAGATGGTTGTCGTCCATGACCTTGTTGAAGATCCGCAGGTACTGGTCGCGGTAGGCCTGAACGGCGGTCAGGTCGGGCGCCACATGCGCGCCCGCGAGCATCCCATTGATCCGAGTGTCACTCGCGAAGCCATGGGTGTCCGCCCAGTCGTTGAGCTCCTCGACGGAGTGGACCGCCGCGCTCGGGCCGAGCCGCTCGAGGTACTGCTCGATCCCCGGGTTGTTCAGCCCCGACGTTGAGGGGCTCGCGGTCCGCAGCTCGGCGAAGCCAGATCCGGCGAAGGGGTCCTCGACGACGGTCGCGCCCTGCGCCTCCAACTTTGCCACGGCGTCGGCGTAGAGCCTTGCCGTCTCCGGCGACAGCTGCCCCGTGCTGCCCGAGCGCCAGCCGGGGCCGAAGAGGCCGATCCGTTTTCCTTCGAGCGCATGAGTCGACAACTGCGAGGTGTAGCCACCATCGGGCACGATCGCGCCGCCGGTCTTCGGGTCGTCGGTGGTCGGGCCCGCCATGACATCGAGCATCAACGCCGCGTCCTCAGGCGACTGCGCGAGCGGACCGATCACGTCACGCCAGGCGCCGGCGAGCGGAAAGTTCCCGGTCGTGGGCACCAAGCCGAATGTCGGCTTGACGGCGTAGAGGCTTTCAGCGGAAGCCGGGTTCTGGATCGAACCGCCCGTCTCCTCTGCGAGGCCCGTGACGGCGAAGCCGCCTGCCACCGACATGGCCGACCCGCTGGAGGAACCGCCCGGCGCCCACGCCTTGTTCAGGGCGTTGTACGTCGGCCCGTACGCGCTGTTGTTGGCGTTGTTTCCACTGCCCGCGAGAATCGGCAGATTGGTTTTGCCGAGGAAGACGGCCCCAGCGTCACGCAGCCGACCGACCACGGGTGCATCCTTCTCCGGGATCAGCGATATGCCGCCGGTGATGGGCGAGGTCAGTGGCCAGCCAGAGGTCGTTGCCATGCCCTTGACGTCCATCGAGTCCTTGATGACGATCGGCACACCGTCGAGCGCGCCCACGTCTGCCTTTCCCTTCTTGCGACGCGCGTCGGACGCGGCGGCGTCCCCCAGGGCATTGGGGTTCATCTGTGTGAAGGCGTTGTAGTACGGCTCGAACTTCTCGATGCGCGCGAGGTAGGCCTTTACCAGGTCGACCGAGGTGAACTTGCCGGTCTCCAGCCCCTTCAGAGTCTCGGCGAGGGTGAGTGTCGTGGGGTCGGGAAACGCGAGGTTGCCCCAGCCGTTGCCCTGCGACTGTCCGAACGCGGAGTCGCCGGGTGAAGCCGACGCGCTGGCGGTGGAGGCGACGCCGAGCACGCCGGCGGCGAGAAACGCACTGGCGGCGATCCCGACGGTGGCGGTTCGGCGCCTGCGCCTTGAGTTGTCCATGAGTAACGTCTCCTGATCGGCGGAAGAGTGTGACGTCTCGGACACTAGAGACGCCCGATTGCGCTGCCGTTAAAGGCGATCGCGCCACAGGTTTCGTCGATCTCACCTCGCAGGTTCCAAAGCCCGACCCACGAGCTCGGCCTGGCCTGCCTCGTCCTCGAGTTGCCTACGACGATCCCGCGGCCGAGTCATGCCGTTCCCGCGCACGGGTCAGGGCACCCGGAAATCGGGGGGCGCTTCGTCATGAGGGTCGTCGATTCGGCGGATCAGCTCACCGCGGCCCCAGGCCGCCAACGCGAGTCCGGAAACCAGGATGACCAAGCCCGCCCCGGTGACGGTCGCTCGTGGTCCGACCCGGTCCGCGATCCAGCCTTGGACCACGGCTCCGATCGCGAAGCTTGTCGATACGAGCATGATGCGGACGGCGAGGACGCGCGCGCGTAGATGATCCGCCACGATCGTCTGCATTGCGGTGTTGGCGACCGCGAACCCTGCTAGGAAGCACGAGCCCACGACAAGAAGCGCCAGACTGCCGACCAGGACGTGGCGGGCGAGGCCGAACACCACCTCCATCAGCCCGTAGAGCGGCACGGCGACTCCGGCCAGCAGGGCGCGGCTGAAACGGCGACCAGCGACCAACGGGGCCGCGATCAGGGAACCAACCCCGAGCAGGGCGTTCAAGATGCCTAGGGCCACGGGGCCGACCTGGTAGACGTCGCTGGCGAAGACCACGGTGAACCCGAAGATCGGGTTACCGACAAGGCCGATGATCAGCGAGATCGCGATCGCCACCTGCAGGCCGGGCTGAGCACGGACGTAGGCGACCGCGGCTGCGAAGCCACGAACCACGCCCACCCGTGGCGACGAGACGAGTCCCGCGGGCTCAGGACCCTGCCCCACCGCGACGAGGGCCACGATGACGAACGCAAAAGTGAACGCATTGAGCATGAAGGCCCAACCCGCCCCGAGACCAGCGAGAACCACACCGGCCAGGGCCGGCCCGATCGCACGAGCTGCGTTGAACTGGAGCGAGTTCAAGGTGACGGCCGAGATCAGGTCCTCACGTGGCACGAGGTCGTTGACGAAGGCCTGCCAGCTCGGCATGTTCAGGCCCTGCACGGTCCCGCTGACGGCGACGCACGCGACGATGGCCAGTGGGGCGCGCACCCCCGCGACCCACACGAGGAACAGGCCGACGGCGGCCAAGGCCATGACCGACTGGGACACGGTGAGGATCCGCCGACGGTCATAGCGGTCGGCCAGCGCCCCTCCCAGCGGTGCGGCGAGCAATGTTGGCAGGAACTGAAGAGCCGTCGCCGCCCCGACCCACAGCGCGCTGCGGGTGATGTCGAACAGCACGAAGGGGACGGTGAGGTTCGAAAGCCAGGTGCCTGTGTTCGAGGCCAGGGCGCCGCTCCAGAAGGTGAGGAAGCGGTGGTGCCGAAGAGCCCGGAACGGACCGCTCGACGCGCGGGCCGAGCCGCTTGCCCGCCGCCGGCTAACGGGAGGGACCCGGCGTGTGCGCGCCGTCCCGTCCCGAGAAGCGATCGGCGCGGCGGATGGTCGGGGCGGCGGACTCCTCACGAGCTGTCGTTTCGGTCATCATCATCTCGTCACGTCGTTTGCCGAGTTCGCGACTGTCCCGAGGTGGAGGTGGGGCTACCCGCCGACCCCGGGACAGTCGCTGCTGCGATGCCTCAGTTGGACTGTGGCTTCATCCCCAGCAGGCCGAGAAGGCGGGCGTAGTCAGGGTCGGTCGCGACGAGCTTCCTGCCCTGCACGATCTTGCCCGTCGGGGCGGCCTGACACTGCGGGATGGGCCTCTCGAACGGAGCCTTTACTCCCGTCTGTCCGGGCGGACCCACGGCCGAGCACATCGCCGCCATCCCCTCGGGCGACTCGCGGAAGTTGGCAAAGACGAGAGCCGCGTTGGGGTGTGGCGCGTTCTTGAACACGCTCAGGAACCCGATCGACTGCACGACAGGGTCGGTCAGTACCTTGAACGCGATCGGGGCGCCCTTGTTGGACAGATCCGTGATGAGCATGCCGGACTGTGGGAACCCGATGGAATGTGCACCGCTTGCGATCTCTTGGGCGGTCGGCGTCCCGCCGTTCACCATCTGCGGGTTCTGAGCGGCGACCTTACGGACGAAGTCGTCGCCCAGCGTAGAGGCGACCGCGTCGACCCACGAGAACATGGTGTCCGAACCGCGAACATCGATCATCGCCACCTGGTTCTTGAACTCGGGCTTGAGCACGTCGGACCAGGTCTTCAGCTCGTCACCGTTGACCTTGTCGGTGTTCCACGTCACGACCAGGAACTGTTGCTTGTTCGCCACCCAGGTGTCGGACTTCATACCGGACGGCCACTTCTCGGACGCCAGCACCGGCATGACCGAGGGGTCGAGCTTGAGGAACCAGTCCTTGTTCGACTGCAGGTCTTGGAAACCGCTGGCCAGCACATCCTGTGCATGGATACCGGACTCCTGCTCCGTCGACACCCTCGCGGCGAGGTCGCCGCTGCCCTGGAGCACCTGGACCTTGATGTCGGGGTACTTCTGGTTGAAGGCCTTGACCACAGCGTTGTTCAGGGTTGCGGAGTCCGTCGAGTAGTAGACGATCTCGCCCTCCTTGTTCGCGGCGGCCTCGATGGCCGCCCAGCCAGCGGCCCGCGCCGTGCCACCGGTGCTCTCGGGCACTTCGGTGCCGCTACATCCGGCGAGCGCAAGCGACGCGCTCACCACGGCCACACTGCCGGCAAGCCGACGCCGGCCACCGGGACCACGTGTCAGGCTGCGCGTCCTCATCGGACGCAGCCTTTCAGCGCTGGGCTGCACGCCCGCGCCTGGATCGGCCGGCAGGCCGAGAGCCCTAGCTCCGTGAGGAGATCCGAGCTACACCATACGCTCGTATACAGATGCATGCCATTACGCTAGCCATGTGGCTCGACCGCCGCAAGATACAGACGTACCAAGATGCATACGCTTGTGTACCGGGGCGACCGGGGTCCACGAGGCGGATGAAAGGGCTGGCCAATGAAAGGACCACATATGTCAGGTGAACCATCCGCCGACGAGGTGCTGCGGACCACCAGAGCGGTTCGACGTCGTCTCGACATCAGCCGACCGGTGTCGCGTGAGCTGCTGGAGGAGTGCCTCGAGATCGCCATGCAGGCTCCGAGCGGCTCCAACCGCCAGGACTACGTCTTCGTGTGCGTCTCGGATCCGGACCAGAGAGCGGCGATCGCCGATGTCTACCGGCGCGCCTACGACAATGCGGGAAAGGTGCCGATCCAGTACGAGGCGGGTGACATCCGCGGTCCCGCGCAGGAACGCCTGTTGGCGACCGGCCAGCATTTCAAGAAGATCCTGGGCCACGTGCCCTGGATCGTGGTGCCGGCGATCCGTCGCAAGCGATCAGCGGACGCGGACAGTCGCGAGCTCGCCAGCCTCTACGGCTCCGTGCTTCCGGCTTTCTGGAGCTTCATGCTCGCCGCGCGCGCCAGGGGCCTGGGCACCTGCTTCACCACTCGCCACCTGGCCTACGAGCGTGAGGCGGCCGACATTCTCGGCATCCCTTTCGACGAGGTCACGCAGGTCGGCATGACGCCCGTCGCTCACTACACCGGCACCACCTTCAAGCCGGCCGCGCGGCTCCCCCTCGAGGAGATCGTCCACTACGACCGCTGGGACCAGTGACCGCGATGGCGCGGGCAACGGCCGCGACCCGACTGGCTGAGCTGTGGGGCGGCATCCAGTTCGCTGACCTGCCCGGGCCCGCGCAGCAGCGCGTGACGGAGGTCTTCATCGACACCGTGGCTGTCCTGGTCGGAGGCGGTCGGGAGCCCCGCCAGCGTGAGCTCGCCGAGTCCGGGTGGTTCGGGCACAGCCCTGATGGACCCTGCACCGTCCTGGCGACCGGCGGAACTGCCGCCGCCGTGGGGGCTGCGATCGCCAACGCCTGCTGCGGGAACGCCCAGCTGCTGGGGGAGGGGCTGCGTATGCCGGGTGGTCATCCGGCGATCCACGTGGTGCCCGCGGCTCTGGCAGCGGCGGAGCAGATCGGCGCGACGACCCACGAGCTGATGAGCGCGCTCTTCGTCGGGTACGAGACGGCTGCCCGGGCCGGGCTGGCCGTCGGCACGATGCGCGAGGAGCTCCACCCCAACGGCGGCTGGAGTGTCATCGGTGCGGCGGCCGGTGTCGCCCACCTCGTCAGTGGAGGGGAGCCGGCCTCGATCGCTCGTGCGATCGAGGCCGCAGCCGGCCTCGCGGTGTCAGGCCCGTTCGCGCTGGGCCGTCACGGCGCCGATGTCTACCATCTCGTCATCGGCCTCGGCGCGGGCATCGCCGTTTCTGCCGGCGCGATGGCGGGCCTGGGCTGGACCGCCGTCCCGGGCACCCTCGAGGACTTCTTCGTCCCGCGCACGAGCTCTCCGAGGTTCACCGTCGACTGGGCCCAGATCACGCGCACCGAGCCCGCGCACCCCGCTGTCCTCGACGGCTACATCAAGCTGTACCCGGTCTGCGCTCACGCCGCGTCGGCGATCGACGCAGCCGCCGCTCTGGCCGACGAGCTGGCATCGACGCGCGACATCCGCGCCATCGAGATCCGCTGCGCAAGCCCCGCCGCCGCTCGGCTGACTGCGGTCGCCCCACCGAACCTCTTCGCCGGCCGCTACAGCATTCCGTTCCTCTGCGCAGTGGCTCTGAGCCGCGGCAGGACCGGCGTGATCCGTCTCGAGGAAGGTGCGCTGTACGACGAGGAGGTGAGGCGTCTGAGCCGTGCCACGGTCGTGGTCCATGACCCGGCCCTGCAGCTCGACCACCCGGAGGGGAGTCCGGTGACCGTGAAGGTCACGGGGGAGGACGGCCAGAGCATCGAGGCGTCCGTTGTGACACCACTTGGTGAAGCGGCCAACCCCTTGACCCGGGAGCAGCTGAGCGAGAAGGCACTCGGACTGCTAGCCCGCCGGTTCGGGGGCTCAGCCGTCAGCGTTCTCGGCGAGCTGCGTGCCGCGGTCGAAGGCAACCAGAGTGTCTCCGAGATCTCACGTCTGCTGCGCGACGGGGCCCGCCCGCATGAGTAGGGACCCGTCGGGCCTAGCGTCCTGTCACGTCCGGCCCGAGCGCTCGACGTTGTCCCGCACGATCGCGAGGAAGCGGAAGATGGCGTGGGACAGCTTGCTGTAGGGAGCCACCGCGAAGGTCAGGACGACAGCCGCGAAGTGGACGAGGAACGCGATGCCGAACGCCGGCGTCGTGCGCAGCAGCAGCACGGCCAGCCCGGACAGCGCGAGGAACTCCAGGGCTACCAGGAGGCCGTAGTCCTTCACGGTCATCTGTGCGTAGCTGGTGACGGTCGATGCTCGCGTCTTGAGCACGAGCAGCGCGGTGCACCCGATCACCATGGATAGGCCACCGACGGTCCCGGTCAGCACGGGCACGGACAGCCACGGGTACGGAGGTGGCGAATGGAGGACGTCCTGAAGGATCGCCGCGGACGTCGTGGAGACGAGGCACAGGCCGAAGCCGTAGGAGACGAAGCCGTGCAGGACGCGTCGCTTCGACGACGGCTCGGTGTCCTGCGGGTAGTAGCAGTCCTGCCCGCCGCCTCGAAGGTAACGCAACGTCGCGGCATACCAGACGGCGCGCGAGACGTGGCCTACCCTCATCTCCCGGCCGTCACCGGCCACCTCCGTCCAGAACCGTCGTCCCGCAGCCATCGCCACCGCGGTGCTGTAGAGCGTCGGAACGAGGATCAGCAGCAGGAGCACCGGATAGGGGATGAGCGCATACGGCGACTGCGCGCCGTCCCCGGTCGCAACCAGTCCGGACGGACCGGCATGCAGCAGGGCGGCGAGGGTGACGATGGCGGTTGCCAGAACGACTCCCGAGAACACGCCCGTCCATCCGGAGAACAGACGCGGCACCGCGGTAGGCCACATGTAGCGGCGGTAGTCGTGAACCCGGACGGCAGACAGGGCCTTGGGCAGGTCGACGGCGAACTCATGCGGCGAGCTGTACATGCACGCGTCGTAGCAGGCCCGGCAGTCATGGCACAGGTTCGCGAGCTGGCTGACATCGCCCTGCTCGATCACGGTCCGGCGCCCGAGCGCAGGGAAGACCGCGCAGTACCCTTCGCAGTAGCGGCATGAGTTGCACACCGTGAGCTGACGGGTTGCCTCCCCGACGAGCAGGTGCAGCGAGGTACGGCCGCCCGGGCCTGACTGGTCCAGCACGGTCATCTCCGCCCCTCGCTCGCGTGCTGGGCGGCTTGAGCACCGGCTCGGCGTCCCCAGACGCTGCCGATCGTCATCCCGAAGCCGGCCAGGTACCCGGTGCTCAGGATGTTGCCCGACATGATCTCGCCGGCGGCATAGACGTTGGTGAAGGCCGAACCGTCGGTCCGCACGACCCGCGCATCGGGCCCGATCGAGACGCCCATGTACGTGAACGTCACGCCGGGTCGCATGGCCACCCCGTAGTACGGCGGCGTGTCGATGGGTTGTGCCCAGTTCGACTTCGGTGGTGTGAGGCCCTCGGTGTGGCAGCCATCGAGCTGCGAGATGTCGAACGCCTCACCCGGGACGACGGCGTCGTTGAACGCCTCGACCGTCGCCGCGGCGCGCTGCTGGTCGAGGTCGAACGTGCGCAGGAGGTCGCCCAAGGTCTCCGCCGACGCCGTGGGGTACATCGGCCGCAGGAACAGGTGGTTGACCTTGGCGTCCCACACGCAGTAGGCGATCTGGTCGGGCTGCTCGGCGATGTGCCGGCCCCAGGTCGCATAGCGCTTGGGCCACGCATCCTCGCCCTCGTCGTAGAAGCGGTCTCCCCGGCTGTTCAGGACGATGCCGAAGGGGACGGTGTCCAGCCGAGTCGCGATCCCTCCGTCGAACCGCGGAGCCCGGGCATCCACCGCGATGGCGTGGAACCCGCGCTGGTGGCCGACCGACGCAGCCTGCGCCGCATACAGCTGCGCCAGTGCGTGGCCGTCGTTGTACGGGGTGCCGCGGATGATGTAGTTGTCCGCGGCGTCGCCCCAGTAGCGACGCAACCAGTCGATGTTGGCCTCGAAGCCTCCGCTGGCGCACACGAACGAGCGCCCGCGCACGCGATGGCGGACCCCGCCGAAGCACACGATCACCGCCTGGCACGCATCCCCGTCGAACTCGAAGTCCTCGACCTTGGCGTCGTACGCGACGGTGATGTCCGACCGAGTGGCGATGTAGCGGTAGTACGCATTGAGCAGTGCCTTGCCGCCGCCGAGGAAGAACCGGTTGGTCCGGCCCAGCTGGAGCGTGCCGGACAGGGGATGCTGCCAGCGCGCGCCGTGGCGGTACATCCAGGCCGGGATGGACTCGGAGTCCCTGACCGTGAAGCGCGCGAGCTCCTCGACGTTCGGGCCTTCACCCACGTTGCACAAGTCCTGCCACAGCTCTTGCTCGCTGTACGCCCCGGGGTGGAACTCGTCCTGATCGTGCACGCAGCGGATGTTGCGCGTATGCCGGCTGTTTCCTCCGCGCATGTACTGCGGGGCCCGCTCCAGGACCAGGACCCGCGCGCCGAGGTCGTCTGCGGACATGGCCGCCGCGAGGGCCGCGTTGCCGCCACCGACCACGACGACGTCCCAGACGGTGTCCGCCCATCCGGGCGCTCCTGGTGGGCGCCTCGTCATGCCTGTCTGCACAGCGGCGCCGCTCGGGGTGCCGGGGTGGGCAGGCCGCGTTCCGGGGGATGGCTCGGCGGCTCGGTCGCACACGCTGGACGTGGTCAAGGGGCCTCCTTCGGGCTCGGCCGCCAGTTAGGCGGTGCGCATCAGCGCACGTGTGTATACCGCAGCATACGACGAGAAGATGGGACATGGAGTCGATCCCATTGGGCGGACTTATGCCGGCGACGGCCCGGGGCTTCCGACCTGTGGTGTGTCGCAGGCTGGGCCCGACCGCCGTATCAGCGGAGCTGTTCGGCGGCGAACAGCGACAGGCGGATGTCGCGCGCGTCCTGGAAGTGCCGCATGGCGATGTCGTGTGCGGCCGGTGCGTCACGACGCTCGATGGCGTCGACCAGTGCCTGGTGCTGGTCGCGAGCCGACTCCCAACGCCCCGGCACCTTCAGTGTGGTGCCGGGGTAACGACCGAGGTGCAGGTGCAGCCTCTCGAGCAGGTCCACCAGCGGCTTGTTGTGACTCGCGCGCCAGACGGCGTGGTGGAAGGCCTGGTTCGCCTCGACGAGCTCGTCGACGCTGTCGACAGCGGTCTGTGCCCCCTTGCCCAGCGCCCACTGCAGAAGTCTGAGGTCGTGCTCATCGTGACGCTCAGCGGCCATCCCCGCCGCCGTCGCCTCGAGCACCGTGCGCACGGAGTACACGTCCAGGATCTCCTCCGGGCTGCGTGTCCGCACCGTGAACCCGCGGCTGCTCCGCTCGATCAGCTCGTCCTGTTGCAGCCGACGTAGCGCCTCACGGATCGGCGTCCGGCTGACGCCGCACCACGCGGCAAGCGCCGTCTCGACCAGGGGCTCGCCGGGCTCGAGAGCACCGCTGAGAATCGCCTGCTTGAGCATCTCGTACGGAGCGACGCGCTTCTCGCTGCGCGGAGGGCTGGCCGGCGCTTCATCCTTGCTGGATGTCCGACCTGCGGTCACGGCCATGTCTGCTCCCTCTCGGTCTGATCGGACCAGGGGACCGGCCTATGCATGCATCGGTATCCCCTGGTGTGCCAGTTTCGCACCTTGGCGCCGTAGCTTCAACGCGAGGACTGGGGACGACTCTGCGAGCCTCGATCGGCGAGAGCCCGGATGCCTCCGGAACTGTATCCAGCCATCCGCGACCGAGCGCAGGCGTTGCGCCGGGCCCGGCAACGGTCAGCGGGCCAACGACAGATGACGCCTGCGCCAACTTCTCCGGAACATGCGGAGCCGCGCGCTACCGCGCCGCGGTGCGCGGATCCCACCATCACCGCCTCGTTCGTGCATACTGGTGAGTACAAGACCTAGCTAGCGACAGGGAGCGGAACGTGCCCAAGCTGAAGGCCGCAACGTTGGGTAGCCAGGCACGAGGGACGGTTCAGCCTTACGAGATGCTCAGGTCGGCCATCCTCAAGGGTGAGCTTCAGCCGGGGCAGCAGCTGGTGGAGGCCAACCTCGCGGAGTGGGCCGGGGTGAGCCGCACGCCGATCCGCGAAGCGCTACGCCGGCTCCAGCAAGATGGTCTCATCGCGCGCACCGAGCGCGGCATGGTGGTCAAGGAGCGCAGCCCCGAGGACATCCTCGACATCTACGACACGCGGCTGGTGCTCGAGGGCTTCGCGGGACGGACGGCCGCGGACCGGCGCACCGACTACGACCTCCGAGCCATGCGCAAGTGGCTGGAGCAGGGCGACAAGGTCACGTCCGATTCCCAGGGGCTGGTCGAGGCAAACCTCGGCTTCCACGCCTCGATCTGGCGAGCGACCCACAACGAGTCCCTCATCGACGTCCTCGAGCGCCTCAACCTTCATCTCGCCCGCTACCCCGAGACCACGCTCGCTGTCGCCGGGCGATGGGCCGAGGCCCGAGGCGAGCACCGGGAGCTCGTGGACGCCATCGAGGCGCGAGACGGCGACCGGGCCGAGGAGATCGCGACCAAACACTTCGCGGAGGCCCGCGACATCCGCCTGACCATCTTCGAGGAGATGACCTCGGGCAGCCTCACCGGGCCGTTCTGAGCGACGAGAGCCAGTTCCTTCGGCGCGTCTGCGGCCTCCTCCGGCAACCTCACTCCGGGAAAGCCAGTACGGAGGCTCTGGCCCGACGGCCTTCATCCCAGGTTCGCGCGCCCCCGCTCGGGAGGGCGGTGACGCGGGCCCGCACCCGAGCGTGGCACCTCCGCGCGTTCGGCGTGCTCGATGAGGCCTCGACCGCCGCGGCACATCGCCGTATACTCTTGTGCACAAGTGTATAGCCCAGCCTGGGCGCGGCAGAGGAGAGATCGGTGAGCGGAAATCGCGGTGTCGTCTACCTGGGTCCACACCAGGTTGAGGTGCAGTCGACCGAGTACCCAGCACTGGAGCTGCGGGACGGTCCCGGGGTCAACCCGGGCAACATCGGACGCAAGTGCGAGCATGGCGTCATCCTCAAGGTGCTGGCGACCAACATCTGCGGGAGCGACCAGCACATGGTTCGAGGTCGCACCACCGCCCCGCCCGGGCTCGTCCTTGGGCACGAGATCACCGGCGAGGTCGTCGAGGCCGGTTCCGACGTCGAGTTCGTCAAGGTCGGCGACATCGTGTCGGTGCCGTTCAACATCGCGTGCGGCCGGTGCCGCAACTGCAAGGCGCGGCTCACCGGAGTCTGCCTCAACGTCAACCCGGCACGGCCCGGCGCGGCATACGGCTATGTCGACATGGGTGGCTGGGTCGGCGGCCAGGCGGAGTACGTCATGGTCCCGTACGCCGACTGGAACCTGTTGCGCTTCCCCGACCGCGACCAGGCTCTCGACAAGCTGCTGGACCTCACGATGCTCTCCGACATCTTCCCTACTGGTTTCCACGGTGCCGTCACGGCAGGCGTCGAAGTCGGGAGCACGGTGTACGTTGCCGGCGCCGGGCCCGTCGGGCTGGCGTGCGCGGCGTCCGCCCAGCTGTTGGGGGCCGCTGTCGTCGTGGTCGGTGACCTGGTCCCTGAACGGCTCGAGCAGGCACGGTCCTTCGGGTGCGAGACCGTCGACCTGCGCAGCGAGGACCTGGCTGGAAAGCTCGAGGAGCTGCTCGGTGTTCCCGAGGTCGACGCTGCCGTCGACTGCGTCGGGTTCGAGGCTCGAGGCCACGGCGCCGAGGCCAGCACGGAGGCCCCCGCGACGGTGCTCAACTCTCTGATGGGCATCACCCGGGCGGGTGCCAGCCTCGGCATCCCAGGCCTCTACGTCACAGACGACCCAGGTGGCATCGACTCAGATGCCCAGATCGGCGCACTCAAGCTTCGGCTCGGTCTCGGATGGGCCAAGAGCCTCAGCTTCACAACCGGGCAGTGCCCCGTCATGAAGTACCACCGCCAGCTCGCGATGGCGATCCTGCATGACCGCGTCCACATCGCCAAAGCGGTCAACGCCACGCCCATCGGTCTGGACCAGGCGCCCGAGGGCTACCGCAACTTCGACCAAGGAGCCTCCCGCAAGTACGTCTTGGACCCGCACGGCGAGCTGGCGAAGCGCGCCGCATGACCGCCTCCCTGGCGGGACCCGTGCTCGGCGTCGAGCACGGGCCGGAGTATGCCTGGACCGAGCCCTTCAATGACTGGCTCGCCTCGCGCCCGCAGCACGAGTCGTCGGCGTGGATCCACTCGGGCATCGCCTCGACACGGTCCGGGGATGTCGTCGTCGTGAGTCACGACCAGGCGCTAGCCGTCCTCCTCGCGCCGGACGGCTCGGTGCGGGCGAGCTTCGACACCGGAGTGACGCAGGGTCACGGGCTTCTCGTCGCCGAAAGCGATGGGCAGGAGGTGCTCTGGATCGCCGACAACGGCGCGCGTCGCGAGCAGGACGCCGAAGGCGAGTACCTCAACCAGGACGGCGCCGCTAGGCCCGCTGCCGTGAAGATGTCCCTCACCGGGGAAGTGCTCCTGTCCATCCCCGCCCCGGACATCGAGGCGTACCGCATGAACAGGTTCAAGCCCACCGGGGTGGCGGTGGACGACGGGAGCGGCGGGACCGGAGACGTCTGGGTCGCCGACGGTTATGGCCAGAGCTACGTCCATCGTTTCCGCGGCGACGGAACCTACGTCATGTCGCTGTCGGGCACCGAGGGCGCCGGGCGCTTCGACTGCCCGCACGCCGTGTGGGTGGACCATCGCCGGGGCGAGCCCGAGCTCTACGTCTCGGACCGCAGGAACGCGCGGCTCCAGGTGTTCGATCTCGAGGGTGTCTTCAAGCGCGTGGTCGGCGACGCGTCGCTCTTCAGGCGCCCGAGCGCCTTCACGGTCGTGGACCAGTTCCTCGTGGTCGCCGATCTCGAGTCGCGCCTTGCGGTGCTCGGACCCGACGACCAGCTCCTCGGCCACCTCGGCAGTGACGACGAGGCGGCCGTCCGGCCTGGGTTTCCCAACCAGCTGGACCACGAGCATCGCCCACACCGCCCAAGTGGCCTGCGGCCGGGGTACTTCAACAGCCCGCACGGGCTGACGGCCGACGCGCAGGGAAACCTCTACGTCAGCGAGTGGCTGATCGGCGGGCGGCTCGTCAAGCTGGAGCGGCGAGCGTAGCCTGCCCGCAGCGGCATACCGACAGCCCGGTATACAGTTGGATTCGTTAGTATGCCGTGCCGATGGCGGTGGCCTGGCCGGCCGTCTGGGCCGAGCACAAACCACGTTCTGACCAGCGGGAAAGGAAACCGCAATGGATCTTGGCATTGAGGGCAAGGTTGCCCTCGTGACTGGCGGCAGCCAGGGAATCGGCAGAGCAATCGCCCACGGACTGGCCAACGAAGGCGTCCGCGTAGCCGTCTGTGGCCGCACCAAGGACATCGTCCATGAGACGGCCGAGCAGATCGAGGCCGAGACCGGGACACCGGTGCTGCCGGTCGTCGCCGACGTCCTGGTGCCGAATGACATCGAGCGGTTCGTCGCGGAGACGCTCGAGCGTTTCGGCACGATCGACATCGCGATCAACAATGCCGACCTCATCACCCGAGACGTCGGGTTCTTCGAGCTCCAGGACGAGGACTGGCAGGAGAAGATGAACATGAAGCTGTTCGCACCGATTCGGCTCATCCGCCTCGTCGCGCCGATCATGCAGCAGAACGGCTGGGGGCGGATCATCAACATCGGTGGCAGCTCAGCGCGAAAGGTCCACTCGGCCGGCTGGGCCAAGGGTGCCACGCAGCCCGGTCTGATCAACCTGACCAAGAGGCTCTCCTGGCTGCTGGGGCACGACGGCATCACCGTGAACCTCGTCGAGCCCGGCATCGTATGGACCGAGGGCCACACCCGCATGGACGGCAAGAGCCGTGCGGAGAGTCGCTCGGAGGACCTCGCCAGGCGAGCGGAGCGCGAGGGGGTCTCCTACGACGAGATGGACCGCCGAGCTCGCGCCGAGCTCGTCATCGGTCGACGTATCGAGCCGGACGACGTGGCCAGCGTCGTGGTCTTCCTCAGCTCCACGCTCACCGGCGCCCTGACGGGAGAGACGATCCTCGTCGACGGCGGAGAGATGAACACCGTCCGGTTCTGATCCATCGATCACGCTGTCTACGAAGGGAGTCCCGGATGACATCGTCTAGCCAGGACCGGCCGTTCGAGGTCGTCGACGGTTGGGAACAGCTGCCCGAGGGCCTCGTCCATCTGGACGTCGCGGACGTCGCGGTCGACGACCAGGACAACGTCTATGTGCTCGCCCGCAAGGATCCCGCGGTGATCGTCTATGACGCCGACGGCCGCTTCCTGCGCACGTGGGGCAGCGACGTCCTCAGCAGTCGGCCACACGCGATCACCTTGGGGCCGGACGGCGTCGCGTACGTCGTCGACGAGGGGAGCCACCTGGTGCGCAGGTTCACGCCTGAGGGTGAGGGGCTGGGGGTGATCGGCACCGGCGTCGCCTCGGAGACCGGCGTCGACAGCTCCAACCCCAGCCTCTACCACCGGATCCAGAGCATCGAACGAGGCGCCGGCCCCTTCAACCGGCCGACCAAGGTCGCCATTGCGCCCTCGGGCGACCTCTACGTCTCCGACGGGTACGGCAACGCACGGGTCCACCAGTTCACCAGCGACGGCGAGCTGGTGCGCTCATGGGGTGAGCCCGGCTCTGGGCCGGGTCAGTTCAACCTGCCGCACTGCGTGAGCGTGCTGTCCGACGGTCGCGTGCTCGTCTCCGACCGCGAGAACGACCGCCTGCAGGTCTTCGATCCTGACGGCGCCTTCATCCAGGAGTGGGCCGGTCTGCAGCGTCCGACCGCCACCACCTTGTCTCGCGACGGGCTCGTCTATGTCCTGGAGTCGGGCCTCTGGAAGGGGGACGAGTCGATCGCCCGAGGACTCATGGCGGACGACCTGACACCACGTGTCAGCATCCTGGACGACCAGGGGACGCTGCTCGATCGGTGGGGGAACGTCGGGGACGACCCGTGCGCAGCGGGCAACCTCGTCGCTCCGCACGGTCTGTGTATCGACTCAGCGCACAACCTCTACATCGCGGAGGTCAGCCACACGTCGCGAAGCCGACGTGGTCGCGACGCCGCGAACTGTCACACCGTCCAGAAGTTCGCGCTGGTGCGATGATGCTGATCGGGAGGTATGCGGCGATGAGCAGCAGCGCGCGAAGGCGGCGTGGCCGACCGCGGAGACTCGGGAGATGAGCAAGCGTCTGCCGCCGCCCCGCACGCTCGGTCCCGATGCGGAGCTGCCGCTGCAGTATCCGCTCTCGGCCCATGAGGCGGACGACGCCTGGTACGTCGTGGTCGAAGGTCGCGCGGACGACTGGCTCGCCCGCTTCGAGAAGGCGCCCGGCTTCGACGCCCGCGAGTGGGCGACGAGCATGGCGCACACCTTCAACATCCGTCTGCGTGCCCAGATCGAGCACGACGAGTAAGGCGTCAGACTTTCTGAACAGTGGTATACAATTGCATGCCATGTCGGTAGCATGGGTGTCACAGCATTGAGCGACAGGTCACTCAGGAGCCTCAGGAGGCGCAGGGCAGATGTCGGTGCAGACGCGGGAGCGCAGCGCGGGAAGTAGAGCCAAGCTCGAGGACGTCCTGGTCGTCGACACCGACGTGCACGTCTACGAGCTCCCGAAGGATCTGATCGACTACATCGACATGCCCTGGCGCGTCGCGCTTGAACAGGTCAAGGACCGATCCGGCAACTTCATCCCGGCGTTCGCGCCGGGCGCAAGTGGCTTCAGCTTCGGGCCGATCTGGCCGACCAGTCACGAGTCCGACCGGATCGTGCGCACACCCGAGGCGATGCGCGAGGAGCTCAGCCGCATCAACGTGGACATCGGGGTCCTGTTTCCCAACAACCTGCTCAAGCTCCCGACCCTGACCGACGACGAGTATGCCGCCGCGCTGTCCCGCGCGTACAACGCCTGGCTGGCCGACACCTGGTGCTTCCCCGACCAGGGCCTGCTCGGGGTCCTGTGCGCCTGCCCGCATGCCCCGGAGGACACTGCCGCCGAGATCAGGAAGTACGCCAAGCACCCTGGAATCGTCGGCGTCTACCTGCCTAGCGCCGCGGTCGACCCGCTGTGGGGCAACCGCAAGTACGACCCGATCTACGAGGCTTGCGAGGAGGCCGACTTCGCGGTGCTGCTGCACAGCGTCGGCATCGTGCACCCGGCATACCCGTTCAACACCAACGGGTTCACCAGCGGGTTCGCGCGGCATACGACCTCGCACACGTTCTCGATGATGGCCAACCTCGTGGACATGATCAGCACCGGTGTCCCCGAACGTTTTCCGAAGCTGAGGATCGCCTTCACCGAGGCCGGCGTCGCCTGGGTGCCGTTCCTGATGATGCGCATGGACCGGGTGTACCGGGAGCGCCGGCACGAGGTGCCCTTCCTGACCAAGCCGCCAAGCGAGTACATGACCTCCTTCTACTACGCCACGCAGCCCATCGAGGAGCCCCAGAACCTCCGCGACCTGGTCACTCTCGTCGACCTCTACGAGGGACAGACCCAGACGATCTTCGCCTCGGACTGGCCTCACCACGACTTCGACCACCCCAACAAGATCTTCCAGGCGCCTTTCTCTGATGACGTGAAGCGAAAGATCTTCGGTGAGAACGCTCTGCGTCTGCTCAACCTCGATGCCACCGGCCATCGCACCGGGCTGACCTCCACCGACGCCTGACCAGGCCCTTCGACGGATGCCGCCGCGCGAACTGTTCGAGGCCGAAACGTCCCTGCCCATCGCAGAACTGTAGGAGAACCAATGGATGCCAACCATGCACGCCTCGGCGAGCATCTGATCGTGGACGCCAGCGTTCACGTGCAGGAAGGTCCGCTGGATCTCCTGCCGTATTGCGACGAAGCCTGGCGGCCGGCACTCCAATCCATTGCGGACAACGCCAAGACGGCGGGAATCGGCGCCGAGCTGTGGCCGCCGGGTCTGCCCGGCGAGGCGACCACAGCGACCCCGGAGGAGCTCCGAGCGAGCCTCACGGAGCGCGCCGTCGACCTCGCGGTCCTGTGCCCGACCAGTCTGCAGAAGCTGTCGATGGTCGCCCATGCCGAGTTCGCATCGGCCGTGGCCAGGGCCTACAACGCGTGGCTCACGGAGACCTGGTTGCGCCCCGAGCAGGGCCTGCTCGGGTGCATCGTCGCCTCCGCGCAGGCTCCGGCGGACTCGGCGGCTCAGATCCAGAAGTATGCGGATCATCCGGGCGTCGTGGGCGTCTTCCTGCCCGGCGCCGCTGTCGACCCGCTCTGGGGCCACCGCAAGTACGACCCGGTCCTGCGGGCCGCCGAGTCGGCCGGCCTGCCGGTGCTGCTGAACAGCGTCGAGGTCATGCATCCGGTGTTCCCGTTCAACACCCACGGGTTCGACACGAGCCTGGCCCGGTTCACCACGTCCGACCCGTTCTCGATGATGGTCAATCTCATCGACATGATCACCACCGGGGTCCCGGCGCGCTTCCCCGACCTGCGGGTGGGCGTCTTGGGGGCCGGCGTCACCTGGATGCCGTTCCTGAGCCTGCGCCTGGACAAGGTCTACCTCGAGAAGCGCCGAGAGGTGCCTTTCCTGGCCGAGCGTCCGAGTCAGTATCTCAAGAGCTACTTCTACGGGTCCTTCCCGCTCGAAGATGCACCCAACCCCGACGACTTCGTCACGATGGTCGACCTGTTCGAGGGCGAGAACGCGATGGTCTTCGCTTCGGGGTGGCCGCAGGACGGCTATGACTCCGCGGGGCAGATCCTCGCCCTGCCGTTCTCGGACGAGGCCAAGGCCAAGATCGTCGGCGGGAACGCGCTGCGGCTCTTCGACATCGACGAGCGTGGGCGTCGGCTGTCGCTGTCGCGTGAGGCTGCGTCGCGGTGAACGAGGGGCATGTGGTCGGGAAGCTGGAGGAGTTCCCCGAGGGCAGTCATCGGGTGGTGACGGTGGGGCGTCGCAGGATCGGGGTGTTCAACGTCAAGGGCACGTTGCATGCGTTGCCGAACCTGTGTCCGCATCAGACCGGGCCGTTGTGCGAGGTCAGGAAGGTGACGGGGACGACGCAGTCGCGGGTGGAGAACGACTGGGCGATCGAGTGGGCGTTCGACAAGGAGATCATCGCGTGTCCGTGGCATGGGATCGAGTACCACGTGCCCACGGGACGGTGTCTGACGTTCCCGGAGATCAGTATTCGCAGCTATGAGGTGTCGGTGGACGACGGCGAGGTCAGCGTCCACTTCTGAAGGAGTGCCGTCCTCCCCGACGAGAGTGGCCGTCGACTCGCGAGGTGAGTCGACGGCCACCTTCGTGCGTGGCGCGAGCGCGGCGTCCGCCGGGGTCACCAGCGGTTGTGGTGGAAGATCTCCTCGACCGGGATGCGGGCCGCGGGCTTGAAGCGGGAACCGGTGAAATAGGCGACCGGCGTCATGCCCACCTGGGTCACCTCCTCGAACGGTATCCCCAGCAGCTCGGACGTCTCCCGCTCGTAGGTGAGGTGCCGCGTGGTGAAACAGGTGCCCAGCCCCCGGGCCCGCGCGGCGAGCATGAAGCTCCAGAACGCGGGCATCACCGACCCGTACAGACTCGCCAGCTCGCGGCTGTCGGCGTTCGCGGTGCGCTTGCGGCGGATGGTCGCGATGACGAGCCAGGGGACCTCGGCCAGGTGGTCGCGCAGATACTCGCCGGCTGACTGGAGCCTGTCCTGGGCCGGCCGACGGACGTCACCCGGCTCGTAGTCGACCGGGGTCTTGACGGCGTTGAGCAGGCTGCGCTTGTAGATGTCGGCCAGGCTCTTGCGCACGGCCGCGTCCGAGACGCACACGAAGCCGTAGTCCTGACGGTTCGAGCCGCTGGGCGCCTGCATGGCGACCTCGACGCACTCCTCGACGAGTGTCTGGGGGACCGCCCTGGTCAGGTCCAGGCGCCGGCGGACCGCGCGGGTCGTCGTCAGCACCTCGTCCGCGGACAGTGGCTCCATGGTCACGCTCCTGTTCTGTGGCTTCCATCGCTTCTGTGGCCCGCGGTTGGTGTAGGCGAGTCATCCGGAGTCATCCCACCGGGCCGCGTGTGTTGCCGAGGGCATGCCGGTGCGCCTAGCATCATGGTATGCGATCGTATACAGCGCCGGGAACCCGCTCCTGTGCGTCGCGGTCGGACGACCGACTCGCTCGCATGGGACTCGGGTCTGCGTCGGAGTGACCCACGCGCCACGACCGAGCGGGCGGAGTGCTCGCGTCGGATCTCATCTTCGAAAGGGCGGGGCATGACAGCTCGCTATCTCGTCAACTGTTCGATCCTCTTCACCGATCTGCCCGTGCTGGATCGTCCGGCTGCGGCGCGGGCCGCGGGGTTCGACGGCATCGAGTTCTGGTGGCCGTTCCCCGTGGCTGTTCCCGCCTCCGCCGAGGTGGAGGCCTTCGTCGATGCCGTGTTGGAGGCCGACGTGCAGCTGGTCGGTCTGAACTTCTTCGCCGGCGACATGCCTGGTGGCGACCGCGGCGTCGTCTCGTGGCCCGGTAGGGAGCAGGAGTTCCGGGAGAATGTCGAGCTGTCGGTCGAGCTCGGCAAACAGCTGGACATCCGAGTGTTCAACGCCCTGTACGGCAACCGGCTCGAAGGCGTCGCGCCGGCCGAGCAGGACGAGCTGGCGCAGGAGAACCTCACCCTGGCTGCGCGAGCGATAGCCCGCCTCGGATCGACGGTCCTCATCGAGCCGCTCAGTGGTGCCGAACGCTTTCCGCTGACCAAGGCCGCCGACGCGCGCGCCGTTCTGGACCGCCTCAAGGCCGCCGGTGTCGAGAACGTCGGGCTGCTGGCCGATCTCTACCACCTGGCCGTCAATGGCGAGGATGTCGCTCGGGCCATCGACGACCACCGGGACCTCATCGCCCACGTCCAGATCGCGGACTCACCCGGTCGTGGGGCCCCGGGCACCGGCCACTTGCCGCTGCGAGAGTGGATCGTCGACCTGGAGCGTGGTGGCTACGAGGGCGGCGTCGGCCTCGAGTACCTCCCGACGCCAGGTCGAGACCCCTTCGCCTGGTTGCGGGCCGCGGAGCGCGGCGTGAACGCCGGAACTGCCACTCGGACGGCGGGCGACGTATGACGACCATCGGCTTCATCGGGCTCGGCATCATGGGCGGGCCGATGGCCGCCAACCTGGTCGCGGCCGGCTACGACGTGGTCGGCTTCAATCGAAGCCGCGCCAAGGTCGATGCCCTCATCGCCCGGGGCGGTCGGGGAGCGACTGGGACCGGAGACGCCGTCGAGGGGTCCGACGTCGTCATCACGATGCTGCCCGACTCGCCGGACGTCCGCGAGGTGGTCCTCGGCACCGACGGCGTGCTGGCCCACTCCCGCCCCGGCCAGCTGCTCATCGACATGAGCACGATCCGCCCCGACGTGTCGCGGGAGATCGCGGCGGCAGGCGCCGCCGCCGGCGTCTCGACGCTGGACGCACCCGTCAGCGGCGGAGAGGCTGGAGCCGTGGAGGGCACCCTGTCGATCATGGTGGGAGGCGCCGAGGCCGACGTCGAGGTGGCTGCGCCGGTGTTCGCGGCACTGGGCTCCACAATCGTGCACGTCGGCCCGTCCGGTGCCGGCCAGACCGTCAAGTCCGCCAACCAGCTGATCGTGGCGGGTCATCTCCAGCTCCTGGCCGAAGCGCTGGTCTTCCTCGAGGCATCGGGCGTCGACCGTGAGGCGGCGGTCAGGGTCCTCGGCGGTGGGCTCGCCGGTAGCACCGTGCTCACCCGCAAGTCCGCAGCGATGTTGGCCGGCGACTTCAGGCCGGGCTTTCGGCTGGCGCTGCACCACAAGGACCTCGGCATCGTCACGCAGGCCGCACGGGAGGCGGGTGTGGTGATCCCGCTCGGGGCCGCGGTGGCCCAGCTCGTCGCCGCCCTCGTCGCGCGCGGCGACGGAGAGCTCGACCATTCCGCGTTGCTCAAGCTGGCCAGGGAGCTCTCCTTCGGGGAGGGGTCCGACTGATCGAGGCCCATTGCATACCTTTGTATGCCGCGATACGCTCCTCGGTGTTCCGTTGGCGCGACGAAGGGTCGGGTTGTGACGAACGTGGCTGGCGCGCTGGCGATCATGCTGGCGAAGGTCGGAGTGAAGACCGTCTTCGGCTATCCGGGGGACCCGACGATCGAGTTCGTCGAGCGCTGCCGTGAGGCCGGGCTCGACGTGATCTCGGCGACCCGAGAGGCCAACGCCGCCTTCATGGCCGAGGCGCAGGCCATGCTGACGGGTGATCTCGGCGTGTGTCTGTCCACGCTGGGCCCGGGCTCGACGGCTCTGGTCAACGGAGTCGCGGCGGCCAACCTCGACCGCGTCCCGGTCCTCGCCTTCTCGGGCCAGATCGAGACCAGCCGACAGGCGACCTTCACCCACCAGGTCGTCGACCACGAGCGGATGTTCGGCGCCGTGACGAAGTGGGCTGGTCGCGTCGAGGCCAAGGCCGTCGAGGTGACCATGCGCAAGGCCTTGCGCACCGCCGTGGCCGAGCGTCCTGGGGCGGTGCACCTCAGCGTTGCGAGTGATGTGTTCGCCACCGAGGTCGACGACGTCGACCCGACGCCTCCGCCCATGCGGCCCGCCCGCTTGATCCCTCGGGTGGTCTCCTCGACGCGTGACTCCGACCCGGTCGCGGCACTGCACGCCGCCCGCCGCCCGCTGCTGCTCGCCGGCATCGGGGCCGTCCGAAGCGGCGCGACGACCGAGCTGCTGCGCCTGGCCGACGTGGTCGGCATGCCCGTGGTGGTGAGTCCGATGGCCAAGGGTGTGGTCCCAGAGGACTCCGAGTGGTTCGCCGGCATCCTCGACATGGCCTGCAACGCGACGGTGTGGCAGCTCGTGGCCGAGTCGGATCTCGTCGTCGCTGCAGGCTTCGACGCGGTCGAGCTGATCAAGCCGTGGCGAGTGACCGCGCCGGTGCTGCACATCGACGCCGTGGAGAACACCGACCAGATCTACGTCAGCGCGCATGAGGTGGTCGGGGACGTCGCGGCCGTCGTCGGCTGGCTCGCCGACTCCTTCCACGGCGAGGCGCGCTGGACCCAGGCTGAGCTCGCGGCATACCGTGCTGGACTCACCGCCGCTTACTACGCGGGTCGCGTGGCCGGTGCTCTCAACCCGACGGACGTCATCGACGTCGTCCAGCAGAACACCGTCGCGGACGCCGTGGTCTCCACCGACGTCGGCTCGCACAAGCTCCTCGTAGGCCAAGGCTGGCGGGCGACGCGACCCCGGGGCGTCCTCATGACCAACGGCCTGTCCTCGATGGGTTTCGGCCTCCCGGCCGCGGTGGCGGCGAAGATGAGCCGGCCGGACTCCCCGGTGGTGTCCATGATCGGGGACGGAGGTTTCGCCATGTCGGCGTCCGAGCTGCGTCTTGCGGCGGACCGCGGCCTCGGCATCGTCGTGGTGGTGCTGGCCGACCAGAGCCTGAACCGCATCGAGATCAAGCAGACGGCCCTCGGGTATCCGAGCGTCGGCACCCGCGTGCCGGATACCGCGGTGGCCAAGGTCGCCGAGGCTTACGACTGCCACGGCGTTCGAGTCGAGACGTCCGCGCAGCTCGAGCGGGTCCTCGCCGACGTCGGCTCCCTGGACCGCCCCCTGGTGGTCGAGGCCCGCATCGACCCGGCTCAGTACACCTCGCAGTTCTGATCCACGGAGGACTCGTGTCGTCGACCAAGACCGCCACCAGGCGGCTCGCCCATCTGGCCCGCGTCACGGCCGAGGCGCCGGAGGCACAGGCTCCCGCCCGCGACGCCGTCGTGGACTGGTTCGGCGCCACCGTCGCGGGCCGGGGCATGGAGGCCTCGCAGATCGCGGCGCGAGCCCCGTTCCTCGACGAGCCCGGCCGGGCCAGGCTGGTTCCCGACGGCCGGCCCGTATCGGTCCGCACGGCCGCGCTGCTCAACGGGCTGTTCTCGCACGAGGCGGAGATGGACGACATCTACCGCGAGGGCCTGTACCACCCGGGCTCGCCGACCGTTGCGGCCGCCTTCGCCGTCGCCGAGGGACTGGACGCCACCGGTGGGGACCTGCTCGCAGCGGTCGCCGGAGGCTACGAAGTCGGATGCCGGATCGCCGAGACGGTGAACCCGGCCCACTACCGCTACTGGCACACGACGGGAACAGTTGGCACGATGGGGGCCGCTGCGGCTGCCGGACTGTTGCTCGGGCTGGACGAGGAGCGGCTGGCGCACGCCCTCGCCGTGGCTACGTCCATGGCGGCCGGGCTTCAGCAGGCGTTCCGCTCCGGCTCGATGAGCAAGCCCCTGCACGCCGGACACGCCGCCGAGGCCGGGGTGCTGGCCGCGAGCTTCGCCTCCGAGGGGTACCGAGGCACACCCGAGGTGCTCGACGGGGACATCGGGTTCGGCGTCGCGATGTCCGACGCCCCGGACTGGTCCGCGGTCGTGGACCTCACCGACCGGCCGCCGGCTGTCTCGCAGGTCACGGTCAAGCCGCACGCGTGCTGCGGCCACACGTTCGCCGCGGTCGACGCCGCGCTGGACCTGCGCGCCGAGGGCCTGGATCCCCGACGCGTCCGGTCGGTCGAGGTGGGCACGTACCAGGTCGCGATCGACGTCGCAGGCGGGACCTCCGTGGAGACCGCCGGGGAGGCCAAGTTCAGCATCGGCTACTGCGTGGGTGCAGCGCTGACACTGGGCACGGTCGGCATGGACGCCTTCGACGCGAGCCACTTGAGCGACCCCGCGCTGCGCCGGTTCGCGGAGTCCACCGTGCTCGCCGCGGACGACCGGATGAATGCCACGTTCCCCGGCCGTCGGCAGGCCCGCGTCGTCGTCGTCGACGAGGACGGCAGGACCTGGCAGGCCGAGCGCTCGACGCGCCGCGGCGACCCTGACAGCCCGCTGTCGGCCGCGGAGCGTCGAACCAAGTTCGACGGCATGGTCGTCCCCGTGGTCGGTGTGGAGGCGGCGGCGCAGCTGCACGAGGCGCTCACCGGGCTTTCCGACCTCGAGCACCTCAGCATGATCCCGCTCGGCACGGAGGCACACGATGACTGACGCAGACGTTGTCCGGATCGACCCCTTCATCGACGGGGAGTTCCGAGTCGGCAAGGGAACGATGGTCACGATCGACGACAAGTTCACCGGCGCGCCGGCCGCCGAGGTGTCCCAGGTGTCGTCGGACCAGGTCGAGGCGGCCGTCGGCTCGTTAGTGCGCGCCCAGGCGACGACGGCATGGCCGGTCGCCGACCGGTCCGAGGTGCTCACCGCGGCCTCCCTCGCACTGCGCGAGCGGTCCGAGGCGTTCGCCCGGCTGGTCGTCGCGGACACGGGTTTCACGATCACCGATGCTCGCCGGGAGGTGTCGCGGGCGGCCGACACCCTGCAGCTGTGCGCGGAGGAGGCTAGGCGACTGGTCGGCGAGGTCGTGCCTGTCGGCGGTGTGCGTGGCCAGGAGAACCGGGTCGCATTCACGACGTACCACCCGCGCGGCGTCGTGTGCGCGATCACCCCGTTCAACTCCCCGCTGAACACCGTGACGCACAAGGTCGGTCCCGCGCTGGCGGCGGGAAACGCGGTCATGCTCAAGCCCGCGACCCAGACGCCCCAGAGCGCCGACGCACTCGTCCGGCTCCTCCTCGAGGTCGGGGTGCCGGGAGGCCTGGTCTCGGTCGTCTACGGCGGCGGCTCCACGGTGGGGACCTGGCTCACGCGAGACGAGCGACTGGCCTACTACGCCTTCACCGGGAGCACGGAGGTGGGCCGGACCCTGCAGTCCTCGGTCGGTCTTCGGCCCACCCAGCTGGAGCTGGGGAGCCTGTCCAGCACGCTGATCACGGCCTCCGCCGATCTTGGCCGGGCCGTCCAGCTGTGTGTCAACGCGGGCTTCCGCAAGGCCGGCCAGGTCTGCACGTCGATCCAGCGGCTCTACGTCGAGCAGCGCGTCCTCGACGACGTGGCCGAGCGCCTCGCCAAGACTCTCAGCGGCAAGGTCGCGGGAGATCCCAGCAGCGACGACACGTTCGTGGGCCCGCTGATCGCACCGGCCGAGGCCGACCGGGTCAGCGGCATCCTCGAGGAGGCGGTGGCGGACGGCGCACGGCTGGCCTACGGCGGCGGGCGCATCGGGAACGTGCTCGAGCCCACGGTTGTCGCTGACGTCCCGCTCGGCTCCCGCGTCATGCGCGAGGAGATCTTCGGTCCGGTGGTCGTGCTGCGCGGCTTCGACGCCCTGAGCGATGCGGTCGAGGAGGTCAACGACACGCCGTTCGGGCTTGCCGCGGGCGTCTTCACCGAAAGCCTCAGCGAGGCGATGTTCGCCGCGCAGGCCCTGCGGATGGGCTCGGTCCACATCAACGAGACATCCAGCAGTCGCCTCGACCTCATGCCGTATGCCGGTGTGAAGGACAGCGGTCACGGGACCGAGGGACCGCGCTACGCCGTGCGTGAGATGAGCGAGCAGCGGCTGGTCTCGTGGCTCCCGACGAGTCCGATGCCCTGATCCGACGGGGCTCGCCCGTCGACCGTTGCACCATTGCATACGAACGTATACCATTGTGCTCGTGAGGTACGACGTCGTCGTTGTGGGGGGCGGAAACGCCGGGATGAGTGCGGCGCTCGCCGCCGCCGAGCGGGCCGAGCGGGTGCTCCTGCTCGAACGGGCCCCGTTCGCGGAGCGAGGAGGCAATACGGGCTTCACGGCCGGGGCGATGCGCTTCGCTTACGACGGGGTGCAGGACTTGCTGGAGATCGTCTCGGACATCGACGACGCGACCCTGGCCCGGACCGACTTCGGGTCGTATCCGGAGTCACAGTTCTACGACGACCTCTCGCGCGTGACCGAGAGCCGATGCGACCCCGACCTCGCCGAGGTCCTGGTGACCGGTAGCCAGCCGGCCGTGCGGTGGCTCAAGTCCAAGGGCGTGAGGTTCCTGCCGATCTACGGGCGTCAGGCTTACGAGGTCGACAACCGGTTCACCTTCTGGGGCGGACTCACCCTCGAGGTCAGCGGCGGTGGGCGCGGCCTCGTGTCGTATCTCGAGCGTGCCTGTCGCGACAATGGCGTCACCACGTTGTACGGCGCACGCGCCCGCGAGCTGATGGTCGACTCGAGCGGAGTGGTGGGGGTCCGGGTCGAGCGTCAGGACCCCGACGACCATCGACGGATCGAGGACATCGAGTGCGTCTCAGTGGTGCTCGCCGCAGGTGGCTTCCAGTCGAACGCCGCTTGGCGGGCGCGCTACCTGGGCCCGGGCTGGGACCTGGCCAAGGTCCGCGGCACCCGGTACGACACCGGCGACGGTATCGAGATGGGTCTGGCGGTGGGCGCCAGTCCTGCCGGCCACTGGTCGGGGTGCCACGCGGTGGCCTGGGACTACAACGCACCGGAGTACGGCGTCCTGGAGATCGGCGACTCCTTCCAGAAGCACAGCTACCCCCTCGGGATCGTCGTGAACCGGGACGGCAGGCGGTTCGTCGACGAGGGCGCGGACTTCCGCAACTACACCTACGCGAAGTACGGCCGGGAGATCCTCGCCCAGCCGGGGCAGGTGGCCTGGCAGGTCTTCGACGCCAAGGTCCTGGACCGGCTGCGCGACGAGTACCGCATCCGTCAGGTGTCCAAGGTGCGCGCCGACAGCATCCCCGAGCTCGCGGCCCGGATGGTCGGCATCGACGAGACGGCATTCATCAAGACCGTCGCTGAGTACAACGGCGCTGTCCGCATGGACGACGGCGAGTACAACCCGAACATCCTCGACGGGCACGGCACGGTCGGGCTCCACCCGAACAAGAGCAACTGGGCGCTGACGATCGACGAGCCGCCGTTCGAGGCATATGCCGTGACGTGCGGGATCACCTTCACCTTCGGCGGGCTGCGCATCGACAACGAGGCGCACGTCCTCAACGACGCGGGCGCACGCATCCCCGGCCTCTTCGCGGCGGGTGAGATGGTCGGCGGACTCTTCTACTTCAACTACCCGGGCGGGTCCGGCCTCTCCAACGGGACCGTCCTCGGACGCCTCGCCGGGAGCTCGGCCGGCGACCGGGCGGCCGGCCTGGCGTGACGCGGGGGCAGAGATGACCGCGCCGTGAGCTCAGCAGCATGAAATGTGCCCAGCGGAAAGGACCTGGTGATGGCCAAGCGAGCAACTCTCGATGACTTCGTCGTCGTCGACTGTGACGTGCATGTGCACGAGATGCCTTACGACCTCATTCCCTACATCGACATGCCGTGGCGGGTGTCCCTGGAGGCCATTGCCGCGAACGCGCAGAAGTACCTGGAGATCGGGTATCTCGACGTCCCGGCCTTCTCGCCCGGTGCGAGCGGCTCGAGCTTCGGGCCGGTCTGGCCCTCGAGCCACGAGGCGCTGCGCGTGGTGCTGACACCCGAGGCGATGCGCGAGGAGCTGAGCCGGATCAACGTCGACATCGGCATCCTGTTCCCGGACAGCATGCTGAAGCTGGCCACGATCACCGACGAGGAGTACGCCGCTGCGCTGGCCCGCGCCTACAACGCGTGGCTCGTCGAGACGTGGTGCCGGCCCGAGGACGGTCTCGTCGGCTGCCTCGTGGCGTCACCGCAGGCCCCGGAGGACACTGCCGCGCAGATCGAGAAGTACGCCAAGCACCCGGGCGTGGTGGGGGTCTACCTGCCCGGCGCCGCCGTCGACCCGCTCTGGGGCGACCGCAAGTACGACCCGATCTTCCGGGCGGCCGAAGCGGCGGACTTCGCGGTCCTGCTGCACAGCGTGGGCATCGTCCACCCGACGTACCCGTTCAACACCCACGGCTTCACCAGTGGATTCGGGCGGCACACGACCTCGCATACGTTCTCGATGATGGCCAACACCGTGCACATCGTGAGCACCGGGGTCCAGGAGCGCTTTCCCAACCTTCGCATCTGCTTCACGGAGGCCGGCGTCGGTTGGGTGCCGTTCGTGATGATGCGGATGGACCGGGCCTACCGTCAGGGTCGCGACGAGCTGTCGTCCCTGACCAAGCCGCCGAGCGAGTACATCCGGAACTTCTTCTATGCGACCCAGCCCATCGAGGAGCCGCAGTCCCTGGTCGACATGGTCCGCCTGATGAATCTCTACGACGGCGAGGACCAGACGGTGTTCGCGTCCGACTGGCCGCACCACGATTTCGACCACCCGAACAAGATCCACCAGATGCCGTTCTCGGACGAGGCCAAGGCCAAGATCTTCGGCGGGAACGCGCTGCGGATGTTCAACATGGACGCCCAGTGCCGACGGCTGTCGCTGTCGCGTGAGGCTGCGTCGCGGTGAACGAGGGGCATGTGGTCGGGAAGCTGGAGGAGTTCCCCGAGGGCAGTCATCGGGTGGTGACGGTGGGGCGTCGCAGGATCGGGGTGTTCAACGTCAAGGGCACGTTGCATGCGTTGCCGAACCTGTGTCCGCATCAGACCGGGCCGTTGTGCGAGGTCAGGAAGGTGACGGGGACGACGCAGTCGCGGGTGGAGAACGACTGGGCGATCGAGTGGGCGTTCGACAAGGAGATCATCGCGTGTCCGTGGCATGGGATCGAGTACCACGTGCCCACGGGGCGGTGTCTGACGTTCCCGGAGATCAGTATTCGCAGCTATGAGGTGTCGGTGGACGACGGCGAGGTCAGCGTCCACTTCTGAGCGGAGGTTTTCGTGGGATTGATCGTCGACTCGCAGTTGCACGCCTGGCGCACGGTTCTGCCCGGCATGACTGCGCACCGGGAAGGGCCGTTCGACGCGGGCGTGATGCTCCCGCTGATGCGTGAGGCCGGGGTCGCCGGTGCGGCCCTGGTGCCGACCAGCTGGGACCCGGAGGGCAACCAGGCCTCGATCGACGCGGCCAGCGAGCACCCCGACCGGTTCGTCGTCATGGGGCTCATCGACTCGTTGGAGGGCCTCAGCGACCGACTAGCCGGATGGCGCGACGAGGGCATGTGGGGGCTGCGGCTTCCATGCCGTCAGGAGCCGTGCGCCACGTGGGTGGACAGTGGCGAGCTGGACACGCTGTGGACCGAGGTCGAGAAAGCGGGTCTGCCCGTCATGGCGTTCGGGCCCGGGTCCAAGCTGGACGTGATCGCCGCCGGCGCCCGGGCCCATCCGGGCGTCTCGATCGCGATCGACCACCTCGCCATGGCACCGCCGGACCGGGAGGTCGACGTGCCCAACGAGGAGCAGCTCGAGCGCGTCATCGCCCTGGCCGACCTGCCCAACGTGTCGGTGAAGCTCTCGAGCCTGCCGTTGTTCTCGCGACAAGGCGCACCCTTCGCAGACATGTACGACCCGGCTCGCCGGGTCGTCGAGGCCTTCGGACCGGAGCGATGCTTCTTCGGCACCGACCTGAGTCGGCAGCCCTGCACCTACGGCGAGGCCATCGCGATGATTCGCGAGGCGCTCGCGGACCTGTCCGAGGACGAGCTCGACCTCGTGCTCGGTACCGCTCTGACCAGATGGCTGGGCTGGAGCCCGGCCCCGCTCTAGAACGCGCAGCACTGCGCCGTCGGGAGATATGCCATGAGTGATGTCGCCAACCTGTACGTCGCCGGAACTTGGCGTGGCGCCGCCGACGACAGCACGCTGGATGTCCTGAACCCCGCCGACGAGTCGGTGATCGGCACGGTGGCTGCCGCGACGTCGACGGATGTCGCGGCGGCGGTCACGGCAGCCGCCGCCGCCCAGCAAGCATGGGCCAGGGTGCCGATCGTCGAGCGCGGCGACGCCTTGCGTCGGCTGGCCGACCTGATCGAGGCCGACACCGACCGGTTCGCGCGGTTGCTGGTCACCGAGGTGGGCAAGCCGCTGCCCGAGGCGCTGGCCGAGGTCGGCTTCGCGGTCGAGTTCCTGCGGTACAACGCCCGATGGGACCGGATCTTGTCCGGCGACATCCTCGCCGGTGACTCGCCCGGCGAGGTCATCCATCTGCTTCGCGTGCCGCTGGGGGTCGTGGCCGCGATCTGTCCGTGGAACTTCCCGCTCGCGGTGCTCTGCCGCAAGCTCGCACCCGCCCTGCTCACGGGCAACACGGTCGTCGTCAAACCGAGCGAGGTCACGCCGCTCACGGCGCTGGAGCTCGTCCGACTCGTCGACGGGCACCTCGACCTCCCAACGGGGACCGTCAACCTGGTCAGCGGGGGACCGGCGGTGGGGGCCCAGCTGGTGGCCAACCCCGGTGTCGCGATGGTGTCCTTCACCGGCCACCGAGATACCGGTAAGGCCGTGATGCGCAGTGCCGCGGACAACCTGACCCGGGTTGCCCTCGAGCTCGGCGGCAAGGCACCGGCGATCGTCCTGCGGGACGCCGACCTCGATGTCGCCGTGCCGGCGATCCTCCGGGCGCGGCATACCAACTCAGGACAGGTATGCACGTCCGCCGAGCGGGTGCTGGTCCATCGAGACCTCGTCGAGCCGTTCGTCGAAAGATACGTCGCGGCCGCGGAGGCGCTGGTCGTCGGCAACCCGAGCGGCACGGTCGACATGGGCCCCATGGCCAGTGCGGCGCAGGTGACCAAGACGTCGACGGCAGTCGAGCGGGCGCTCAAGGAGGGCGCCTCGCTCCGCACCGGGGGAGGCCAGCCCGAGGGGGCGGCATACGACGCCGGGTACTGGTTCGCGCCGACGGTGCTGACCGATGTCCCGCGCGACGCCGCGATCCTTCGCGAGGAGACCTTCGGTCCGGTCACGCCCATCGTGCCGATCGACACTCTCGACGATGCATTGACGGTCGCGAACGACTCCCGTTACGGGCTGTCGGCGTACGTGTTCAGCACGGACTACTCATCCGTCATGCGCACTGTTGACGCGCTCCAGTTCGGGGAGATCTACGTCAACCGCACGCTGGGCGAGTCCGTCCATGCCCACCACGCGGGTCTGAAGGAGTCGGGTATCGGAGGCGAGGACGGCAAGTGGGGCATCCTCAAGTACACCCACGTGAAGACCGCGTATCACCGCTACGGGTGACCTCATGACCCTGCAAACCTGCTCCCTGGGGCGGCCCTCGGGCGTCGGCGGCCGCGTGCTGGAGAGGCAACCGGACCGGCTGATGACCGGCCCTCTGTCCCTGCCGATCGCAAGGTCAAATCGTTGCGAAGCCCGGCTCGACCAGCTATTGCGCCCCCGTCCGTCCTGCGCGTATGTTCGACGAATTGAGGGTATGCAGTCGTATACCCAGACATACCAAAGACGGTGTGGCCCTGAGGATGGAGCTCCCCTGATGACGTCAGCGGACCGCGAGGCGAGGGTGGTGGCATCGGACGTCGGCTTCACCGAGGGACCGGTGTTCCTGCGCGACGGCCGAATCCTCTTCGTGTCGATCGACCACGGAACGGTGTATGCCGTTGACGATGCGGCGAGCGCTGGTCCGAGCGGAGCGGTGCGGGTCGCCACGGTGGGCGGCGGGGTCAACGGAGCGACCGAAGGCCCTGACGGCGTGGTCTATCTCGCCCAGGCCGGCGGGCGCGGCGGGGCGACGAAGGGCCTGCTCACCTCCACCGGAGGCGTGCTGGTCTATGACCCCCGCGGGGTCGTGAGCTGGCTGACCATGGACCCGATCGCGCCCAACGACCTCGCCTTCGGTCCGGATGGCCTGCTGTACGTCACAGACCCGACCCGCAGCCCGAAACGTACCGACGGACGGGTCTTCCGCGTCGATGTCGAGACGGGGCTGGCCGAGCTGCTCTGCTCAGTGCCGTGGTATCCGAACGGGATCGCGTTCGGTCCCGAGGACGACACCGTGTATGTCGCGGACACAAGGGGTTCCCGGATCCTCCGGTTCCCGCTCTCGCCTTCGGGCCTGGGCCAGGAGGAGGTGGTCGTGCAGATGGACCGCGGGCGTCCCGACGGCTTCTGCTTCGACAGCGAGGGCAACATCGTCATCGCTGCCATCGGTGATGACGGCGAGTCCGGGTGCATCCAGACCTGGACTCGTGACGGCGAGTCGCTCGACAACTTCGACCCACACCTGGGCCAGGTCGTGACCAACGTCGCGATCAGCTCGGACCGTCGGTGCGTCATCACGGCTGCGGGGGCAGGAAAGGTCGCGGTGGTCGATGACTGGCCGGTCGCGGGCCTGGAGCTGCATCCGTTCCGCAGCAGCTAGACGAGAACGGGCAAGACGAGTTCGGCACTGGCGCCGATCTCGAACCAAGAAAGGGAAGCGATGAAGAGTTCGAGGGGGCTCGGAAGAGCACGGTACTCACACCCGCGACGTCGAGCCGTTCACGGCGTGGCCGGGGCAGCAGTCGCGGCGCTGTCGCTCGTACTCGCGGGTTGCAGTAGCGACGCCCCGGCGGCGTCGAGCGGCACGGCAGCGGGGGCGGGCGGCTGGCAGGCTGTCGTGGATGCCGCCAACAAGGAGGGGGAGGTCGTCTTCTACTCCAGCGACTCCGACAGCATCAACAAGGCGGTCGTCGATGCCTTCGAGAAGGCGTACCCCAACATCAAGGTCAACCTCGTCAAGGCGGGGCCCGACATCGCCGCTCGCGTGTCCACGGAGAAGCAGTCGGGTATCAACTCCGGCGACGTGCTGTCGACTGGCTTCCAGGACCTCGTCGAGAACACCGAGTGGTTCATCCCGCTCGACAAGACGGTCCTGCCGACCCTCGGAGAGCAGACCTGGCCCGCCAACATGATCGGCAAGACCAACACCTGGGTCGCCAAGTACGTCCAGTACCTCGGCGTGGCCTGGAACACCGCCGAGGTCAAGGGCGACGGCCTCAACACGTGGTCGGACCTGCTCAAGCCGGAGTTCAAGGGAACGGTCACCCTTCCGGACCCGCGCGCGACCTCCACCAACATCTCGTGGCTCGACGCGGTGAGCAACGCCCTGGGTGACGACTACGTCAAGAAGGTCTACGAGCTCCAGCCGAAGATCGAGGCGGGCGGGTCGGTACCGGCATCCCAGGACGTCGCCGCCGGCGCCCAGGACGTCAGCTTTCCCCAGTCGTCGATGCTCATCGCCGACCTGTCGACCAAGGGCGCGCCGATCGCGTTCCGCGTGCTCACCGACCCCCTCGTCGAGGTGCCCGGCCAGCTAGCGGTCTTCAAGGACGCGCCGCACCCGAACGCCGCCCGGGTGTTCGCCAACTTCAGGGTCTCGCCCCAGGGCATGTCGGCCGTGTGCATCGCGGCCGGGCCTCCCGGACAGACCGGGTTCGCGGCGCCGTTCACCGAGCCCGTCCAAGGCTGCTACACCAAGCCGGCCGGCAAGGAGGCCATCCAGGGCAACAAGAACCTCTCCCCGAAGGACGAGCGTTACCTTCACATCCTCAGCCTGCTCGGCCTGAAGCCCAAGACAAGCTGACCAGCAGCGGCGCGCTGGGCGGCAGAAGAGCCGCCCGGCCCGCCGCTGAAACTGACTGAGGCCGAGCTCGGTCGGTCGACGCAGCACGAGTGGTGGCCACACACGAAGGGACAGTGGACGTGCCAGGAGCGATGACATTGAAGCGGAAAGCACCGAGCGATGCGGCAATCCCCGAGGCCGGACCGTCGGTCGTCGAGGTCAAGGGCCTGTGCAAGACCTTCCGTCGCGAGGGTGGTGAGGTCGTCCCGGCCGTGGATGGCGTAGACCTCGAGATCGGGCCGGGCGAGATGGTCGTCCTGCTCGGTCCGAGTGGGTGCGGCAAGACCACGCTGCTGCGCAGCCTGGTGGGCCTCGAGACCCCGGAGTCCGGCATCATCTCGGCGAACGGGCGCCTGGTGTACTCCTCGGCCGAGCGAGTCGATCTGCCGCCCGAGAAGCGCGGCATCAGCATGATGTTCCAGCACTACGCGCTGTGGCCGCACATGACGGTCGGCAGCAACGTGGAGTACCCGTTGGTCAACCGGAAGGTTCCCAAGGCACAACGCCGCGAGGCGGTCCGGCGTGCCCTGGCCTCGGTCGGGCTGGAGGACATGCAGGGACAGTACCCGGGACAGCTGAGCGGTGGGCAGCAGCAGCGGATCGCCCTGGCCCGCAGCATGGTGACCGACCCCCAGGCCGTCGTGTTCGACGAGCCGTTGTCCAACGTGGACGCTCAGGTCCGGCAGGGCCTGCGCGTCGAGATCCTGGCAGCCCAGCGGCGGGTCGGGTTCGCGGGCATCTACGTCACCCACGACCAGAACGAGGCCATGCAGATGGCCACTCGGCTCGCCGTGATGCGGCGGGGCAAGATCGTGCAGATCGGGACGCCGATGGAGGTCTACAACCGTCCCGTCAACCGCTTCGTGGCGACGTTCGTCGGCACGTCCAACATCCTCGACGTCCGCCACGTCAGCAGGGACCCGGCGGGACGCGTACGGGTCCGCACCGATGTCGGAGATCTCACTCTGGATCGAGCTCCAGCGGACGTCGTGGAGGGGGGATACCAGTATCTCGCGGCGCGTCCCGAGACTCTGAGCCTGGCCCGTCCGGGCGAACCCGGCCTGGCTGAGGTGGTCGTCGAGACGGTGATGTTCTCGGGCTCAACCGTCGAGTTCACAGTGCTCGTCGGCGAGGACCGCCGCCTGAGCGGTCTGTCGACGCCGGCCGAGGCGTGGATGCGCCCCGGTGACACGGCCACGCTCGTCGTCAACCCGGCGACGCTGACCCTGCTGAAGGACTGAGCGATGGCGAACACGACCGTCAGCGCAGATCTCGCACCGGGCAGCGCCCCCAAGGCCCCAGGCGACCCGCAGTCACGCCGGCGCCCGTGGCGCGTGTCCGGCCGCAAGTTCGGGCCCTTCGACGCGGTTGCGGTGATCGTTGTGGTGGCCATGGCACTGCTCATCGCCTACCCCTTGATCCGGGCCGTGATCCGGATCCTGTGGGTGAACGGGTCGTTCAACTCCGAGGCGTTTCACCGGGTCTTCACCTCGTCGCTGTTCTGGGAAGCCGCGTGGACCACGGCCCGGCTCCTGGTCGTCGCGGTGCCGATCGCGATCGGTGTCAGCGCCCTGTTCGCCTGGCTCAACGAACGGACGAACGCGCGGATGGGTGTGGTGTCCACCATCCTGCCCGTCATCCCCTTGCTCATTCCCGGCCTTGCGGTCTGCATCGGGTGGAAGTTCCTTGCCGACGAGAGGGCGGGCTTCCTCAACGTCCTGATCCTGCGGCCCATCCTCGGCGTGTTCGGCTACCACTCCGAGACCGGCCCACTCAACATCAACTCGTGGCCGGGGCTGATCTTCGTCTACACCGTCGAGCTGATCCCCTTCGCCTATCTGATGATCTCGGTGGCGCTGCGCGATATCGACTCCTCCTACGAGGAGGCATCACGCACCACCGGTGCCGGTGCGGTCCGCACGCTGTGGAAGATCTCGCTACCACTGATCAAGCCCGCACTGCTCGGCGCGACCCTGCTCTGCTTCATGATCGGTGCGGCGATCTTCAGCATCCCGGTGATCCTCGGGACCCCGGCGGGCATCTCGACGCTGTCGGTCTACGTCATCGACTCCACCCGGTCGGTCTATCCGCCGCAGCTCGATGTCACCGTCGTCGGGGCGCTGTTCCTGGCCTGCTTCGTCGCCATTCTCTGGTATCTCGACCGACGGGTCGCACGCAAGGCCAGGTTCGCCCGGATCGGCGGCAAGTCGAGCTCGCGCTCGATCGTCGATCTCGGCGGGTGGCGGTACGTCGCCCGGGTCTTCATGATCACGTTCATGCTGGTCGCCAGCGTGCTTCCGCTGATCGGCCTGCTCTACGTCGCCCTGCAGCCCTTCTGGCGTCCCGTGTTCAGCCTCAACTTCACCATGGACCAGTTCAAGTCGGTGTTCGAGGAGTCCCGCCTGCCGTTGGCCATGCAGACCAGCCTGTCACTTGCCCTGATCGGCGCGACGGTCGGCGTGTTGATCGCGGCGGTCGCCTCCGCCTTCATGGACCGTCACCGCAAGTTCGCTCCGGCCGTCGACGGCATCCTCAAGTCGCCCGGTCCGATCACCCATGTCGCGATCGGTGTCGGCTTCATCATCGGGCTGGGCGCAGCGCCCATCAGCCTGGCCGGCACCTGGTGGATTCTGTTCCTCTGCTATCTGGTGCTGTACAGCCCGAACGCGCTGATCGCCGTGGGCGCGGCATACGGCCGGGTCGGTGGCGAGCTGTCGGAGGCGTCTGCGGTGAGCGGCGCCTCGCCGGGCCGCTCGTTCAGGAAGGTGTCGCTGCCACTGATGGTGCCGGGCCTCAGTGCGGCCTGGGTCCTGCTGTTCGCCCACATGCTGGGCGAGGCAACCGCCTCCTCTCTCCTCTCCAGTCCCAACCACCCGGTCGCCGGGTTCATCATGATCGACATCTTCGAGAGTGGCTTCTACGGCCAGCTGGCCGCCTTCGCGGTGCTCGTCGGGGTCATCAACTTCGTCGTCGCCGGGACCGTCCTGGTGATCGGGCAGTCCCGCGGTGCCACCGGTCGGCTGAACAAGCGGCAGAGCCGGTGGCGGCGACTCTTCCGTAGCAAGAGCGGCCTGAGGGATCTGGAGCAGTCGGGCTTTGCGGCGTCGGGAGTCGACGCCCGCCCGGGTCGGCCTGACGGGTCGCGACCCGAGGCCTGAAAGGAGGAGACACGAGCCCATGGATGTCAGAGTGGACCAGGATCTGTGTCAGAGTTTTGCCGTCTGCGTCGGCGTCGCACCGGAGTACTTCGAGCTCGACGAGGGTGGAGACCTCGTCCTGCTGCGGGAGTCGGTCGACCCCGATGACGAGGACACCCTCGGCGAGGCGGCGATGATCTGCCCGCGGCAGGCCATCCTGCTCGCGGAGACCTGAGGTGGGCGCAGGCGGCGCGCCCGGCACTTTCGTGGTCGTCGGCGCGGGTGCCGCAGGTTCGCGCGCTCTGCGAGCCCTGGCGAGCCAGGGCTATCCGGGTGAGCTGCACCTTGTCGCGGCGGAGCCCGACGGGCCGTACTACCGGCCGGCGCTGAGCAAGCAGCTGCTCTCGGGGGCGCAGGACCTCGGCCAGGTGCGCCGGTCCCTTGCCGTTGACCCCGCGGTGCACCGGCATGGATCTGCCGCCGTCTCGCTCGACCTCCAGGGCCGCGTGGTGACCCTTCAGGATGGCACCGACGTCGGCTTCGACCGGCTCCTGATCGCCACCGGTTCGGTGCCCCGATCCTTGCCGGGCATCCTGCTGGGCGGTCGGATCGGGAGTGTCGACGACCCGACCCAGGTGGCCCGGGTCCGCGGCTGGCTGGAAGGCTCAGGCGGGCGGGCAGAGGTGTTGGTCATCGGCGCCGGCCTCATCGGCTCCGAGGCGGCCTCGACGCTCGCTGCGTCGGGCGCGGACGTCGTCGTGGTCGACCCCTCGACAACCCCGCTCGACAAGGCTCTTGGGAGCTACGTGGACGCCCTGTGCCGAGACTGGCACACCGAGCACGGGGTGCGCGCCCATCTCGGCAGGTTCGTGGTGAGTCTGGACCAGGACGGCGCAGGCGTCGAGGCGGTCCTCGACGACGGGCGAGTGCTGCGTGCCGACTATGCCGTCGTGGCCATCGGTGTCCGACCGGCGACCGACTGGCTGCACGGGTCGGGCCTGCCGCTGTCGGCATCGGGCGCAGTGGAGGTCGACGAGACGCTGCTCGTCCCCGGTCACCGGCATATCGCCGCTGCCGGCGATGTTGCCGACTGGCACTCGGCGCGGCTGGGCCGGCGCGCCCGGGTGGAGCACTGGGCCGTCGCCCTCGAGCAGGGTGCGGCAGCGGCATACAACCTCACCCACGACGAGCCTCGGCCTTTCGACACCGTGCCGATGTTCTGGACCGAGCAGCACGGGCGGCTCGTGCACTTCGTCGGGCACCGCGAGCCGGACAGCCAGTGGGTGGACGTGACCGAGAGCGAGCTCCCCCGTGGCGGGCGGGTCGTGGCGGCGGTCAGCCACGGCGTCGAGACCGGGTACCTGCTGATCCAGGCGCCGCAGCTGCTACGCCGTTATAGCCAGCAGGCCGCCCTGTGGCCGCCGGTCGCGTCGTGACGCGAGCGGGCCGGCGATGGCGCCGGGACGCCCCAGGGTGGAACGCGGTCTAGCGTCAGGAGAGGGCTCGGCCCAGCGTCCGGCCGATCTCGAACAACAAGGTGCTTGCGTTTGCCATCGAGCGAGCGACGTCCGGCTCGAGGTCCTCGAGCGTGTGAACCGCCCGAATGCCTGTGCGCGCCAGGTCGGCCGAGTCGAGTCGGCAGCGTCCCGCCACGGCGACGACGTGCGCTCCGGCCCGGACCGCCCGCCGCGCTACGCCGAACGGGCCCTTGCCTTGCAGGGTCTGCCGGTCGAGGGAGCCCTCGCCGACGACGACGAGCGTGTCACGGTCGACGATCTCGTCGAAGCCCGATAGGTCGAGCACGAGGTCGATGCCGCTGGTCAGCTCGGCCCCCAACAGTGCCGCGAGGGCAAAGCCGGTGCCGCCGGCGGCACCGACGCCAGGACGATCGCGGCGGTCCGTCCGCGTGGTCTGGTCAACGGCGTTGGCCCACTTCGTGAGTCCCGCCTCGAGCAGACCGACCTCGCGAGGCCCTGCGCCCTTCTGGGGGCCGAAGACGCCGGCCGCGCCATCGGGTCCGAGGAGCGGGTTGGTGACGTCGGTGGCCGCGACGAACTGGACTCCACGCAAGGGCCAGCCGGGCGGCGGGATCACGCTGTCCAGGTCTGAGAGAGCCCCGCCACCGTCGGGCCCGATGCGACGACCGTCGTGGGCCAGGAGCTCTACCCCCAGGGCCTGCACCAGACCGGAGCCGCCGTCGGTGGTGCAGCTGCCGCCAAGCCCGATGACGACCCGCGTGGCGCCAGCAGCGACCACGGCGGATACCAGCTGCCCGACGCCGAACGTGGTAGCGCGCAGCGCCGTCTCGGAGTTCGGGTGGCCGGGGAGTAGGTGCACGCCGGCCGCAGATGCGAGCTCGACGACGGCCTCGTTCCCACGGACCCCCACGGTTGCCTGCACTGGTGCCAGGAGCGGTCCGGCCACCATGTAGGGCCGGAGGGAGAAGCCCCTGGTTAGCAGTGCATCGACGGTGCCCTCGCCGCCGTCGGCAATGGGCAACTGGACGACGGAGGGGCCAGGGGTGACCGCCGTGATGCCCGCGCTCAGGGCGGCGACGGCATCCCGCGCACTGATCGACCCCTTGAACGAATCGAGCGCCACGATGACTTGTCGCGTCGGCCTGCCGAGGAACATAGTCAAATCGACTGCCTCCCAGCGCATTTGACCGACATCCGAACACACCCGAGCCGCACGAACTCACAACCCGGACATGAGTCACCCTCGGACGACGGAGAGTTCAGCATCATGATGGCGGTCGGGTACAGCGTGCGGGCAGTCCGTCCATCAGCGCTCATCTCGCTCTGCGTCGATGAGGACCTTGATCCGGCCCGCTCTGGCGATGGCAGCGGTGGTGAAGGCCTCTTGGGCCTGACGTAATCCGAAGATGTGGCTGACGAGGGCTGGGCCCAGCTCGCTGTTCTCGGCCAGATACGTCTTCGCCGAGTCAAGAGCCTGGCGATGGTCGCGGGTGACATTGCCCAACAGCGTCAGATTGCCGCGCATCAGGCGCTCCATGTCCAGCTGGTAGTAGCGCTCGTCAGGAATCCCGAAGTGGAGCACCGTTCCCTGGTCCGCTATCGCTCGCATCGCATCACCCAAGATGTCGGTCTGATGCCCGACCGCTTCGATGCAGACATCGGGACGGTCAGCTGCCGGTAGTTGGCGCGCCCATTCCGCTGCCGTCGTCTTCTGCAGGTCGTCGACCCCGAGAACGGATGCCACGTCGCTGCGATCGACCGGGTCGACGCCGCTCACGCGGCGAGCACCGCGCGATCGAGCGACATGTGCGAAAAGAAGGCCTATGGGCCCGAGCCCGATGACGGCGACATGTCTGTCGCGGACCCCTACTTTGTCACTCGCGTGGAGCACGCAGGCCAGCGGCTGCAGGATCACAGCCGTGAGGGGGTCGAGCGCGGGGTCGTAGGTGACGAGTCTGTCGGCGCCGGTCAGAACGTACTCGGCCAAGCCGTTGCTGCCCGATGCCCAGCCCACGACCTCGCTGCCTACCGGCAGGGCCTCGTCGCGGGACGCGGTGACAGTCCCGGCGATCTCGTGCGCCGGCACACCCGGCGGCCCGGGCAACGCAACGGCGGAGAGCGTGGAGGTCCCTCGGAAGCGTGCGATGTCGCTTCCGCATATCCCTATGGCACGCGTTCTGACAAGGACCTGCCGGTCTTCTCCCGCGTCGATCGCAGGCTCCGGCGTCTCGACCCTCTGCAGCACACCAGGCTCCGAGAGCCGGTAAGCCCACATGGTCACCCTTCGTATACTAGCGTATGCAATCGCTGGGTCAGCGACCGGGGTGACAGGAGGCTGGATGAAGGACAGGGCCACGGCGCGGCTGGCTTACGGCGAGACCGGGCTCGATGTGGCGTTTCCGGCGGGCCGCACCGTGGTGGTCGAGCCGCGGTTCCATCCGGGCGTTCACGATCCCGATGCCGCGCTGCGCGAGGCGTTGCGGCATCCGGTCGCCGGGCCGCCGTTGCACGAACGCGCCAAGGGCCGCGGAAAGGTGGCCATCTCGGTCTGCGATATCACCCGGCCGCAGCCGCGTGAGGCGATGGTGCGAGCGATTCTCACCGAGCTGGACGGCATCGTGGACCTCGATGACATCGTCATCCTCAACGCCACCGGCACCCACCGGGGCAACACGCTCGGGGAGCTAGAGGTGATGCTGGGCCGGGAGATCCTCGAATCGGTCAGGGTGGTGAACCATGACGCGCGGGACCGGTCACGCCTTACGTGGTGCGGCGTCCACGGCGACGGGGTGCCGGTCTGGCTGAACTCGGAGTGGGTCGCGGCGGACCTTCGGATCACGACCGGGTTCGTCGAGCCGCACTTCTTCGCGGGCTTCTCCGGGGGTCCGAAACTGTGTGCGCCCGGGCTTGCGGGGCTCGACACGGTGCTGGTGCTTCATGACGCCAAGCGCATCGGGCACCCGGACGCGCGATGGGGTGTGTGTGAGGGCAACCCGGTGCACGACGACATCCGGGCGGTGGCGGTCGGGACGGGGGTCGACTTCGCGTTCGATGTGATCCTCAACCGTGACAAGGCCATCGTGGCCGCCTACGCGGGTGAGCTGGTGCCGATGCACCGCGTGGCCCGTGAGCACTCCCGAAGGCTGAGCATGCAGGCGGTCCCCGGCAGGGCCGACGTAGTCGTCACGACGAACTCGGGCTACCCGCTCGACCAGAACCTGTACCAGGCGGTGAAGGGCATGTCTGCGGCCGCGACGGTCGTGCGGCCTGGCGGCCTGATCGTGTGTGCGGCCGAGTGTCGCGACGGCTTCCCGGACCATGGCTCTTACCGCGAGGTCCTGGCCTCTGCGTCCTCGCCCGACGCGTTGCTCGCGGACATCGCGGCGAGAGAGTCCACGACCCCGGACCAGTGGCAGGTGCAGATCCAGGCCAAGGTCCAGACGATGGCCGAGGTCCGGGTCTACTCGGACTATCTGAGCCCCGATGACCTGCGCTCGGCCCACCTCGGGCCGGTCGAGGACATCGCCGAGCTGGTTGCGGCGCGGCTTGCGGCGTCGGGCCCGGACGCGTGGGTGTGCGTGCTGCCAGAAGGCCCACAGACCATCCCATACGTGGCCGATGGCGCTGCGCCGGCCAGAGTGGGGGGTACGTCATGAGCGGGGTGGACTTGCTCGGCCGTACTCCCAGCGACGCGAGGTCGGCCCGAGGTGTCGCGACCTTCTCGACTGGGCGGCGGACGCTCGGTGTGCTTGCACGTCCTCGGGATGAAACGGCGTTGGCGGGCTCAGGCGATGCCAGCACGAGCGCGGCGCCGACGATAGCTCCGTGTGCCAACAGGCGTCGGGCGAGGTGCCACTCGTCGATCCGGTCGACCTTGAGGGCCCCACGACCAGAGCCGGTTCCTTGGAGCTGACGCCCCTGGCCGGGCGCCGCCCCGTCGTAGACCCGGGTGGCTCTGGACGTGCACGTCCTTCCCCATCGGCTCCTTCGCTTGCGGGCGGGAGAGCCACGTCAGGCTTCCGCCGTGGTGGCTGAGGTGGGACCTATGACCCTGCCGTCCGACGCGATTCATGGCCATCGTGTCCGGTATGGATGCAACGCCGACCGCATCGAGGACGGCCAGGAGACTGGCCATCGCGACTGGTGGGGTGAGCCTGGTGGGTGGCCTGTGGACCTTCGCCGACCCCGGCCTCCTCTTCGGGCCCGAGGCCATGCAGGGGTCGGCGCGTGGCACCGCGCTCGTGCTCGTCTGCGTGGCCCTGCCGTGGCTCGCGTGGGCCATCTGGGCGGCGCAGCGCGGATCGTCGAGCGCTCTGCTGCTCTGGGCGGCGGCACTGCTCTACATCGTCTACAACGCTGTGCTCTTCCTGTTCCTCACGCCGTTCAACGCGGCATTCCTCCTGTACGTCGCGATGCTCAGCCTGGCGCTGTGGTCCCTGGGGTACCTCGCCGTCGCCCGCGACCTGTGGCACGCCGGGGCGCGGATCGCGTGTGCAGCACCAGTGAGAGGGCTGTCGATCTACGTGGGGGTCGTGGTTGCGTTGAACGCTCTGGCGTGGCTCAGGGTCATCGTCCCCGCACTCGACGATCCCTATCCGACGAAGATGCTCGCGGGAACGGGCGTCATGACGAACGCCATCTACGTGCAGGATCTCGCGATCTGGCTTCCGCTCGCCGCCGCGGCCTGCGTCTGGCTGGCACGACACGAAGCGCGTGGCGCGATCCTCGTGGGAGCGATGCTGGGGATGTGGGTCATCGAGAGCATCAGCATCGCCGTGGACCAGTGGTACGGCGCACAGGCCGACCCAGAGTCGACGGTCGTGTCGTCGGCGGGCGTGATCCCGTTCCTCGTCTTGGCGATTGTCGGGTCCGTCCCGCTCGTCGTGATGCTTCGCGCCAACGGCCGGGATGGACGCGCGACCGATGGCTCGGCGGCCGCCGCGGGTCCGCCTCGACGTGACCGGTCCGCCTCGGCTCCATGACCTGATGCCAGCGCCCACCAACCCACGGCGGCCCCGCTCACTACAACCGGGCGGTTCCCGCACGGTGTCGAGAGAACTCCACCACTCAGCGGGACTCACACGGCTGACTGGCCACACGTCCATCAACGCCGCACAGCCGGCGACCCCTTCATCGACCACCGCGCGGCATCTCGAGGGCGCGGTCGGCCGACGCTGATAGGGCACGACCGGTCTGCATCTCATGTCCGCCTGTCCACGCGTCCGTCAACGGCGACCGGCCAGCCCGCGTCCTACGTCCCGCTCGCTGCCACGGCGGCTGGCAGACGACTAGCGAGTCGACCCCGCGGTCAAGGTCGCCTGGTGCAGCGACGCATGCGCGGGCCTCTTGCACGCCTCCAGTCGTGACCTGCTGAGCGCGGCCGGCGACGAGCGTGGGTCGCGAATTCGTGTCGAAGCTCGGCCGGCAACCTTCGTGCGACGCCGCGGCCACCGACACGGGCGCACTCACCGAACCGTCTACGTCCTACCTCGTCGACGAATACGCCCGCTGGTCGCCAGCGGCACCGGGGTGTTCATCCGCCTCGCCCAACTCCGCATCGGAAACTTGGTCCGCCGGACAGGCCGCGGGGTCCGTCGAGTCCCGATGCTTGGGCCATGCATCAGCAGGCACAACGTCGCGTCCCTGTGCAACTCGCGGCTATGGTCGCGGACATCGAGGAGCTTGTCCGATGTGAGTCGCCGACGGAGGACACCGCCGCCGTGGCGCGCAGCGCCGAGGCGCTCGCCGCGCTGGGCAGCCGGATCCTAGGCGCCCAGCCGGAACGCATGGTGCTGCAAGGCTGGACCCACCTGCTCTGGCGATTCGGCAACCGCCCGGCGCGCGTCTTGGTTCTCGGGCATCACGACACTGTCTGGCCGATCGGATCGTTGCGGTCACATCCCTTCGAGGTCCATGACGGCGTGCTTCGCGGTCCCGGCTGCTTTGACATGAAGGCGGGGATTGTCATCGCACTGCACGCTCTCGCCGCGTTGGACAGTCTCGATGGCGTAACCCTGCTGGTCACCGGGGACGAGGAGCTCGGCTCGCCGTCCTCTCGTACGTTGATCGAGCGGGAGGCGCGAGGGTGCCTTGCGGCGCTCGTGCTCGAGGCGGCCGGCCCGGGCGGCGCTCTGAAGACCGAACGCAAGGGTGTGTCGCGCTACGAGGTACAGGTGAAGGGACGTGCGGCTCACACCGGGCTTGACCCTGAGCGCGGCGTGAATGCCACGATCGAAGTGGCACACCAGGTGCAGGCGGTGGCGGCGCTGGCCGACCCGGCCCGCGGTACCACGGTGACGCCGACCCGCCTTGCCGCCGGCACCACCGTGAACACGGTCCCAGCGGCTGCCGGCTTCCTGGTCGACGTTCGGGTCTCCGACACCGCAGAGCAGGAGCGCATCCATGCCGCGATGCAGGGACTGAGCCCTGTGCTCACCGGCGCCGAGATCGAGGTCCTCGGCGGTCCCAATCGACCACCGCTGACTCTGGCTGCGACCCACGACCTCTTGGAGCGCGCCCGGCGGCTCGCGCAAGACCTGCACCTCTTACCGCTCACAGCAGCGGCGGTCGGGGGAGCATCCGACGGCAACTTCACGGGCGGTGTGGGCACCCCCACCCTCGACGGCCTGGGGGCGGTGGGCGGAGGCGCACACGCCGATGACGAGCACGTGCTGACTTCTGAGCTGGTCGACCGCACGCGGCTGCTCACCGCCCTGGTCGCCGACCTTCTTAGGGAGCAGCACTCGTGATCGCAAGCACGGGCTTGGCGGCCGGGTCAGAGCGGGCCGAGCTGGTCGAGGCCGCACGCACCGACGCGGCGATCGCGATCGCCGCGGCGGGTGTCGACGTCCGGGTCCTGGACGACATCGGTGAGCTGGAGGACGTCCGCCGTCTCTACGAGCGGATCTGGCGCACGGGAGCCCAGAACCCGCCGGTGACGGCCGACCTGCTGCGGGCCATGGTCAAGGGGGGCAGCTATGTCAGCGGCGCCTACCGGGACGACCAGCTCGTGGGCGCGTGCTTCGGGTTCTTTGCTCCACCGCACTTGCGCGCCCTACACAGCCATATCGCCGGGGTCGACCCGCAGGTGCAGGCCCGGGGCGTGGGCCTAGCCCTCAAGCTGCACCAGCGAGCCTGGACCCTCGCGAACGGTGGCCACAAGATCACCTGGACGTTTGACCCGCTGGTCCGGCGTAACGCCTGGTTCAATCTCGCCAAACTGTCGGCGGACGTGGCGGAGTACCTGCCGGACTTTTACGGCCCGATGGACGACGACATCAACCGCGCCGACCCCACCGACCGCGTGCTGGTGTGCTGGCCGCTGACAGCTCCCGCTGTTGCCGCAGCCTGCGCCGGGACCGCTCGAGCCATCGACGCGGCCGCCTTGCGCGATGCCGGAGCGACCGTCGCTCTCGAGGTCGCGGCCTCCGGTGGCCCGCTTAGCCGGCCGGCGCGGGGGCGAACGGTACTGGTCGGGGTACCTGACAGTATCGAGGGACTCCGCCTGGATGATCCGCGGGGCGCGGCGGACTGGCGCGCGGCGCTGCGAGAGGTGCTCGGCGGCCTGCTCGACCAAGGGGCGACGGTGCGAGGTTTCGACCGAGCCGGCTGGTACGTCGTAGACAGGCCGGACCAGTGAGGCTCAGCGGCGTCGAGGTCCTAACCATCGAGCTACCGCTTGTCACGCCGTTCCGCACCTCGCGTGGCACCGAGCACGTCCGTCGTGCCGTCCTGGTGCGCGCGATGTCGCCCGACTCCGAGGGGTGGGGCGAGTGTGGCGCTGCCGCCGGGCCCTACTACTCGCCCGAGTATGCCGACCAGGCCGTCCACGTCCTGCAGCACTTCCTCGTGCCGGCCCTGGGGGCCCTCGAGACCGTTGGCGCCCATCAGGTGGCGCCGGCGCTGGCGCACCTCAAGGGCCATCGGACAGCCAAGGCCGCGCTGGAGACCGCGGTATTCGACGCCGAGCTGCGCACCCGCGGTGAGTCCTTGGCCGATGCCCTGGGCGCTGTCCGGACGACGGTCCCGTGCGGGGTCTCCGTCGGTATCCCTGGCTCCATCCCGGAGCTCATGGACATCGTCGGTGGCTATCTGGCCGATGGGTACCTGAGGATCAAGCTCAAGATCGAACCGGGCTGGGATATCGAGCCCGTGCGGGCCGTCCGCGAGGAGTATGGCGACGTGCCGTTGCAGGTCGACGCCAACACCGCATACCAGCGCAGCGACGCACGCCACCTGAGCCGCCTCGACGCCTTCGACCTGCTTCTGCTGGAACAGCCGCTGGCCGAGGACGACCTGCTCGGGCACGCCGAGCTCTCTCGGAGCCTCAGCACCCCGATCTGCCTCGACGAGTCGATCCTCTCGGCCCGCTCAGCCGCGGATGCGATCGCGCTCGGTGCCTGTCGGATCATCAACATCAAGCCTGGCCGGGTCGGCGGCTATCTCGAGGCGCGCCGGGTCCACGACGTGTGTGTCGCCCATGGTGTGCCGGTGTGGTGCGGTGGCATGCTCGAGACCGGCGTGGGCCGCGCGGCAAACCTGGCCCTGGCGGCCCTGCCCGGATGCGGCCTGCCCGGAGACACCTCAGCCTCGGAACGCTACTTCCGCACGGACCTGACGGAGCCGTTCGTCCTCGACGACGGGCACCTCACGGTTCCTACAGGCCCGGGGATCGGAGCGGCGCCGCTGCCGGAGGTCCTCGAGGAAGTCGTCGTCGATCGGGTGTGGCTTCCGCTGACCTGAGTTGGTGCGAACGGACCAACTTCTGCGATCATTTCGTCGTGATCGACAAGCGCCGCACGTGTTCGGCGCGGCTAGCGTCGGGTGCGTGACGGTCATGGACCTCCCGCAGCCGGGAATGGCGCGGGTCCTGGAGGAGCTCGGCGCCACGCTACTGACGGCGGTGGGTGACTCGCCTTCACCGACCGGCGACCTCGGGCCCGTGAAGGGGATCGCCATCTATGACGCCCTGGACGAACCGGAGCTGACCGAAGGACTCGTCGTGCTCGGGGTGGGCCTGGACGACCCTGACGAGATCGCCTCCGTTGTCGAGCGGCTCGGTGAGCGTGGCGGCACCGCCTTGATCCTGCGGGCCCCCGTGGAGCCCACCGAGGGCCTCATCGCCGCACAACGGCGGGCCGGGGTCGCGGTGCTGGCGTTCGCGCGGGGAGCGTCGTGGACGGACCTGGCGCAGATGATTCGCTCGCTGACCATCGACGCGCCCCCTGCACCCGAGCTCGCCCGCCCGGGAGCCGGCCAGCGGCAGATCGTCGGCTACCAGTCAGGGCTCGGAGACCTGTTCGCAGTCGCCAACGCGGTCGCCGCACTGGTCGGTGCGCCCATCACGATCGAGGATCGCAGCTCTCGACTGCTGGCGTTCTCCGGTCGCCAGGAGAACACCGACCGGTGGCGGGTGCAGACCATCTTGCGACGTCAGGTGCCGGAGGAGTACACCCGAGTGCTGGAGGAGCGCGGGGTGTTCCAGGAGATCTACCGGAGCAACAAGCCCGTGTATGTCGCGCCGATCTCAGACGACGAGCCGCAAGGACGGGGTGCGCGTGCCGTGATCGCGATCCGAGCCGCCGACGAGATCCTCGGGACCATCTGGGCGGCAGTCGCCGAACCGCTTGGACCAGAGGGGAGTCAGGCGCTGCAACACGGTGCGGCACTCGTCGCAATGCACATGGTCTGGCAGCGGGCCGAAGCCGACCAGGAGCGCCGGCTGCGGGCCGAGCTGCTCGCTACAGCGCTTGACGGCGGCCCCCGAGCACTCGACACGATGGGCCGGCTTGGGCTCAAGGACGAGCCGGCCGTCGTCCTGGCAATGACGGTTGTCGGCCCCGAGGGCGAGCACCCGTTGCCGGCCCAGCTGGCCGTCGAACGCAAGCGCCTGGCCGACGCCTTCGCACTGCATCTCACGGCCGTTCACCCCCGCAGCGCCGTCGGCCTGGTGGGGGACGTCACGTACGGCATCCTGCCGGTCCCGAGGGATCGCGCGGGCGGCGAGGTCAGGGCTCTAGAGATCGCCACGGAGTTCTTTCGTAGGGTTGGTTCCAGGCAGCGCCCGCTGGCGGGCGTTGGACCGGTGGTCGGCGGTGCCGCCTCACTAAATCGGTCCCGGGCCGGCGCAGACCGTGCCCTGCGGGTGCTGCGATCGAGGCGCTCGTCGCCGCAGGTAGCCCGGCTGGACGACGTGCACCTGGAAGCCCTGCTGCTGGAGCTGGCCGACCGCCTCGAGCAGGGGGACATTCCCAGCGGCCCGATCGCCCGGATCGTCGCCTACGACCGCGAGCATCAGAGCAGCCTGCTCGAGACCCTCCGCGCATGGCTGGACACGTTCGGCGACGTGCCCGTCGCTGCGTCCGCCATATACGCGCACGCGAATACGTTCCGCTACCGACTTCGGCGCGCGACCGAGGTCGGCGCCATCGACCTCGATGACCCCAACGCCCGCCTCGCAGCGATGCTGCAGCTGCGACTGATGGACTTGACCGCCGGGACCGAATGAGGGCGGAGAAGGCGTCCTCGGTCGGGTCGACTACCCGATGACAACGCCACGCAGGAGCGTGAGACCGAGCTCTCTGGCCAGGAAGCCCAGCCACTCAGTGTCCTGCTCCAGGGCGGTCTCCCGGTTGGTGGCGGCACCATGACCGGCGTCCTCGAACACGTGCAGCAGGATCGGTGCGCCGCCCCGTTGGGCGCGCTGCAGGCGGGCCACGAACTTACGCGCGTGCCACGGTCGGCAGCGCGGGTCGTTCGCGCCAGCCTGGACGTACATCGCGGGGAACACCCCTGGGCGGATGAGCTCGTACGGCGAACGACCGAGGATCCGTCGCACGTCGGCAGGATCATCGGGATCGCCCCATGCCTTGCGGATCACGAAGTCGAGGTACGGATCGCGCATCCCCGCGGCAAGGTCCAGCAGGGGCGCTCGGGGGAGCACCGCGCGCCACAGGTCCGGCCGCGTGGTGACCGCGACCCCGCACATCAGCCCACCGTCGGAGCCTCCGGTGACAGCGAGCCCCGAGCTCGTCGTCCGACCGCTCGCAATCAGGTGTTCCGCAACGGCGACAAGGTCGTCGTCACGGACGTGCTTGGTCTCACGGTGCGCTGCGAGATACCAGTCCCGCCCGAACTCACCACCGCCGCGCAGGTATGCCTGCACCAGCGTCCCACCGGCCGCCACGAAGGCCGCGAGATCCGGCCGGTACTCCGGGAGAGTCGCGATGTTCGCGGCGCCGTATGCGCTGATCAGTGTCGGCTCCGGATCCTGGTCCTGGCCCGTCGACCCGGCGAGGCGGACCAGGTGGTAGGGCACCAGGGTTCCGTCGGACGCCGTTGCGGACCCGATCTCCACCGTCGCGTCGAGGCTCACGGCAGGTTCCTGCAGCACGGTCACCTCGGGGTCGCCCGGACGGTGCCGGTATATCCCCCACGAGCAGGTCAGGGTCGAGAAGGCGAACACCAGCTCCGGGACGGGCGCACCCACGGCCAGACCAGTGAGCGGGAAGAACGGCGTGGCGACCGTGCCGCGCCCAGGCAAGCGAACCGAGTCGACGACGACACCCCGAGCATCGAGCAGTCGTAGCTGGGCGAAGGTGTCCTGCAGCCCGCCAAGGTAGAGGTGGTCGCCGACCGGGGTGAGCGAACGGAGGACGATATCGCTCTCCGGGACCAGCTCGACCCAGATGGAATGGTCGTTCGCGTCCTCTGCGCCCAGCGGGATCGCGACGACGCGACCGCGAGCGGCTCCGACGTCCGTCACGGCTACGTACCGGTCGCCGACGACGTGTCCGGCCACGGTGCCAGTGCAGCTGGTCACGAACGGTCGCCAGCCCTCGGCCGGCTTGGTTAGATCACGCACGGCCACCGGGATCGGACTGCCGATCCTGTGGCTGGCCACGAGCCAGCGACCGTCCGCCGACGGCTGGACGAGTGTGTACTCGCGGGAACCGGCCGGCACCGGCACCGGCTCGACCGTCGTCATGCCCGAGTCGAGATCATGGTGGAAGACGGCCTGGACGAACTCCTCGGGGCTTCCCGTCAAGGCAAAGAACCAGAACCCGCGCGCGTCGGCCGCCCACGCCACGCCACCGGCCCAGGCGCTGTGCAGCACCTGGACCGGCGCAGGAAGCACGGTCCCGCTTGCGACCTCGACGAGGTGGATCCGGTTGTGCTCGCTGCCATCGGAGCAGACCCCGACCGCCAGCACCCGAGCATCCGGAGAGGGCTCGAGCCAGGACAGCACTGCCTGCTCGCCCGCGCCGACCAGGTCAGAGAGCCGCAGAACAGGGCGGCCGGTCCCGAGAGGTTCGTCCGCCTCGACGACGGTGTCACCGACCGCCCGGAACCACCGACCTGCTGCGTACCGCGGCAGAGCCGCACGCGTTCCAATGTCGTACCGCTCGACGAGCGCGCGCCAGGCGCCGCGATCCTGGCTCTCGAAGATCGTCATCGAGGCAAGCTCCGCCTGCCACCGCTGCCATTCAGTGACCTCGTCGCTCTCGCCCTCCAGCCAGCGGTACGGGTCCGGCACCTCGAGCCCGGCGAGGTGGTTCATGACGTCCACCGTTCTTGTGGGTGGGTAGCCGGCGAGCTCGGACCGAAGCCGCGTGATGCTGCCGGGAACCCGGTGCACCCGCCGCACGTGCACCATGGCGTCGTAGGCGGTGCCGAGGCTCGCGCATCGGTCGAGCCCGCCCGCGGCCTGCGTCCCGCTAACCCCGTCGAGGAAGCCCGCGGGTATGCCGCGGAGATCGACCGCAGACAGGGGGTCGCCCATGGGGTCCAGTCGGGACTCCACGCTGTCCGGCCGGAGCACACGGTCGGTCACCTCCACCGCCCAGTCGAACGGCCGGGGCGACCGTTCGACATACCGCACCTCCGGGCCGGCCCCGTACGTCATGCCGATCACGACAAGGTCGTCACCCAGGTGGGGTGCGAGCAGCCCGCCGAGCATCGGGGAGCCGTGGAACGGACCGCGCTGCACGTGGGTGTTGTGGGCACTGACCAGGACTCGTTCCTCGCGCTCGAGCACCCAGCGGACCGTGTCGGCCATAAAGAACTCGCGCGGTGGCGTCCCGGTGCCCTCGCAGGTCCGTTCGGCCACGAAGCCGGCCACAGCCGCGGCGCATCGTTCGGCCACGGGATCGTCCACGCCGTCGGCCCGAGCAACGAGCGCCGCAAGGTCCTCGAGCAGCGACAGCTGCTCGTCGGAGGCCAGGGCGGCCCACCGGCGGGGGGCCAACGGGCGGGGCCCCAGGTCGCTGCGCCGCAACAGGTCCTCGTCCCCGGGCATCGGCGAAAGACGGTTCAGGAGTGCTCGAACGGCCGGGCCGGCTGACACCGCATCACCCCCGAGGTCCATGCCGTACAGCCGAACACCGGCATCCCGCATCCACGACAGCTGCTCCTGGAAGGCGGCGCTCTGCCCAAAGCCGTACGAGATGCCATCGCGTGCGACCTGCGCCGCGGTGACTCCCGACTCAGGCGGATCATGCAGCCACGCGTCGACCTCGAGGCCTTCGGGAAAGCCCGACTCCAGCACCAACGCCGTGACACCGAGGTCGTCGACCAGGATGCGGAGGATCTCGCCCCGGAGCTGGTGGAACTCGACGATCTGGTGCGCTCCCTCACCGAGGGCAACCACCCGCGCGCCGCCGACCACGCGGCGCAGCCAGGTCGGGTCGATCAGCATGGCACTCCTTGGGCCGGCCGGGCCATCCATGTCATGGTCACTTGTGGAAGTACCAGAGCTCCGGTGAGTAGATGTAGCTGAGCAAGGACTGGAAGGACTCCGGAGGGCCCGAGAGCGTGTCCTTCCAGACCACAAGCGTGTGCGGCGTCGGGACCAGCAGCACGGGCAGGTCGAGCGAGACGGCGGTGGTCTCCTTGGCCAGCACCGCCGGGTCCGCGCCAAACGTCGAGTCGTCGATCAGACGGTCGGCCTCCGGGTTTGAGTAGCTGCCCAGGTTGAAGCTTCCCGTCGTATTGAAGATCGTGTTCGTGCTCGGGTAGCCCGCGGCCAGGTACAGCGCGCCGTAGTCCTCCATGGCCCACTGGTTGGCATTCGCCGGCGCGAAGCTGTTGCCGTAGTTCTCGTACATGTAGTTGAGCGACTTCGTGACGACGTTGACCGTAACGCCGAGCTTCTTGGCCTCCGAGGCGAAGGCGACGTCGCGAGCCGCGACGTAGTTGGGGGTGTTCGCGGCGGTCAGGGTGAAGCTGATCGTCTGACCCTTGGGTATGCCGGCTCCGCACTGCGCCGGGCCGGTGCCGGGAGCCTGGCAGGTGGTCCCGGCGTCCGGGTCGACCTTCCAGCCATGGGCGGTGAGCAACGCGGCCGCGCCGGCTGGGTCGTAGCCGTAGGTCGCCTTGTCGCCGAAGGACGGCGGGTAGGGCGAGTCAGCCCCGGCCACGCTGTAGTTCTGCGACGCCGCGCCGTTGTAGATGCCCCGGCTCTGGACGAAGGTCCCCTGGTCGATCAGCTTCTGCAGCGCCTGCCGAACGTACGGCTGCGCAATGACCTTGTCGAAGTTGTTGACCGTGTTCTTGAAGTTGATGGTCATGGAGTCGAACCGTGCCGGCGCCGGCGCGCCGAACACGTGGTAGCCGCCTCGCTTCAGCGTGTCGACCTGGTTGACGTAGCTGGCGTCCAGCGAACCCACCGTGAGGGTGCCGGCCTTGTACTGGTTGAGCACCGCCGCCGATGACGTGAACGACTTGAAGTCGACCTCGTCCAGCGCCTTCGCGCCGGGTCCGCTGTACTTCTCGTTCTTCGCGAGCGAGTAGGAGCCGGTGGTCGGGTCGAAAGACTTGAGCTTGTACGGCCCGTTCACGATCTGCCACAGCGGGTTGGAGGTGAAGGTCGACTGGTCCTCGGACTGCTTGGTCAGGTAGTCGTAGATCGCCGCCGCGTTCTTCGGGTCGGTGAAGTCCAAGTGGGGTCCGCCGGTCTGGGCGATGCTCCAGTCCGCGGACGGCATGATGTAGATGAGTGTGAGCATCGACAGCAGGTACGAAGAGTTGTACGCCTTGTCCAGGGTCAGCGTGACCGTGTCCGGGGCCGAGGCCTTCGCGGTGACGCCGTCCGGGAATTGACCGGGGGTGTAGAAGCTCCAGTTTCCCGGACTCTTGCGAAGAGCTGCTTTGAGCAGGTCGAGCGAGAAGACGACGTCGTCCGCGACGACCTTCTTCCCGTTGGACCAGGAATAGTCCTTGAGCTTGATGGAGACGGTCTTTCGGTCGCTGCTCGTCCTGGGGGGCTCGGCCAGGCTGTGGGTCAGGTCGGCGACCTGGTCACCGGTCCCGCTCGGCCGGTAGAGGGCCCGCCACAACTGACCGCGCGCGATGACCGTGCCGTTCGCCGAAGCAGGCGGGTAGGGGTAGATGTAGTTCGGGCTCAAGCCGGGAGTGAGCGCGACCACCACCGTGCCACCGGGCTTCGGGTTGCCGCTTTCATCGGGGAGCTTGTTGTAGCTGCCCGCAAGGTCTTTCGTCGGTGCGCCGCTGCTGCTCTCGGAGCAGCCCGCAACCAGTAGGGCGATTCCCGCAGCGGTTGCCGCGGCTGCCGTGCGCGCGCGGCGCTGGCGTGGCATGTGGGTCATGGCTGGCTCCAATGTCTGTCGGTTGTTCGAATGAGACGATGCACCAGCGGTCTTCGCCTCGGTTTGGTCGGTGTGACAGTTTCCGGTGCCGCCCTCGGTCTGGCTGCACAAGAGGTGGTGCTCGCTGCCGCCTCGTCAGTGGGCGGTGCGCCCGAACGTGTCGCGAAGGGCGTTTGCGAGCAGGTTGAGACCAAGGACGGTCAGGACGATGCAGCAGCCGACGGGGTAGATCAGCCACCAGTACCCGGCGGAGATGTAGCTGACGCCGTCGGCCAGCTGGCTGCCCCAGTCGGTCGTGGGATAGCTCAGCCCGAAGCCGAGGAATCCCAAGGCTGCGACCACGAGGATGGCGTCTGCCACCTGGAAGGTCACGTTGACGATCACCACGCCGATCGAGTTGGGGATCAGGTGAGTGAAGATGATTCGCCGCCTCGACGCGCCCATGACGCGGGCGGCCAGCACGTAGTCGCGGACGCGGAGAGTGAGCACCTCACCGCGGACCAGGCGCGCCGAGATCAGCCAGGAGAAGCTCCCGACGACCAGGCTCAGCGTCCAGGCGTTCGCATGGAAGCGGGCCGACAGGATGAGCACGAAGAAGAGGAACGGCACGGACAGAAACACGTCGACCAGTCGCATCGTGAAGCCATCGACCACACCGCCGGCCAGGCCGGCCACGGCACCGTAGACCGTACCGAAGGTGGTGGCGATCACGGCCGCCACCAGGCCGATCTGCAGCGACACCTGGCCGCCGGCCATGAGCCGTCCCAGGACGTCGAACCCGTTCGTGTCGGTGCCGAGCGGATGTCCGGGGCTGGGCGGCAGCGCAGCGTCCACCACGTTCACGTCGGTCTGGTTGGTGTGCCACAGCAGCGGCCCGAGATAGCAGAACGCCAGAATGAGAAGGAGCAGCACCAGACCGACCGCCCCGGACGGGTGGTGTCGCAGCCATCGCTGCGTCGCCTTCGTCCGCCCTCGGGAGGAGGACGACGACAGCGCCTCGGCCGCGGTTCCAGGGCCCGGGGGTGCCACACCGCCCATGCTCATCGGGCCAGCTCGATCCTGCGGTCGGCGAAGGCGACGGCGATGTCGGCGGCGAAGTTGCCGACGACCGTGAGTACGCCACCGATCAGGGTGTAGGCCAAGAGCACGGGATAGTCCTCACGTTGCAGGCTGTTGAGGAACAGCAACCCCAGTCCCGGATAGTTGAACAGCGACTCAACGATCAGGTTGCCCGCCAGCAGGGTCGGGATCATCGTCCCGACGAGGGTGATCATCGGCAGGCTGGCGTTGCGCAGCACGTGCCGTCGGATCACCAGCCGCTCCGGCAGACCTTTCGCCCGAGCCACCGTGATGTAGTCCTGCCCCAGCTGGTCCACGGCGGACGACCGCTGGTACTGCGAGTAGATCGCGATGCTCGTCACGGCGATCGTGAGTACCGGCAGCACCATCGATCGCGGGTCCGTGAACACAACCCACGGCGAGTGCGACTGCGAGGCTTCCGCGGGAAGGACCGGCCACCGCTGGCTGAACAAGGCGATCAGGATGAGGCCCAGCAGGAAGGTCGGCGTGGCGTACAGGATGTAGATGACGACCGTGGCGATGCGGTCCAACCAGCCGTTGCGTCTGATCGCCTGCACCGTTCCGAGTGGCACCGCGATCGCCAACGCCAGGACCAGGCCGGACAGCGAGAGCATCGCGCTGCGGGCCGCGTTCTGCCGCAGCACCGTGCTGACGTCCTCGTTCAGCTTGAAGGATCGGCCCAGGTCTCCGTGCGCCAGCTGGTTGAGGTAGCTGACGTACTGGATCACCACGGGCCGGTCGAAGCCGTGTTGCTGGTTGAAGTCGGCCACCGCCTGCGGCGTGGCGCGCTGGCCGAGCACGACGCGTCCAGGGCTGTCGGAGACGAGGTGGAGCATGAAGAACACGACGGCCGAGATGCCGATCAACACCACGAGCGAAACCGCCAGCCGACGCAGGATGTACCTGGTCATCGGGATCCTTCCTTCGGCTGCAAGGGGAAGTGGCAGGCCACCTGCCAGCCACCGGAGACCGTCTCCAGGGCCGGCTCGACCTCTGCGCACAGCTGCGTTGCGAGCGGGCAGCGCGTGCGGAACCGACAACCGCTGGGTGGGTCGATCGGGCTGGGCAGCTCGCCCCGGACCCGCGCCTGGCGGGGCGCGACCGCGCCGTTGACCTCCGGGACCGCGGCAAGCAGGCCAGCTGTGTATGGGTGTGCCGGTCCGGCATACACCCGATCCACCGGCCCAGTCTCGACCAGCTTCCCCAGGTACATCACCCCCACCCGGTCCGCCAGGTATCGGACGACGGCGAGGTCGTGCGAGATGACCACGCTGCTGAGGTTGCGCTCGCGCTGCATCCGCCGCATGAGGTTGAGCACCTGAGAACGGATCGAGACGTCCAGCGCGCTGACGGGTTCGTCCGCGACCAGCACCAGCGGATCGAGCACGAGGGCACGCGCGAGGGCGACCCGCTGGCGTTGTCCGCCCGACAGCTCGTGCGGGTAGCGCTCCAGAACCGAGGTGGGCAACCCGACCTCGGCGAGCAGGTCGTTAGAGAGCGCCGTCCGGTTCGCGCGGGTGCCGACACCCTGAACGGCCAACGGTTCTCGAAGGCTGGTCCCGATGTTCATGCGGGGGTCCAGGGCCGCACTGGAGTCCTGGAACATCATCTGGAGCTTGGCGCGCCTGGCGCCCAGCGCTCTTCGCGTCCCGGCGCCGAGCTCGGCGCCCTCGAACACCACCGCCCCGGCTGTGGGCCGGTCGAGGGCCACCAACATCCGGCCCAGGCTGGACTTGCCACACCCGGACTCTCCGACCAGCCCGAACGTCTCACCGTCGGCGACCTCGAAACTGACCCCGGACACGGCCTTGACGGTGCGGCGGTGTCCCAAGCGGCCGCCGGCCGTCGGGTACTCACGGTGGAGGTTCAGCACCTGAAGCCGGGCGGCATTGCCTGTCTGATGAATGACGCGCTCGACCAGCCGGACGGGTGCCCTGTCCACTGGCCCGGTCGCTGGGTGCCAACAGGCGAAGGTATGCCGCCCTTCCGTGGTCGTCGGTGGACGTTCGTCGAGGCACTGCTGGGTCGCTGCTGCGCAGCGCGGGGCGAACGGGCAGCCTTCGTGGCGGATCGCGAGGTCCGGCGGTGCTCCTCCGATGCTGGACAGCTCGTGACGGCGGTCGTGGGTCAGCGATGGGATCGAGCCAAGGAGCGCCTGGGTGTAGCGATGCCGGGTGCTGTCGAAGACGGTGGCCGTCGGGCCGGACTCGGCCAGCCGACCGGCATACATGACCCCGACGCGATCGGCGTGGCGCGCAATAACACCCATGTCGTGCGTGATCAGGATCATCGCCATGCCCAAGCGGGAACGCAGGTCGTCGAGCAGGTCCAGGATCTCTGCCTGGATGGTGACATCGAGCGCCGTGGTGGGTTCGTCAGCGATGACCAGCTTGGGCTCGCAGGCGAGGGCCATCGCGATCATCACCCGCTGACGCATGCCACCGGAGAGCTGGTGCGGATGGGCGTTCATTCGCTCCGCCGGGCGCGGGATGCCCACCAGGGCCAGCATCTCCTCTGCGCGCTTGCGGGCCGCGCTCCGTGACAGTCCACGGTGCAGCTGGACTGGTTCGGCGACCTGGTCCCCGATCTTGCGGGTCGGGTTGAGCGAGGTCTGAGAGTCCTGGAAGACCATGGCGATGTCGTTGCCCCGGATGACGCGGTAGCGCGACGATGCCAACCCGACGAGCTCAGTGCCGGCAAAGTTGATGGATCCGCCGGTGACCTTTCCGCCGGACGGCAGCATGCCCATGATGGCCAGGCCCGTCATGGACTTGCCCGACCCGGTCTCGCCGACGATGCCCAGCGTCTCGCCGCGCCGCAGCTCCAGGCTGACGCCGTGGATGGGCCGCACCAGCCGGTCTCCGCGGCGGATCTCCACCGCGAGGTCGCGGACAGTCAGCAGGCTGCCTGCTCCGCCCAGCGCCGATGCTCCAGCAGCTTCTTCGGGGCTGGCGCTCACGGCTTGGATCTCCTGTGCCATTGGTCGATCGTCGGGCGGGTGTCGCTCCCGTGGTTGGTTCCCCAGACCCGATCTGAGGCCACCACCTTGTCGGCGCGCACCAAGCGCGTTCCCTCGTGCGGCTCGGCCCGACCGAGATCGGCCACGCAGAGGTTTCGGACATTCTCTCCGAGCAAGGCTCGGACGTCGGGCGCTGACCAGCCGCGGCGTAACAAGGCCTCGGTGACCAGCGGGAGTCCCGCGGGCCCCTCCAGACCGGGCAGGTAGGCGCCAGCCGGTACCCCCGCGACCGTGGTCGGTTCGCAGCAGGGTGGCGTGGTCTCCGCCAGCACCTCCTGCAGGAAGTAGGGACCCAGCCCCACGTGCGCGACGCCGGCTACGCCGACGATGTGCTCGAGGTGGTTCACCAGCTGGTCGACAGCGTGGTCGGTGGGGTGCAGGTAGTGTGCAAAGAAGTTCACGCAGACGACCCCACCGGTGGCGGCGATCCCTCGCAGCTGCTCGTCAGTGAGGTTGCGGTGGTGATCTAAGAGAGCGCGCGCGCTGGAGTGGGTCGCGATGACCGGCCGCTTACTCAGCTCAAGCACGTGGTCGACCCCGGCGACACCGAGGTGGGTGACGTCGACCAGCATGCCGAGCCGCTCCAGCTCGGCCACCGCATCGCGTCCAGATCGGGTCAGACGACCCCCGGTCTCGTCCTCACCACTGCCGTCGGCGAGCGATGTCCGACCGAAATGCGTGAGGGAGGCGACCCGGACACCGAGTCGGAAGAGGGTCTCGAAGAGCTCGATGTCGTCCCCCACGCCCGGGGCGCTCTCAAGCGCGAGAACGAGGGCGATCCGGCCACCGGCCAGGGCCTCGTCGATGTCGGCTCCGTCGACGTACAGCGCGACCTGGTCGTCGTTGCGTTCGGCAAGGCGGTGCGCCGCCTCGACCATCCGCAGGGTCCGCCGCAGCGCAGCTTCTGGACGGTAGGCGTCCTCGACGAAGACGGGCAGGGTCTGCAGGTTTACCCCGCCCGACTTCAGCTGGGGGAGCCATCGTTCGCGGAAGAACGACGACCAGCGGTCAGGTGGACGGTGGACGACAGCGCACAGCAGGTCGTTGTGAGCATCCGCCACGACGGCGTCGCGGTGGAGGTCGAGCGCATTCGTCATGGCGCCCGCCGATCGGCTCGGCCGGCGTGGAGAAAGGCGGCGCGGCCCGTCCCGTCGTCACCCAGGAAGGCCACCGGTTGGTGCCTGCCGTTTTCGGGTTGCAGCGGGAGGAAGGAGTCGCCCCGCCAGGCGACGAGCTCTGTGCGGTAAGGCGGTTCGTCGAGGTCGGCCAGCATCCCCATGGGCGTGCGCTCGAGCCATAGGCGACCTTCGGAGTCCTGGCTCACCAGGGTGTCACTGACCACGGACGTGTACCGGCCCACACACCGATCGAGATCGCTGCCCGACCTGCGTCCCGGTCGAATCCAGTTCGGTTCCGGCGGCCCCGGCAGCTCCAGACCGCACAAGTCGCTAAGGACCCGGCTCAGGACTGCTCGCTGCACCGGATCTGCCGCGCCCCCGTTGGTCAGTACCACCACGGACACGTCCCGCTCTGGGAACAGGCGCAGCGTCGCAGACTGACCGATCGTGTTCCCGTCGTGACCCACGAGGCGACCACCCGGGAGATCGAACAGCTCCCAGCCCAGTCCCCAGGCGCTGCCCTGGGCGATGTCCGGCAGGGCCACCTGGACTTCCTGCATCGCCGCAACCGTGCCAGCGCTCAGCAACCTGCCGGCGGCCGCCCGGCCATGATTCAGATGGGCCCGAGCGAAGGCCAGCAGATCCGTGGCTCTCATGGCCAGCATCGAACCCGCGGGGGCGTTCGAGCGAGCCATCGCCCAGGTTTTGGTCGGCTGCAACTCACCCCCCGCGGACGTGCGGACGTGACCGACGGCCACCCGATGCACGACAGCCTCGTACGGGTCGACGGCAGCGTAGGTGTCACCGAGCCGGTCGAGCAGGTGGTGCCGGAGGCACGTGTCGTACGCCCGTCCTCGGACTACCTCCACCAGGCGGCCGAGGAGGCAGAACCCGCCGTTGTTGTAGGACCAGAGCTGTCCCGGGGCGAACAGCTGCGGGGTCTGCGCCAAGAGCGTCACGTACTTCGACAGACAGTCGTCTCCCTTGCCGGTGTCGGTGAAGATGTCCCCGTCGAACCCCGCGGTGTGGCACAGGAGGTGGCGGACAGTGGTGCGCGCAGCGGCGTCGGCATCAGCAAGCTCGAACTCGGGGAGCCAGGTTCGCAGGGGGTCATCCAGGGTGATCAGGCCCTCCTCGACGAGCTGCAGGACGAGGGTCGCGGTGAACACCTTCGTGATGGAGCCGACCTGGAAGATCGCGTCGCTGGTCGCCTCGATCCCGGTCTCGGCGCTCAAGGTGCCGAAGGCATGTGCCACCTCCTCGTGGCCCGCCCCGACGGCGACCGACGCGGCCGGGACGTTGTGTTCGACGAGCAGCTTCGGCAGGTGCTCCTCCAGCCAGGCATCGATGCCATCCAGCCTTGCCACTGTCACCTCCGCAGTGCGCCTCGGCACCAGTTCGCGCCGGTCGCGACGAGGATAGGCGCGGGCCGCTCACATCCCTTGGTTCGGCGCCACATACGCTGGGCTGCCCCTTCGTCCAGTGCGGCAACCCAGAAGGCCTCCGGGACTGGACACTGTGCCGCACAAGGTCGACCACCACCCGCTATCGATCCCCGGTGAACTACTCCCACTCGAACGTCGACTCCGGCGAGGTGAGCTACCACCGCGGCGGCGACTTCGAGACCCTCAAGGGCTCGGGCATCGGCCCGGGCTCCTGGTGGTACGCGGTCGGGCCCGCCGTGCGTGTCGGATGGACCTACGCGGCGGACGGCCTTGTGGGCCTGGGAACTAGCCGGAATCTTGGCTCGCTCCGATCGTCAGTCCCGGCGTGACGCCGCGGCCACTCGAGTGGGGCAGCACCGAGTCGAGTGGCCCCGTCGTCTCACGCCGGTGAGGCTCAGCCTGAGGCGCAGTGGCCACTCGAGTGGGGCGGGTCGCCATCGAGGAGGCGCCCGTAGGGCGTCAGGTCAGCGACAAGGCTTCGTCACCGATGCGGCTGACGTCTGACGACGGCAGGTTGGCGTTGACAGGCCTACGGAGGCCAACTAATGTCCGGATGACAGAGGTCAGACCTCTGGGCGCAGATCGTTATTCACGAGGACGGCTCCAGAGTGGGTCGCGAGGTGCTGCCGACGGGGGCGCCTTCCATGACGCGGTCAGGGCTTCCTCAACGGGTGCAGGCTCGATGTTTGGCGTTTGCCAGCACCCTCCGTGCTGGGAACCGCACTACGGATGAGATGAGGATCGTATGAACGCACGTCGTTATGTGTTTCGGCGGGCATGCAGTGCCTTGGTCGCCATTGCGCTGACGGCCCCGCTCTTCATGGCTACAGCCACTGTGGCCGTCACGAGCACTGCGCACGCCGAACCGACCCTACAAGACAATCCGTCAATGTATGTCGATCCATTTATCGGCACCGCCGACAGTCGTGAAGCCTTCGCCGGTGGTGTGAACCCCAACGGAATTCGCGGGGATGTGTTCCCGGGCGCCGTTGCCCCACAAGGGATGCTGGCATGGTCGCCAGACACGCCCACTGCCGTGCCGGGCGGGTACTGGTATCCAGACACCGCCATCGACGGCTTCAGCCTCACGCATTTCAGCGGCCGAGGCTGCGCCTATCAGGGCGATTTCCCGTTTATCCCAGTATCCGGCAGCGTCACGAAGTCTCCCGTCGCCGCACCGACAGCGTTCCGGTCGACCTTCTCGCACGCGAACGAGCATGCGTCGCCCGGCTATTACGACGTGACCCTGGATTCCGGCAACCGCGTGCAGCTGGCTGCGGCGACGCGTTCAGGGATTGGTGTGTTCACCTACGCCGGCCAGCCGCAGGCGAGCCTGCTCATCGACGCTGGGGGTGGTGCGAACGGCGCCGTCGCGGCCAGTGTCGACATCGACCCGGCGCGCAACCTCGTCACGGGCTCGGCCACGTCCACGGTGGGTTGCGGAGAGGAGCGGTACACCATCTACTTCGCCACGACATTCAGCCGGAGCTTCGATGTGTACGGCACGTGGGAAGGGGCCGCGTTGCGCCCCGGGACGACCTCGGCCAGCGCTCCGCAGTCGGGTGCGTTCCTGACGTTCGACGCGAGCGACGACTCGGCGGTGGTCGCGCGAACCGCGGTGTCCTACGTGAGCATCGACAACGCGGAGCTCAACCTCCAGAGCGAGGTGGCGGGCAAGGATCTCCAGGACGTCCGGGACAGCACGGCCAAGGCATGGAACGACGTGCTCGGCACCATCGAGATCTCCGGTGGCAGTGAGGCCGCCCAGCGGGTCTTCTACACGGCGCTCTATCACTTCTTCATCGAGCCGAGCGTATTCAGCGACGTGAATGGAGAGTACCGCGGCTTCGACGACGTCGTGCACGCCGTCGCACCAGGACACGTGCACTACTCCGACATCGACACCTGGGGTGGGTATCGATCGTTCATCCAGCTGCTCGCGCTGTTGCGTCCCGATGTCGCCAGCGACGTGATCCAGTCGCTCATTCGCGACGCGGAACAGGACGGGCCCGGACTACCACGCTGGGTGCAGGCGAACCGCAACTCTGCCGGTAACGTCGGAGACGATGCGGCTCCTTACATCGCAGCCGCATACGCGTTCGGCGCACGTGGCTTCGACCAGGAGGGCGCCCTCCGCGCTATGGACCTCGGCGCCTCCGCGGTCGACACGCAGTCCGGTGGCCATCCGGTCAGGGACCGCGGGGATCTGTGGCTGCAGTACCAGTACGTGCCACGCTGGCCAGGTCTCAGTCTCGAGTACGCCACCGATGACTTCTCCATCGCCCAGTTCGCGCGTTCGCTTGGACACGAGGACATGTATGGCACGTACATGACCCGCGCCCAGTACTGGCAAAACGTCCTCAACCCAGTGACCGGATATGTCCAGCCCAAGAACGAGAATGGCGACGGCCAGTGGGAGTCCGGATTCACGCCCGACAAGCGGAGAGGTTTCACGGAAGGCAACTCCGCGCAATACACACCGATGATCCCGTTCAATGTTCGTGGACTGATCAACGCAGTGGGAGGTGACGAGCGCTTTACCAGCCACCTTGACGACCTGTTCACGGAGCTCAACGTCGGCCCGATCATCGCTCATAACTGGCACGGCAACCAGCCCAGCGGGCAGAATCCTTGGATGTACAGCTACGCCCATGCGCCATGGAAGACTCAGCAAGTGGTGCGGCGTATCCAGACGGAGCTCTACACCGACCAGCCCAGTGGTTCTCCCGGAAACGACGACGGTGGCTCGCTGAGCTCGTGGTATGTGTGGTCCGTGCTAGGGATGTATCCGATCACACCCGGCACTGCCGACCTGGTGCTCGGGAGCCCGGCGTTCCCGCGCGCCGTGGTGCACAGCGGGAACGGCACGACCATCACGATCAACGGCCGGGGCGCTGCTCCCGATGCGCCGTTCGTGCAGCAGCTGAAGCTGAACGGTAGCGCCTGGCCAAAGGCATACCTGCCTTCATCGCTGCTCGACCACGGTGGCACCCTCGACTTCACCCTCGGCACGGTCCCGAACAAGGACTGGGCAACAGGCGCGAACGCAGTCCCACCCTCCTACTCGGATGGTGAGAAAACGACGATGGCGTTCACCGAGCCCAGCCGTGACTTCGTCATGGGCCAGAATGACAGGACGACGGTCACTGTGGCGGCTCAGAATGTTACACATGATCCACAGGATGTGACGTGGAAGGCTGACGTGCCGGCCGGCATAACCCTCTCGTCCGCGAGTGGAACACTCAGGGTGCCACCTGAGAATGTCGGGACCGACCAGATTGAAGTGGCCAGTGGGGCTGCCACCGGGCAGTTCAGGATCAGAATCCATACCTATGCCAAGGACGGTCAAGAGGTGTCGGACGTCGTCCTGGACGTGAGAGTTGTGAAATCTGCCGGCACTGGGTAGGCAGTCCTCGCCCTCGTGGGTGTACTGCCGGCCGGAGCGCCTATCTCGGTGCCGGGTGCAGGATCTTCCTATGTTGGAAGGTGGCGCTTTGCCTAGGTAGAGACGACCAGACTCGCCAATGACGCGCGTTCCCAGTACAGACTGCTCCATACGCGGACATCGCCCTGCCCGAGCCCAGGTCAGGGCAATGTCCGCTGGGCCCGTGGGAATGCCGGCGATCTCGAGTGGGTGCGCGATGTTCTCGGCCGCGGTCCGCGAGTCGAGCAGGTTGACGTGCTGGAACACCCGGAGCACAGGGTTGGCTCCGGTCGTCGATGGAACGTTCGTTACAGACGAGGCGTTCGCGGAGGCTCGGTGCGACGCGAGCCGGTCGCCTCGAAGCCGGCGGCCAGGCGCAACAGCCGGTTGTCGTCATAGGCGCGGCCGGCGAAGGTGAGCCCGACCGGCATAACTGTGTCGGGCATCGTGCCCATCGGCACCGTGACCGTGGGGATGCCGAGGTGGCGGATCGCGAGGTTGCCATTGGCGACCCACACGCCGTTGCGCCAACCGATGTCGGCCGAGGCTGGGTTGACGTCCATGTCTGCGGGGCCCACGTCGGCGACGGCCGGGAAGACGACAGCGTCCAGGCTCAGCCCGTCCATCCATGCGTCGACATCGAGCTCGCGGGTGCGCTCGAGGCCACGCAGCCCCTCGGCGAGGTGCGGGATGTCCTGCGGCGACTGGTACGGATGTCGGCGCACCTGGTCGGGGTACGTGGCGATGTCGTCGTCGAAGCCGGTGTAGCGGTCAGGGAGTGCGCCCTCGGGGTGTGGGCTGATCTGCGCCCCGTCGACGTCGGCGAGGGACGAGAGCGACGGGTCGCCGTTCGCCGCGAGGAAGTCGTCCCAGGCCCACGCGGATAGGTCAACGATCTCGCGCCTCAGGAACTCGCGGCTGACCAGGCCCCGGGTAGCCACCGTCGGCGCTCCGGGCCGGTCGCCCTCGTAGTTCGTCACGGCGGGAAAGTCGACCTCGAGGACCTCGGCGCCGGCGGCCTCGAGGTCACGGCGAGCCGCCCGCCACAGGTCCACGACGGACTCGCGGGTCTCGATGCGCCGACCGGTGGGTCCGCCGATGCCCGGTGACGGCGCGGTGCCGGCGTCGGGATCGGCGTTGACGTACATGCGGGGGATGCCGATGCGGGTCCCGTTCAGGGCCGCGACCGAGCCGTCGCCCAGGCTGAGGTACGAGTCGGGCCGGACGGTCGACGCGGCCGGGACCGGCACCCAGGGCTGGGATCGCCAGAGGTCGCCTCGGGTCTCGGGATCGTCGGCGACGATCACGTCGAGGACGGCCAAGAGGTCGGCCATCGTGCGTGTGTGCGGGACGACGACGTCCATCGTCGGCACGAGCGGCCAGTTGCCTCTCACCGAGATCACTCCGCGTGAGGGCGTGTAGGCGCAGAGCGCGTTGTTCGAGGCGGGGCCCCGCCCACTCGACCAGGTCTCCTCGCCCAGCCCGAACGCCGCGAAGCTCGCCGCCGTCGCCGTGCCGGAACCGTTGGAGGAGCCAGACCCGAACGGCGCCGTGAGGAAGTCTGCGCTGTATGGGCTTTCGGCGCGGCCGTACACGCCGCGCTGCATGCCGCCGTTGGCCATCGGTGGCATGTTCGTCAGGCCAAGGCAGATGGCGCCACTGGCCCGCAGCCGCTCGATGGTGAACGCGTCCCGCTGCGCCACGAGGTGGGCGAACGCCGGACTCCCGGCGGCCGCCGTGAGTCCGCGGACGAGGTAGCTGTCCTTGGCGGTGTACGGTATGCCGTCGAGCGGGCCGAGCAGGTCGCCGCGCCGCCGTCTCTCGTCCGAAGTCGCCGCCTCCTGGCGTGCCCGGGGGTTGGGCACGACGACCGAGGTCAGCGCGGTCGCTGTGCCGGGAGCGTCGTACCGCTCGATCCTGGCCAGGTACGCCTCGACCAGTTCCAGGGACGTGACCAGCCCTTGGCGCAGGGCCTGCTGCAAGTCTGCGACAGAGGCTTCGACGACATCGAACATGGAGGCATGATCCTTCCTGTCGGGCCAGAGTGCACGCGGTATGCCGGTTGACCGCGCCCAGCGGCATGTCGACCGCGCCCAGCGGCATACTGACCTCCGGGGTTCGCGTGGTGCCCGGGGTGGCCCGTGCAACCCGCCTCCGTGACACGATGGCGGTGCGCGCGGCTCCGCCGGCGTTGGCTGCGCACGGCCGAAGGACAATGCCATGGACGACCTCCTGTCCCTGTTTCCCCCAGGCAGCGCCATCAGCAGCGGTGGCATGCTCACGATCGGCGGGTGCCGCGCCGATGACCTGGCTGCGCAGTTCCAGACCCCGGTGATGGTTGTCGCGGAGGACGCCCTGCGGGCGCGGGCGCGCGAGTATGCCGCGGAGCTGGCCGCGCGCTGGGCGAAGTCCCGCGTGGTGTTCGCGTCCAAGGCCTTCCCGTGCACTGCGGTCCAGCGCGTGATGGTCGAGGAGGGGATCGGCCTGGATGTGGCCGGTGGCGGCGAGATCCTGACGGCCCTGAAGGCCGGTGCGGACCCGGCCCTGCTGGTGCTGCACGGCAACGCGAAGAGCGATGAAGAGATCCGGATGGCGGTCGACCACGGGATCGGGCTCGTCGTCGTCGATGGTCCCGACGATGTCGACAGACTGGAGGCCACGGTGCCGCAAGGGCGACAGCAGGCCGTCCTCGTCCGTGTCATTCCCGGGATCACGGCGGACACTCACGCCCACGTCCTCACCGGCCACGAGGGATCCAAGTTCGGCCTCGCGCCCGCCGCTGCGGTCGAGCTCATCCGCCGGATCGAGGCAAGTCCGCGGCTTGACATGCACGGCCTCCATGTCCACGTCGGCTCCCAGATCATGGACGTCGAGCCGTTCGCCGACTCCGTCGCTCCCGTCGCCGCTCTCGGAGAGTTCCGCGTCTACGACCTTGGTGGAGGACTGGGCGCCCGATACACGTATGCCGACAACCCACCGTCCGTCGCGGCATACCTCGACGCCCTGGTGGACGCTGCCCGGGCCCAGCTGCCCGCCGAGGCCCAGCTGGTCATCGAGCCCGGGCGCAGCATGGTGGCGTCATCAGCGGCGACCCTCTACACGGTCACCACCGTGAAGCGCGACGCCATCACCTTCGTCGCTGTCGACGGAGGGATGGGTGACAACCTCGAGGTCGCGCTCTTCCAGCAGCGCTTCGAGGCAGGGCTGGTCGACAGGCTGCAGGCTGGCGACGGAGAGGCCGTGACCGTCGTCGGTCGGCACTGCGAGAGCGGGGACGTGTTGATCGACGAGATCCGGCTGCCACACACCAGTGTGGGCGACCTGCTCGCCGTACCCGCCACCGGTGCGTATTGCTACACGATGGCCAACAACTACAACGGAAATCGCAGGATCCCTGTCGTCTTCGCACGGAATGGACAGGCGCGCCTAGCCGTACGTCGCGAGACGTGGGAAGACCTGACCGCGCGCGACGTCGACTGACGAACACGCGAGCCATCGCTGGGATCTTCCTGCGAGCAAGGCCTAGTGCCAGACTTCAACCTGTGGCTGCTGCGCGGTCATCCGCGGTCGCGCTGAGTCGCCGGCAGGAGGGGTCATGGCGTCGCTGCGCGAACAGGTCCTACGCCGCAAGCCCGTTCGTGAGATGGAGGACGAGACAGGCGCTGATACCGGCCAGAGCGAGCTCGCCCGAACCATCGGGCTGTTTCAGCTCTCGATGTTCGGCATCGGTGCGACGATCGGGACGGGCATCTTCTTCGTTCTCTCCCAAGCGGTTCCGGTGGCTGGGCCCGCGGTCATCTGGTCGTTCGTCATCGCGGGTGTCGTGGCCGGGCTGACCGCCGTGTGCTACGCCGAGCTGGCGGGGGCGGTGCCCGTGTCGGGCTCGTCCTACTCTTACGCGTACACAACGCTCGGCGAACTCCCGGCCATGGGCGTCGCCGCGTGTCTGCTGCTGGAGTACGGCGTGTCCGCTGCCGCGGTGGCGGTGGGGTGGTCGCAGTACCTCAACGAGCTGCTCGACAACCTGTTCGGGTTCACTCTGCCCGACTCGCTGTCTCAGGCTCCGGAGCAAGGCGGCATCATCAACCTTCCTGCGGTGGTTCTCATCTTCCTCTGCACCCTGCTGCTGATCCGCGGAGCGAGCGAGTCGGCGAAGACCAACGCTGTCATGGTGATGATCAAGCTCGGTGTTCTCGTCCTGTTCGTCGTCCTGGGCATCCAGGGATGGAACTCCGACAACTTCTCGAACTTCGCACCGTTCGGGCTCTCCGGGATCACATCGGCCGCGGGCATCATCTTCTTCTCGTACATCGGCCTCGACGCGGTGTCGACCGCCGGCGAAGAGGTCAAGGACCCACACCGCAACATGCCGTTGGCGATCCTCATCGCCCTGGTAGCGGTCACGGCCATCTACATGCTCGTCACGGTGGTCGCGGTCGGGGCCCAGCCGGCCACCGCGTTCAAGGACCAGGAGGCAGGACTCTCGGCCATCCTCGAGCAGGTGACGGGCGCCACGTGGCCCGGCACCGTGCTGGCCGCTGGTGCGGTCGTCTCGATCTTCAGCGTGACCTTGGTGGTCCTCTACGGGCAGACCCGCATCCTCTTCGCGATGTCGCGGGACGGCATGCTGCCTGAGGTGTTCCACAGGGTGAACCCCCGGACCCTGACCCCGGTCACGAACACGATCATCGTCGCCTGCGTCATTGCTCTCCTCGCCGGTCTGATCCCCATCAACTTCCTGGCCGAGATGACGAGCATCGGGACACTGGTCGCCTTCCTGGTCGTGTCGATCGGCGTCATCGTGTTGCGCCGCACCGCCCCTGACCTCCCCCGCAGGTTCAAGGTCCCGGGCTACCCCGTCACTCCGGTGCTCTCCGTCCTGGGCTGCCTGTGGATCATCAAGGACCTCCGAGCCGTGACGATCTGGGTCTTCGTCATCTGGGTCGCCATCGCTTTGGTGTGGTACTTCGTGTACGGCATCAAGCACTCCCACCTCGGCCGTCACGAGCACGTGGGCCTCATCCACGACGAGGTCCCATGACCTACCTCGTGGGCTACTCGCCGGAGGAGCGGGGCAAGGCCGCCCTACACCTGGCCGCGATGTTGAGCCGCTCCTCAGGACAGCCCCTCGTGGTCTGCTCGGTCGTCCCCAAACCCTGGTACCCGAGCATGGCGAAGGTCGACGCCGAGTACCACGTGGCCCTCGACCACGACGCCGACGCCGCGCTTGCCTACGCCCGGGCCAACCTCCCCGCCGACGTCGAGGCGAGCTTCGTGCGCCATCAGGCACGCTCGGCCCCGGCGGGGCTTCTCGAACTCGCCGATCAGCACGACGCGGAGCTCATCGTGCTGGGATCGTCGTCAGCGGGCGTGTTCGGTCACGTGGCGCTCGGTAGCGTCACCAGTCGCCTGCTGCACAGCTCACCGCTGGCCATAGCCCTCGCCACCCGGGGTTTCCGGGCCCCGCCCGGGGTCGCGGTCCGGCGCATCACCGCGGCCTACGGCGGCTCCCACGGCGCCGAGGCTGTCGTGGTCGCCTCCGCCGCCCTCGCGGCCCAAGCGGGCGCGTCGCTGCGGATCGCCACGTTCGCGGTGTGGCAGCGACCGGCATACACCACACGGCTCGGAGCGGACGGCGAGGACACAGTCCTGTCCGAGTGGCTGAGCGATATGCGCGAGGCCACCCAGGAAGCCATCACGACCATCCGCGAGCGGCCCCACGTGCCACGCGATCTCGATGGTGTCGTCGGGATCGGCAAGACCTGGGACGAGGCGATGGAAGACGTCGACTGGGACACGGGCGACGTGCTCGTCGTCGGCTCGAGCGGACTCGGGCCGGTCGCCCACGTGTTCCTGGGGTCGCGGGCGACCAAGATCGTCCGCCACTCGCCGGTGCCCGTTGTGGTACTGCCCAGCGTGGTCGCCGAGGAGCTCGCGGGGCAGACGGGGCCCACCTGACCTCCGGACGGCGGCCACGCTCCGATCTCGCAGAAGGGTCCGAGGAGTCATGCACGAGCTAGACCAGACCACCCAGCAGATGATCCGCAGCGTATTGGCCTACGCCGAGAACCGGCTGACCATGGAACCGGTCCCCCTGGACCAGGGCACGCTGCCCGCCGCAGAGCTCAACGCACGGCTCGAAGGCGTGATCCGCGAGCAGGGCCGGCTCCCCGACGAAGTGATGGGCATCTACTCCTCGATCATCGCGCCGTCGGTGATCTCTGCTGACAGCCCTCGGTTCCTCGGCTTCATCCCCGCCGCTCCCACGAAGGCGAGCCTGCTGTTCGACATGCTCGTCTCGTGCGCCTCGATCCAGGGGATCTCATGGCTCGAGGCTTCGGGCGCCATCGCTGCTGAGAACTCGGTGTTGCGGCTCATCGCGGACGAGGCAGGGCTTCCGGGAACGGCTGGCGGCTGCTTCGTCTCAGGCGGGTCCGCGGGCAACCTGTCGGCCCTCGCCGTCGCCCGCGAAACCGCCAAGCAGCGCCTCGGCGCGGCCGCTGCCGGGCGCCGGCTCAGGGTCGTGGTCGGCACCGACGCGCACTCCTCGATCGTCAACACCCTCAAGCTCCTGGAGATGGACGCCCTCGTCGTCGACACCCCCGGCCACCGGCTCACGTCGGGTGCGGTCGAGTCTGCGCTGGCGGCGCAGGACGACCTTGACGACGTCGTGGCGGTGGTGTGCACCTCCGGCACCACCAATGCCGGCATCATCGACGACCTTGCGGGTGTCGGCGCCCTGGCCAAGGACCAGGGCTGGTGGTTCCACGTCGACGGTGCCTACGGGGGCGCAGGCATCTTCGCACCGTCTCTGCGGGCGAAGTACGACGGCATCGAGCGGGCCGACTCGTTCATCCTCGACCCACACAAGTGGCTGTTCACGCCGTTCGACTGCTGCGCGCTGCTCTACCGGGAGCCCGGACTGGCTCGCGCCACTCACACCCAGGACGCGTCCTACCTCGATGTCATCCACGTCTCCGAAGGCGAGTGGAACCCCACCGACTACGCCTACCACCTCACCCGACGCGCGCGCGGGCTGCCGCTGTGGTTCTCGCTGGCCGTCAACGGGACAGGCGCCTACCGCAAGGCGATCGAGGCAGCGGCCAGCTTGGCCCGCGAGACTGCGGCGCTGATCAGGCAGACCCCCCACCTCGAACTCATCTGCGAGCCCGATCTGGGGGTCGTCCTCTTCCGTCGCATCGGCTGGACCGCGGAGGACTACGACGCCTGGGCGCAGTCACTGCATGAGGACGAGGTCGCGTTCATCCCACCGACCAAGTGGGAAGGCGAGACTGTCGGCCGATTCGCCTTCCTCCACCCGCACACGACGATGGACATCGTGCGGGAGGTTCTCGACCGCACTACCTGAGAACGGCGGGCTTGTGGTCCCTTGAACACCGGTCCCGATCCGGCGATCAGTCGGCGACTCCACGGCTCGGCGCTGGTGTACGGCAGCTCGGGCAGTCAATGGTGACCGAGGTGGCTGCTGTGGTGAGACTGGTCGGGCTCGAATGGCGGCCGGGCATCGAGCAGCGGCTGAGAGGGGTCCCATCTGGTCCCGTCGCGCTCGTCCTTCAGCTTCCGAGCCATTGCCGACAACGCCTCCAGGACAACGCGGTTGGCCAGTGCCGCAGTGATGTCCGAGTGGTCGTAGGCCGGTGCTACCTCGACCACGTCCATCCCGACGACCGGAAGTTCGAGGCAGATCCGGCGCACCGCGTCGAGCAGCTGGCGGGCAGTGAGCCCGCCGGGCTCGGGCGTCCCTGTGCCAGGGGCATGCCCAGGGTCGCAGACGTCGATGTCGACGGACAGGAAGACCCCGTCGCAGTCGTCCATCGCGATGCCGAACGCTTCGCTCAGGCACTCCTCCAGGCCGCGGTGCACGATCTCCGTCATCTCGTAGGAGCGCATATTCTGGTCCGCCATCCATGCCAGCGTCTCGGGCGGCGGCCAATAGCCCCGCAGACCGATCTGGAGGAACCGGTCACCGCGCAGCGCACCCGACTCGATCAGGCGGCGCATCGGTTGGCCGTGCCCCCACAGGGACCCGAACTCGATGTCGCCGGTGTCTGCGTGCGCGTCGAAATGGATCATCGAGATCCGGCCGTGGCCCAGGACGTTCGCCACGCCTTTGGCGTCGGGGTAGGTGACCGAGTGGTCGCCGCCAAGGGTGACCGGGATCGCGCCGGACCGGGTGACCTTCTCGACGGCCGCTTCCAGCGCCGGCAGCGCCGCCTCGATCTCGCCGGAATACATCTCGACATCGCCCGCGTCTACGACGCGTAGTTCCTTCAAGCCATCGGTGCGCAGGGCGAGGCTCGGGCGCTCGCCGTCGTGCGGAAGGTAGTCGCGCATCCGGATAGCCATCGGTCCGAAGCGTGCTCCGGACCGCGCCGAGGTCCCTCCATCGAACGGTGCGCCCAAGATCACGACCTGCGCGTCGGCATACGTCGACGGGTCGTCGAGGTCGCACATAGGCACGCCGAGGAACGTGAAGTCGGGACCGAACTGTTGGCCGTACCTGGTCATGGTTCAGTGTTTGTGCGCGGTGGGAATGAGTCAATGACCGTTGGTCTGGCGCTCGCCGACAGATGTCAACGAGGTGACCCTGGCCTGTCTCGAGCAGAAGGCGTTGCCCGGACCCACTGTGGGGGAGGTGGATGCGCCCGCTCGACGTTGATCTGGGTGCTGACCTGCTGTCCTGACAGACGCCCCACGAAAGACAGGATGGGCCTCGCCCGTCAAGGTCGAAGCCCATCCTGGTGCGCCGCCTGCCTTAGATCAGAGGCGCCACTCAGCGGCTAGGTCGGCATCTTTGCTGTCGGTACGTGTTAGCGGTTGATGAAGATGTAGTCGGCCTGGTACGGGACGTTGACGGTCGGCGTGGACTGCGGGTCGCAGGTCCCGGTCGGGGCGAGGCCCCCGACGGTGTTGAGGCGGAGCACCTCGACAGCGTGGGCGAGCAGTCCGGTGGTGTCGCCGATCTGGGTGGCGTCCAGGTTCAGCTCAGCGATATTGCCGGCACCGTTGGCGTTCTTGGTGACCAGCTTGCCGCTGACCGCGCTGCCGTCGGGTGCTTGCCATTGCGGCGTGCCCGCGAGTGGCCGGATGAAGGTGTGGTGGATGCCGCCGGTCAGGTGCGCGTCGACGTCGTGCTGGGCGAAGGCGAACGACCCGTCACCCTGCAGCGTGCAGGCGTAGATCTGGCTGCCGAAGACCACCGATTCCTGCAAGGCGGCCACGCCGCTGGTGCTGACGGCGTGGTTCAGCGAATGGAGCTGGGCACGCACCGCGCCGTCCGGGAACTGATTGGTGTGCAGATCGGTGTAGAAGCCAGCTGGGTTGGACTGCAGCGCAGCAAGAAGCGTCGGGTCGTTGACGGTGACCGTGCCGGACGCGAAACCGTCCGTCGGTCGCGGCGTGTCGAAGAGGGTCAGCACGACCGGGCCGTCTGCTCCTCGACCCGCGGCGTGGATGTCGGCCCTGGTCGGGGAGTCGATGCCGCGCCACGAGACCGAGTAGCTGAGCGTGTCGCCCTGAATGCCGATCAGTTCCAACGCCTGCCCGACCGGGGCGCCCGAAGTCACCTCGTTGCGACCCTCCAGGCTGGCAACCAGGGTGGCAGGTGCCGCGGTCGCGTTACCCGGCACGGTGATGCCCGCCAGCGGGGTCACGTCGCTGTCCGCGGAGGCCGCGCTGATGCCAAACGTGCCGAACGAGGCCGCGGCCGCGATGGCAGCGCCAATGCCGTGGGCCACGCGGCGTTTTGTGCTGCTGGTCATGAGTGATCCCTCTCGATTCTGCGACCGAAGCCTTTTGCTCGGCCTGCATGGACTACAACGCAGCGCAGCGGGCGGTCGTTTTGCCGGGGACATGCGGAGAAGGTCACAGCCGTCCGGGCGAACCGCATCAGCCCGTCTTACGTATGCCGCTGCTTCGCCGCTGGCGATGATCCCGCCGAAGGCGCCCGGGTGCCGGGCAGCAGGCTGGGACGAGCGTGGGTGGGCGCCCGGACACGACGATGCGCGCCTTCCGTCTCCGGTGAGCGCGCAGGGCAAGCTGCATGAGATCAGGTCGGCACGGCCTGAGCAAGCATCAGGACTTGTTCGCCTGACCGGTGAGAACGACGTGGCCCGACGACGCCTGGTTGCCGTCGGCGACCTCTTCGGTCACGGTCAGCGTTGGAAACGCGCTCGGGCTGACGCCGGACCAGAGCGTGACGTCGGTGCCCTCGTTGAAGCTACCTATCGGAACGAGAAGCCCTGCGTCGCCCTTCAGCCAGGCTTGGTAGAACTCTGCGCCGGCGCGCCGAGGGAGTCCGGTCGCGTGCAGTTCGATCTTCCATCCACTGTCGGTCTTGGTCAGCGTGACGTTCCCGGCCGCATCGGGCGCGAGCCGGGTCCCCGTCAGCGACGCAGCGAACTGAAGTGGTTGGTCGAGAGTCGCGTGCAGGCCGACGGTGACGCCCGCCGCCAGGACGCCCGCGGCGGCCGCGGCCATGATCGAACCGCGGATCCATCGCGGACGCCGGCCGGGGCGGGCCTCCGCGCCGACCGCGGCCACCACTCGCTCCTGGAGGTCGGGCGAGGGCTCGGCCCACACGGCCCGGTCCGCAAGCACGCCATGAACCCGCTCGATCTCAGCGCGCTCCGCCGGCGTCAGGTCATCGTCCAACATCCGAGCCTCCTTCGCGCGGGTCAGCGGGTGCCGAGGCTGCCGGTTCGGCACGCAGGCCGTGCAGGATACTCGCCAGCCGGCGGTGCGCCCGGAAGGTCCGCGACTTGACTGTGCCGAGCGGGATCTCGAGCTTGTCCGCGATCTCCGCTTGGCTGAGCTCGTCGAAGTGCTGCATCCGGATCAGATCGCGTTCGGAGGGGGTCAGCGCGTCCAACGCCCGGCGCACCTCGGCCACGTCGTTGATCTGCTCGGCAGATGGCGGCAGCGTGACCAGCGAGGCGCCGTCGGAGGTGTCGATGTTGTCGAGGTTGCGGTGCCGGCGCTCGCGCCGGTGCACATCGATGGCCACCCGCTTCGCGATCGTGGTGAGCCAGGCCGCGAGCGCTCGGCTCGGGTCGTAGCTTCCGGCAGCACGCCAGGCTTGCACGAACGTCTGCTGAGTGGCGTCTTCCGCGAGGCCGGTATCGCCGAGCACTCTGAACGCGATCGCGAACACCAGCCGACCGTAGGTCTGGTAGACGACCCGGACCGAGTCCGCGTCTCCAGAAGCGAACCAAGACGCCAGCTCGGCGTCGTCCAAGGCCACGGTTGTCACGCTAGACCAGGATTCACCGGCGGCCTCTGTGGTGTGCGGCTGTGCGGGAGTCGCGGCGGTCGCGGTCGCGCTGCGTCTCATACCTTGCCTACGCAGCCGGGTCCGGGTCGGTTCGCCCGGATCCGGCACCGGATCGCGGGACGGAACCTGAGCGTGAATGCCGCCGTAGAAGCCGCGGAGGTCGGCTGTACAGGGCCGAGCCCGGGGCGTCCGTGGTGACGATGATCTGACGATCCATGACGATTCCTTTCCTTGTGCCTTGGCTCAAGCGCGTGGCAGCGCTGTCGCAGGTGTTTCGCCCGGCGTGACCGTGCGTGTGAGGGGTCATGCCGAGCCCGGGACCGATGGCCGGTCTCCTCCAGAGCGTTCCTCCAAGCTGTCGGAGCCAGTCCTCGGGAGGTCTGGTCCGGTCGCGATGGCCGCGCACTCCGCGGCATCTCGGTCGAGGGCCAGGCGTTCGATGTCGCAGGAGAGCTGGCGCAGCTGCCGTTGGGCGGCCTTGTTGGCCCGCCGCTTGACGAGGGGGAACCGGCGTTGCCGACCCCGACGCGCTCGGTAGACCAACGTCGAGGCCAGCAGCGCACCCACCCCGTGCTGGGGCCAGGGATCGACCACCCTCACCACGACGTCCGCTGAGCTGTCGTCGTGCTCATTGCGGACGAAGCCGGCGACTCCGACCAGACGGCCGTCGGCAGACTCGACAACGAGCGCCACATCGTCGTGGCCGTCGAGGTCCGTGAGCCGGTGAACGTCAGCGGCCGTGAGCCGGAGCCTGGGTGTCCCGAACCGGAGCTCGCGCGACCGGGGACCTGGACCGGCGAAAATCTCGAGCAGGGAACCGATTTCTCCGGGCCTGAGCCAACGGACCCATACCCGCCAGTCCTGTGCCCGACACCTCAGCGGCGCGGGTGCAAGAACCGGCGCGTCCTTCGATGCATATATCAGTGCTTTTGCAGGCCACATAGGTCACCTCGGGTAGGGAGGTCGGGAGCGGCCCGAAGGCCAGAGCCCGATGGGAAGGAGTCGTGGGGATGATGAGACCGCCAGTGGCGGCGTAGGCGAGGAGCCTGAGCATCGGAGGTTCGGGGCCGACACGACCCGGCGGCCACTCCGACAGAGACGGCGAAGGGACAGTCAGTCACCCGGGCTCCCGGGGCTGGCGGTCGGGAGGAGGCCGGTCTCATCCCGAGGCGTGGTGCGCCGGCCGATGCTGGAGGCCGCCACGGGGACGCGCCGGCCCGCTAGGGCCGCGAGCCCGGAACCAGCGGCGCAGACCCCGAGCAGCGGGAGCCAGGTCGCGGCCGCGCCGAGAGCGAGCAGGCTCGCCAGGATCACGGGTGCAGCGGCGCCGACGCTGCTGCCCGACAGCTGGAAGAGCGCCAGGTAGCGGCCGCGAAGCTCGGCCGGTGCGGCCTCGGCCGCCAGGGCGGAGCTGACCGGCCAGCCGATCGTCTCGCCGAACGTGTAGACAGCGACACCGACCATGACGATCGCGACCGCGACGGCCCCGTGGGCGAGACTCGCGCCGAACAGCACCAGGTAGCCAGCGGCATACCCGAGGTGGCTCGCTGCCATCACCCGGCTGCGCACCCGCCCCTCGAGCCGGCGGACGACGCCGTTCTGGCCGAAGCCGATCAGCAAGGTGTTCACGGTGAACGCCGCCCCGGCCACCCAGCCGGGCAGGCCGAGCACGACGGCGGCGTATACGGGGATGGCGACGGTGAGCACCGAGCCCGAGAAGGCGAAGGTCATCCAGTGCGCCACGACGATCCAGTACGGGCGGTCGCGCAGGACGGTCGTCCACGACTGCTGGGCAACCGCTGGCGCGTCGACCTCTGGCACGGGGCGGGGAACCTGTCTCATGAAGGGGACCGCGCCGAGGAACGACGCTGCGGTCAGCACGATGAGGGCCGTGTATGCCGCGTGGCTGCCGACGGCGAGGGCGGCACCGGCGACCAGGCCGCCGGCCGCCTGCCCGAGGTTGCGGATGCCGCCGATGCGCCCGAACCACTGCTCGCGCTCGCCAGGGCCGGCAATTGCGCTGAGGGCGACCCCGAAGGTCCCGAAGAACACGTTCCGTCCGGAGCTGGCGACCCAGGCGCAGGCCACTACGCCCCAGAAGGAGTGCAGGACGAGGTAACCGGCCACGCCGACGGTCTGGGCGACGTTGCTGAACATGAGGACGGGCTTGGGTCCCAGCTCGTCGACGACGCGGCCCGACCACAGGCCGACCGGAAGGGCGAGGAGTCCGGCAACGGTCATCGCCGTGCCGATCGTGGGCAGGCCGAGATGGGTGGTCGCGAGCAGGAAGATGACGGTGGCTGGCTGGAATACGCCCGCCGCCACGGAGTCGATCGCCATCGCGGTGACGAAGGACCGGTGCTGGTCAGAGCTGCGGGACATCGTGCTCATGAGGATGCGCGGGTCAGGAAGTCGTGGAGCAACTGGTCGTCCATCTGCGTCTCTCCTTGGTCTGCACGCATCAGCGCCTGACCAAGCAGTTCTATGGACGGTGCCGCACCCCCCGCGTCGGTACCGGATACCGAGATCAGGCTGGCGGAGTACCGAGATCGGGAGCCGTGTCGGCCAACGCGCGGAAGGCCTCCGAGGCGCGACGCCGCGAGGTGACGCCGAGCTTGGCCAGCACGGCGGAGACGTGGGTGTCGACGGTCCGCCGCGACAGGACCAGGCGGTCGGCGATCTGCGCGTTCGTGAGCCCCTCCGCTACCAGCGCGAGCACGGCCAGCTGGCGATCGGTCAGTCCGCTGGGGTTGCCCCGGGTGCGGGCCACGGGCCCCCTGGGCACGGACGTGGACCCTTCATCGCGGAGCTGTCGGCGGACTCGGCGTGCGAGACCGACGGCGCCCAGCTGGTCGAGCATTGCCAGTGCCCGGAGCCGCGTGGTCTCGTCGCCCGCCTCGGCCAGGGCCTGAGCCTCTTCGTAGGGGCGTCCGAGCGCGCGCCAGCCTTCCGCAGCCTCCTGCCATCGACCGGCGGCCTGCCGCGCGAACGCCGAGTCCGTCTGCTGCTGCAGGTGGATGAGTTCGTCGTCGGGTCGGGGGTAACCAACCGCGCGCAGGCGGTAGGCCAGCTCGGCCTGCAGCCGGCGGTCACCGAGCCGCTCGGCCTCGCGGTAGACCGAGATGGCCCGGGTGATCGGGGGAACCGTGCCGGCCAGGAACGCCGCCTCGAGAGCGGCGGCCGCGACAGGTCCCCGACGCTGCAGCTCATCCGCACGCTCGGCCACCTGCCAGGCCTCCTGCAGCTTCTCGAAGTGGCCCGGCGAGGCCGTACGGGCGGCGAGCAGAGCCTCGACCACGAGCGTGACACCGCGACTCGTATGCGCGGACTCCGGGACGGTCGCGGCGAGCTCCGCGGCACGCCGCCAGTCGCAGTCGGCCATCGCGATCCGGGACCGGATCGCGGTCAGGTGTGTCTCGTACAGCTGGTGCTCCGCCTCGATCGCCAGCGCCAGCCCGTCGGCGACAGCGGTGTCGGCGGCGACCATCGCGTAGCGCCCCACCAGACTCCATGCCAGGTTGACGTATCCGCGGCAGGCGGCATCGGCGTCCCCGACCGAGAGTGCCAGCTCGATGGACCGGCGCAGCTCGGGCTCGCCCCCGTCGGTGATCACCATCAAGCTGGCGCCGACGTTGTTGAGGGCGCGCGCCGTCGTCAGGGTGTCGCCGGCCTCGGTGGCGTACGCGACCGCCTGCCTGCCGAGCTCGATGGCGGGCAGGTACTCGCCATACAGCATCGCGATCTGGGAGCGGTTGGCCAGGGCGAGCGCTTGGGTACCCGGGTGGGCGGAGCCGGTTGCACGACTCACGGCTTCGTCTGCGGACTGCAGTGCGAGCCGTGGCTGGCCGGCGACCCACGCGAGCCGGCTCAGCCAGCACAGGCTTCGGACCAGACGCCCCTCGTCGAGACCACCGCGGCGCAGGTCGACGGCGCGCTCGGCCGCCGTCACGCCACTCGTGTCACCCGAGAGGTACAGCTGGATGGCGAGTGCCTCCCAGAGGTCGGCGCGGTCCTCCGGAGGGATGAGGGCTTCATGCCGGAGCACTGTCCGGAAGTGGGCGATCGCCTCCCGGTGCGACCCGGATGCCGCCGCCTCCTGGGCGGCACGCGGCCCCTGCGCGATGACTGTCGCGATGTCACCGCACGCCACGGCATGGTGCACAAGGCGGCCAGGGTCCGCGTCGCCGAGCCCGAGCAGCGCGTCCAGGGCGCTGCGGTGGAGGATCGTCTGCCGCGCTCCGGGAACGCCCCCGAGCACCGCCATGCGGGTGAGCTCATGCCGGAACCTCACCTCCGCGTTGACGACGGTCAGCAGACCCGACTGCTCGCCGGGCGCCAGGGCTTCCCAGGCCCCGTCGACGAGCGCGGTCGCGAGTGCGGGCTCGACGGAGCCGGGGACGACCGCGAGTCGCTCGACCAGGGCGCGCGTGTCCTCGGGCAGGCGTGCCAGGCGCTCGGCCACCGCCCCCACGACGGACAGCGGGGTCGTCGTCGTCCGGCTCGCCAGAATCTCGGTCACCAGGTAGGGGTTGCCCGTGGTGAGTGCGAAGACATCGTCGGTGTCCACGTCGTGTCCCGCGCACAGGGTGCTGACCGCCTCCGGCGACAAGGGCGACACGTGGAGGGAGATGGCGGTCGAGGATGCGGCCGCCGCCAAAGCGCCCAGTCCCGCCGGAGTCGCCTCGTCGTCGCGGAACGTCACGAGCAGGAGTACGCGGAGCGAAGCGAGCCGACGCGCGACATACCGGAGCACGTCGAGCGTGCCCTCGTCGGCCCAGTGCAGGTCCTCGACCACCATGACCGTGGTCGGACCGTCGCCCAGTGCCGCGAGCAGTGCCGACATCACGAGGTCGCGGTCGCCTGACTGGACGGCGGTGCGGAACTCGGGGCCCAGGCTCGCCGCGAGATCCTTCACCGGCCCGAGAACCCGAGGCGTCGACAAGGCGTCGCAGTATCCGGTGAGCACGCGGGTGTTCGTGCGAACCGAGGATTGGAACGCCCGCACCAGAGACGTCTTGCCGACGCCCGCCTCCCCGGAGACCAGGACGACGGACCCTCGACCCTGGTCGGCGGCGCGCACCGCCGAGGCCAGTATCCGCAGCTCCTCGCTCCGTTCCAGGAGCCGCCCGGTCATCTCGTCACCATGCGACCAGCATCACAGTCAGGAGGGCCGATCCACTGGTCTTGACTATTTCTCGTCGGAAGGCGACTTCCAGGTCAGACGCTGCAGCTTGATCGGGTCGGCGACGAGATCGATGGCGGCGATGCGGCCAGCGACGACGGTGAAGCCGATGACCCCGGCTGGGCTTCCGTCCGGGGCGAACACCGCGCCGGCCTGGCCGTTGACGATCGCGGGCGTCGCGTATGGAGCGAACCTCGGCGCCGTTTGAAGGACCCGTCGGGCGACAGCCTGCGCACCGCGGACGGGGAACGGAAGCGCCGGTGCGGCTGCGCCTGCGTCGGCCCGGAAGACGACGTCTGGATCGAGGACCTCCAGCAGACCGGCCATGTCTCCCGATCGGGCGGCTACGAGGAACGCATCGACGGCGACCCGTTGGAGCGCCAGGTCGGGATCTGGTGTGGGCGCGGCCCTGACCCGCCGCCGGGCACGAGCGGCCAGCTGCCGCGCCGCCTCCGGGGATCGCTCGACGACAGGGGCGATCTCGCTGAAAGGCAACCCGAACACGTCGTGCAGCACGAACGACAGCCGCTCGGGCGGGCTGAGGGTCTCGAGCACGACAAGGAGCGCGAGCCCGACCGAGTCAGCGAGCAGGACGTCCGCCTCGGGTCCGGTCTCCTCGAACTCGACGATCGGCTCCGGGAGTCGTTCGCCCAGCTGATACTCGCGCCGATGTCCGCGCCGACGCAGCATGTCCAAGCAGATGCGCCCGACGACGGTGATGAGCCAAGCCTGCAAGTCCTGGACATCGGCGGTGTTGCTGCGATCGAGCCTGAACCAGCACTCCTGGACGGCGTCCTCGGCATCGGAGACGGATCCGAGGATGCTGTACGCGACCGTCTGGAGGCGCGGACGCAGCTCGTCGAATTGTGCCGCGAGCCAATCTCGGTCGTCCATTTGATCCTCCTGACGCCACACCAACCCTTACCTGTTGGACGCACGGCGACCACGAGTTGTGACCGGATCGCGAACATTCTGGAGAACGGTCACGTACGCCGCTCGGCGAACGTCCTCCCTTGCAGCACGGCGCATCCGGCGTCGACACAGATCATCCATAGTGAGTGAGGACGACATGAACGGCAGGACCCGAGCGGCAGCTGCCGCCATCGAGGTGAGCGGGCTCCAGAAGACCTTCGCCGGCGGTGTGGAGGCAGTCAAGGGAATCGACTTCAGCGTGCAACCCGGAGAGGTCTTCGGACTGCTCGGACCCAATGGGGCAGGCAAGTCGACGACGATCGGGATGCTGACCACAACGATCCTCCCGACCTCAGGTACTGCTCGGATCGCCGGCCACGATGTCGTGAGTGACCCGCTCGCGGCCCGGCAGGTGAGCAGCGTCGTCTTCCAGGAGGCTGCGGTCGACCGAGGTCTCAGCGGACGCCAGCACCTCACGATGCATGCACGACTCTGGAACGCGGACCGGCCTGGTACCGGGCGGCGCTCCGAAGACCTCATCGAGGGATTCGGACTCGCCGACGTCATAGACAGGCCGGTCGGCACCTACAGCGGCGGCCAACGACGACGTGTCGAGATCGCCAGAGCACTCGTGTCGCGGCCGCAGGTCCTGTTCCTGGACGAGCCGACGGTGGGCCTCGACACTCGGATCCGTTACGAACTGCTGGATCTCATCGCCGGGCTGCGCGCCAGCACCAGCATGGCGACCCTGATCACCACGCACTACCTCGACGAGGCGGAGCGCCTGTGTGACCGGATCGGCGTCGTGCACCAGGGCCGCATCGTCGCACTCGACTCCCCGGCGAACCTGCTCGGGGGACTCGGGGATCAGATCGTCGAGATCCGGGTGAGCCATGATCCAGTCGTGTCGCTCGAACGCCTTCGCGGTGGTGGGCTCGCGGGCGGGGATGCCTTCGCCGTAGGGGCCACGCTGACGATCCCGCTCCATGCGCGATCGGCGCAGTCAGTCATCGCGGCACTCAGCTCATTCGATGTCGCGACGTTGGCGGTTTCCACCCGGCGGCCCACCCTCGACGACGTCTACCTCCAGCTGACCGGCGCAAGCCTGGCCGCATGACTCATGAAAGCGAGACCCTGATGACCACTATCGACATCACCCACCGCACTTCCGCTCACAGCACACGCGCCGTCCCCCGCACCGTGGCCAGGCGCACCGCGCTGAGCGTTCTGGCTCGGCGGCGGCTGCTGCTCTCGGCGCACACTCCCCGCGAGATCGTCGTCCCGCTGCTCACCCCGATCCTGTTCGCACTGGTGATCGCGCCCGCGCTAGCCACCATGGTGACCACAACGAACGGACTCGACTACCAGACCTACGTCGCCGTCGGAACGGTCGGTCTGCTCGTGCCTCTGAGCAGCATGTTCGCCGGCATCGGGGTCATCGTCGACCGCGACACCGGTGCCCGGCGGGAGCTCCTCGCCGCGCCCGTGCCACGCTCGTTGATGGTCGGCGGGAACTTCCTCGTAGCGCTTGCGGTCAGCAGCCTGCAGCTCGCCGCCCTCGTGGTCGCGGCGATCGCACGGGGTGCCCACTTCCACACGAGTCCCGCGGGGGTGGCCTGGTTCGTCGGCGGCGCGCTCCTGTTCATGGTTGCGAGCTACGCGATCGCCGAGATCATGGCCAACCGGATTCCCAGCCAGGAGGAGTACGTCGGCGCCACACCCGCCGTCGCGATCCTTCCCTGGTTCCTCGCCGGGTCCCTGTTCCCGATCAGCGCACTGCCCGGTCTGCTCGGTGGCGTCGCCAAGGCCCTGCCTCTCACCCACGCTCTTGCGCTGATGCGGTACGGCCTCCTCGACAGCCACGCCACCGGCCTGCACGACATCTGGGGAATGAGCAATGCGAATGCGATGGCGGCGATGAGCCTCGCGGTCGTCGCCGGCTGGGCTGTCGTACTCACCGCCATCTCGGTTCGCGTCTTCGCCAAGGCCGCCGTGCACTGAGCTCGCCCCACCGGCGCAGCCAGATTCACGGACGCCGGGCCGCTCCCGTCGTCGGGGCCGAGGGTCAGTTTGGTGCCGCGGTGGTCGCCGAGGAGGTTCCGAGGATGGCGACTCGCGCCGCCGACGAAGAAACCTGCATGCCCTCGCTTGTTCGTGTCTGGCGCGGGCCGGTAGGAAGGGTTCGTGGGTCAGAGAGCCCTCGGCGACCGGAGCAGGCCGCCTCCAGGTAGGAAGGAGATTCGCGATGAGCGAGCCCACCATCGACATCGTCGCCATCGACGTGCCCGAGGGCGCGAACGTCATACTGGGCCAGGCGCACTTCATCAAGACCGTGGAAGACCTCTACGAGGCACTCATCGGCAGTTCGCCGCATCTTCGCTTCGGGCTCGCCTTCTGCGAGGCCTCCGGACCCCGCCTCGTCCGGCGAGCAGGCAATGACACGACGCTCGTCGACCTCGCGGTGCAGAACGCCCTGGCCATCGGCGCGGGCCATTCGTTCGTCGTGTTCCTGCGCGACGGCTTTCCTGTGAACGTCCTCAACCAGCTCAAGGCGGTTCCCGAGGTCTGCCACGTCTACTGTGCGACGGCCAACCCCGTCCAGGTGATGGTGGCTGGAACTTCCCAGGGCCGCGGCATACTCGGCGTCGTCGACGGCGAGCCGCCCTTGGGAGTGGAAGACGAGGACGACGAGCGGTCCCGCAAGACCCTCCTTCGCGATATCGGGTACAAGCTCTGAGCGGGCTTCGTTTCTTGGGAGGCTTGTGCTGTGACGGGATCTGATCGTGACCGGGACTCCCAAGGTCGTGCTCGCCAGGCGAGGCCCCGCGACGCGTTGGGCCGGCCCTTGCCCTACGGCGCCGAAGGGGTCGAGCCGGTGTCGGAGGAGCCGTTGCCGCCGGCCGAGACACTCAGGGCAGCTCGAGAGCTCGTGGACAACGGACGTCCCTTCGCCGCGCACGAGGTCCTCGAGGCACGGTGGAAGGCCGGGCCGGCCGAGGAACGCGACCTGTGGCAGGGCCTTGCCCAACTCTGCGTCGCCATCACGCACGCGGCCCGCGGGAATCGGGTCGGGGCCGATCGACTCTTCGAGCGGGCCGCGGTGAGGTTGGCAACGTTTGCGGCCACAGGACGCCGGGCCTACGGCCTTGACCTGGACGCGGTCGTTGAGCAGGCGCGACGTCACGTCGGGAAGTTCTAGTCTGGAGCGGAGCGTCGTGCTGAGCCGCGGGTGACATGCAGTCGCGGGCCGGCCTCGCGAAGACGGCCGGGGCAAACCGGCCGACCATGGCTCATCCAAGCCGCTCAGCCCCGACTGCCTCACGCGGTCACCGACAGGCTGAAGGAGGACCAGGCGATGAAGACACCTCCGATCGTCTCCCCGCAGGAGTGGCAAGAGGCTTGGGAGCGAATGCTGGTGAAGGAGAAGGAGTTCACGCGTGCTCGCGACGCCATGGCTGCCCAACGCCGGCGTATGCCGTGGATGGCCGTGGAGAAGGACTACCGCTTCGAAGGGCCGAACGGGCCCGTGAGCCTTCTCGACCTGTTCGCGGGCCGCCGCCAGCTGATCGTCTACCGCGCCTTCTACGCCCCGGACATCACCACCTTCGCTGAGGGTGGCTCCTACCCCGACCGTGCCTGTGTCGGGTGCTCGCTCCTTGCCGACCAGGTAGCGCACCCGGCGCATCTGAATGTGCGCGACACCACTTTGGTGTTCGTCTCGCGGGCCCCGCAGGCGGACATCGATCACCTGAAGGCCCGCAACGGTTGGGAGCTCATCCCGTGGTACACCCTGACCGACGACTTCGATGCCGCCTTCGGAGTCGATGAGTGGCACGGCACGAACGCCTTCATCCGCGACGGGGATCGGGTGTTTCGCACCTATTTCGTCAACAACCGTGGTGACGAGGCCATGGGCAGCACCTGGAGCTATCTCGACATCACCGCGCTGGGTCGCCAGGAGTCGTGGGAGGACTCGCCCGCGGACTACCCGCAGACCCCGGCATACCAGTGGTGGAACTATCACGATGCGTACGGCCAGGACGCGTAGGAAGCCCGCCTAACCCGGGCCGTGGGGACGTCATGGCCACCACCCACTGGCTGTACGGGGAGGCCCTGCAGCGCAGGCACCCCGCGGTCTGGGTCACGACACTGCACAAGGCCAGGCAGGTAGATGACCTGACCCGACTCGCTGGTTGATGCCTCGATCCACGTCGGCGCCGTCGTCATGTGGGGAGGGCTGCGATGTATCTATCGAGGCCCCGGACGGCTCCTCTTTGCACGATGTGCCGACCCGAGGATGGGCGATGAAACTGCTGGCGAACGAGCGTGCAGCGCTGTGCTCGTATCTACCCGGGCTTGATGAGTTCCTGTGCGGCGAAGGGCTCGTGGACCTGGAGAGCGCGCAGAGCAAGGGCATCGCCGCCTTCCGCGAGCACGGGGGCCCTGCGCTGCTGGTGCCGGCCGAACACTCCGGACGCGGCGCGAGCGCGCTCGACGCCATCCGCGTGCAGCTTGCGATCGGCTCGCGCTCGCCGTCCCTGGCGGTCGCGACGACGATGCACCATTTCTCCGTCGCCAGCCTGGTCGCGCTCAGCGAGGTGTCCACCGGTATGGAGTGGATGATTCTCGAGGGCATCGCGACCAACAGCCTTCTGGTCGCCTCTGGCTTCGCCGAGGGTCGCCCCGGGGGTGCGATCCTGCAGCCCACCATGCTCGCCACGAATGCAGACGGCGGTGTGCGGGTCAGTGGCGTCAAGCGGCCATGTTCGCTCGCGCGGTCCATGGACCTACTGACAGCCAGCGTCCAGGTGCCGCGTCTCGACGGCAACGGCACCCAGCTGGCGGTCGCGCTCATCCCGGCTGCCAGCGAGGGCATCGAGGTCACCCCGTTCTGGAGCACCTTCGCCCTCGCCGGCGCCGAAAGCGACCAGGTCAGCCTCACCGACGTCTTCGTGCCGCCCGAGCTGCTGGTGCGGACCGAGCTGCAGCCCGGGGAGCGGCTGGACGACGTGCAGACGACAGGTTTCGTCTGGTTCGAGCTGCTGATGATGGCGTCGTACTTGGGCGCCACTGCGGCCCTGGTCGAACGGGTCCTCGACAACGAGCGGGTGCCCGAGGCCGAACGGGCCCGCGTCGTCACTGACCTCATAGGAGCCGTCGCGGCCGTCGAGAACATCGCCCGCCAGGTCCCGGAGCGGCAGCGTGACCGCGACCTGCTGGCCGAGTCGCTCTTCGTCCGCTACGCCGTCCAGGGCGCGATCGCCCGGATCGTCCCGCAGGCGGTCGAGCTGCTCGGCGGGCTCAACTTCATCAGCTCCGACGACACCGGCTACCTTGCCGCCGCCGTCAACGGGCTCGGCTTCCACCCGCCCGCCCGCACCAAGATGGCGGCCCCCCTGCTCGGCTACCTGGCCGGCGCACCTCTCGAGATCGCCTGAGGAGGCATTCCATGCGAATCGAGCATCCGACCGTCCTGCTCACCGGGGCCTCCGGGGTCGTCGGCCGGGCCCTGATCGACGAGCTCAGCCCAGACCATCGGATTGTCTGCCTGCGCCACCGCCGGGACCTTGCCGACCCGCGGGTCTACCAGCTCACCGGCTCTCTGGACGAGCCGCAGCTCGGTCTGACGGCGCACGACTACCACCGGCTGACCGCCAGGGTGGACCTGGTGGTCCACGCTGGGGCAGCAACGAACTGGAAGGCGAGCGCGGAGGCGATCAGGGAGACCAACCTCACCGGCACCCGGACGATGCTGGCGTTGGCCGAACGCGCGGAAGCGCCCATGGTCTACGTCAGCACCGCGTTCGTCGCGAACCCTCCTGGCGGTGCCAAGGGTCAGTTCGCCAGCGCACGCGCCTACATCGCCTCCAAGGCCGAGGCTGAGCAGGCCACCCGTGACAGCGCCGTTCCCACGGTCATCGTCCGGCCCTCGCTGGTGATCGGCGACTCGCACGACGGCCACATTGCTGCCTTCCAAGGGCTGCACCGCGTGGCCGGGCTGATCGCCCAAGGCATGGTGCCCCTGATCGCCTGCGACGAGGACGCACTCGTCGACACCGTCCCGCTGGACGTCCTCGCCGCCGCGATCGGTGTGTTGGTCCGCGAACGGCATACCGAAGGCGAGGTCTGGCTGACCGCCGGCTCGACCGCGATGACGGCGGGGGACATCGTGGGCAGCTCGCTGCGGCTCGGGCACGAGCTCGGGCTCAGCCCGGCGGCACCGCGCTTCATCCCCGCCGAGGCGGTGAACCGGCTGTTGCTGCCACTCATGTCCGGAGCGATCAGTGCCGAGCTGCAGCAGATGTTCGCCGAGCTCCTCGAGATGACCTGGCTCTTCCAGATGCCGGCTGCACTGCCGACATCCCTACCCGGGCTGGGGTTCGGCGCCGCGGTGACCCGACACCGGCTGCAGAGCGCCTTCGACCTGTCCCTGGGCTTCTGGGCCGACGCCAAGGGTCTGCGGTCTGCCCTCGACGATGGCGCGGACGAGCCCGTGCTGGCGTCATGACGCTCACTTCGGGTCTTCCGGGTGTGGACGTCACGGGCGGCCTGCTGGCCACGTACCGCCGTCACCTGGGCGCCGGCCGCGCCGCGGTCGGGCAGTTCCTCGGCGGGGTGGTCGAGGTCGGGTCGTCCGGCGCCTGGATCGAGGCCGCGGACGGCCGCCGGTACCTGGACTTCGGCGGCTACGGGGTGTTCATCCTCGGTCACCGGCACCCCCTCGTGATCAGTGCGGTGCACGAGCAGCTCGACCGCCACCCGCTGGCCAGCCGCACCTTCCTCGAGCCGGTCACGGCCGCGGCCGCGGCCGCCCTGGCGGCGACGACCCCTGAGGGCCTGGACCTCGTCCACTTCGTCAACTCCGGAGCCGAGGCTACCGAGGCGGCTCTGAAGCTCGCCCGGATCCACGGCTGCAGGTCGGTCATCACCGCGACGTCCGGCTTCCACGGCAAGACCCTCGGGGCGCTCAGTGTCACCGCGAACCCCGTCTACCAGCAGCCCTTCCGCCCGCTGCTCCCGGGCGTCACCGACGTCGCCTACGGCGACATCGGCCAGATGGCCGCGGCGCTCGCGTCGGCTCCGGAGCGGGCCGTCGTCATCCTCGAGCCGATCCAGGGCGAGGGCGGCGTGGTGATCCCACCCCCCGGCTACCTCCGCGCGGTAGCCGAGCTCTGCCAGACGGCCGACGCCCTCCTCATCGTCGACGAGATCCAGACCGGCATGGGCCGGCTCGGCACCTGGTGGGGAGTCGAACCCGAGCAGGTCGTGCCAGACATCCTGCTGGTGGGCAAGGGCCTGTCGGGCGGGGTCGTGCCGATCGCAGCCATCGTCGCAACGGAGCGGGCGTACGCACCGTTCGCGAAAGACCCGTACCTGCACACGTCCACGTTCGCCGGCTCGCCGCTGGCATGCTCCGCCGCGCTGGCGACCATCGCGGCCATCCACGACGAGGACATCGTCGGGCGCGCGGAACAGGTCGGCGCCGAGCTTCTGGAGGGCATCCGGACGATCTGCGGGCGGCTGCGACCCGCCGACCTCGTCGAAGTCCGCGGGCGCGGGCTGCTCATCGGTCTCGAGTTCTCCAACCCTGGCTCGGTGGGCGAGCTGGCCGTGCAGCTGCTGGAGCGCGGTGTCATCTCCTGCCACTCGCTCAATTCCTCTCGGGTGCTCCGCTTCACCCCTCCCGCAATACTCGATCACCGCGAGATCGGGCACTTCCTCACAGCTTTCGGTGCGGCAATGGCTGCGCTCGGAACCGAAAGGTAGACCCATGCCCAACGTCGCGATCCACCTGCACGCCCCGGATGTCGACCATCGACAGGCCTACGCGCGGCTCAGCGATTTCGCCCGCTACCCGAGCCTGGTCGAGACGGTTCGACACGTCGTCGTCGAGGAGCCCGAGGCCGACGGCTCCGTCGTGTCCCGCTGGACGGTCGCCTTCCGTAGCGGCCTGCTGCAGTGGACCGAACGCGATGTGCTCGACCCGGTCGCCACCACGATCACCTTCACTCAGCTCGAGGGCGACTTCCACAGCTTCAGCGGGCAGTGGCGGATCAGCCCGGCAGCGAACGGTGGCACCGTCGTCGTCTTCGACGCAGCGTTCGACCTCGGTATCGCGAGTCTCGAGGCGATTCTCAACCCGATCGCAGAGAGCACGCTGCGCAGCAACATCCGGCTGATCGTGCAGGGCCTGCTCGGCGAGGTCGCCGAGAGCGTGTCGGCGCCAGGCCTGTCGGGGCCGTGATGTGGGGCGCCGAGCTCGCGGACGAGGGCGGCCCAGGGCTGACCAGGTCGCTGAGCCTCTACCGTCGACTGGTGGCCGGGGTGAGCGTGGTCACGGCCCGTGGTGACGGCCCTGCCGCTCCACTGACCGGGATGACCGCCTCGTCCGTCACCTCGGTGTCGCTGCGGCCCGCTCTGTTGCTCGTGTCGGTAGGCAACAGGTCGCGGACCCTGGCGGCGATCCGCTCCCGGCGCGCTTTCGGCGTGCACCTGCTTCGTGAGGACCAGCGCGACCTGGCCCTGCGGTTCGCCGCACAGGATGACCGCCAGGTCGGCGACCGGACCGTGCGAACCGTCCTTGGTGTCCCCGTCTTGACCGACGTGCTCGCCTGGACGGTCTGCCTGCTCGAGGCGGAGCACGCCCACGGCGACCACACCCTGGTCATCGGTGCGGTCGCTGCCACGCACATCGGAGTCGGCCGGCCGCTGCTCTGGCACGACCAGGCGTTCGCCGAGCTGGCCGGCTAGCTCGGACAGCCGGTTCAGCCATCGCCGGGCCAGCACGATCGGTAGGCCGCCACGGAACGGTGCCCGACCGCGGATCGCCTATCCGATGTGTGGAAGTAGCCCGCTCAGCGCCTCGGTCATACGCTCCGCACTCGCACCGTGGCGACCCGACCAGCCTGCGACGCCGAACTTCGGGTCCGAGGACAGCGTCACCTGAACGGTCCCCGGGGCGACTTCCTTGATCTGGGCAGTGACCTTCTCGCCGAAGCCCAGCAAGAACCTCCCCGAGGTGAACACCGCGGTGCCCTTGCTCACGTCACCGGACAGGTACTGGAAACCTGTGCGCCGGGCCGCCTCCTGGAGCGCCGAGAAGACCTCAGGCAACGTCGCCTGAAATGTCATTGATCGCGTGCCACTACCGCTCATCGCGCCGCCGCCCTGGATCGCCTGAGAGGCCGGCGCCGTTCGTGGCCGGCCTCTCCGCGAGCGTAGCAAGGCCCATCTCTGAAGGCCTGTCAGGCCTCGCGCCACTCCGCCCCGCGACCAGTGTGCTCGAGGGCGTTCATGACCATTGCGCCCGCGCGCCTCCACATCGGCCGCCACGGGGGTGGTCGGGCGTTCCGGAGTGAGGAACGCCGCTGCCGTCGGGGCCCGCCGGAGGTGACTCTCGTATCCAGGCGGCATCAGCAGTGCCGCACGGACTGTCCGCAAAGGAGCGCCGGTGCCGACATTGACGATCAACCCGACGGGCGAGGTCATCCACCTCGAGCCGGGCGAGACCGTGCTCGGCGGGCTCTTCAACGCGGGATACGCGTACACCGTGGGCTGCAAGCGCGGTGGCTGTGCCATCTGCAAGGTGGACGTCCACGAGGGGTCCTTCACCTACAACCGGCCCGTCGCAGACTCCGTCATCTCGGTGTCTGAGCGCAGCGACGGCACCTGTCTGAGCTGCCGGGCGGTTCCGGAGTCAGATCTCACCATCGAGCTGCGCGCCGAGTGTGTGCGCCTCGTCAACCCGTTCCTGCGCCAGATCAACGAGAAGGCCCGGCTCCGCGCCGAGGCCCTGGCAGCCGGCACCATCACGAAGGAGTAACAGTGGGAATCTTGAGGATGGGCTACGCCCATGTGCGGGTCACGGACCTTGCCGAGGCGAAGCACCACTACGCCAACACGCTCGGCCTCTACGAGACCCTGGAGCAGGACGGTCGGGTCTACTACAAGGGCTGGGACGAGTGGGACCACCACTCGCTCGTCATCGAGGAAGGCGGGGTCGGCCTCGTCAAGTTCGGGTTCAAGGTCGAGAGGCCGGAGGACCTCGACGTGATCGAGATGAAGGGGAAGGCCTTCGGACTGACGATGGAGCGGATGTCCGCCGGTGAGAACCCCGAGGTCAGCGACGGCATACGGTTCACGGCACCGTCCGACCACGTGTTCGAGGTCTACCACTCGCAGACCCTCATCGGCACCGAGGTCGGAACCCACAACCCGGAGGCGTTCCCGCGTCACCTCGTCGGCGTCGGTGTGCCGGGCCTCGACCACTCGCTGATCCTGGCCGACGACGTCCGCCTCATGGAGAACATGCTGCGCGAGGTCTTCGGCTTCTTCGCGACCGAGCGCGTACAGACCGACCTCGACGACAAGGACGCCCACTACATCGCGACGTGGATGACGAGCAACAACCAGATCCACCAGCTCGCCGTCCTGGAGGGCCCGCAGGGCAAGCTGCACCACGTGGCGTTCAAGCTCCAGGACTGGTCCGAGGTCGGCCACGCCGGTGACCTCTTCGCGATGGACGACGTGCCGATCGACATCGGCCCGACGCGCCACGGCATCACCCGCGGCCAGACGATCTACTTCTTCGACCCCTCGGGCAACCGCAACGAGGTCTTCGCGGGCGGCTACCTCGCCTACCCCGACCGGCCCACCGTCAAGTGGACCCCGGACCAGATCGCCAAGGGCATCTTCTACCACGCGCGCGAGCTCAACGAGCGCTTCACCACCGTCTCGACATGACCACCGTCGCGACCGCCGCGCGGGTGCGGGTCCAGCCGACGATGACGTATGCCGGAGCGCGTGCGGCGCTCGACGCCGCCCTCGACCGCGCGGCGGCGCTCGAGGTGCCGGTGAACGTCGCTGTCACCGACCCGGCGGGAGCACTGCTCGCTTTCGCCCGCATGGACGGGGCCGCCCTGCTCTCCTCCGGGATCGCCCAGGACAAGGCGTGGACCGTTGCGGCGTTCAACGGCGTGGCCACCCATGACCTCTTCACGCTCATCGAGCACGAGCCCGCGTTGCGCGAGGGCATCGTCCATCGGGACCGCCTCGTCGTCTTCGGCGGCGGCGTCCCCGTCACCGTCGACGGGGTGGTGGTCGGCGCGGTCGGCGTCTCCGGAGGCACCGCAGAGCAGGACCGCGAGATCGCCGAAGCCGGCGCAACGGCCCTCGCCTCCGCTGACTAGTCCTGTCCCACAGGCCCATCGAACCGCATAAGCAGATCCACACCAGAACCACACGAGACAAGGAACGCCGATGACGCCGTTCATGCTCCAGGTCGCCGACCTCGCCGGCGCGCGGGAGGCCGACGTCGAGCCCGTCGCGCCGATGCCGGCCACCCGCATCAGCCAGCGCATCGCGACGAGCACGGGGGCCGACCGCCAGGTCGCCATCCGCTCACTCGCCGAGCAGCTGGTCTGCGAGGCCAACGCCGTCCTGTCCTCGACACTCGCACCGCGTGACGACCACCTCACCTTGTTCGATGAGACGCTGCCCAGCGAGCTCGCCTTCAACGTCACCTACCGCGGCCGCGCCGTCCGGGTGTCGACAACGTTCGAGGACGGGACGGCATACGCACGGCTCGTCGGGGACGGCTTCGAGTCAGAGGTTCCCCGGGAGCTGGATGGCCCCGACGCACTGCCCGATCTGCTCGTTCGGCTCCTCGTGGAGTCGGACGCCACGCACCACCCCGCGGCCTGAGCGCCGCCCGCTCACCCGAGCGGTCACCACCTCAGGGGAGGTCATCGGCGGCGGCGCCAGACCTCCATGCCGGCCTGCCCCTGAACGCGGACCGGAACCAGCCGGCGCGCCCGCGTCCGACTCGTCGAACACCAAGCAAAGGAGACCGACGTGCAGTACGAGCTGCGCACGCAGGTCATCGAACCGCAGCGCAAGACCTTCGACCACCTCGTCGCGCGGTACGGCGACCGACCCGCCTCGCGCTACGAGGAGGGGACGATCGACATCCAGGCGAAGGAGAACTTCCACTATCGGCCGTTGTGGAAGCCGTCCGTGGAGATCTACGACGAGGCGTTCACCGTACTGCGCCTCACGGACCCGTACTCGTTCACCGACCCGCGCCAGTTCTACTACGCGCCCTACGTCACCTCCCGCGCGGCGATGTCCGAGGCCTTCGGCGCGACGCTCGGCTACATCGAGAGCCGGGGCCTGCTGGATCGGTTGCCCGAGGCCTGGCGGGAGCTCATGACCGAGCTCGTCATCCCGCTGCGCCACTACGAGTCGGGCGCGCAGCTCGTGTCGACGGCCGCGGCGCGCTTCGGGTTCGGCACGTCGATCACCCAGTGTGCGGCGTACGCCGCCTTCGACCGGATCGGGAACGCCCAGCTCATCAGCCGGCTCGGCATCGCGCTCGACGGCGGCACCGCCGGCCTTCTCGAGGACGCGAAGCGGCTGTGGCTCGACAGCGAGACCCTCCAAGAGCTGCGCCGACTGGTCGAGGAGACCATCGTCGAGCAGGACTGGGGTCTGGCACTGGTCGCCCTCGACGTCACCGACACGCTTCTCTACCGGACGCTCTTCGCCCACCTCGACGACGTGGCGATCACCGGTGGGGCGCCGGCGTTCAGCCTGGCCGCGCAGCACCTCACGGAGTGGTTCGCCGACCAGCGCCGGTGGCTCGACGCGCTCTACCGCGCCTGGACGAGCGATCCCGAGCACGGCGCGGACAACGCCCGCGTGCTGGCCGCGACGGTCTCGAACGCCGTCGACCGCGCCGTGACCGCTCTGCGCCCGCTTGCTGCTCGCGCCGACCTGCTGGTCGGGAGCAGCTGCTCGAACACGCTGGCGCGGCTCGGCGACGAGGTCCGAGCCGCCCACCCCGCACCCACGGAGGCCTGAGATGACCGAGACCAGCACCCCCACGAGCACGGGGACGCCCGCCGTTCCCCCGACGACGCCGGCCACCCGGCGCCAAGTCGGAGTGGACATCCAGGAGTCGGAAGCGAACCGCGCGGTCGTCGAGGCGATCGAGGCGGACAACCCGGACTGCGCCGTGCAGCACCTGCCCGGCCTCGTTCGGATCACCGCACCCGGGCGCCTCGTCGTCAACCGGACGACGGTCGAGGGCCGCCTCGGGCGGGACTGGGAGACGCACGAGTTCCAGATGGCGATCGTCTCCTACTTCGGCCACATCAAGGACTGGGACGACGACGAGATCGTCATCGCCTGGGACCACTGAGCAGAGCGTCGACAAGGAGACGACCATGACCATCGCCCCCAAGGCGCCGCGCAAGCTGTCGATGAAGCAGCGGTATGAGGCGCTCACCCGTGATCTCGACTGGGAGCCGAGCTACGTCTCCAGCGAGGAGATGTTCCCGTACCTCACGTTCGAGGGGATCACCATCCACGACTGGAGTAAGTGGGAGGACCCGTTCCGGCTCACCGTCGACGCGTACTGCAAGTACCAGGCGGAGAAGGACAAGCGGCTGTATGCCGTGCTCGACGGCTTCGCCCAGGGCCAGGGCCACCTGTCCCTGACGGACGCGTCGTACCTCAACGCGATGAAGCTGTTCCTGCAGGGCGTCGCGCCGCTGGAGTACCAGGCCCACCGCAACTTCGCCTACCTGGCCCGCCACCTGGCCGGCCCCGGGCCCCGCTTCGCGGCGCTATGCCAGTCGATCGACGAGATCCGGCACCTGCAGACCGAGGTCCACACGCTGTCGAACTACAACAAGTACTACAGCGGGTTCCACAACTACCTGCAGATGCACGACCGGGTCTGGTACCTCTCGGTGCCGAAGTCGTTCTTCGACGACGCGTTGTCTTCCGGCCCGTTCGAGTTCCTCATCGCCATCGGGTTCTCCTTCGAGTACCTGCTGACGAACCTGCTGTTCGTGCCGTTCATGTCGGGTGCGAGCTTCAACGGCGACCTGCCGACCATGACGTTCGGGTTCTCCGCCCAGTCCGACGAGTCGCGACACATGACTCTCGGGCTCGAGGCGATCAAGTTCCTGCTGGAGCAGGACGAGAAGAACGTCCCGATCGTGCAGGCGTGGATCGACAAGTGGTTCTGGCGGGGCTACCGGGTGACCGGCCTCGTGGCGCAGATGCTCGACTACATGCTTCCGCGCAAGGTCATGTCCTGGAAGGAGGCCTTCGAGCTCTACTTCGAGCAGCAGATGATGCAGGGTCTGTTCGAGGACCTTGCCTTCTACGGCATCCGCCCGCCCAAGCATGTTGACGACGCCATCGCGGAGAAGGAGATCCTGTCGCACCAGGTCTACTGGATCCTCTACCAGTTCTCGCACGCCGCCTCGTTCACGACGAGCGTGCCGGACGACGAGCACCTGCAGTGGCTGTCCAGCACCTACCCCGACACCTTCGACCGCTACTACCGGCCGTTGTGGGACAAGGAGAAGCGGAACAACGTCGCAGGCGGACGCCACTTCGTCCGCGGCCTGCCGCAGCTGTGCCAGGTCTGCCAGATCCCCATGGGCTTCACCGAACCGGGCGACCCGACGACCATCTGCCAACGCGAGAGCGAGTACCGGGGCGAGAAGTTCCAGATGTGCTCCGACGGCTGCCAGTGGATCTTCGAGCGCGAGCCGGAGAAGTACGTCCAGGCGTGGCTGCCCGTGCACCAGATCTACCAGGGCAGCTGCGGAGGTCCGACGGTCCCCGACGTGCTGGCCTGGTACGGCATCGAGGAGGGCGACGGAGGCGAGCACTACGGCTCCCGCGACGACGTCAACTGGCATCGATGGCACGTAGCCGCAGACCGCGCCGAGGACCGCCTCGGCTCCGAGGCCTGAGAGGAGAAGGACATGGCAGTCAAGAGCATCGGCACGTACGACTTCCCGTCGCGGTCCCGGCAGGAGCTGTACGGCGACGACCAGCTGGTCCACGTGTGGTTCCAAGACAACCCGTGGTTCTGCGCCGCGGCGTGCTTCCGCGCGCCGATGTCGATGACGTGGGGTGACTTCTGGTCCCAGCTCGTCGTCCCGTTCGCCGAGGAGGACCCCGACTTCGACCCGGCGGCAGCGCGCGCCTGGACCCTGCACGGCGCCGAGCTGAGGCCACGCGACGAGCAGACCCTCGCCGAGATCGGCGTCGTCCACAAGGACGTCATCGGCACGAGGGTTCTGGCCTAGCCAGGTCTGCGGCGAGGGTATGCCGGGTGGCCCGCCACCCGGCATACCCCTGGCTGTTCCCTCGCGACCTCGGTCGCTCCATCCACCCTGCCCACCGACCCAACCCGCTCGAGGAGTCCGGCCATGGATACCTTCACGATCACCGTGGAGCCGCTCGGTCGCGAGATCGCCTGCCGCGAGGACCAGACGATCCTCGACGCCTGTCTGCGCAACGGAGTCTGGCTCCCGCACTCGTGCACCCACGGCACGTGTGCGACCTGCAAGTGCGACATCGTCGAGGGCGACGTCGACCACGGAGACGCCAGCTCGTTCGCTCTCATGGACTTCGAGCGCGATGAGGGCCGGATGCTCGCCTGCTGCGCCAAGCCCCGATCGGACGTCACCATCGAGGCCGACATCGACGTCGACGAGGACATCGAGGTGCACCCGGTCCAGGACTTCACGGGCACCGTCGTCGCGCTCGACGAGATCGCTACGGACACGCGCCGCCTGCTCGTCCGGCTCGACCGGCCGATGGCGTTCAATGCCGGCCAGTACCTGAAGTTCGAGGTGCCGGGCAGCGGCGCCGACCGCACGTACTCCATTGCCAGCCCGCCGACGGAGCCCTGCGTGCTCGAGTTCCACATCAGGCGGACCCCGGGGGGTCTCGCGTCCGACGGGTGGGTGTTCTCGACGATGAGCGTGGGCGACACGATCCGCCTGTCGGGGCCGTACGGCCGGTTCGTCCTCAAGGTCGGCGACGACCGCGACGCGGTGCTCGTCGCCGGCGGCACGGGCCTGGCCCCGATCAAGTCGATGATCCGGCATGCCCTCGAGAACGGCGCGTATGCAGGGCACATCACGCTCTACCAGGGCGGCCGGTCGCGGGAGTGGCTCTACGACGTCGAGGAGTTCCGACGCCTCGAGGCGGAGCACCCGTCGCGGTTCACGTATCGGCCATGCCTGTCGGAGGAGACCGCGCTCGACGTCGGTGAGGACGCGGACCGCTACGGCTACGGGCTCGTCACCGACGTCATCGCCGGAGACCACGCCACCCTGAGCGGCGGAGCCGGCTACCTCTGCGGACCGCCCCCCATGGTGGAGGCCGCGCTGAAGACCCTGATGTCCAGACGACTGTTTCCGCGCGACATCTACCGTGAAGACTTCTTCGACGAGTCCGACAAGGCCTCGGGTGGGCTGCGCAGCCCCCTCATCAAACGCTGACTCGTCGCTGGCCAGGTCCGCGCTGGCGGTTCCCCATCCATTTGGGGGCCGCGGCGCGGATTCGGGGGTCCGGACGGGCGGTTCCCCATCCATTTGGGGGCCGCGGCGCCGATTCGGGGGTCCGGACGGGCGGAGCGAGCCCATGTAATGGCTCAGAGGTGGCTCCCCTTGAGGGCGCGCGTCAGGGCGTGTGCGGCCGTGAGCACCGCTGGCCCGAGGCGGACGGGGTCGATCGAGGTCGTCCGGCCGGTGACCGACAGGGCCGCCCGTACCTTGGCGTCACTGCCGAACACCGGCGCCGCGACGCACGAGATGCCGACGTGCGACTCCTCCCGGTCCTGGGCGAAGCCTTTGGAACGGATGTCCCTCAGCTCGCGCTGCAGGGCGCCCGGCGTCGTGATCGTGCGCGCGGTCAGCCGCGGCAGCCCGGCCTCGATCCGGGTCCGGACGACGGCGGCGGGGGAGTAGGCGAGCAGTGCCTTGCCAACTCCCGTCGCGTGCGCCGGGAACCGGCCGCCCGTGCGTGAGCCGACCGACGCGAGGTTCGCGCCGAGGATCTCGACGTAGACGACGTCGACGCCTTCGAGGACGGCTAGGTGGATCCGCTGTCGGGTGGCCTCGCGCAGGTCCTCCATGATCGGCAGCGCCGCCTGCGACAGGGACCTGTGCATCGGCACCCGCTCGCCGATCTCGAACAGGCGAAGCCCAAGTCGGTAGCTGCCGTCGTCGAGGCGCTCGAGCAGGCGCTCGCGGCACAGCTGGGCCGCCATCCGGTGGACGGTCGACTTGGGCATGCCGGTCCGACGCGAGAGCTCGCCAAGCCCGAGGTTCGTCACGCGAGCGTCGAAGGCCTCGAGGATCGCGAGCGTGCGTTCGAGCACACCGGACGGTCCGGCGACCGTGGTGATCTCGCTCACGACGTCCCGATCAGTGGAACGCATGCATTGATTGAACGGCATCGCCGCGTCACTGTCAGGTCAACCCTGTCGGATGAGAGGCCGGTCGATGACGATCGTTGATCACGCCTGGTGCGCCACCACCCCGCGCAAACCTGCCGCCGCGCAGGACGCCCACCTCGGCTCTGGGCTGAAGTCCGTCGGCTCGGCCCTCGACGTGCTCGAGTGCTTCGCCACGGACGGCGAGCTCGGCGTCTCCGACATCGCTCGCAAGCTCGGGGTGGCCAAGTCGACCGCACACCGGCTGCTCCAGACGCTCGTGTCACGCGGCTTCGTCGAGCAGGATCCGCACACGGGGGCCTACCGGCTCGGCATCCATCTCTACGAGCTGGGCGAGCTCGCCCTTGCCCGGAACGAGGTGCGCCACGCGGCCTTGCCGACCCTGCGCCAGGTTGCGTACAGCACCGGGCTGACGGTGAACTTCTCCGTGGCCGAGGGCGCCGACGTCGTGTTCGTCGAGCGGATCGAGAACCGCGACGGCGTCCGCATCCTCGGCCACGTCGGGCGTCGCCTGCCCTCCCACTGCACGAGCTCCGGGAAGGTCATCGCCGCGTTCGACCCGAAGGCATACGCCGCCCGGGTCACGGCGGGCTTCCCCCCGCGGCTGGGCAACACCGTCCGGACCGCCCAGGACTGGGCCGCCGTCGTCGAGACCGCCCGCGCCCAGTGCTACGCCGAGTCGCACGGCGAGTCCTTCGACGGAGCGTCGTCGGTCGCAGTCCCTGTCATGAACCGCGGTCGCGCCATCGCGTCGCTGTCTGTCTTCGGGCCGACGGACCAGGTCAAGCCGGCCGTCGGCCAGCTCGTCCCCCTCCTCACCGCGGCCTCGCGCCGGATCAGCAAGAGCGTCGGCCGCTGACCTTGCGCCTGCCGCGGCGCCGTTCCCGGGAGCGGAACGGGCCACGACGTATGCCGGGCCTCCCACCTACGGTGGGCATCGGACAGCGGGTGTGATGCCCGCATCCCGGGCCCGGCGACCGTTGCGCCGCAAGCAGATCGAAGGGATCCACAGGTGGACGACGCTGCGCGTTCCCGGGCGGCGAGCGAACTGCTCGCGGCATACGAGACACGGGAGCCGATTGCCCCGCTGACGACGACCTATCCCGAGATGACGCTGGAGGACGCTTACGCGATCCAGCTGCTGCAGATCGACGAGCTGACCTCGGCCGGCCGGGTCGTCAAGGGCCACAAGGTCGGCCTGACCTCGGCCGCCATGCAGAAGCTGCTCGGCGTGACCGAGCCCGACTACGGCCACCTCCTCGACGACTTCTTCCATCTCGAGCACCAGCCGATCCCGGTCGACCGGTTCCTCCAGCCACGCATCGAGCCCGAGGTCGCCTTCGTGCTGAAGCGTGCGCTGCGGGGGCCCGGGGTGACGGTCCACGAGGCGCTCGCGGCCGTCGACTTCGTCCTGCCCGCGCTCGAGCTCGTCGACTCGCGTATCCGGGACTGGAAGATCGGCCTGCTCGACACCGTCGCGGACAACGCCTCGTCCGGTGCTGTGGTCCTCGGGTCGACGCCGACGGACATCCGTGCCGTCGACCTGCGCCTGGCCGGCGCGACGTTCCACCGCAACGGGCGGGTCGTAGGAACCGGAGCCGGTGGCGCCGTCCTGGGATCTCCGCTCAACGCGCTCGTCTGGCTCGCCAACACGGTGGGTGCCCGCGGCATCAGCCTCGAGGCGGGCCACGTCGTCCTGCCCGGTTCGGTGTGCGCGATGGTCCCCGTGGCGCCCGGTGACACGTTCACGGCCACCTTCGCCGGCCTCGGCTCGGTGACAGCGCGCTTCCAGACCAATCCCTCCGACAAGGAGTAACCACATGGCCAGGACCAAGGGCATGGCGGCGATCGTCGGGCCGGGCAACATCGGCACCGACCTGATGTTCAAGCTGATGAGGCGCAGCGAGCTCATCGAGCCGCGCTGGATGATCGGCGTCGACCCCGCATCGGACGGCCTGCGACGAGCCGCCTCGCTCGGGCTGGAGGCGTCGCACGAGGGGGTCGACTGGCTGCTGGCACAGGACGAGCTGCCCGACATCGTCTTCGAGTGCACGTCGGCGAAGGCCCACGAGGTCAACGCGCCCCGCTACGCCGAGGCCGGCATCCTCGCGGTCGACCTGACGCCGGCCGCCGTCGGACCGTACATCTGCCCGCCCGTCAACCTCGAGTTCAATCTCGACGCGACGAACGTCAACCTGATCACCTGCGGCGGGCAGGCGACGACGCCGATCGTCAAGGCGGTTTCAAGCGTGGTGCCCGTGCCGTATGCCGAGATCGTCGCGTCGATCTCGTCGAGGTCGGCCGGGCCGGGGACGCGCGCCAACATCGATGAGTTCACCGAGACCACCTCCGCAGCCCTCGAGGTGGTCGGCGGCGCCCAGCGCGGCAAGGCGATCATCATCCTCAACCCCGTCGAGCCTCCGCTCATGATGCGCAACACCGTCTTCTGTGCCATCCCCGAGGAGGCTGCGGAGCCGGGGAGCCTTCAGGATGCCGTCCTGGAGTCCATCCACCGGATGGTCGAGACCGTGAGGGAGTACGTCCCCGGCTACCACCTTCGGGCGGACGTCCAGTTCGACGCGCCGCGCGAGACGTGGCGTGGCCAGGCCCGCGTGTTCGTCCCCCTCGAGGTCAAGGGCCGCGGGGACTACCTGCCCGACTATGCCGGCAACCTCGACATCATCACAGCCGCCGCGGCCCGGGTCGGTGATCTCATGGTCGCCCACCGCCTCGGCGTCGCATCGACGTGGAAGTCCTCGGCCGACCTCGGCGAGCTGGCCGCCGATCGCACGTCCGCGGGCTCCACCAGAACCGCCGCCGCCGACGTCAAGGCAGGAGTCTGACCCATGGGTGACATGACCATCCGTCCGGAGGACGCGCCCGTCGTGTCCGAGCAGCTGAGCGACTCGGACGTGCTCGCTCGCACTCCGGGCGCCGGCGGCGAGCGTGACGTCCGCATCACCGACTCGACCCTGCGGGACGGCTCACACGCGATGCAGCACAAGTTCACGGAGGGCCAGGTGCGCGGCGTCGTGCACGCGCTCGACCGCGCCGGCGTGCAGGTCATCGAGGTCTCGCACGGCGACGGCCTCGGCGGCTCCAGCTTCAACTACGGCTTCTCGACGGTCGACGAGCTCGACCTCATCGCGGCGGCCGTGGACGAGGCGACGCAGGCGAAGATCGCCGTGCTGATGCTCCCCGGACTCGGCACAGTGCACCATCTCAGGAAGGCCCACGCGGTCGGCGCTTCGGTGGCCCGGATCGCCACGCACTGCACCGAGGCCGATGTCTCGATCCAGCACTTCGGGGCAGCGCGCGCCCTCGGCATGGAGACCGTCGGGTTCCTCATGCTCTCGCACAAGGTTGCGCCCCAGGAGCTCGCGAGGCAGGCCCGGATCATGGTCGACGCGGGCGCGCAGTGTGTCTACGTCGTGGACTCCGCGGGTGCCCTGGTCCTCGACACGGCGCAGGCGCGGATCGCGGCGGTCATCGAGGAGGTCGGGGGTCAGGCCCAGGTCGGCTTCCACGGGCACCAGAACCTCAGCATGGGCATCGCGAACTCCGTGCTCGCGTACCAGGCGGGTGCCCGGCAGATCGACGGGGCGCTCTGCGCCCTCGGCGCCGGCGCCGGCAACAGCCCGACGGAGGTGCTCGCGGCGACGTTCGAGCGCCTGGGCATCCGGACCGGCGTCGACCTCGGCGAGGTGCTCTCGGCCGCCGAGGAGGTCGTGCGCCCCTTCATCCCGCGACTGCCGTGGATGGACCGTGCGTCCATCACCCAGGGGTATGCCGGGGTCTACTCGTCCTTCCTCCTGCACGCCGAACGCGCGTCCGACCGATACGGCGTCCCCGCGCACGCGATCCTCCAGCGGGTCGGCGAGGCCGGCTACGTCGGCGGCCAGGAGGACATGATCATCGACATTGCCCTCGAGCTGCGCGAGGAGCGAGAGCGCGAGCTCGCGATGGGCGACCTCGCCGGGCTGGGGGTGGCGTGATGTCGACCGGAACCATGCCCGAACGGGGCTGGGACATCGAGTCCGTCGCAGCAGAACTGCTCGCCTGCGAGGACGAGCGGCGCGAGCGCGAGCCCTTCACCGACGAATGGCCCGGGCTCGACCTCGACACGGGCTATCGCATCCAGGACCTCAACCTCGAGAAGCGACGTGATCGCGGCGAGCAGCTGATCGGCGTCAAGCTCGGCCTGACGAGCCGCGCGAAGCAGCAGCGGATGGGCGTCCACGTCCCGTTCGTCGCCTGGCTCACCGACGCGATGGTGCTCCCCGTCGGGGATGCCGTCCCGCAGTCGCGGCTCATCCACCCGCGGGTCGAGCCGGAGATCGTCTTCGTCATGGGCGACCGGCTCGAGGGGCCCGGTGTGACCTGTGCCCGGGCCATGGCCGCGGTCGAGAGCGTCTGGGGTGGGGCCGAGCTCATCGACTCGCGCTACCGCGACTTCCGGTTCACCGCCGGAGACGTCGTGGCCGACAACGCCTCCTCGGGTGCCTTCGTCACCGGGCCGATCGGGCTGCCGCCCGCGCAGCTCGACCTTGGGCTGGAGGCCGTTCTCGTCGAGGTCGACGGTGTCGTCGTCGACTCCGCGACGGGGGCAGCAGTGCAGGGCCATCCGGGGGAGGCCCTCGCACTCGCTGCCAACGACCTGGCGCGCCGGGGCCACGCCATCGAACCGGGCTGGATCGTGCTCACCGGCGGGATGACCGATGCGGTCTACGCACCGCCGGGGACCTCGGTGGCGATGCACTTCACCCATCTCGGGTCGGTCTTCCTCAACGGAGGTGACTGACGGTGCCCATTGTCGAGATCACGCTCACGCAGGGGCGCACCCCGGAGCAGCTGCGCACTCTCATCTCCGCGGTCACCCATGCGGTCGTCGAGAGCGTTGACGCCCCTGTCGAGAGCGTCCGCGTCGTCGTGCGCGAGGTGCCGACCACCCACTTCGCGGCCGGGGACGTCACGATCGCCGAGCGCGTCGCCGCCCGGCATACCCAGTCCTCGTCCTGAACCGCACGTGATCCCAAGGTGACCACCATGAGCAGCTATCCCTACTTCGGGCACATCATCGACAACGAAGAGGTCGAGAGCCTCGACGGCAGACGCTTCGACACCGTCAACCCATGGACCCGCCAGAAGTGGGCCGAGGTCGCGGAGGCCTCCGCAGCCGACGCGGACCGCGCGATCGCCAGCGCCCGCCGGGCCTTTGACGAGGGGCCGTGGCCGCGAATGGGCCGCACCGAGCGGGCCCGGCTCATCCACCGGCTCGCCGACCTCATGGAGGAGCATGCCGAGGAGCTCGCGAGCGCCGACTCCACCGACATGGGCAAGCCGCTCGCCCAGGCCAGGCACGACGTCGCTCGCTCGGTCTGGAACTTCCGGTTCTTCGCCGACCACCAGCGCGACCACGTCGGCGAGGTGATGCCTATGGACAGCGGCCACCACGCCTACACCGAGTTCGGCCCGGCCGGGGTCGTCGCCGCGATCTCCCCGTGGAACTTCCCGCTCATGATGGCCACGTGGAAGATCGCTCCGGCGATCGCGTGGGGCAACACCTGCATCATCAAGCCCGCGGAGGACACGCCCGCCTCCGTCGTCATGCTCGGGCGCCTCGCGGTCGAGGCCGGGTTCCCACCGGGGGTCCTCAACGTCCTGAACGGTTTCGGAGAGCCGGCCGGCTCGTCGCTGACGGGCGACCCTCGGGTCGACCGGGTCACGTTCACGGGGGAGTCCGGCACGGGCCGCATCATCATGTCGGCGGCAGCCCAGAACCTCACGCCCGTGAGCCTCGAGCTCGGCGGCAAGGGCGCCAACGTCGTCTTCGAGGACGCCGACCTCGACAACGCCGTCCACTGGGCGGTCGAGTCGATCTTCCGCAACGCCGGGCAGGTCTGCCTCGCCGGCTCGCGCCTGTTCGTCCAGTCGGCGGTCTACGAGCAGTTCGTCGCTCGGTTCAGGGACGCAGCCGAGGCGCTCGTCATCGGCGACCCGTTCGCGCCGGAGACGCAGTTCTCGTGCCTCGCTTCGCAGGAGCACTACCGCAAGGTGGCTTCGTACGTGGAGACCGTCGAGGAGCAGGGTGGCAAGATCCTCACCGGCGGCCTCATGGGCGACGGATCGTGGCTCGTGCGCCCGACGATCGTCACGGACCTGCCGCTGACGGCGACGCAGTACTGCCAGGAGATCTTCGGCCCGGTCGTCGTGGTCAACCGGTTCGAGACGGAGGCGGAGGTCGTACGCCTCGCGAACGACACCGCGTACGGCCTCAACGCGATGCTCTTCACCGAGAACCTCTCGCGGGCGCACCGCGTCGCCTCGAACCTCAAGGCCGGGACCGTCTGGGTGAACTGCTTCTTCATCCGTGACCTGCGCGCTCCCTTCGGCGGCGTCGGCGACTCGGGCGTCGGTCGCGAGGGTGGCACCTTCAGCCGGGAGTTCTTCACCGAGCCCAAGGCCGTCGTCATCCAGATCGACCGAGACGCGCGAGGGTGAGCGCCAACGCCTCCGGCGGGCACGTCGTCGACATCGCCGGCACTCCGACGTGGGTCCACGACCTGGGCTCGGGGCCCGCCGTCCTCCTGCTCCACGGCTCAGGCCCGGGCGTCAGCGCGGCCGCCAACTGGCGCCTCACGATCCCGGCCCTCGTCGAGGCGGGCCATCGTGTCGTGGCTGCGGACCAGCTCGGTTTCGGGCGCACGGTGCCCTCTGAGGGCCATGAGTACTCCATGGAGTCATGGGTGGCACACGCTGTCGCACTCCTCGACACCCTCGGCATCAACCGTGCCAGTGTCGTAGGGAACTCGTTCGGCGGCGCGGTCGCGCTGCGGCTCGCCAGCGCACATCCCAGCAGGGTGGAGCGACTCGTCCTCATGGGTTCCGTCGGCGTGCCGTTCGCCATCACCGAAGGGCTGGAGTCGGTCTGGGGGTTCCAGCCCTCTGTCGATGCGATGCGCGAGCTGCTCGGGGCCTTTGCCTATGACACCTCGCTTGTCAGCGATGACCTGGCGCGCGACCGTTATGCGGCGGCGGTCGCCGACGGGGCCGACGCCCGTTTCGCGACGATGTTCCCTGCGCCCCGCCAGCGTTGGGTGGACGCCATGGCTCTTCCGGCCGAGCAGCTGAGGGCGATCAGTGCGCCGACCCTGCTCATCCACGGTCGCGACGACCAGGTCATCCCGCTCGAGACGTCGCTCGAGCTGGTGCGACTCATCGACGACGTTCAGCTGCACGTGTTCGGCCGGTGCGGCCACTGGACCCAGATCGAGAAGGCCGCCGACTTCAACTCGCTGCTCACTCGTTTCATCGCCTGACTCGTCGGCTCATGCTGCGGCTGGTGCACCTCGCCGAACATCGTCGGCGCCGACGTCGAGCACGCGCAGACGTCGGCACGCGACCAGACGTACACCGAGCCGGTCTCGTCAGATCTCTCTCGCTGGCGTGTCATACAGCAGCCGCCGAACAGCCGCGCGGGACATGAGGAGAGCGATGACGAGCAACGTCACGGGCACGAAGCCTCCCAGGCTCACAGCGTCGCCGAAGACGACGTCGACCACCTTGAGCACAACCAGCTTGCTGCCAGCGGCGACCACCCATAAGGCCACGGCCGCTGAGGCCTTTCCTGCCGGGGTGCTCGCTGCGCGAAACATCGTGATGATGCGGCACTTGAGCAGGAGCACCAGCTCCAATGCGATCTTGAGGAGACCCGCCGTGAGCAGCGAGAGTGTGAAGCTTTCGCTGATCACCGATGGGAGGTACTCGATCGCCAGGTTCAGGACGACGACGTAGACAAACAGGTCGATGACGTCGGCGGGCCGGGCGCGAATCCAGCGGCGCACGGGCCCTCGTCGGCGGGGGACGTTCTCCGGTGGAGGCGCTTGTCTGTCCGTCACGGCACGATCTTGGTGCACCTCGTGGTCGGACGGCGAGGCTGCAATGAACGCGCGTTCGACGGCAAGGGCGCGCGACGACGAGGGCCGGGGCGTGGTTGTATCGACGTCGATGAGCAGCCATGCACCAGAACTCCCGCCGCACCTTCGGCCCTTCGTCGTGCCCCACGCGATGGTCGAGCCAGTCCGCTCTGGAGAGCTGGATCTCTACCTACCGGCGTCGACGCCCGCGCCGGCCGTGCTGCTGGTGCACGGCGGTCCGGTTCCGCGTGACCGCGAAGTGCGGCCGCCTCAGTGGCCTGCTTACCGCGGGTACGGTGCGCTGCTGGCACTGGCGGGACTCGTCTGCGGGATGTTCGAGCACGGATTCGTCGACGACGAGGCCCTCGGTACAGCGCAGAAGAACATACGCGATGCGGTCGCCGCTCTGCGGGCAGATCCTCGGGTTGATCCGGACCGGTTCGGGATGTGGTTCTTCTCGGCCGGAGGTCTCTTCATGGGCTCCGTGCTCGCCGACCCGCGCGCATGGGGCGTGGCAGCCGTGGCTGGGAGCTACGCGGCCCCCGCCGATCCCGAAGTCGACGATCCCGATCTCCTCCGAGCCACTGTCACCGCCGAACTCAGCGACATTCCCCTGCTGATGGTCATGCCCGAGAACGACTTCGAGTGGATCGTCACGGCAAGCACTGAGCTGCTCGAGCGTTGTGCGAGTGCGCATCGTGAGGTCGACGTCATCGAGGTGCCCGGCGGCCACCACGGATTCGAGACCGTGGACGACACCGACGATGCGCGAGACGCGGTTCGGCGCTCGATCGCTTGGTGGGCCCAGGTCCTCCGCTGAGTCACCGTGCTCGACGTCCGCGCATCGGCATGATCTTGCGGCCCGAGGTGGAACGCAGCAACGGCTAGCAACCTTGAAGTCGGCTACATCCATGCCCACGCCGACGAGCCGGCCGAAACGGTTTGAGCAGGACGAGCCAAACGACTCCGACGAAAGTGGACGTCGCCGCCGTCTCGGCCCTTCGGGCTGCCGTCCAAGAACAGTCGACCGCGGAGCGTCACATCGTGGACGCCGTCCGACGGCCGCGCAGGCCGCTGCTTGCCTCCAAGGCAGGCACAGGACTGCAAGGTGCTCAAGAGAATCAACGCCTTGCTGGTCGACATCCAACGCATTGGCAACGAAGGCATCGGCAAGCCCGAGGCGCTCAAACACGACTTCGCCGGATACTGGTCCCGACGCGTCGCCGACGAACATCGCCTGGTCTACACGTTCGCGGGTGACCGGGTCCGCATCGCCGCCTGCCGATATCACTACGGGTAGACGGTCCTCTGCGGCAAGAGCAAACGTCCGTGGGTGCGCGCTCGCTCCCCGACGCTCCGGCGACCAGCTCAGACGACTACGGGTTGCGCCCGCCCGCGGGCGAGTCGGTCGACCCTTGTCAGCGCGGAAGGGATGCGGTGTGGACCGGCCATCCCAGCGACGATGCGGGCGGCTTCTTCGATGTCGATGCCGCCGGCGGCCGTGACGTATACGGGTCGCGTCGCGACACCCCTGACGACCTCTATTGCGTGGGTCGCGGTGTGGAAGGGCGTCTTGGCGACGCCGATGACGGGAACGCTGAATGCGTCCGCGGCATACGCACCGAGGCCCGGTCGGCCGTCCGGGTCGAGGGTCGCGAATCCGTCGACGACGAGGAGATCGAGGGGCCCGCTGAGAGCCAAGACCTCCCGGATGCACGGAAGCTCGCGCTCAAAGAACGCGCCAGGTTCATACGGCGCTGTGTGACCGATGTCGGCGACGTGCTCGGCCACCACTGTCGCGAAGGCGAACTCGCTGCAGATGACGAGCGCAGCGGTCGCCCCGCCGACCTCGTTGTAGTGGACATCTACCGCACCCACCCACGCGGACTTGCGCGGCAAGGACTCCATCAACCCAGTGTGGACGATTCGGTGGGCACCGGTGGGCTGTCCGTGTTCCGGCTCGACCGACAGTGCGACCGGCGGCAACACAGGCGTTCTCCGCAACGCGGCATGGCCGCCGCGATCGCTGTGCAAGGCGCCTGGTCGGGCGTTCGCCCGTAGAGCGGCTACGGATGGGTCGCAGCACGCGCCCGTGAGGAGCGTTTGGCCTGTTCCCTTCTCGCGCCCTGGCCGGAATCCGTAGCCTGGCTCAGGTGGCGGGCGAGGTGGACGTACTGGTCGTCGGTGGTCGTATCGCTGGATGTCTGACCGCGATACGACTGGCTTCGCACGGGGTGTCGGTGCGGCTCCTTGAGTCGAGAGACTTTCCTTCCGACACGTTGTCGACACACTTCTTCCGCGGCGACGGCCTGGTCCGGTCACTTGCCGAGGTCGGCGTCCTCGACGAGGTACTCGCAACAGGAGCGCCGCCACTGACGTGTGAGTATTTCTCTTTGGACGGCAGCCCCTTCGAGAAGGGCCCGCCCCAAGAGCCCGGAAGCATTGGCTATTGCCTGTCGGTGCGCCGGCACACTCTCGATGCCATCCTCGCTCGGCGCGCAGCCACGATCGGCGTTGATATTCATTGCAGGACCAAGGTGGTTGACCTCGTGACGGTTGGCGGGGTGTGCGTGGGTGTCACGGATCAACGCGGCACCGTGCATCGTGCACGGGTGGTGGTCGGGGCCGACGGGCGACGTTCGACCGTCGCGCGCCTCGTCGGCGCGGTCGACGTGGAACGGCATCCCCCAGCCCGAGCGATGTACTACCGCTACGCGACTGGATGGCGCAGCCAAACCACGGTCGGACCGGAATTCGCGCTGTACGGCGACGAGTTCTCCTATGTGTTCCCCGGCGATGCCGGGATCGCCTGCCTCGCGGTCAGTGTTCCGGTCGCACAGCATGAGCTCTCGCACCGCGATCCGGCAGGACATCTGACTCGTGCGGTCCGCCGCAACCCCCACATGGTCGACCGCCTCGCGAGCATCGCATGGGCAAGCGGGGCGTACACCGGGCTGCCCGCTGACAGTGTGTGGAGGGCGCCGGCCGGCCCCGGCTGGGTCCTGGTCGGAGACGCCGGGACTGCCCAGGACCCGTGGGCTGGTCTTGGCATGGACACTGCGGCTCGCCAGGCCGAGGCGTTCGTCGAGGCTTTCACCGCATCGCCCGAAGATTGGCACGGGCCTTACGAGCGGCTTCGGCGCGAGCGCACCTATCCCGGATTCGAAGAAACCACCCGACTGGCCATAGATCTCCGCAAACTGTTGGGTTGATTAGGGCAGCCTCGAGAAACGCCCACGGTTCGGCATGAGGGTTCGGATCATGTGCCGGATGCCATGTACGCGGCGCTCGGTGAGTCCTATCACTCCGTCGGCGGACCGGCTCAACCGCTCCATAGTGGCGGCCCGGACAACAGGGCCGAACGTGCGCGTGTCCGACGGCTCTCCGGGCACACGCACCATGTGGTGCTCGATGAGCCGGATTGCCTCGAGGCGCCAGCCCATTCGTGAGTCAGGTATCGCGAAGGCGTCCCACTCGTGATCAGCCACGACTGCCAGCCAGCCTTCGGCCTTGAGCATCTCGTTCGGAGCCGGAGCGCGGAACTGTTCAGACCATGGTTGGAAAGCGGGAGAGTCGACGGCGCCCCCAACGGCGCGGTGGGTCTCGGGCTCAGCAAGCACGCGCCAGCCCGGCATGACGACCAGGGCCGCCATCGGACCCGTCACCGACTGACATCGGCCGGTGATTTCGTACCGCACTCGACCCACATCGTCGACGTGGACTTCTCGGACCCCTGCAAGCAACTGGTCGGACGCATTCAGGTAGGAGGCGTTCAAGCGCAGCCCGCAGTCACGGACGACTGCGCCCAGCCCCACTTCAGGGAACTGTCCGTCGCCAATCAATCAAGTCTCAAGCGATACCCACACGGCTGCACCCTAGAGGTCGTCGTCTCGGATGGGGCGGGAGATTGACGACGTGCGGCAGGTCAGGACGATGCACAACAGTCGACCAACCGGTCGGTTGTTGCGGCGCGTGGCGTTGATGTAGCCCGACAAGTGAGCATCTGGTCGACTGTGGTGCCACCGGGCATCGGCGAAGTCATCGGGCCCGCTACAAGATCCAGCCGCGGCCGGACTTTGTGGGCGATGTTCTCGGATTCGGCTACCAGGCCCATCTCCGGCTGGATTCTGTATGCGGCACAGCGTGCACGCAACGTCCTCGATCCGGCAGAGTCGGACGCTCACGACAATGGGCTCAACGGCGACCAGGCGCAGCCTCGCGCCGAACGTCAACCCCGGAGCGGACGGTCTGGGTCGCAGGGAGCCGAGGTACGGCGCTGAGCTTGAAAGCAAAGGTCAAACGGATGCCGAGGTTCAGGCGGTTCGGACCTATCGCGACCGGATTGAGTGATTTTCCTGCGGTAGGAATTGATCCTACCTAGCCTCGAAAGGGCAGGTGACCGTCGACAGGTTGGCGGGAGAGGGACGGCGCCGACTGCGCGGCCAGACACCAGAGTCAGGGATGTCAGGGGAACAGTCATGCGCGTCAACCGTCGTCAGCTTCGTGCCGTAGCGTTCGCCGTCAGCTTCGGGTTCCTTGCCTCGAGCGTGATGGTCACAGCGTCGCCCGCCGAGGCGAACGTCCTCGCCGGCTTGGACGGGAAGTCACTCGTCCGCGAGGAGCAGGTCACCCCGGAGGCGCTGGCCGACGGGTTGCTGGACGGGCTGCAGTATGCCGACCCCACGGCTGGGCTCGCCATGGTCGACGAGCCCGAGGCCAACCCGACGGGGAACGCCACAGTCGCCTACCCGCTCGCGATCCCGCAGGGCCGCGGGATCACGCCCGACCTCCAGCTGACCTACGACTCGGGTGCGCGGAGCAGCTGGGTCGGCTACGGCTGGGACCTGAACGTCGGCGAGGTCAGCGTCGACACCACCTTCGGCGTACCGCTCTTCTGTCCCCGTCAGCAGGCGCCCATATGCGGCAACGTCGAGAGCGAGACCTACCGACTGGACGGTGACCTGCTGGCACCGACCGCCGCCCGAACGGACCTGCAGGCGAGGGCCGCGGAGCGCTCGGACTTCACCCGGAAGGTCGAGACGCAGACCGACTACGAGCACATCATCCGGCACGGCGACAACCCGCAGAACTACTTCTGGGAGGTCCGCGACAAGAGCGGCGGGATCCGCTGGTACGGAGGGTTCCCCGACGAAGGTGGCCCGTTCGGCGACGCCGGCACTCGGCACGACGGCCCGACCCAGGACGACCGCACCCAGGCCGGCTCGGCGATCGCGTTCGACGACAACGGCAACGCCGTCACCTGGTATCTCAAGGCCCAGCGCGACGTCGGTGTGAACACGATCCGCTACGAGTACGACACCGTCCGCTATCGCTCCGTCGACACGGAGTCGGGTGTGCAGTGGCAGGTGCTGGCTGCGGGCCAGGACTGCCCCTCTGGCGCGGTCTGCGGTCGTCACGTCTACCTCTCGAAGATCTTCTACACGGGCGCGGCCGAGGTCAGCAACCAGCCCGAGGCCCCGGCATACGAGGTCGACCTGATCCGCGGCGCCCGCCGCGCGGACCCGGTCGTGGACGCCCGCGGCGGCTACGTCGATGTCGACGTCGAGCTGCTCACCCAGGTGAAGGTCACGTTCCACAAGCCAGGTGGCGCCTCGCAGCTCGCGATGCGCTACGACCTGGACAACCACGCTCAGGCGGGACCCTTCGGCAAGACGCTGCTGCGTGCCGTCAGCCAGGTGGGCTGTGCGACGGGCCCGGCGTGCGACGACTCGACCAAGGCCACCCACCGCTTCAGCTACTTCGACGAGCTCGACGACTCCGACAACTTCCAGTCCAGCCAGGTCGACGTCCGCGGAGACGGGCTCGCCGGCCTGGAGGGTCGCGCCAGCTCCCTCGGCATGTCGGACTCGATCGGAGGCGACGGCCACCTCTACGTCGGCTTCAACCCGGAGATCCCGTTGAAGGAGGAGTCGTTCGGCGGCTCGCTGACGTTCGCCGGATCGGACACCAAGACGACGGCCCAGCTCATGGACCTCAACGGCGACAACCTGCCGGACAAGGTGTTCCACAGCGACAAGATCCGCTACCGGCTCAACACCACCCGGCCGGGCGCGCCGCTCACCTTCGCCGACGACGCGGTGGCGCCGGTCGTCCCGGGCCTCGAGAGCCTGGACTCGCTCGGCAGCGAGACCAGCCTCGAGCTCACCGGCGGACTGGAGTCGTACGTCGGTCCCGCCGCCATGTTCCACGCGGGCGGCTCCTGGAACTGGTCCGATCGGTACTTCACTGACGTCAACGCCGACGGGCTGCCGGACTTCGTCGACGGCAACACGGTTCTCTACAACCGGCTCGACTGCTCCACCACGCCGTGCACCCCGACCTTCTCGACCAGCGACGCGGGGACGCGTGTGCCGCTCAACGTGCGCGACCTCGCGCATGACACTGACACGACCGAGGCCGAGACGCTCGCCTTGCTGAAGTCCCTGGCACCACCCATCGACAACGTGCGGCGCTGGCGTGCGCCGTTCGACGGCACCGTGAAGGTCAGCTTCCAGGCGATCGTCCCGCCCGTTCCGACCACGCCGTCCGACTGCGCTGCCACCAACGGCATACGGCTCGCGGTGCAGCGTGGCGGCACCGAGCTCGCGACATGCTCTCTCGACCCCGGACAACACTGGAGCTCCGGCGGGACGCTCGACTCCGTGCCCGTGACCCGCGGCCAGTTCCTCTACTTCCGGGTCGGCCCGGACCTCGACCTGCCCCGGACCGCCGTGACGTGGAACCCGCAGGTGACATACGTCCACATCAACGGCCTGACCGACCAGGAAGTGGCCGCCGGCGCGGTCGACGTCAACGGCCTGGACCAGACCACGTACGACGCAGCCGAGGACTTCACTACGGCTGGACGTCCGAACTCCTGGGTCAGCGTGCCGCAGACCGGCTTGCTGCGCTACAGCGGCGTCCTCGACAAGCAGCCGACGACCGACTTCGTGCGCCCCACGGTGGAGCACGTGCCAGCATCGACCCAGGCCCTCGTCGACGTCCCGGTGACGCTGACCCCGGTCGGCGCAGACGCCGCCCAGCGGGTCCGGAGCGTCGAAGCGCGAACCGTGAACGGCACGACGACCTACTGCGTCGTGACCCCGGCTACGACGCTGGGCTGCTTCACTGACCAGGCCACCGCGAACGACCACCGCGACCGACAGCTCTTCCCGCAGGAGGCGGGGGCCTTCACGGTTTCCGCCGAGGTCCAGGTGACCGGGCCGACCGCCGCCGGAAACGGGACCCAGAGTGACCGAGTCCGCTCCTACCTCAAGATCGACTCACCGGTCGACCCGACCAGGCTGCACTGGGCCACGCCGCTCGAGATCTGCTACTCCGAGTCGCAGGCCGCGGGCGGTCCCTGCATCGAGGGCTCGTCGTTCCGGCCGCCGGTGGACACCGAGATCTACCCGATCCGCTCGGTCGTCGCGCCACAGCGGGCGTATGCCGCGTCAGCCAGCGACGCCTCCGAGCCGCGGACCGTCCGGGTCGCGTTCAACTACGCGCTGCCGTCCGACCTCAAGCACCCGGCCGGCACCGTCGTGGTCACCGTCAAGGGATCGGACGGCAGCATCGCCAAGGACCAGTTCACCGTCCCGGCGAACGACTTCACACCTGTCGGCTCGCCAGTCGCGAAGCCGGTGCTCGACGTCAGCCTCACGGCGGGCGTGGCCTACGTCTTCGACGTCACCGTGCGCGAGCCCGGCCTCTTCCGCTTCATGCGAAACGGGCGCATCGAGCTCGAGACCGGCAAGGACAGCTCGAACAACCCGACGTTCACCGATGTCACCAACCCGTACGGGGCATTCAACGCGACCGGCAACCAGGGCTGGCTGCCGCTGGACCACCGCGGCTGGGCGGTCGTCGGCTACCGCGCCGATGGCTCCCGGCGAACCGATCCGATCGTGGAGTCGAAGCTCGCGCTTCCCGTCTTCGACAGCGCCGGCGCCGCTTGCCAGGCACTGGCAGGTGGACCCTGCCCGACGGGCAACAGCCATGCGAACATCCCCTCGGACTACCCCACGTCAGGCGTGCCCGAGTTCAAGCCCGAGGCCGTCTCAGACCAGTTCCAGGACGCCTACCCGTTCAACCCGGCACACCAGGTGCTCGCGAACGGACAGGTCCGCGAAGCGTGGCAAGGACCGCAGGACAGCATGCAGGTCAGCGCGGCGCAGCTGCTCGTGTCACGGCTGGGCCGCCCACTGCCACAAGCGACTCCAGCTGGAACCGGGGGCATCGACCCGCCGAAGATCCAGGGCGGCTCCAAGCCGACACTCGCACTGACCCTCGGCCCGGGGCCCCTCGCCCTCTCCCTGGGCGCGGGATGGGGAGACGGCGACAGCCAGTACCTGGACATGAACGGCGACCGGTTCCCTGACGTCGTCACCGACAGCTCCATCACCTTCACCGACCCGCGCGGTGGGCACGCCTGCGTCACGAGCCTCGGCCCGCCGGTGCAGTATGCCGCGTGCAAGGGTGGCGGTCCCGGCACCGTGTCGAGCGACTTCTCCGTGAGCTTCAACGCCGGGATCAGCGGGTCGCCGAGCGTTCCGCGCAAGAACGCCGAGGGCAAGGGCGACAGCACCACGGGCGGGCAGAGCAACCGCGGGCAGTCCGGACAGACCGACCTGTACGGTGCGAAGATCGGTGCCGGCATCTCACTGGACGGCAGCTGGACCGCGCCGATCGCCACCGACCCCTCGTGGGACACCGAAGGCGACCCGCCACTCGGACAGGACTTCTCCGACCTGCCCGGCAGTGGCCCCGGTGACGGGGACCTGCAGCTGCAGCGCCAGCTGGCCGACGTCAACGGCGACGGCCTGCCGGACAAGGTATCGGTCAACCCCAACGGTGTCTTCGTCGCGTTCAACCGCGGTTACGGGTTCACCGGCCTCGTCAAGTGGACCGGACCCAGCGGCTTCGAGGCCGGCGAGTCGTACTCCGGCTCCCTCTCGGCCAACCTCCTCGGGTTCGCCGGGTACTTCAAGGACTTCTCGGGCGGGATCTCGCGAGCGATCAGCACTACCTTCCCGCGCTACACGTGGGTCGACGTCAACGGCGACGGCATCCTCGACGCCTTGCACAAGGGCTCGTCGGCCGTCCACGTCGGATTCGGTTCCGGCAGTGGCGTGCTCAACGGCGCGAAGTACGGCGACCACGCTCGGGTCGACATCCCGATCGCTGGTGACGTCGGCGTCGACCCCGGCCCCCAGGTGCGCCAGCAGAGCAGCGTCACGTACGGCGCCGGGTTCGACTTCACCGTCGCGGTGGGCCCGCTCTGCCTGGTCGCGTGCTACCTGATCATCAACCCAGGTGCCCACCTCAACGAGACTCAGTCCATCTCGGACGTCGACCTCGTCGACGTCAACGGCGACGGGTACGCGGACTCGGTCTCGCGCAAGGACGAGAACGGCAGCGAGTCGCTCGAGGTCGGGATCAACCGGCAGGGCAAGACCGGCCTGCTGAAGTCGGTGGAGAACCCGCTCGGCGGGCGCTTCGACCTCGACTACACCCGCGAGGGCAACACGGTGGAGCATCCCGACTCCATCTGGGTCATGAGCGATGTCCAGGTCGACGACGGCCGTCCCGGCGACGGGGTCGACATCACCCGCACGACCTACACCTACGGCACGCCGAGGTACGACTTCGTCGACCGCGAGGACCTCGGCTTCGACGAGGTCGTGGCCCGCGAAAGCACTCCCGGCGGCCCGACCCTGCGCACGACGAAGACGAGCTACAGCAACGGGTCGATCTGGGAGGCCGGCCTCGAGCGACAGGTCGAGGTGCACGCCGGAGATGTCGGTGGCCCACTCCTGACGCGGACCACGAACACGTGGGCGGTGCTGGACGGGCCGACGCAGCAGCCGATTCCCGACACCCTCTCGGCTGACGACACGCTCAAGACGTGGGCCACGGCCTTGATGACCGCCGAACGCCATCAGTCGTTCGAGTCCGGCGGCGTGCGGACGACCGAGACGTCATACGTGTTCGACCGACTCGGCAACCCGACGACGATCGTGGACCGCGGCGACACGACGGACGGGGCGGACGACGTCGTGGCCGAGATCGCCTACTCGACCTGCGACAACGCGGCGAGCGACGAGCTCAAAGCCCGGTGCGGCAACGCCGCGAACCCTGGCAACGCGCCGCAACCGCCCTTCTGGTCGGACAACCTGTGCCCGACATGGACCAGCCTTCCGGCGATCATGACGATCCGTGACGCGAACGGCGCCGTGCTCCGGCATCGTGACGGCAGCCAAGACCTGTGCGACAACTCATCGGTCACGCTGCTGCGAGAACTGGTCAGCGGCACGATCGTGGGCGGGTCCTACGCCGAGACCCGGCTCGCGTATGACGCGTGGGGCAGCTACAACCGGATCATCGAGCCGCGGGGGGAGAACGGCAAGCACTATGCCGTGCTCTACCGCTACGACCCCGACCGTCGGTCCGACGTCGCACGCGTCACGGAGTACGAGCTCGCCCCGGCGGACCTCGATGCGTTCCTCGGAGTCGACGACACGGAGACGACGGACCAGTTCGACCCGCAGCTCTCGCCGGCCAGCGACCAGGGCCTGGAGACGTCCGCGACGTTCGACGGGCCGTCCGGCCAGGTCGCCAGCCGCACCGACTCCAACGGCCAGACGACCTCCTACTCCTACGACGCACTGGGCCGTCCCGCAAGCACGACCTTCGCCGACGGGGGTCGGGTGCTTCTCGACTACGACGCGAGCAACCCGGCGTATGCGGTTGCCACGGCGCGAAACTCGGACCAGTTCCACCCGGGCGAGTTCATCGAGACCGTGAGCTTCGCGGACGGCATCGGTCGACGCACTCAGCAGAAGCAGGAGATCGACGTCTTCGCTGGGTTCGACCAGCCGGTTCGGCACGGGTTCGCGGTCAGCGGCACGATCGACTACGACGCGCTCGGACGGGTCGTCCGCGAGGCGCAGCCGACCTTCGGGGCCTACGCCGACGGCCCGACCTTCACTCCGCCGTCTGCGAGCACGCCTGCAACGACCCGTACCTGGGACCTGCGTGACCGGATGCTGTCCGAGACGCTGCCCGGTGACCGGACCACGTCGAGCGCCTACGACGCCCAGGCGGGGCTGGGCACGACCCTGCTGCGGAAGCGGGACGTCGACCCACTCGGCCGTCAGACGGTCACGTTCACGGACCTTCGCGACTACGTGCGCATGGTCGACGACGTCGCCGTGGGCGAAGCGCCGATTCGGACGTCGTACAGCTACGACCGGATGGGCCAGCTCCTCGCCGTGACCTCCGCGGGCCGTGACCAGGAACGCAGCACCTGGGACCTGTTGGGCCGCCGCACCTCGACCGACACCGAGGACGGTGGCCTGGTCGCCTACGGCTATGACGCCGCCGGGCAGCAGGTCTCCACCCAGACGGCGAACCAGCGCGCCGCCGGGGGGTCGCGCACGGCATACCACTTCTCGTTCGGCCACCTCGTCTCGGTGGACTACCCGGACGGGACGGGGGACGAGTCGTACGCCTGGGGTGGGTATGACGGCGTGCCGACGACGGGCAACGCCGCCGGCCGGGTGGCCCGGCTCAAGGATGCCGCCCGCTCGCAGGCGTTCACGTACGACGCGCTCGGTCGGGTGGCCACCGAGACCACCGAAATGGTCGACGCCGACTGGAAGCTGGGCCGGCTCACGACCTCCTTCACGCAGGACTGGCTGGGTCGGCTTGCGACGCTGACCTATCCGGACGGCGAGGTCGTCACCCACGGCTACGACCACGGCGGACAGCTCGACCGGATGACCGGGGCCAAGGCGTGCCGTGACGTCGGCGTGCTCACCGCCGACGTCAGCTCTGCACAGACCACGATCACCGTGACCGAGACGCCCCACGCTGCCGCTCCCGCGTTGCCGTTCCTGATCACGATCCAAGGTGAGCAGCTCCGGGTCACCGGCCGTGCGTCCACCGCCAATCCCGCCGTATGGACGTACACCGTCGACCGGGGGATCAACGGCACCCCAGCTGCGCCGACGGCTGCCGCGCACCCGGCGGGCGCGAGGGTGCTCACGGATGCGGCGTTGCAGTGCAGCTACCGCTACCTCGACCGTGCAGAGCACGACGTGTTCGGCGCGCCGCAGTTCCAGCAGGTGGGGAACGGCAACCGCACGCAGTGGCTGCACGACCCGCTCACCCGGCTGCTCACCCGGCAGGTGACGACCGCACCGGCACAGCCACTGACCGGGATGGGCACGCTCGCAGCGCCGGTGACCGCGGCCGCCCCCGAGCTCGTCGTCAACGAGGCCTACACGCCCCCGATGGTTCCGTTCGTCGCGACGATCGGGACCGAGAAGGTCAGGGTCACCGGACGGGCACCCACGGCGACGAGTGGGCAGTTCAGATGGACTGTCGAACGCGGCTCCGGCGGCACGACAGCCTCGGCATACGTCGCCAGGTCCACCGTGTTCGGAGAACGCATGCAGCAGAACCTGGCGTACTCCTACGACAAGGCCGACAACATCCGCGCCTATGTCAACGACCTCCCACCGGACGTGCCCAGCCTCTTCGGCGGCAAGGTGACCCAGATCTACGACTACGACGGGCACTACCGCGTCACCGCGGCTCGCGGCGTGTGGCAGGAGGCGAACAACACGCGCTTCGCCAGCTACGACGTGACCTACGACGCGTCCACGGGGAACACGACGTCGAAGCACCAGCGGGTCTGGGAGGAGAAGGTCGGCTGCAAGAAGGACTGCGTCGACGTCATCGAGGACAACACGTACGACTTCACCGACGTGACTTTCCAGGCCGATCACCAGCACCAGCTGGCGACCCAGGGCGGCGAGACATTCACGCACGATCTCGACGGCAACATCAGCGCCATCTCGTCGCCGGAGAACCTGCGGGAGATGACGTGGAATGCGCGCGACAAGCTGACCATGGTGATCGACCGGCCGAATGGGACGGGTGGGAAGCCGACGTTCTACACCTATGACTACAAGGGTGAGGTCGCCAAGGAGGACAAGGAGCAAGGCCGGACCTGGTTTGTGAACCAGTGGGTGACCGTCAAGGCCGGCACGGTGTGGAAGAACTACTTCGCCGGGGACGAGCGGCTTGCGGTGAAGTTCTCCCAGGACGACGTGGTCGAGCAGAAGGTCTATTTCCTCCACAAGGACGTGCTGGGCGGCACCAACATCGCCACTGACCGGGCGGCAGTCATCTTCCAGCATCAGGAATACCTGCCGACGGGGGAGCCCTGGGTCGCCGAGGACAGCACTGTCTTCCGGACTCCGTACCAGTTCTCCGGGGAGTACACCGACGAGGACCATGGCCTGGTCGACTTCGGGCAGCGCTGGTTCGAGCCTCGCGGCGGCTTCTTCCTGAGTACCGACCCACTCTTGAACGCCGAACCCCTGAGCCTGATCGACGATCCTGCCCTCCAGTCGACCTACGCCCTCGCTGAGGGAAACCCCGTCACGTACTTCGACCGCGACGGGTGGGTCAGGATCAAGAAGGGTGGCGTCTACCTGATCAAGATCGGTGGCGTCGTCCGCCGAACGGGCCGGGCCACGGACTTCACGTCACGCGCAAGCGCGCACAGAAGAGCCTTCGGGCAGCATATTACGTTCAAGAAGAAGTTCAAGACGAACAACTACGCCGAGCAGCGGGGCCTCGAACACTATGTGTACATGAAACACGCTGCCACCGCGAATCTGAATATGATCGGAGCGATTTCAAAGAAGAACAAGAAGCGCAACCAATATATTGCGGCGGGCCGGGCGTACCTCGTTCTCAACAAACCGCACCGTGTCGCCGAGTATGACGTGCTTGCGGTCTGACCTTCCTGGTGAGTGAGGCTGGCCCGGGCGCCCGGCGACGGCTGTGGCGCCGGGCCAGCCCCGGAAGTCCGGACGACATTCACGATCTGTGTCGGCCGGCCTGCACCCCACTCGGTCGATCTTCAGGCGCGGTGTCACCATGGTCCCGGACGAACCCAAGCAGCGCGGGACGCGCTTCGTCGACCGGCCCCGTAGGACGCCTCGGCGATCGGTCCGCCACGCGTCAGCGTGGTCCGACCTGTCCTTTCTTTACTGTTCCGTGACCAAAACGCAACCACAAATCATGCCGTTTCCGATACGGGCCGACAGGAACGCTCATAGCGTGGCGAACGGCCCCAACGAACCGCTCGCAGTTAGTCGGCGCCTCCGTCGCCGGCCGAGTTCATCGTGCAGGGGCCTTGCATGGGGTGGATGCAATGGGTATCTGGGCCGGTCGACGCGTTCGTTCGAACTCCAGCGACCAGGGACAGCCAAGGCGCGAGAACGCGCAGGCGGGCTTCCGAACGGGGATCAATGCGCGCCCTCGGCGCTACCCGCGGCCGTCGTTGGTTCTAGCTGCAGTACTGGGCGTCATCTTCGCGACGGTGGCCCCGAGTCCGGCCTTCGCCGTCGATCCACCGGTTCCGCTGCAGTTTGCGTGTGCGCTGAAGAGCAACGGGCTTGTGCGTTACGTGACCAGCCTCGACGACTGCAAGAAGAGCGAGGACAAGGTCACGGTCAAGCCTGGTCCGGTGCTGTTGTGCATCCAGCCGTCCGGATCGGTGCGGAAGGTCTCCAGCTTCAACAAATGCAAGTCGCCGGCGACGCAGCTGACGATCCCGCCCACGACCGGAACCGTGTACTTCTGCGCAAAGATCGACACCGGAGTGCTTCGGTACGTGAACGATCCGTCGCAATGTGACGCCACGGAGCTCGCCGTCGAGGTGACGCCGAACGACGCCGCGCCGTCGGTATCCTCGACACTGCCGGTGAACGGGGCCACACACATCGCGGTGAACGCGAACATCACGGTCACATTCAGCGAGTCGGTGACAGCGTCGTCGAGTGCGTTCACGCTGGAATGTCCGAGCGGGACGCCCAAGGCCTTTACGGTCAGCGGCTCACCCGGGTCGACGATCACACTTGATCCGACCACGGACCTGCCTCAGGGGACCACCTGCTCGGTGAAGGTGGTCGCGGCCAACGTCAGCGACACCGATGCACTGGACCCGCCGGACCACCCGGCCGCGGACTTCACCTTCTCCTTCACCACCGACAGCCCACCTGCGGTCGTGACGACCAGCCCGACCAACGGCGCCACCGGGGTAGACCCGGGCGGCGACATCGTTGTGACCTTCAGCGAGCCGGTCAACGCGAGCACGGGCTCGTTCATCATCGAGTGCCCAACGCCGGGGAACGGCCAGAGCTTCACCGTGTCCGGCTCGGGAACCAGCGCGGTCACGCTAGACCCGGATGCCGACCTGCCGGCGGCGACGGTGTGCACGGTTACGGTCGTCGCGGCCCAGGTCAGCGACGTGGACAGCGGGGACCCGCCGGACAACCCTGCGGCGAACACCGCGTTCAGCTTCACCACCGCCGATGCGGCGCCGTCGGTGACGGCCACCTCCCCGGCCGATGGCGCGGAGCACGTGGCGGTGAACGCGAGCGTCGTAGTCACGTTCAGCGAGCCAGTCACGGCGACAGCCAGCTCCTTCACGCTCGAGTGCCCGTCCGGGTCGCCGCAGGCCTTCACGGTGAGCGGATCGCCGGGTTCGTCGATCACCCTGAACCCGACCAATGACCTGCCCCAGGGCACTGTCTGTTCGGTCACGGTCATCGCGAACCAGGTCAGCGACGTCGACTCCGTGGACCCGCCTGACTCGATGGCCGCCAACGTCGACTTCAGCTTCACCACGGACGCCGCGCCCGCCGTGACGACCACCACGCCCATCGACGGCGCGAGCGACGTCGACCCGGCCGCGACGATCACCGTGAACTTCACCGAGCCGGTGGATGTCACCGCCAGCTCGTTCACGCTTTCGTGCAACAACAGCGCACAGGCGTTCCAGGTGTCCGGATCGGGCACCAGCACGATTACCCTGGCTCCCGACTCCGATCTGCCCAGCACCGCCGGCTGCACGGTCACGGCCGTGGCCGCGAACATCAGCGACTCCGACGGTGGGGACCCGCCGGACCACCCGGCCGCGGACTACGTGTTCTCGTTCACGACGAAGGACGCCGCCCCGACCGTGCTGAACACCAGCCCGGCCGATGGCGCGGACCACGTCGCCGTGAACACGAACATCTCCGTGACGTTCAGCGAGTCCGTCAGCGCCACGGCGAGCTCGTTCACGCTCGAGTGCCCGACCGGAAGCGCGCAGGCGTTCACCGTCAGCGGCTCGCCGGGCTCGACGATCACGCTCGACCCGACGGGTAACCTGCCCGAGGGAACGGTCTGCTCGGTCACGGTCGTCGCGAACCAGATCAGCGATGTCGATGTCATCGACCCGCCGGACCACCTGGCCGCCGACCACACCTTCTCGTTCACGGCGGATGCGGCCCCCGCGGTCACGACGACGACCCCGGCCGACGGTGCGACGGACGTGGACCCGGCCGCGAGCATCACGGTCAACTTCACCGAACCGGTGGACGTCACCGCGAGCTCTTTCACCGTCGTGTGCGACAGCGTCGCCCAGATCTTCCAGGTGACCGGGACGGGCACCAACGCGATCACTCTTGACGCCAGCCCCGACCTGCCGAGCACCGCCAGCTGCACCGTCACCGCTGTGGCGGCGAACATCAGCGACTCCGACAGCGGGGACCCGCCGGACCACCCGGCCGCCGACTACGTGTTCTCGTTCACGACCAGGGACGCGGCCCCGACCGTCCTCACCACGAGTCCCGCCGACGGCGCGGTCGACGTGTCCCAGAAGGCGAACATCGCGGTCACGTTCAGCGAGCCGGTCACCGCGACCGGCAGCTCGTTCACCCTCGAGTGCCCGACCGGAGCCTCCCAGGCGTTCGTCGTGTCCGGTTCGCCGGGTTCGTCGATCATGCTCGACCCGACTGTTGACCTGCCGAATGGCGCGCTCTGCACCGTGACGGTCGTTGCGAACCAGGTGAGCGATGTCGACACCGTGGACCCACCAGACCACATGGCCGCGGACTACGTGTTCTCGTTCACCGTCGCGACGAACCAGGCCCCGACGGACATCGCGCTGTCGAACAGCTCGATTGCCGAGAACCAGCCGTCGGGCACGACCGTCGGCACGTTGACGACGACCGACCCTGACCCGGTGGACACCGCCAGCTACACGCTGGAGAACGCCGGCTGCGGCGGAGGCCCGTTCCCGGACAACGGCTCGTTCCAGATCGGCGGCGCGAGCAACGACACACTCCTGTCCGCGGCCAGCTTCAACTTCGAGGTCAAGAGCTCGTACGTGGTCTGCGTCCGCTCCACGGACAGCGGATCCCTGTCGTTCGACAAGCAGTTCACGGTCTCGGTGACGAACGTGAACGAGCCGCCGACCGACATCACGCTGTCGAACAGCTCGATCAACGAGAACCAGGCCGTCGGCACGACCGTCGGGAACCTGGCCCAGGTCGGCGACCCGGACACCGGTGAGACGTACACCTTCACGCTGCTGACCTCCGGGTGCGCGGGAAGCTTCCCCGACTCGTCCAGCTTCCAGATCTCCGGCGCGCAGCTGCAGTCCGCGGTCGCCTTCAACTTCGAGGTGAAGAACTCGTACACGGTCTGCGTGCGGGTCAACGACCCGGGCAGCCCGGGCCTGTCCTTCGAGAAGCAGTTCACGATCACCGTCACGAACGTGAACGAGCCGCCGACGGACATCACCCTCACCAACAGCACCATTGCCGAGAACCAGCCCGCGGGCACGACAGTCGGGACCCTCGCGCAGGTCGGCGACCCGGACGCCGGTGAGACCTACGCGTTCGCGGTGGTCACCTCGGGGTGTGCGGGCAGCTTCCCCGACTCGTCCAGCTTCCAGATCGGCGGGGCCGGCAGCAACGTGCTGCAGACCGCAGCGTCGTTCAACTTCGAGGCGAAGAACTCCTACACGATCTGTGTGCGTGTCAGCGACCCGGGCAGCCCGAACCTGTCCTTCGACAAGCAGTTCACGATCACGGTGACGAACGTGAACGAGCCGCCGACCGACATCTCCCTGTCGAACAGCACGATCGACGAGAACCAGGCCGCCGGCACACTGGTCGGCAACCTTTCCCAGGTCGGCGACCCCGACACCGGGGAGACCTATACCTTCGCGCTGCTCACCTCGGGATGCTCGGGAAGCTTCCCCGACTCCTCGAGCTTCCAGCTATCGGGCACGCAGCTGCAGTCCGCGGTGAGCTTCAACTTCGAGGTCAAGAGCTCCTACACGATCTGCGTGCGGGTCAACGACCCGGGGAGCCCCAACCTGTCCTTCGAGAAGCAGTTCACCATCTCGATCGGTGACGTCAACGACGCCCCGGTCGATGGGGACGAGTCGGTCAGCGCGGTCGGGAACACGCTGCTCGAGTACGGCTCGGTGCCCTCACCCTCGACAGCGGCGAAGAAGGTTGTGGCCGGGAACCTGCTGGCCAACGCCACCGACGAGGACCAGCCGCCGCAGACGCTGACCGTCTCCGCCGGGGCGACCAGTGCCCAGGGCGGGACCGTGTCCGTGTCGTCGGCCGGCGCGTTCTCGTATGTGCCTCCGGCCGGATTCACCGGCACCGATACCTTCAGCTACACCGTCTCGGACGGCAACGGCGGCACCAACACCTCGACGGTGACCGTCACGGTTGCGTCGCGGGTCTGGTACGTGAACAACACCGCGACCGCGGGCGGCCTTGGCCGCTCGAGCGACCCGTTCGACACCCTCGCCGAGGCCGACACGGCCGCCAACGCGACTGGTGACACCATCTATGTGTACGAGGGTGACGGGACCACCACCGGGCTGATCGGCGGGTTCAACCTCCTGGCCAGCCAGCGGCTGCTGGGCGAGCCGGTGAGCTTGGTCGTGGGCGCGGACACCCTGGCCAGCGGCATACCGGCGAACCGGCCGAGCATGACCGGCACGGTCGCGCTGGCCTCGGGCAGCCGGGTCGAGGGCCTGGACATCGCCGGCACCGGCGGCGCGGCGATCGCCGGCACGAACACCGGCGGCTCGACCGTGACCAACGTGAACCTGTCCGGCCCGGCCGGCGGGGTCGCACTGACCGGCGCCGCGGCCGGCACGTTCTCCTTCACGAACTTCACCATCAACACCACCGGGCTGACCGGGTTCCTGGTCAACACGACCGGCGCGCCGACGATCAGCGTCGGGTCGGGCTCGACTGAGAACGTGTCCGCGACCGGCGGCCCGGCCGTCGATGTGAGGAACGTCAACGGCGCCTCGACGCTGACCTTCGACGCAGTCTCGTCCACCAACAGCGCGAGCACGGGCATCAACCTCGACAGCATTGGGGCTGCCACCTTCACCGCCACCAGCGGGGCCATCTCCGGCGCGGCTGGGAACGCGGTCGACATCAACGGCGGCTCGGGCAACATCACCTACCCGGGCACGCTCGGCAACGGCGCCGGCAACACTGCCGACATCACCGGCCGCACCGGCGGCGCGATCGCCCTCTCGGGCAACATCAACGACACCAACGACGCAGCCGGCGGGATCACCATGTCCGGTAACACCGGTGGCTCCACCACCTTCAGCGGCGCTACCAAGACTCTCAACACCGGCGCCTCTGCCGCCTTCTCGTCGACCGGCTCCGGACAGGTGATCACCTTCAGCGGAGGCGGACTGGACATCGACACCACCAGTGGTGCGGGTTTCAGCGCCACCGGCGGCGGGACCTTCAACGTCACCACCGGCACCAACCCCAACACGATCGACACCACGACCGGGACCGCGCTGAACATCGCCCCGATCGGGGTCACCAACACCACGATTGGTGCGAGCGGGCTCACCTTCCGCAGCATCGCGGCCAACGGGGCGGCGAACGGCATCGTGCTGACCAACACCGGCGCGACGGGAAGTCTGGCAGTCACTGGGCTGGGCACCAGCACCGCTCAGGGTGGCGACTTCTCGGGCGGCACGATCCAGGCCACCACGGGAGACGGCATCTCGCTGACGAACACGACGAGTCCGTCGTTCCGCAACATGCGGCTGCTGAACACCGGCAACAACGGTGTCAACGGCACGCAGGTCAGCGGGTTCAGCTTCACGGACGGCACGATCACGGGCGCTGGTGACGCCAGCGACGAGAACAGCATCACCTTCGACGACAGCCTGACCGCGACCCCGAACCTGACCGGAGCCGTCACGATCACGAACAACGTGATCAGTCAGACCGAGGCCGAGGGCGTCGATATCGAGAACTGGGCGGGCACCATCACTGACGCCAACATCTCCAACAACGCACTCTCGGACACCGGCGACGTCGCCACGCCTGGTTCGGCGATCACGCTCATCGGTAGCGGACTTGCTGCTTCGGCCGCGAACATCACGAAGGCCACCGTCGCCAACAACACGATCACCGACTTCCGAGCCGGTGTCGGCATACAGGTGCGGGCCGGCAACCCGACCCTCGGAGGCCCCACTGGCAGCGCCGGCACGGCTGGCAGCGCGACGAACATCATCAACGTCACGGGCAACCTGATGAACGGCGGCAACGGCGGCATCGGGAACCAGCCGGACCGGTTCTTCACCGGTGGTGTCTCCGGCAACGGCGGCCAGGGCAACTTCAACGTGTCCAACAACGGCACGGCCGCAAACCGCCTTCAGCACATCGACTGCATCGCCATCGAAGTGCAGATGGATGGGCCGGTCACCATGACCTCGACCGTCCAGAACAACTTCATCAACGCGAACAGTGCGGTCGGCTGCGCTGGCATCGCGGTCGGCACCGACGACCCGAACAACCTCGGGGCCGGTACCCACAGCACGGTGATCTCTGGCAACAACGTCATGGGCACCGACGGCCCGGGCATCTTCCCGATCGTCCGAGCCTCGGGCAGCACGATGTTCGCCCGCGTCCTCAACAACACCGTGGCCGCACCGATCACGACGAACGCGGCACGTGCCGGCATTCGCGTGGACTCCGGCTCCGCCACGGGCGACACGACAATGTGTCTCGAGATCAGCGGGAACACCACTGCCGGAAGCACGAACACCGCAACCGCCACCACCTCGCCCGGCATCAACCTGCGCAAGCAGGGCACGGACCCAGCCATCAACACCTTCGGCATCGAGGGCATGGCCGCGACCGCCAGCCCCGGGGTCGAGAACTATGTGAACGGACTCAACACCAGTACGAGCGGCACATTCGGCACCGGCGGCACAGCGCTGCTGTCCGCCCAGTCCGGATTCACCAACTGCAACGCGCCGTGACCGCGGCAGCAATCCTCTCGATCTAGAAGGAGCACGACGTGGCCGAACCGTTTCTGTCGGAAATCAGGATCATGAGTTTCTCGTTCGCGCCAAAGGGGTGGGCCCTGTGTAACGGACAGCTGTTGCCGATCAACCAGAACCAGGGTCTGTTCTCCTTGCTGGGCACGACGTTTGGAGGCGACGGCCGGGTCAACTTCGCGCTTCCGAATCTCCAGACGCGGACGCCGATCCATGTCGGGAGCGGGCACACGCTCGGCGAACGCGGCGGCGAACAGAACCACACCATCACGCTGGGCGAACTACCCCAACACGTTCACGGCGCGAACGCTACGACTGTGCAGGCCGACGCGAACACAAATTCGCCGAATCCGAATTTTATGGCCGCTCAGTCGAACTTCTCGCAACTGTACATAGCCGCCGGCACTCTTGCGGCTATGGCCCAAAACGCCATATCCAACACCGGAGGCTCTCAGGCGCATACGAATATGCAGCCGTACCTTGTTCTGAACTTCTGTATTGCCCTGCAGGGCATCTTCCCGTCACAGACCTGAAGGAGGTGAGTGATCATGGCACAACCGTATGTCGGTGAAATCAGAATGTTCGCTGGAAACTTCGCGCCGGCGGGCTGGGCGTTCTGCGATGGCCAGCTGCTGCCGATCTCCGAGAACGAGACGCTCTTCCAGCTGATCGGCACGACCTATGGTGGTGACGGCGAGTCCACATTCGCTATGCCTGACCTGCGTGGGCGCATCCCCCTCCACTTCGGCAACGGCATGGCCCTTGCCGAGACCGGCGGCGTCGAGGAGGTCACACTGACGATCCAGCAGATTCCGAGTCACTCACATCCGTTCCTCGGGTCGACCACCACGGCGGGAACGAACTCACCGAACAACAACATCCTCGCGCTGAGCACGGGCTCCACCATCTTTCCTTATGGCACCGATCAACCCCTGACCAAGCTGAAGGCAGGCTCGATCTCGCCCAGGGGCGGGAGCCAGCCGCATACGAACTTCCAGCCTTACCTCTGCATCAACTTCATCATTTCGCTATTTGGAATCTTCCCGTCGCCGACGTAAGGACAAGGACGATGGCCGACCCCTTTATCGCTGAAATTCGTATCTTCCCGTTCAACTTCGCCCCGAAGGGCTGGGCATTCTGCGATGGCCAGCTCCTTCCGCTCTCGCAGAACACGGCGCTCTTCTCCCTGCTGGGCACCACCTACGGGGGTGACGGAAAGTCAAACTTTGCCTTGCCCAACCTGCAAGGGAACGCCCCCATGCACCCCGGTCAGGGTCCGGGCCTGTCCCTGCACGACCTCGGCGAGCCCGGCGGAAGCGAGTCAGTGACGCTGCTCGTGAGCGAGATGCCGTCGCACCCCCACGACCTCAACGCATCCCAAGGCGATGGCACTGAGCGCACCCCCGCGGGCCAGCTCCTCGCGACGGGGATCGGGGTTTCGCAGTACCAGACTCCGGGAGCGACGACGAACCTCTCGCCCAGCGCGGTCGCGCCGACCGGCGGCGACCAGCCGCACAACAACATGCAGCCGTACCTGACACTGAACTTCAACATCGCGCTCCAGGGCGTCTTCCCGCCACGAGGCTGATGAGCGCCGTCATCGAGTTGCTCCCGGTCGCTGAGGGCGACCGGGAGTTCCTCTATCGGGTCTATGCGAGCACACGCACGGACGAGCTCGCGACCGTGCCGTGGACCGACGTCCAGAAGGACACCTTCCTGCGCGCGCAGTTCGACGCCCAGGACCGCTGGTACCACGAGAACTACACCCGTACTACCTACGAGCTCATCGTGCTCAACGGCGAGCCCGCCGGGCGACTGTACGTGCGCAGGGGCGAGACCGACATCCGTATCGTGGATATCGCTCTCCTGCCTGAACACCGTGGGTTTGGCGTCGGAACCTGGCTGCTGGAAGCTTTGCTGGCGGAGGCGGATGCCGGCGGCAAGAGCGTCACGATCCACGTAGAGCGCACGAACCCCGCCCTGCGGCTCTACCAGCGGCTCGGCTTCGCGGTCTCCGAGGACAAGGGCGTCTACCTCTTCCTGGAGCGGCCAGCGGCTACGTGAACACTGCTTCGTAGCGGTCCGTCGCAATCGGCACCAGGAAGATGTCTAGTACGCCGAGTCTGTCGTGCTCGACGCGGAAGATCTGCTGTTCCAGTGGGGGGTTCGGCCCGCCTTGGAAGACCAGCGAGAACGGCGCCCGACCTCCTGGCTCGCGCGAAATCTCATTCACTTCGACCAGGAGGGCGTCGAAGGACTGTTTTTCGGTCCGAATGGTAAATCGATCGTTGAGCAGCGGGGAGAAGTCCGAAACGGTCATCGTGCCGAGGTCGGTCATATCACTGCAAGATACCATCCACGCTGTTCCTGACACCCCGAGCGGAAGCTTTTCCGCCAAGCATTCACGGAATGATCGGGCGGGTCCGCAACGGCCGCGTCACGCGCGGGCGAGATGCCCCGCACGGGGTGAGCAATGTGCGACTTTCCTGAAACGTCTGCCTGGGTGATGGATCGACGGTCACCTGCGTCGGTCGCGGCGTCACGCGCGGGGGGCCGCCGGCGACGCCGTGAGCGTTACCGTGCCGGCAGGCAGATCGAGAACGGCGCTGCCGGAGGAGTCCGTATGCCGCCTGGCCACGACGGTGCCGCCCTGCGCGGTCGCGACGACCTCGACCCCGGCCACCGGCTCATCCGTCCAGCCGGGGGCGGTGGTCTGAGGCGTCCGCGGCCAAGAGCGACCGCGTACCTGACTCCGAGCCTGATCCGGGGCACCGCTCACCCCGATCGTCGGCCAGCACCGCGCATCCGCCTGGCGCGGGCCTGCCGCTGTCAAGAGCCAACCGCACGGTGCTGTTCAGCGACATCGAGGGCCCTGTCTCGATGCTCCACGCGCGGGGCCCCTGAAGGTGCTGGTCGCGGCGTCGACGACGGCACGCGGCGTGGCTGACGATCGCGTGGCTCAGCTCCCACCCCGTACGTCCAGATGCGCGTGACGAAGATCCTCGCCGGCTCACTGGCGCACAAGTCGATTGAGGTAGTGAGACCGGGCATCGACCAGAACACCGGTAAGTCGGCACTGCGGTCCGGGGGGCCGTTCCTGCTGTTCCTCGCACCGGCCATGCACGGCGCCAACGACCCCGCTGGCGGATACGTGGCCGTCGGTGGCCCTGCCGGGGTGTTCGCGGCCAAGGGCCCGGCGCAGAAATACCTGCGCGTCGACTCAGACAGCCCCCGGCTCCCAGCCGAGATCAACCTCGCCGCGGACAGCCTGCCCATGATCACCAAGTCCGAGGCACAGCTGCTCTCCGAAGGACCCTGACGGACCAAGCCCGTACCCGCCTGCAGCGTCCGCGCAGGCCAACCACAGCCGCGACTCGGGCTCGCAAGATCTTCACCCGAAGACCTTGCGGGCGCCGCGGCGCTGCAACCAGTTCAGGGGGCGCATCGTGTCGGGTCACCATCGGGACATGGCTGGGAAGACATATCGCCTATTTGGGCGTCTGCTGGATGTAATGGGTCGGGATTCGCTGTCGCGGCTGTCTACGATTGTCGGGTGGGGATGGGCTCGACATTCGGGACCCGGTACGTTGGCAGGGAGCGGGAGCTCGGGGTTGTTCGTGACCTGGTTTCGGTGAACCGGGTGGTGACGCTGGCCGGGTTCGGCGGCGTCGGGAAGACCCGGCTGGCGGCGCGGGTCGTGGACGAGCTGGGCCCGGGGTTCGCCGATGGGGCGTTCCTGGTGGCGCTGGCGGACCTGACGGATACGGGACTGCTGGGTCACACGGTGGCCGGCGCCTTGGGGCTGCAGGTGCCCGGGTCAGGGTGGGACCCCGCCGTGTTGACCGACTTCCTGCGTGATCGGCAGGTGATCCTTTGGCTGGACAACTGCGAACATCTGGTCGACGACGTGGCGCCGCTGGTCGCGCGGCTGGTGCGGGAGTGTCCTGGCGTGGCGGTTCTCGCGACGAGCCGTATGCCGTTGGGCATCGCGGGCGAGGCCGTGTACGACGTGCCGCCGATGGACCTTCCACCGACAGGCGTCCCCGAGGGGTCCGAACTGGCGCCTGAGGATCTGGTGGGTTTCGATGCGGTCGAGCTGTTCGTGGTCCGGGCCCAAGCAGCGTCAGCGTCGTTCCGTCTGGTCCCGGAGAATGCGGCCGCTGTGGCCGAGCTGGTCGGGGTGCTGGACGGGATCCCGCTGGCGGTGGAGCTGGCGGCGGCCAGGGTGCGGGTGGCGGCACCTGAGGTGATGGTGCGCCGGGCGCACGAGCTGAGGCTTCTGGACGGACGGCTGGTGGATGCCCCGGTGCGGCATCGGTCGATGGTGGCGTCGGTGGAGTGGAGCTACCGGCTCTGCCCGCCGGACGAGCAGGCGGTGTGGCGCCGCCTGAGTGTGTTCGTGGGTGGGTTCGACATCGAAGCCGCCGAGACCGTCTGCGCCGCGGGCGATCTGGTGGCCGAAAGCGTGCTGGCGCCGCTGCTGTCGCTGGCGGACAAGTCGATCATCTCGGCGGACCCCGACCATGCGGGTCGGTACCGAATGCTGGAGCCGACCCGCCAGTACGCCGCGCGCCAAGCCGGGCAGGCGGATGATCTGGCGCGGTCGCGGGAGGCCCACCTGGCGTGGGTCGAGGCACTGACGGGGGACCTGTGGTCGCACTGGTCCGGCCCAGACCAGGTCGCCTGGATGACCCGGATGCGCCTCGAGCTGCCCAACCTGCGCGCCGCGCTCGAGCACGCCGTGGCAGATCCAGGCACCTCGCCTGTTGCCCTGCGCATCTGCCGGAACCTCGAGCCGTACTGGGGCTGTGAGGGATCGTTCAACGAGGCCCGGCATTGGATCGACCTCGCTCTGGACCAGCCCTCCGGCTCTCCGGCGGAGCGTGCCCGGGCTGCCGCCACGGCGAGCCTGTTCGCCGCCGCCCAGCTCGACCTGAGCTATTCCCACGCCAGGCTCGCGGAGTGCGCGGAGCTCGTGGCCATGGTGCACCACGACGCAGGTCGCCCTGGCGGCGCGCACAAGTGGGTGGACGAGTGTTTCGCGCATACCTGCTACCACATCGCCGCCGGCACCAGCGCTTTGTACGACGGACAGCTGGATGCCGCCGACGAGCACCTCGTGACAGCAGCGGCCGAACTCGAGCGAACCGGGCAAGTCGGGGAGCATCTCCACCTGCAAGCCAGGTACGTCCTTGCACTCCTGCGCCTCGGACAAGGCGACCTCGCCGAGGTCAGCCGACTGACTACCACGTCGCTGTCACTGAGCGAGTCCCGCCACGAGCTCTACATGCGGGCACCCGTCCACTGGGTCCTCGGTCTCACCGCCCTCGGGACCGGAGAGGTCGTCGCCGCTCAGCCACACCATGAACGAGCCCTACAGATCGCCATGCAGCTGGGTGACAACACCCAGACGGCCATGAACCTGGAGGCCCTCGGCTGGGTCGCCGCGGCTCGCGGACTCGGCGCACGCGCGGCAACCCTGTTCGGCGCAGCGGAGACCATGTGGCGGGCCATCCGGTTGCCGCTGCCGAGCTCCCAACCGTTCGCACAGTTCAGGGCGGCTGCCGTCGCGGCGGCCAGAGCAGCGATCGGGCCGGAGGACTACGAGCGTTCGTACACGCACGGAATGACGATCGGGACCCCCGCCGCTCTCACCGTCGCCCTGTCCGAGGACGCCGCCGGTGACCGGTCGACTGTCGTCGCCAACGAGGCCAGGCGGCCATCCTTGGATCCGCTCACCCCGCGAGAGGCCGACATCGCCGGGCTCGTCGCCGAGGGTCTGAGCAACCGCGAGATCGCTGCCCGGCTGGTCATCTCCGAACGCACCGTCCACGGCCACATCCGCAACATCCTGACCAAGCTCGACGCCACATCCCGCGCCAAGATCGCCAGCTGGTACGTCCAACAGACAGAAGCTGGTGCCGGACAGAACGCAGACGCCTGACAGGCGGCGAGGCCAGGCGCGCCGCCCGGCCTCGCCGCTTCTCCTCGGGAACGAGCCGCAGTGGCCGAGGCTCAGCGCGCGGGTCATGTCGACCCTCCTCGCCCTCATGGCGATCGGGCCTCTTACACCGTTCGTGCGATAGACCCGACACGGAACATTTCGCCCAGTTGGGCCTGTGTTGGTTGTATTGGGCCGGGACTCCCTGTCGGGCCTGTCTACGATTGTCCGGTGGGCATGGGCTCCGCGTTCGGGACCCGGTTCGTCGGTAGGGAGCGAGAGCTCGGGGATCTTCGTCACCTCATGGCGGTCAACCGGGTGGTCACGCTGGCTGGTTTCGGCGGTGTCGGAAAGACCAGGCTGGCGGCACGGGTCGTGGACGAGATCGGTCCCGGGTACGCCGATGGTGCGTTCCTGGTGGCCTTGGGTGAGCTGTCGGACGCTGCACTGCTGGGGCACACGGTTGCTGGCGCTCTGGGGCTGCAGGTGTCTGGCACGGAGTGGAACGCGGCGGTGCTGACGGACTTCCTGCGCGACCGCCGCGCGCTCCTGTGGCTGGACAACTGTGAGCATCTGGTGGGGTCGATGGCGCCGCTGGTCGCGGACGTGATGCGTGAGTGTCCGGGTGTCGCCGTCATCGGCACCAGCCGTATGCCTTTGGGGCTCGCGGGCGAGGTGGTGTACGACGTGCCCCCCATGCAGGTGCCGCCGCTGGGGCACTCGGGCGGTCAAGGGGGGTCGCCCGAGGAGCTGATGGCATTCGATGCGGTAGCCCTGTTCGTGGACCGGGCTCGCCTGGCATCGGAATCGTTCCGTCTGGTCCCGGACAACGCGGCCGCCGTGGCCGAGCTCGTCGGCGAGCTGGACGGCATACCGTTGGCGGTCGAGCTGGCAGCCGCCCGGATCCGGAGCGCGGCGCCGCAGGTGATGGTGCGGCGCATGCACGAGCTGAGGCTGGCGGACGGCAGGCTGGTCGACGCTCCGGCACGGCACCACTCGATGGCGGCGTCGATGGAGTGGAGCTACCGGTTCTGCACGCCCGAGGAGCAGGCGGTGTGGCGGCGCCTCAGCGTGTTCGTCGGTGGGTTCGACATCGACGCGGCCGAGGTGGTCTGCGCGGCCGGGACGATCACGTCGTCGGACGTTCTCGGGCTTCTCATGTCGCTGGCGGACAAGTCGCTGATCTTCGCGGACCCCGACGCGCCGGGTCGCTACCGCATGCTCGAGCCGATGCGCCAGTACGGGGCGCGCCAGGCGAAGGACACCGGTGACCTGGCGACCTCGCGGGATGCACACCTGGCGTGGTCCGAGTCATTGACGGCGGAGATGGTCGCCCATTGGTCCGGACCCCACCAACCCAGATGGATGAGCCGGCTGCGCCGCGAGCACTCCAACCTGCGCGCCGCGCTGGAGCATGCCGTGGCCGACCCGGCCACATCGCCGGCCGCGCTTCGGATGTGTCGCGACCTCGAGCCGTTCTGGACTACTGAGGGCGCCTTTGACGAGCCCCGGCACTGGGCCGATCTCGCACTCGCCCAGCCCACCGGCAGCCCGGCCGAGCGCGCCCGGACAGCGTCCATGGCTGGGTGGCTGTCCGCGCCACAGCTCGACCTGGAGTACTCGCGAGCCAGGCTCGCCGAGGCCGCGGGCCTCATCGGCATCCTGGATGAGCACGCGCACGGCGACCGGCACACCCACCTCAGCACGGAAGGCTGGGGGCCCGAGTGCCTCGTCCGCACCGACCACCTCTTCGGGTTGGGCACTCTGGCGCTCTACAGCGGTGGGCCCGGCGAGGCCGGCGACCATTACACAACGGTCGTGGCCGAGCTCGACCGGACCGGACACGCCGCTGGGTATGGCTACTTGCAGGCCATGCTGGTGATCGGCTTCGCGCGCCTGGCGGCCGGTGACCTCGCCGAGGCGACAAGGGTATGCACCCAGACGCTGGCGCTGAGCGAGGCCCGCGGTGAGCTGGTCAACCGCGCCACGAGCAACTGGGTGCTGGGCTTGATCTCCCTGAACACGGGCGACCTCGCCACAGCCGAGAACCACGAGCTCCAGGCTCTGCGATGTGCCCGGGAGCTCGACGACCGCTTCCAGACGGCGCAAAGCACGGAGAGCCTCGGCTGGGTTCAGGCGGCGCTGGGTCGTGGGGTCGCCGCGGCGACGCTGCTCGGTGCCGCGGACGGCTTGTGGCGCTTCATCCACATGCCTCCCGACGCGACGCCATTCGCCGCGTACCGGACTGCTGCCGCCGCACAGGCCACCGCCGCCGCCGGACCCGAGGCGTATGCCGCCGCATTCGCCCGGGGACTCGGCATGGACGCGTCCGCTGCGGCGGCGTTCGCCGAGCAGGCCGTCGCAGCCGGGCAGGGCGCCGCGGCCGCCCCGACCCCTGACGGTGCGGCATACGATCCGCTCACTCCGCGTGAGGCGGCGGTTGCGGGGCTGGTTGCCGATGGGCTGAGCAACCGCCAGATCGCCGAGAAGCTCGTCATCTCCGAACGCACCGTGCACGGCCACATCCGCAACATCCTGACCAAGCTCGACGCCACGTCACGCGCCAAGATCGCCAGCTGGTACGTCCAGCAGGCAAAAGGCGGTGCTGCACAGAACGAAACAACAGCCAGCCACAGGCGCACAGCTGACTGACACCGCCTTGATCGGCCGTCTCGGGTGATCTCGGTGGAGGTGGGTCATCCGCACACGAGGCAGAATGCGAAGGCTCAGTCGACTTCCGCGCTGCCTTCGACGCGCAGCTTGCGCCTGGCCCGCTCATAGAACGTCGTCCGGCCGAGACGCACGACTCGGGCCGCGGAACGCGAAGAGGCGATCGGCAGCGTGTCACCCGCGGACACGTGCCCTGCCACGATCCCGTCGACCTCGACCGCCAGGAGGCCGCTCACCGGGAGGACGCGCAAGGTGAGCTCCTCGTGCGGGGCGAGCATCAGCGCGCGGTTGAACGACGAGTGCGCCGCAGCCGCGGTCACAAGGACGCCCTGCACGTTCGGCGACACGATCGGCCCTCCGGCCGAGAAGCTGTATGCGGTGGAGCCGGTCGGCGTCGAGACGATGACGGCGTCCGCCGCATACCGCACGAATGGAGAGCCCTGCACGGAGATCTCCACAGCGGCGAGGCGGTGCCCGGGCACTCGCACGACGGCGATGTCGTTGAATGCCCTCACAGCGGTACCGTCCGGCAAGGTTGTACTGACCGCGGCGCGGTCCTCCACCGTGAACTGTTGCGCATCTATGGCTGACAGCGCGGCAGGCAGCTCGGCCACATCGACCTCCGCCAGAAAGCCGAGCCGGCCCAGGTTGACCCCGAGGACCGGCGTGGCCCGACGGTCGAGCAACCGCATGGCGCGAAGCATCGTGCCGTCTCCGCCGAGACTGACCAGCAGCGACGCGCGCTCGACCAGCTCAGCCGTATGCACCCCCACGGCCCTGCACTCGATGCGGCCGATCTCGTCTTGAAGTCCGAGCACGGTGACCCGATCGCCCGCCCAGCCGCAGATCGTGTCCACGGCCGTCTTGGCGTCCCGGTCCGGATGCAGCACCAGTCCGACCGTGTGAACCATGCCCATCACGTCAATGTAGGGGGAGACCTGGCGGAGCGGGTGCCCATGCGGGCAGCGCGGGGCTCTGCGCGCCGCCGGGCATACGTCGTCATCCAGCTCACGCCTTGGTAGGTCGACTCTCGGGATGGCCGCGTGTCATCCCGTGTGACTCGAAGCGATCCTCTGGTTGGTATCTGTCGATACCATGCGGGCATGGCGATGACTCTGCGCTTGGGCGAGGCCGATGACCGGATGCTGACTGAGCGCGCCCGTAGTGAGAACCGCAGCAAGCAAGAAGTCGCGCGCGAGGCGATCCACGCCTACCTCACGGACCAAGTGCGGCGGATCGAGGACTTGGAGGATGAGCTCGCGCTGGCGCGCTATCAGCTGCGGCGGCAGCTCGGCGAAGTCACATATGTCACGCAGGCCGAGGCCAGGTCAGCTCTGGGACTTCCTCCGGCGGCGCGGGGCGCGGCGGGTTGACCTACGAGGTCGTCTGGGCCGACGAGGCGTTCGCGGCGGCCCAGGTCTTCATGGGCGATGACCCCAAGGGGTTGGCCGCGGTGTTCGACGCGGTGGATGAGCTGGCGACTGACCCGCGTCCGGCGAGCGCCTTTGCCTGGGGAAATGCAGACCTGCTGCGCCTCCGCGTCGGTCGCTACCGGGTTCTGTATGAGGTCGACGAGCGGGTGGTCAGGATCGAGGTCATCCATTTGGGTCGTGCCGGCTGACATCGGACACGATCGTGGCTGGGCCGCCGTCTAGTTCTCGCAGAAGGGAGTCGTGGTCCTTGGTGAGCCTCGCGGAGTCGCTTGGATTGTTACGAACTAGACTCATCGGAACTGCTAACTAGTTTGGGCTGCAATGGAATTCGCGGCCATTCGGGCCGGAACGACGCGAGGCCGTCAATCTGTCGCCGGGGTCGGCAGCGCATCCGGTGAGTGCCTCACGCCGCGGCCACGATATATGCCGTCACGCGCGGCCCACTCAACCGTCTCCTGAGCAAGGACCTGGGCGGCGGGCTCAACGAGGTACATCGACCGCCATGAGAGAGCCGGGATCGGTGGTCCGCGTTGGCGCGGGCTCGGGAAGACAAGGGGAGTGCGGACATGGCAGGTTTGCAGGCTAGCCGGACGGCGGTATGGGTGTGCCAGGGCCGGGCTGTGGCGCACGGGCGTCTGGCGCCGGGGCGGTTCAGTGATCCGGTGGCCCAACGGTTGCTCCGTCCCGATGAACAGGCCGATGTCGACATGGCACTCGGCCCGGTGCCAGAAGGCCCGGAACGCCGCGTCTACGACCTGCTCTGGTCGACGGCGGCGGTCTTCGCAACCAGAACGGTCGCGATCGACGACGCGTTGGGCTCCAGACCCGGGACCCAGGTCGTCGTCGTCGGGGCAGGGCTAGATGGCAGGGCGTGGCGCCTGCCGCAGCTGGCGGACACGACCGTCTTCGAGGTCGACCAGCCGGCCTCCCAGGCAGACAAGAAGGCCCGCACAGACGGGCTGGCCTCAGCTGCGAAGGGCGTGGTGTTCGTCCCTGTGGAGCTCGGAAAGGACACGCTGCTCGACTCGCTTGTCCGAGCAGGCTTCGACCCGAGAACCCCGACCACCTGGATCCTGGAGGGTGTGCTGGACTACTTGACGGAGGCCCAGGTGCACGCCACTCTCTCCGGCCTCTGTGGCGCCTCGGCCCCCGGATCTCGGCTCGTGGCCACGTACACGGTCTGCAGCGACGCCACCGGCAGCCACCCGCTCGACATGCTCAGTCTCGAGGCCCTGTTCACAGCTGCGGGCAGGCCCAACCTGTTCGAGCACGAACCGATGATTTCCGCATGGACTCCGGAACAGATGCACGCCTTGCTCGCCACGCAGCAGATGTCCGTTGTCAGCGATATCGAACACCTCTCATTCGCCGGCGAGCTCGGCCTGGACACCCGGTTCTCCGACATGCAGAAACTGGCCCGTGTCGTCGTTGCCGCCATCGGGTACGGGTTGTAACGATCTCGAACGGCGTCATCCTTGGGCCGGTCCGCCCGGCGCGGCTCGCCTGCGATGTCGAGGCCATAGCGGCAGGCTGTCTCGAACTCGGCGCGGAGACGGGTGAACCGATGAGCTGTTGAGCGGGGTCGGATCGCCACCGGCGCCGCGGTCCTGGCTGTTGACGAGTGAGCGCTCCATGGAGCAGCGTGAGGCTCGCGATCATCGGCAGACAAGGAGATCCACGTGAGCCTCTATGCGGTCACCGACCCGGCTACGGGCGAGGTCCTCCAGCAGTTCCCCACCGCGACGGATGCCGACATCGAGGCGGCCATCGCCGCCGCGGCGACCGCCAGCCAGGGCTGGGCCCGAACGACGACGGTCGCCGAGCGTGCCGCCCTGGTGAGGCGGGTCGCCGACCTGCACAGCGAGCGCAAGGACGAGCTCGGCGCCATCATCGTCCGCGAGATGGGCAAGCCGCTCGGGGACGCGGTGGGCGAGGTGGAGTTCAGCGCGGCGATCTACGAGTACTACGCGGACAACGCCGAGAAGCTGCTCGCGGACGAGCCGATCGAGCTGCTCCAGGGCGAGGGCTCGGCGCTGGTCCGCCGGTCGCCGTACGGCGTCCTCCTCGGGATCATGCCCTGGAACTTCCCGTACTACCAGGTCGCCCGGTTCGCCGGTCCGAACCTGTGCATCGGCAACACGATCATCCTCAAGCACGCGCCCCAGTGCCCTGAGTCCGCCGCCGCTATCATGCAGGTCTTCGACGACGCGGGCTTCCCGCCGGGCGCCTACGTCAACATCTACGCCACCAACGAGCAGGTTGCCACGATCATCGAGGACCCGCGCGTGCACGGCGTCTCGCTGACCGGCTCGGAGCGGGCGGGTGCGGCCGTCGCCGAGATCGCGGGGCGCAACCTCAAGAAGGTCGTCCTCGAGCTGGGCGGCTCCGACCCGTTCATCCTGCTCTCGACCGACGACCTCGACGCGACCGTCGAGGCCGCCGTCAGCGCCCGCCTCGACAACACCGGCCAGGCCTGCAACGCGGCCAAGCGGTTCATCGTCACCGAGGACCTCTACGACCCGTTCGTCGAGAAGTTCACCGCGGGAGTCAAGGCCGGCGCAGAGGGCATCAGCCCGCTGTCCTCGGTCGCTGCCGCCGACCGGCTCCAGCAGCAGGTCGACGCCGCCGTCGGGCAGGGCGCCCGCCTCGAGTCCGCGGGCGAGCGCAACGGCGCGTTCTTCCCGACCGGCGTTCTCACCGGTGTCACCCCGGACAACGACGTCTACCGGCAGGAGCTCTTCGGCCCTGTCGCCATGGTCTTCAAGGCCGCCACGGAGGATGAGGCGGTGCAGATCGCCAACGACATCCCGTTCGGTCTCGGCTCCTACCTCTTCACCACGGACCAGATGCAGGCCGAGCGCGTCGCCGACAAGATCGAGGCCGGCATGGTCTTCGTCAACGGCGTCCTGCTCGACGGCGCGGAGCTGCCCTTCGGCGGCATCAAGCGCTCCGGCTTCGGCCGCGAGCTGGGTCGCTACGGCATCGACGAGTTCGTCAACAAGAAGCTCATCCGCGTCCTGAAGTAGCGCGCCCGTCGCGGGCGCCGCGTGCCTCAGTCGCGCGGCGGGCAGAGGCAGAACGGGTGCCCGTCGGGGTCGATCATGACCCGCCACGTCGCGCCCTCGGGCTGTTCGGGCGCCACCGTTGCACCCAGCGCCAGGGCGTGCTCCGTCGCGGCGTCGAGGTCCGAGACCCGGAAGTCGAGGTGGAACTGTTGCGGGTGGGTCTGGCTCGGCCACTCCGGCCTCGAGTAGCCCTCGACCGTCTGGAAGTTCAGGGCCGAGCCGAGCACGGACGCCGAGGCGTAGCCGTATTCGGGATAGTCGCCGCTGACAGCGCCGCCGGTGAGGTCGGTGTAGAAGCGGGCCAGCGCGCTCGCGTCAGGGGTGTCGATCGTGAACGCGAGCAGCTCGGTGATCGAAGAGGAGGAAGTCATGAGGGACAGGATGTCATCGGCCACCGACACCGGTCCCAAACCGCCACGGGTTCACGTGAGCGTGGCTATCAGGTTGCCCACGTGCGGTGACCCCAGGCCAGTGACCCGGTCGTAGCCGGCGGACGCCTGGTAGGCGCCGTTGGAACCTGAGGTGACGTCACGGAAGCAGTTCGTCCCGGAGAGCGGGTAGAGCAGCGGCGCCAGATAGCCGTGGGCAGGCTTGCCGGCCGTGACTCGGGACTCGTTGAGCAGCGCGCAGATGCCCGCCCAGACCGGGGCGCTCCAGCTCGTGCCGCCGATCTGGTTGTCCTTCCCGTGCAGGATGACGAGCGCGCCAGTGTTTGGGTCGGCAGCCGCGCTGACGTCAGGGACGAGGCGCTTGGTGCCGGCGGGGACGCCCGCTCCGGTCTGCCACGGTGGGCGACTGAAGAGTCCACTCACGCCGCCTCCGCTGCCGGCCCAGGCGGTCTCGCTCGTGACGGCACCCGCGGAGTCAAGGTCGAGCGTCGTGCCGCCGACACCGATGACCACGGGGTCGGACGCCTCGTACTCGACCTGGAGCGGGCCGCTCGAGCTGTGCCCTGACCCGTCCGGGTTGGACCCGGCATCGCCGCTGGAGACGAAGACGTTGACCCCGGCCGCTGCGAGCTTGAGGAACTTCTGATGCTGGGCGGCCACCTCGCCGCCCGGGCCGCCGAGGAAGGTCTCGCCGAGTCCCAGGCTGATCGAGAGCTGACGCATGCCCGGATAGCGCGGTAGGTCGGCGATGATCCGGTCGAGGGCCCGGTCGAGGTCGACGAAGCGCAGCGACCCCGATGCATAGACTCTGATCTTCGCGCCCGGCGCAATGCCGCTCGACCACTCGACGTCGAGAGTCTCCTCGCCTTCGGCAGGCGGCAGGGTGGTGCCGCCCACGTTGATCCGCTTCACCCGCTTCGTGCTGGCGGACGCGCCGGTTATGCCGTTGCGAGCCCAGAACGCCCTGAGATCCTTGCTCGATGGCACGGTGTCGATGAGGATCGCGATGATCTGGCCGGCTCCGGTCACAGCAAGACCCTGGGCGCCATACGCACTGCGCAGGTCGTCCACGAGATAGGGCGGGGTTCCTGTTGCGACGGCTGCGGCGGGCGCCATCATCTCGCGCGATCTGGGAGAGGTGGGTGGTGCGACGTACTTGCGATAATGCTTGTTCAGCTGCCGGTAGGGCTGAAGGCCAAGGATGGCCTGCACGCCCTCGCCGACGTCGGAGGGCAGGCTGGGCGCTGTGCGCGCCGCAGAGTAGGTCACGCCGTCCTGGGTGACCTTGGCGATCTCGACCTGCAGCTGCTCAGCGATGTTGGAGACGGTCGACGTGGCATACACCGAGGTTCCGTCTGCAGAAGGCTTGCCAACCGAAAAGCCGTGAGCCTCAAGCCAACTCGTCAGCTTCGTACGAGCCGCGTCCGAGGCCGTCGCGGCCGCGATCTCCTCGGGCGTGGCGACCTCGCCCGCCGCCACCTTGCTCTCGAGCACTGCTGTGGCCTCAGGGTCAGGTGCCAGCGTGAAAAGCACCTCCATCGTGTCGTCGAGCTGTCGCTGAGTGGCAGCCTGCACGATCGCGCCATGGGAGGCGAGGCCGTCGGGCGGGGGCAGCGGAACCACACTGTCGGAGAAGATCTTGCGGGCAGCCATCGCCCTCACCACCTTTGGATGGCCACGGGCGCTGCGGGCCTGAACACCTGATCACACATGTCGGCCCCGACCCATGGGATGCGAACAATTTTGGATCGACCTTGATTGTTCGGCGACCTCTCCACGGTCGCACGGATCGCACCTCTCGACGTGCCGAACGGCCAGAACGGGGGATATCCGCCCAGGGTGCCTGGTGTCTCAGTGGCGGGTCGGCCCGGGCGCACACCCTTCGGGACGAGCGGACCCGAATGCCGGACCGCTCGTCCCGCGCACCATGATGCGGCCGTGGTCCGGTACTGGCGGTTCAGGGCGCTCCACCCCGTCGATGCGGGTCAGCAGCCGGGTCACCGCCTGCCAGGCCAGGGCTTCCGGCTGAAGGTCGACGGCCGAGATCGGGGGCGTTCCGGCCCGGACCGCTTCGGCATCGGAGCCGCACACCAGCGGGACGTGTGACAGGCCGCGCTCGACGAGCACCTGCTGGACCCCGACGGCGTGCTCCGGGACGAGGACGTAGACGCCGTCGAGCCGCGGGTCCACGTCGAGCGCCTCCGTGATCGCTTCTCGCCCGCCCTCGACGTCCGAGAGCTCGGGTCGGCGCACGACGACCGGCTCGAGTCCACGCTCTCGAACCCATGAGCGGTATCGGGTCTCGGTGTCGATGTTCCATGCGTTCTGGTCGGTGCCGACCACCGTCGCGATGCGGGACGCGCCCGAGTCGGCCAGGTGCTCGAGCACTCGGTCGGTGATGAGATCGGTGGCGATGTCCACCACGGTGTCGGGCTCGTCGAGACGCGGGTCGCGGCCCACGGAAAGATACGGAATGCCGTGGCGGGCAAGGGTTTTCAGCAACGGGTCGTCGGCGACGGGCTCAGTGACCAGGAAGCCGTCGCAGGCGAATGCCGCCCCAGGCGACTCGTCGCCGGACGGGTCCGAGACGAACATCAGGGCATACCCCTGGTCGAACGCCGCAAGCGCCGCGGCACCGGCGAAGCGCAGGAAGTAGTCGATGCCGAGGACGGCGTGCGCCTCCAGCTCCGTGAGGGATCGTTCGACGAGGGCGATGACGCCGAGCCGGCTGCTGCGCAGCCCGCGCGCCAGGGCATCGGGGCGGTACCCGAGGTCGGTGGCGGCCGCACGCACGCGCTGCTGCGTCGTGGTCGCCACCACGCCGTGCCCGGTGAAGGTGTGCGAGACGGTCGTCGCCGACACGCCTGCGCGCCGTGCCACGTCGTGGATCGTCACGTGCCTCCTGCGGGTCACGCCTCGAAAGTAGCCGCGAGACCACCCGTTGTCCAAATCGATTTGGGTCCCTACGCTCCGACTCGCCAGGCAACCGAAGAGCATCCGGCACCAGAGCCGCCACCGACGCTCAGGTCAACGACGACTGGAGGACCCATGACCACAACCGAGTGGACGCAGGAGAGGACCGCGCCCGACACCTCACTCGAGATCGAGTCCCACGGCATCGACGTCATTCCCGAGTCCGAGCGGCGTGGACGACCGCGTCAGCTCTTCGCGGTGTGGGCCGCGGCCAACGTGAACTTCCTCGGCTTCATCGTCGGCACCGTGCTCATCCTCATGGGCCTGAGCGTGTGGCAGGCGCTCGGCGTGATCGTCGTCGGGAACCTCTTCGCGGTGTTCACCGGCATCGTGGCCGGCAGCGGACCGGCGGCCGGCACGCCGAGCGAGGTCATCACCCGGGCGATGTTCGGCGTGACCGGCAACCGCGTCAACGTCGCGATCGCCGGCTGGCTGGTGAGCGTCTGCTACCTCGCCCTCAACTGGGTGGCGGCGGCATACGTCGCGTTCAGCCTCGTCGAGCGGATCGGCATCCCCGTCACGACTCCCGTCGAGGTCGCGATCATCGTCCTGATCGCCGGGGTCACCCTCGTCATCAGCGTCTACGGTCACGGCTTCATCCTGCGCTTCTACCAGCCGCTGGCGATCGTGCTGGCAGTGGTGTTCGCCGTCATGGCGGTCTTCGTCATCAGCGGCGCGAACTGGGGGTTCACGCCCGCCGCCCCGCTCCAGGGGACCGACCTGTGGGCGGCCGTCGCTGCCGGAACGGCGCTCGTGGCCTCCGGCCCGCTCTCGTACACCAACAGCGCGGACTTCGCCCGCTACCTGCCGAGCACGACCCGCGTGCGCGACGTCGCGCTCTGGACGGCGCTCGGCTCCATGGTGCCCGGCATCATCATCTCCTCGGTGGGCGCGCTCGCGGCGACCGCGGCCGACGCGAGTGACGCGCGCGCGGCGGCAGAGAGCCTGTTGCCCGGGTGGTTCACGCCGGTCTTCCTCGTCGCGGTCATTGTCGGAACCATCGCGAACAACGCCATGACGGCATACAGCTCGGGCCTGGCCCTCCAGTCCATCGGAGTACGCCTGCCACGCTCCCGGAGCGTCCTGCTCGACGGCGCGGTCGGTACGGCCATGACCCTGTACGCCCTGCTCGTATGGAACTTCCTGGACAGCGTCTCCAACGCGATGCAGCTCGTCGTGACGGTCCTGGCGCCGGTGATGGCCGTCTACACCGCCGACATGTGGTGGCGGCGGAACCGCTATGACGGCCGCGCCCTGAGCGACCAGAGCAAGGCCAGTCGGTTCTGGTACACCAACGGGGTCAACGTGGCTGGTGCCACCGCGCTGCTGGTCGGTGTCGCCCTGGCCCTCATGTGTGCGTCGACGCCGGTCTTCACCGGCCCCATCGCCGGCGCCCTCGGCAACGTCGACCTCTCGTTGGTCGTGGGTCTCGTTGTCCCGGGCGTGCTCTATCTCCTGCTCATGAGCACGTATGCCGCCCCGCGGGAGTCCCGATGAGTCGCGTGCACTACCGCGGTGGCCGGGTCTTCACCGCCGGCGAGACCAGCTGGGCCGAGTCGATCGTCGTCGACGGCGAACGGATCGCCTTCGTGGGCGCCACCGAGGAGGCCGATCGACTCGACGACATCGTCCGCACCGTCGACCTCGAAGGGGCGTTCGTCGTGCCCGGCTTCGTCGACGCGCACACGCACCTCGTCAGCCTCGGCGAGTCACTGTCGCAGGTCGACCTGTTCGGCGCCGTCGACCTGGCGGACATCCAGGGCCGGCTCGCAGCCGCCGCGGCGAGCGACCCGGGCGCGGAGCGCCTGCGCGGGCGCAGCTGGCTCTTCTCCGCGCTGCATGGACAGCAACCGCACCGATCGATGATCGACGACGTGATCAACGACCGGCCCGTCTATCTCACCGCGGCCGACCACCACTCGGCGTGGGTCAACTCGGCTGCGTTGCGCGAGCTGGGAATCCATCGAGACACCCCCGACCCGATCGGAGGGCACATCGCCCGCGATGCTGACGGGGAGGCCACCGGGATGCTGTACGAGAACGCCGCACTCATCCTCATGCGCGGGGTTCTCGACCGGCTATCCACCGACGCGGATCGCCTTGCGGCACAGCAAGATGCCTTCGCTTGTTACCTTGCCGCCGGGGTGACCTCCGCGATCGACATGGGACTCGCCGACGAGGAGCTGACCGCACTGGACGACGCGATGGCTGCCGGCGGGGGGCGGCTACCGTTGCGGGTTGCCGCACACTGGGTCGTGAACCGCACCGGCACCACCGAGGGCGACCTCGCGCAGGTGGCGCGGGCAGTCGAGCTGCACCGCACTCGGACAGGCCCGTGGTTCCGGGTCACCGGCATCAAGATCTTCGTAGACGGCGTGGTCGACAGCTGCACCGCCGCGATGGTCGCCCCGTTCGCCGACGGCAGCCATCCCGGGGCGCTCTGGGACGACGAGTCCCTGGCCATCGTCGTCGCAGCCGCCGACGCCGCCGGGCTGCAGGTGGCCATGCACGCGATCGGCGACCATGCCTCCGGTATCGCGCTGCTCGCCCTCGAGCACGCCGTCGAGGTCAACGGTCCCCGACCCCGCCGACACCGGATCGAGCACCTCGAGACCGTCACCGAGGACACCGTGCGGCGGCTGGGCGAGCTCGGCGTCATCGCGTCGGTCCAGCCCGTTCACGCCGACCCGGCCATCCAGGACAACTGGCGCCGGATGCTCGGCGACGACCGGGTCGACCGAGGCTTCCCGTGGGGCGAGCTGGCCGACGCCGGAGCCTCGCTCGTGATCGGCTCGGACGCCCCGACCGCGCCGTACGCCCCGCTGCCCAACCTCTATGTTGCCGCGACACGCAGGTCGGCGATCGACCGCGACCTCCCCGCCAACCTCCCGGACAGCGCGATGCGCCTCGGGGACGCGTTGCTTCGTGCCACCCGGGATGCCGCTCGCTCAGCGCGATGGGAGGACCTGACGGGTCGGCTCGATCCCGGTCTCAGTGCCGACTTCGTCGTCATCGACGCCGACCCGTTCAGGGACGGTCTCGAGTCGCTGTTGAGCGCCCGGGTTCGGTTGACCGTACTGGCCGGCCGGACGGCATACGACGCGGTCTCCGGGAGCGTGGCCCTGTCCTAGCCGCCCGACGCCGGGGACAGCTGAAGACTCCGGAGTCGCGGCTGCACCGTCGCGCCGCGCAACGCGACAGCGCCGGCATACCCCGCCCCGACGGGGAGCCCGACCAGGGACCATCCCTGCTCGGGCCGGGGGCGCGCCCCGTCGGTGACGTCGTGGTCGCCCAATCCATGAGCCAGGCCGGTTCCGACCCCTTTGAGAAAGGCCTCCTTGCGGGTCCACATCCGCGTGAAGACTGCGCTGCGTCTGGTCGGGGGCGCTGCGAGCACGACATCCCGCTCGCGCGGATGAAGCATCTCGAGCACGGCGGAGACCACCTCGACGCCGGGAAGCGGCTCCACGTCGATCCCGACCGGAGCCGAGGCCACCGCCACGGCAACGAGTCCGCCCGCATGGGAGAGCGAAAAGTGCAGGGACGCAGCGGGATCCATCAGCACGGGTCGGCCGTTCGGACCGCCGCACTCCGGACATGGTTCTCGGCCGAACCGGAGGCACTCCGGAGCAAGCCCGAGGCGGTCGCCGAGAATGACTCGGAGTGAGGCATGGGCCACGGTGAAACGTCGGCGGTCGTCGTCTCGCTGAAAACGCTCCGCCTGCTGCCGTTCGTCCTCGTCAAGGATGCGCTCAGCCGATGGTCCGAGCGGGCCTGCGGTCACAGGGACCAGCCAGACGTCCACGACGCCACTCAAGTCCTCACTGACGGCCACGATCACCTCGAACCCTATACAGTCGTCTCGAACCCAGAACGTCGAGCCAGGCGAGGTGGGCGATGCCAGACTACGAGAACGAGCCCCACCGAGTCTGCGCGGCCGACGTGGCCGGCCGCTGGTCATTCTGCGACGACGGCTGGCTCGCCTCTCTCACGCTGGAGCCGGGCGGCCAGGACCCGCACACCGAGGTCAACGGACTCCTGCACAGCGAGCGCTTCGATGACGACTACGTCGTCACCGGACGCGTCGGCGTGGGCGGTCGGCGGGCCGTCGAGCTGACGATCCACGACTACAACTGGCTCGAGCGTCAGGTCTTCTCCGGCTACCTGACGACGGCTGGTGAGCGCTCCATCTCCGGTGCCAGCCTGTGGCAGGGCACGCCCTACGGCTTCTTCGCCACCCGCGCCGCCCGAATCCTTCTCGGGACGTACCGCGACGGTCCCGCGACCGCGTCAGACTTCGCCGGCCGATGGTCTGCGGACGTTGACGGCCTGACTGCCATGGTGACGATCGTGGCGGCCGCAGACGGCGAGTCCTTCAGTGGTACGGGAGTTCTCGGACCCGATCGCACCGCCTTCAGCGTCGACGGTCGCTCTATCGCAGGCATCCCGCACGGTGCGACATTGACGTTCACCCATGAGGACGGCACGGTGCGCGAAGGACCTGGCTACCTGGCGTCGCGTCCCAAGGGAGTGGTCTGCGGCTGGACGGCGCGTCCGGGTGCCCAGTCGGGTCAGTCGGACCAGTCGGACCAGTCGGACCAGTGGGGTCTGGTGATGGTGCGGTCATCCTGACCGCGTGGAGGATTGGCGGTGAAGCGAGAATGACCTACTTGCAGTTCAACGACGACGAGCACACGATCCTGGTCGAAGTGACGCCTGCAGACGTGCAGGCCCGCCCAGGCGTGGTCAAGGCAGGGGTGGCGGACCGCATCAACGATGGTCTGGTCAAGGCGCAGACGTCGTTGCAGGCGGCGTTCGGCGCCCTGCTCGAGCAGACGGCCGGATCGTTCGTGCAGGCCGTTCGCCGTCTCGAGGACCCACCGGACAACATCGAGCTCCAGTTCTCGGTCAAGGCGACCGGCGAGCTCGGGAACCTCGCGATCGGCAAGCTGAGCGGCGAGTCGAACTACGCCGTCAAGCTGACCTGGACGCGGCCACTTCCGTGAACCCTTCGGTGCCGGGACCGGCGCCGATCACCGCGGCGCGAGCGTCGGTGGTTCGTGTCCAGTCGGCGACCGAGACGGTTGGTACGGGGTTCATCGTCAGCGAGCCGGAGCGCCTTGTCCTGACCTGCGCGCACGTGGTCGAGTACGCCGGCGGGATCCCGGGGGGAACCCTCTCCCTCGTACATCACGCGAGCGGGCAGCTCTTGGAGGCCACGGTCCTGCCGGAGCACTGGCACGAGGATGAGGACGTGGCCGTCCTGCAGGTGTCCCCGGACTCACCGTGGCCGGACGGCGCAGACACCGTGCCGTTCTCGATGTCGACCAGCCCGGTCGGTCATGACGCCTGGACGTTCGGATACCCGCCGGCGAAGCCCGTCGAAGGACTCGTCGGGACCGCGCAGATCGCCGCCGAGATCGCGGACGAGAACGGCATGCCGGTGCTTCAGCTGTCCGGTGCTGACGAGATCGTCCCTGGTTTCAGCGGTGCCCCGCTCGTCGATGTCGTTTCGGGCAGGTTGGCGGGCATGGTCGACGCGATCACGAGCGGGGACCACGGCCGTCAGCTCCGGACGGCCTTCGCGATCCCGGCCAGCACCATCCTGCGGCTGGTTCCCGGCCTCGCGGCATCGGACGTCCAGCCGTACTTCGCGCTCGATACCTTCACCGAGGCCCAAAAGGACCTCTACTTCGGCCGTGAAGAGACCGTCGCCCGGCTCGTGACTGCCGTCCGCAGACCTGGAACCCGCTTTCTGGCCGTCCTCGGTCCTTCCGGAAGCGGAAAGTCGTCGCTTGTCCGTGCGGGCCTGGTGCCGGCGCTCGCCTCAGCGAATGGCGGCGCCGGCGCAAGCCCGCGGGTCATCGTGACTCGCCCAGCGGACCTGCTGGCGCATCCGTCCGATCCCGGATCAGACGACGCGAGCGTCATGAGCGAGCTGAACCGAGTAGTGCCCATGAGCGACACGAGCGACTCACCCGTGCTGCTGACCCTGGACCAGTTCGAAGAGACTTTCGTCGTCCTCCCGCCTGCACAGCGTCGTGCGGTCTTGCAGTGGTTGGCGTCCTTGGTGACCTCGACCCGCCCGGTGACCGTCGTCCTCGTCATGCGTGACGAGTTCTTCGCCGCCCTGGTGCACGAAGCACCCGGCCTCACCCGCGCGTTGGAGGAGGGGCTCCGCACGATCCCCCCTACCCTTGGTCGCCCCGACCTGAGTGCCATCGTCACCGGCCCCGCCGGGGCGGTCGGCCTGCGTTTCGAGGAAGGTCTTGCCAAGCGAATCGTCGACGATGCGATCGATGCGGCTCCGAGCGCCGAAGAGGACACGGCCGCAAGCACTGTCCTGCCGCTGCTCGAGTTCGCCCTGACCCAGCTGTGGGAGCGTCGCGTCGACGGGCTGCTCACCCATCAGGCCTACGAGCAGATCGGGAAGGTCGCGGGTGGCATCGCGGGATGGGCCGAGGAAGCCCTCGCGCGTTTCGACGAGTCGGACCTCCCGAAGGTACGTCGCGTCTTCCTCGACCTGGTCCACCTCGGCGACGAGCGGCATTCGACCCCGGACAGCCGGCGGCGACGAGATCTGACCGAGCTGGCACGTACGCCGGACGAGCTGACGGACGTGACCGCGATCGTGTACCGGCTCGCGGACGAACGGCTGCTTGTCACCCGGCTCGACTCGCAGACCGGCGATGTGCTCGTCGAGCTCGTGCACGACTCCCTGCTGCGCGAGTGGCAACGCCTGCGCGAGTGGCTCGATGCCGACCGCAGCTTCCTGATCTGGCGGCAGGACCTGGACCGCGCCCGGGAGAGGTGGGAGTCCTCGGGGGAGATCGGGAACCGGGACTCGGGAGCGCTCCTGCGCGGCCGGACCCTCGAGGCCGCCAAACGCCTCGACCCCATCCAGCTCGACCGCCTGAGCGATGCGCAGCGCGAGTTCATCACGGCGAGCGACGACGCCTGGGTCGCCGAGCAGCAGCGCCTGCAGCGGGCCTTGAGCGAGGCCGAGCAACAGCGCGCTCGGGCGGAGGAAGAGCTCGTTCGTGCGGGCCTGCGCGAACAAGCGCTGCGAGTCCGTCTGCTCCTGGACGTCGAGCCCGTAGCGGCCCTCGCCGTGGCCGCCGACACGGTACTCACCAACCTGGCCGAGCTCCCGGACGACCTCATCGACCTCCCGCAGGTGAGCTTGCACGCCGCGCTTCTGACGGCCCGAGAGCTGACTGTCGTGGGCGCCCACCATGCACCGGTGACGTGCATCGCCGCGAGTCCGGACGGTCGCCTCGTGGTGTCGGCCTCGGTGGACACGACCCTGCGCGCCTGGTCGCCGACGGGCCAACCGCTGGGTCCGCCCTGGCAGGGCCACGACGCCGCGGTCACCGCCGTCGCGGTGGATCCGCTCGGCCGGTTCGTCATCTCCGGCTCTGCGGACAGGACCCTGCGCGCCTGGTCGCCGACGGGCCAACCGCTGGGTCCCCCCTGGCAGGGCCACGAGGGCGCGGTTACCGCCGTCGCGGTGGATCCGCTCGGCCGGTTCGTCATCTCCGGCTCCGCGGACAGGACCCTGCGCGCCTGGTCTCCCACGGGCCAGCCGATGGGAGCGCCGTGGCACGGCCACGACGACGAGATCACCACCATCGGCATCCTGCCGGAGAGAGTCGTGTCCGCATCCGCGGACGGCACCCTGCGTGCGTGGGCGGAGAATGGCGACCCGATCGGGCCCCCGTGGCGAGGACACGACGGTGTCGTCCTGAGCATGGCCGTGCACGCCCCCGGGGGCCTGGTGATCTCGGGCGGCGCCGACCGGAGCATCCGTGTCTGGTCCAGCGACGGCCGCCCCGTCGGGCGGCCGTGGCAGGGGCACGTCGGTGGGGTCAGCGCGTTGACCGTCTCGCGGGACGGCTTGGTCCTGGTGTCAGCCGGCGGGGACGGTGTCGTGCGCACGTGGGATCTGAAGGGCCGGGCCATCCGGCCGGACCTCGTGGGACACCAGGGCGCCGTGACGTCACTCGCGCTCGTCGACGACGACCGCCTCGTGGTCAGTGCCGGCGCCGACGCCACCGTGCGCACGTGGGCCCGCGACGGGCATGGTCCGTATGCCGTGTTGTCGGGTGGCGGCACGGACGTGAACGGCGTCATCGTGCTCGACGACGCGCGGCAGCTGGTCAGTGCCGGCGCCGACATGCTCCTTCGACGATGGAGCACCTCCGGCGAACCGATCGGCGACCCGTGGGCCGGCCACGAGGGCTACGTCTACTCGCTGGCACGTGATGCCGCCGGTACCCGAATCGCCTCCGCCGCAGCGGATGGAACCGCCCGCGTGTGGGATGCCCCGACCGGCCGGTGCGAGACGGTGCTGAGGGGTCATCGAGGCGCGGTGTATGCCGTTGACGTCAGCGCGGACGGTCAGCTGGTCGCCACCGGCGGCGCGGACGCGACGGTGCTGCTGTGGCGGCCGGACGGCGCCGTGGTCGCCGGACCGCTGGCGGGACATCGCGACGAGGTGTGGTCGGCGGTGTTCACTCCCGACGCGCACCTGCTCGCCACCGGGAGCAACGACGGCACGATCCGGCTCTGGCGCTCCGACGGGTCATCCGTCGGCAAGCCGCTGGAGGGACACGGGGCCGGCGTCCGCGACCTGGCGTTCTTTCCCGACGGGACGACACTGGTCAGTGCCGGGCTGGACCGCACGGTGCGACTGTGGGACGTCACGACCGGGGAGGCCGTCGCCGAGCCGATGCACGGGCACAGGGGCCCGGTGCACTGTGTCGCCGTCGCACCCGACGGGCAGTCCATCGTCAGCGGCTCGGCCGACGGCACGCTGCGGATCTGGGACAGGGTGGGCAGAGCGGTGAGCGAGCCCGTTCACGGCCATGACGGCGGCGTCTGGCGTGTGTCGCTCGCCCGTGACGTTGGGCTGGTTGCGAGCGCCGGAGCCGACGGCCGGGTGCTGCTGTGGAGACTGGGCTGGCGAACCTTCCTCGAGATGGCGTGCCTGCGCATCGACGGCCACCCGGCGATCGGCGGCAGCTATGGAGCGACGATGGAGCGCGTCAGGGCTCAGGTGCCGAAGCGGCCGTGGGTGGTCTGAGGAACGAGGCCAGCGTTGCCGCCCAGTCAGTATGCCGCGGTCTGAAACCGCGGGCCCGTACCCGTTCCGTGGCGTACCAACGGACCCGGGTGTGGAGGTCGCCCGGGGGCACGTCTCCCGTTCGCACGGTGACGTCGCGACCGGTGAGCTGCGACATCTGGGTGTAGAAGTCGGACCACCCGATCCGGCCGGTGGCCGCGTTCAAGGCACGGCCGGCGGGCTCCTCGACGCAGTCGGCGACGAGGACGGCAAGGTCACGTGCGTCGATCCAGCTGAGGGCCACCTCGGACGGATCGCCCTGCGGAATCGTGACGGCCTCCCCGGCGGCGGCCCGGTAGAACGCATGACCGGCCCCCGTGCGCAGCTGCCAGCGACAGTACGGGTGCGGTCCCCAGACGAAGGGCGATCTCAGGATCGTCACGCGATCGGGCGCGCCCGAGCCGGCTGCCTCTCGTAGCAGTCGTTCCGCGCGCAGCTTTCCACGGACATAGTCGGCCGCCGACGCCTCCGGCTGAAGGACAGCGTCTTCGTCGATCGGTCCCGGCGCCGACCACGGGTAGACGTCCGTGCTGCTCATCAGCACGAACGGCCCGCCAGCCCAGCTGGCGACGAGCTGCGCGACGGCATACGCGTCGTGGTTCCAGTCCCGGAAGGTACAGGCCAGGTGCACGACGCCACGGGCGCCGCGAGCGGCAGCGTCGAGACTCCCGGCATCGGCCAGGTCTCCGATGGCCAGCTCGTCGTCGATGGACAGGTCCTCCATCATCGACGTGTCGCGGACGAACAGCCGTAGCCGGTGACCTCTACGGCGCAGCTCGCGAACCACGAAGGAGCCGATCATTCCTGAGGCGCCGGTGACCAGCAGCGGCGTGCTCGTCCTGCGGACCAGCGCCGCAGGGGCCCGGCTCGGCCCGGCCGCGGCAGGGGAGCCGTCCCGGACCGTGGACATGATGCCGGCCACGGTCGGATCGTGCAGGAAGGATCGCAGCGAGAGCTGCACGCCCAGCTCGGCGCGCAGTCGTGCCACCGCTTGTGCAGCCAGAAGACTGTGCCCACCTGCGTCGAAGAAGTCCTCCGTCCGACCGAGCCGAGGGACGTCCAGCACCTCGCACAGGAGCGTCGCGACGCCCTGCTCCCTGCCCGAGACGTGATCCTCGGTGCCCTCCTCGGTGCCCTCCGCAGTGACTCCCGCGGTGGGTTCCCCCTGGTGGCCGGAGGCATCGAGGGCGACAGCCGGCGGAGGCGCCAGCGCGGCGTAGTCGAGCTTGCCGCTGGCCGTGAGCCGGATGTCGGTGCACAGGACTATCCGATGCGGAACCATGACGCGTGGCAGCCGGGACGCGAGATGCGCACGAAGGTCCCCGGTCGGTGCTGATGTGTCCCTCACGACGTAGGCGACCAGCCGCCCAGCCGAGTCGCCCTCCTGCTCAAGGCGGACCGCGGCTGACCGCACGGCCGGATGGGCGCGGAGCACGGCCTCGATCTCTCCGGGCTCGACCCGCTCGCCCCGGAGCTTGAGCTGCCTGTCGATGCGTCCGAGGAAGACGAGCGCGCCGTCCTCACGACGCACCACCCGGTCGCCGGTGCGGTACATCCGTATTCCGGCGGTGGGGGCGAAGGGGTCCGGCATGAAGACACGCGCGGTCGGCCCGGGCGCAGCGAGGTACCCGAGGGCCAGCTGGACGCCTCCGATGTAGAGCTCGCCCGCCACGCCCGGTGGAACGGGCTGCAACAGTGCGTCGAGGACGTACAGGCTGCACCCGGGCATCGGCCGCCCGATGGGCACCGTCTCCTCGTCGTCCGGCTTCACGCGCCAGCCGGCCACCTCGACGGCCGCCTCGGTGGGTCCGTAGAGGTTGTGCACCTGCGCCGTCGGGAACGTTCCGGCGGCCTGGTGCGCGAGCCCGGGGCCGAGAGCCTCGCCGCTGCAGAAGAGCCGCCGGAGCCGATCCACGCAGGGTGCGCCCGTCGGTGTGCTTCGCGCGCGTGTGACCGCGTCCAGAAACGGCCCGAGGACGGATGGGACGAAGTGGGCGATGGTGACCTCTTGCTCGAGGACCAGCTGTGCCAGCGCATCCGGATCGCGGTGCGACCCCGGGGCTGCCACCACAAGGAGGGCCCCTGACACCAGCCCCTCGAACAGCTCCCCGAGAGCGACGTCGAAGGTGAGCGGCGTCTTCAGCAGCACTCGATCCGACGGCCCGATCCGGTGGAGCCGAAGCATCCAGCCAACCCGGTGCTCGATGGCCCGCAGCGGGACCACCACGCCTTTCGGCCTGCCGGTCGAGCCGGAGGTGTACATCACGTACGCAGGCCGGTCGCCCGGGTCGGTGACCACGGGGTGTCGCAGGTCGTCCGGTCGGTCGAAAGGTGCGAGCGAAGGGGTGAGCAGCGGCATCCCGAGCGGGCGCAGCGCTTCCGCCCCGTCGGGCGGCACCAGGACGAGTATGCCGCCCGCCTCGGTCATGTGCCCGCGAAGGCGTTCCAGGGGCTGTTCCGGGTCCAGAGGCAGAAAGGCCGCTCCGGCGGCCAGGACGGACAGCACTCCGATGACGGTGTGGAAGGACGGCCGCGTGCTGATGCCCACGACGCTCCCGGGCCCCACTCCGGCGCTGCGGAGCCGGTCGGCGCATGCGTCAACGGACGCGACGAGCTGTCCTCGGGTCAGGTCTTCGGCGCCGAAACAGATCGCCACGCGATGTGGGTCCGCCGCGGCGAGATGGCGGACCGTCTCGAGGATTCCGGGCGGCACGCCCGGGTCAGGTCCATGGGACACCGCCTGCAGCTTTCGGGCATCCTCGGGTGCCGCGACGCCGAGCCGCTGCACCGTCGTGTCGGGATCGGTCACGGCGTTCTGCACGAGCCGGACCCACGAGTCGAGCAACCGCCGCGCCGACGCCGACGGGATCACGTCAGTCGCCGTCGAGAGTCTGACCTCGGTCGTCCTGGCGTCGATCCGAAACGCCCAGCACAGATCGAACTTCGTCGTTCCTGTGGCGATCGACCGCTGCCTGAGCGTCGTCCCGCCCAGCCGTGGTTCCAGCGGCTGCATCAGGTCAGCGAGCACCTGGAACAACGGGGAGTGCGCGGTAGACCGGAGTGGGACGGCGTCCTCCACCATCCACTCGAGCGGCACCTCCTGGTGCTCGAGAGCGGCGATGACTGCGTCCCGAGTCTGCCGGACGAGCTCGCGGAAGGAGCGGCGGGGATCCACCGTGATCCGCGTCGGGACGGTGTTGACGAACAGACCCACTGCGGAGTCGAGCTGAGGATGGACTCGACCCGACATGGGGACGCCGATGAGGAGGTCGTGCTGCCCGGTGACTCGGGCCAGCACGGCAGCGGTGGCTGCGAGCAGAACCATGAACGGCGTAGCCCGTTCGGCGCGGGCCAGATCGGAGCAGCGTCCGGTGATCTCCAACCCCAGCTCGTGCGCGGTCTCGGTGCCGACAGAGGTGCGAGTCGGAGGCCGGGCGGCTCCGTCGGGGAGTGGGAGGACGGTCGGTGCTCCGGCCAAGGTCTCACGCCACCAGCGACGGTGCCCGGCGAGCTGGTCACCTCCGAGACGCTCGGCCTGCCATTGGACGTAGTCGGCGTAGAGCGCCGTCGAGGCCGCAGGCTCCGCGTGGATGTCGCTCCCTCTGTGAGCCATGTCGTACGCGACCGCCAGTGCCTCGAACATGGGCCCGATCGAGCCCGCGTCTGCTACGAGGTGGTGCACGCACACCAGCAGTGCGTCGGAGCTGTCGTCGGGGCTGTCGTCGGAGTGGATGAGCCTCACCCGCAACAGGGGACCTCGTGCGAGGTCGAAGGGCGCTGTCGCCTCGAGCGACAGAGTCGCGTCGATGTCCTTGGACCCCGTCGCCGTGACGACAGCGAAGTCCGGCTCGTCGTCCTGCTGCGGGAAACACCACGGCACGCCGTCCACTTCGCGGAAGGTGCTCCGGAGCACCGGCCAGAGCCGCATCACGGCCCGCACCGCCTCCTGGAGGGCTCCCTGGTGCAGGCGAGCCGGGACATCGAAAGCAAGGGCGATCGTGTAGGTCGGCGTGCCGGGCTCCAGCTGCTCCAGGAACCACATTCGCTGCTGGGCAGCCGACAGCGGCAGCCGTGCCTGCACGGCAACACGCCTGATCGGGGGCACAGGAGCCCCGACGCCGGAGAGCCGCCTGCGCAGCTGGTCGAGCTGCCCCGCCGTGAGCCGCCCTCGAAGCCGCTCCAGCTCGTCGCGCGACTCGTCGCGGTCAGGCGTGGTCGACATCGCTTCGGCTCCTCGTCGTGGAGGTACCAGTCCAGATTGACAGGTCCTGAGCACGATGCCCAGACTCGTAGCACGAGTCGTCAACCGACGGGGAGGTCGTGTGCGATCGCTTCCCATGCAGGCCGACATCGACGCCCAGCTCGGCGGAAGATGGTCATCCCTCGTGGGTCGCAGCGGCCGGGAATGGTTGTGGCGCAACGATGTTCCGGCTCGGCGGACTGTCCGTCCCGGAGACCCGTTCGTGGACGCCGGCGGTCTCGAGGAGTGCCTCCCCACGATCGGCGGGAGTCCTGACCACGGGGATGTCTGGTGCCGGCGGTGGGACCCGGAAGGCGATGGGCTCGTGGTCTGGGCCGACCCGTTCACCCTCCGCAGAAGCATCGACGTCGGACCCTCCGGGATCACGGCGCGCTATCGGTTGCAGGGTCCGCCCGGTGCGCGTTTCGTGTGGGCGGCACACGCAGCGATCGACCTCGCTCGCGGCGCTCGGGTTCTTGTCCCCAACGGACGCGACATGTGGGTCAACGACGAGCACGGCACATCGGAGGCATCGTGGCCCAGCTTCCGGGGCACGGACCTGAGCCGGTTGGACGATGACGACGGAACCGCTCTCATGATCATCGTCCCGGAGCTGCGTACGGTGTCGGTTCTGGATGGCGACGACGTTCTCGTCCTGACGCTCAGGGTCGAGGGCCAGCCCGCCGGCATAGCGATGTGGCGAAACCTCGGCGGGTGGCCCTCGGCCGACCCCTATCGCTCCGTTGTCCTCGAGCCGATGCTCGGCTACTCACCGACCCTGTCGTTGGCCGGTGACGGCGAGGCAGCGGTGGTGCCATCGTCCGGCGAAGTGACGTGGACTCTGAGCATCGACGGCTGACCTGGAGACCCGATGATCTGGTGGGAGCGTGACCCGGAGGCGCCGAACTGCCGCGTGGTGGTCAACGACGAAGAGCAGTACGCGCTGTGGCCGCATGACGCCGCCTTGCCGGCGGGATGGCGCGACACCGGCATGACCGGCACTGCCGACGAGTGTGCCGACTACGTGGATCGAGTGTGGACCGACCTGACACCAGCGAGCATGCGAGCTGACCGGCCCGCCGCCGGCAACGCCGGCGTCACGAAGGACCCGTCAGGAGCTGGTTGATCACCGCTTCCTCGATGCGGGCCGCGAGCGTTCGCACGGTCGGGTTGGTGAACACCATCTCCAAGGTGACCTTGCAGTCGAAGTCCGCCGACGCGCGAGCGGACACGCGAACAGCGAGCAGGCTGTGACCCCCGAGATCGAAGAAGTCGTCGTCGATGCCCACCTGCCCGGCTCCCAGAACGTCGCCGACGATGCCGGCAAGCCGGCGCTCGACGTCGGTCCGCGCAGGAGCGAAGGCGGCCGCGAGCGATGCACGGGTGCCCGACGGCTCGGGAAGCGAAGCGGTGTCGACCTTGCCGTTCGGTGTCAGCGGGAAAGCATCCAGCACGATGATGGTCTCTGGCACGAGGTAGGCGGGCAGCACTCGGGAAACCTGACGCCGCAGCTCTTCTGGAGCGATCGGTGCAACAGTGACGACGTAGGCGACGAGCCGGTCCGGCGCGTGCTCCCCGTGGCCCACGACCAGGGCTTGCACCACGGCGGGGTGATCGGCCAATGCTGCCTCGACCTCGGCAGGCTCGACGCGGAACCCGCGGACCTTGAGCTGACGATCGACGCGACGAAGGTACTCCAATGTCCCGTCGCGACGTCGGCGCCCCCAGTCTCCAGTCCGATACAGCCGGCCCCCGTCCGCGCCGCCATCCGAGGCGAAGGGGAAAGGCAGAAACCGCTGGGCCGTGAGCCCCGGCCGCCCGCGGTAGCCGCGAGCGACCCCTGCGCCCGCGATATAGATCTCTCCGTGCACCCCCGGCGGCACCGGTTGGAGCCGTTCGTCGAGGACCACCACGGTGGTGCCGGCGAGCGGGCGGCCGATGGCCACCGTCTCGGGGTCGGACCCGATGGGTGAGATCGTCGACCAGATGGTTGTCTCAGTGGGCCCATAGAGGTTGTAGACATCGTCGGCAAGGGGCAAGAGTCGCTGGGCGAGGCTGCGCGACAGCTGCTCGCCCCCACACATGGCCACTCTCAGGTGCGGCAGCTCCGGACGGAGAACCAGACCCTCCCACGTGGCCGGCGTCGCCTGCAGGATCGTGGCTGCCTCCCGCCGCACGAGCTCGGCGAGCGCTATGGGATCCTGCGCCGTCGCACGGTCAGACACCACGAGTCGCGCACCGGCGAGCAACGGGAGGAACAGCTCCAGGGCCGCGATGTCGAACGACACGGTGGTGACCGCGACGAGGACATCATCAGGGGTGACGGCCAGCCGCACCGACAGGTCAGCAAGCAGGTTGAGGAGTGCAGCCTGCGTGATCTCCACACACTTGGGCTCCCCGGTGGATCCCGACGTATGGATGAGGTAGGCGAGCTCCTGAGGGTCGATCCAGCCGTCCACCTCAGGCGGCGCCGCATCTGCCGATGGCTCGAGCCGCTCGTCGACGACCACCACAGGTATGCCGTCCGGGACGCCCCGCGCGGAGTCGGCTGTGAGGAGGGCGGCCGCGCCGACGCCGCGGACCAGGTTCGACAGCCTGGCGGGCGGCTGCGTCGGGTCGAGCGGCGAGTAGGCGCACCCGGCGAGGTGCACACCGAGCAGCGCGGCGACCAGATGTGGGCCCCGGTCCAAGCAGACCGCGACCACGGACCCTGGCACGACACCCGCCGTCCTGAGCGCCAGAGCGTGGTCGGCTGCCGCGGCCAAGAGCTGGCTGTAGGTCCAGGAACGTTCGCCGCTCGTCAGCGCGACGGCGTCCGCGCGCTGCACCGCAGCCTTCACGAATGCTGCGATGAGCGTGCCGTCCCGACCGGGCGATGCGTGCGCGTCGGTCAGCTCCGCGAGCTCGGTGGCTCCCACGAGGGGGAGTGCGTCCACAGGCGTGTCAGGCTCGGCGCAGGCCTCGACGAGGAGCAGCTCCAGGCCGTCGGCCAAGGACTCGATCGTGGCCGGCTCGAACAGATCCGTGTCATAGGTGAACGCTGCCTCGAGGTGGCTTCCTCGATGGGCGAACGACACCGAAATGTCGAAACGGGCGGTGCCGGTGTCGACCCGTTCTGGCTGGGCGACCATCCCGCTCCACGCCGGCATACGGGGCGCCTGCAGGTCAGCCAGCACCTGGAAGATGGGGCTGTACGCGAGCTCGCGGTCGGGGCGGAGCGACTCCACCAGCTTCTCGAAGGGCAGGTCCCGGTGCTCCAGGACTCGCAGCAGAGTGTCGCGCACGCGCCGGACGAGCGCGCGGAACCCGGGGCGGCCCGTCAGGCGGATCCGCACCGGCAGCATGTTGACATAGAGGCCGAAGGCCCTCTCGTGCTCGACCGACTCCCGGCCAGATGACGGGACACCGACGACAACGTCCTCCTGGCCGGTGTACCGGCCGAGCAGGGACGCCCAGCCGGCCAGCAACACCATGAACGTGCTCGCCGAACCATTCCGCGCGAGCTCCTCCAGGTCGCGGGACAGCGATGCCGGGAAGGTCCGGTAGAGCTTCGCGCCCCGATGACGCTGGACGGATGGACGCGGACGGTCCCACGGCAGCGCGATGAGGGCCGGAGCACCGTCGAGCTCGGAGCGCCAGAAGGCGAGATGGCTCTCCACGATCGCTGGCGAGAGCTCGTCCCGCTGCCGCGCCGCATGGGCCGCGTAGTCCGCTCCCGTCGGGGCGGGCGGCGGTGGTGAGCCCTGGCTTCCTGTGCCGTGACGCACCTCGTCGTAGGCCTCGCTGAGCTCGTCCCAGAAGAGGTTCACCGACCAGGCATCCGCTACGAGGTGATGGATCCGAAGGAGGAGCACGTGTTCTGTCACGCCGCGGCGAAGACAGGTGAGACGCATCAACGGCACCTGGTCCAGCGGCACCGGCTCCGCGGCGAGAGCCCGAAGCTGCCGTGAAAGGTCGGCCTCGCTGGGTGACTCGATGAGCTCGACGATGTCGCCGGGGGCGTCGAGGCACGCGCCCGGCACCCCTTGGTCCGTGGTGTAGCGCGTGCGAAGGGCATCGTGGCGGGAGATGACGATGGATGTGGCTGCCGCGAGGGCATCGAGACGCACGTCGCCCCGCACGCGAACAGCGACCGGAATCGTGTTGAGCGGAGTGCCTGGCAGCAGCTGCTCGAAGAACCACAGGCGCTCCTCCGCGAACGACAGCGATCTGGTCTCCGAGCCGGTGGTGGACGTCCCCGGCTCGGCGCTCGGCCCCGGGCGAGCCTCACCCTCCGGCGATCGATCCCGCACGCGGGCGCTCAGGAGCGCTGGGGTCGGCGCGGCGAACAGCTCTCTGAGAGTCAGCCGGACACCCCAGAGCTCGTGAACACGAGCAAGCAGGGCCATGCCGCTGATCGAGTCGCCTCCGAGGTCGATGAAGTCGTCGTCCATGCCGACATCGGCGCCGAGGACCCTCTGCCAGCACCCGAGCATGTCGTGCGCGTCACTGGCGGTATCGAGCTCGGTGGCGGAATCCGCTCTCCGGTCTCTGGACACTCGCTCAGGATCGGGAAGCCGGGCCCGATCCAGCTTTCCCGTGACCGTGCGTGGGAGTGCGGCGAGCCGGACGACACGATGCGGGACGAGAGGCTCCGGAACGTGGTTGCGCACATGGGACATCAGCTGGCTGTCCGAGACTCGGCGCCCAGCAGGATCGACGACGTAAGCCACCAGGAGCGGTGAGGTGCGACCCCGGTCGACCAGCCGGACGGCCGCATCGGCGACGTCCGGGTGAGCAAGCAGGATGCCGTCAAGCTCGGCCGCCTCGAACCGAAAGCCATGGAGCTTGAGCTGCTCGTCGACGCGCCCCAACAGATCAAGCCGTCCGTCCTCGTCCCAGCGACCAAGGTCGCCTGTGCGGTACATCCGCGCACCCGGGATCGGGCTGTACGGGTCAGGCATGAAGCTTCGCGCCGTGAGCGAAGGCTGGTTGAGATAGCCGCGAGTGACCCCAGCGCCGCCGATCCAGACCTCGCCCGGCTCGCCTGACCGCACTGGGCGGAGCACATCGTCCAGCACGCGGATGTCGGTGCCGGGCAGCGGCATACCCACCGGAATCCGATCGCCGTCGTGTGAACCGACTGTGTGGAACGTGCTCGTCATCGTGCACTCGGTGGGTCCGTAGTGGTTCACCACCTCGGCGCCTGGGAAGACGCGGGACGCGCGAGACACCGTCTCCGTGGGGAGGCGCTCGCCGCTCACCATCAGCAGCCGAACCGTCGAAGCCCGGTCTTCGTCCGGCCACGGCTGCGCGCACAGCAGCCGAAGTGTGGCGGGCACCAGGCTGGGGAGCAGCGTCACGCCCTCTCGTGCGATCAACGCGTGCAGCGTCGAGGTCACGAACTGTTGGCCCAGCGGAGGGATCACGCTGCGGCCGCCGACGGTCAACGGGCCGAACAGGTCACGGATCGAGGCGTCGAAGGTCATCGCCGCCATCTGAAGGGCGACATCGCCCGACGCCAGGTAGCCGGCGTTGACCAGACCGCGCAGGTACGAGACGGCATTGCGGTGTTCCGTCCCGACCGCTTTGGGACGCCCCGAGGATCCGGACGTGTACGTGATGTACGCCAGCCGGGAGGCGTTCCGCGCGTCGTCCACCGCGTCACTCACAACCAACCGACGCATGTCTTGCGAACCGATGACCCCGTCGGCCGCGGCGTCGTGCCGTCGCACGTGGAGCTGGTCTTTCCAGCTGTGCACCAGCACGCGGGCGCCTGCCTCGCGCACCATGAGCTCGCGGCGTGCACGTGGCAGCGCCGGGTCGACAGGCAGGTAGACGCCACCGGCCTTCCACACGGCGATCATCGCGACGACGAGATCGACTCCGCGCGGGAGCAGGACCGCAACGACCGGCTCAGGGCCCGCGATGAGCTCCCGAAGCCGTCGAGCCAGGCGCTCCGCACTCTCGTTCAGCGTTGCGTAGCGCAGCCGCTGGTCACCACAGACGACGGCCTCGTCGTCGGGGCGGGCGCTCGCCGCCTGCTCGAACAGCTCGTGCAGGAAGGTCTGCTCGGTCACTGCGGTGCCCCCAGCAGCCGATCCCACTCATCGTCCGTGATGCTTCCCCCGGACACCACGACTCCGATCCGGCTGTTCGACGGCTCGCCGAGCCGCTCGGACAGGGCGCCGGCCAGGGCGACCGCACCACTCGGTTCGGCGTGGACGCCGAATCGGTCGTGCAGCAGGCGCATCGCAGCCAGGATCTCGGCGTCCTCGACGACGATGATGCGATCCACGAGCCGACGCACGATGGGAAAGGTCAGCTCTCCCGGCGTGCGGTGCCGCAGCCCGTCGGCGATCGTTGCCGGAACAGGGATCCGCACCCGCGAACCCCGGATCATCGACTGGCGGGTGTCGTCGCCGGTGCGCGGCTCGACACCCACCACCCGGCACCCGGGGCACAGCAGGTTGGCGGCGATGGCAGTTCCGGCCGCGAGACCGCCACCACCGACCGGAACCACGATGGCGTCGAGCCCGCCCGCCTGCTCGAGCAGCTCGCTCGCGACGGTAGCCGCACCGCAGACGACCTGCAGGTCATCCGCGGACCGCACGATGGTTCGCGCTTCCTGACGCGCAACCCGGGCGACGACCTCGTCGCGGTCGTCAGTCTGAGGGTCGTACTCGACGATCCGGGCGCCGGCTTGAGCGATCGCCGTTCGCTTTCCCATCGGGCAGTCGTCGGGGAGAACGACGACGGCAGTCGTTCCGGCTGCGGCCGCGGCCGTGGCCAGCGCGTATCCGTGGTTGCCCGACGACGCCGCCACGACGCCGCGGCGCATGGCGCGCGCATCAAGACACAGGACCGCGTTCCACGCACCCCGGGACTTGAACGACCCGCACACCTGCTCGTGTTCGGCCTTCAGGAAGAACTCGGTGCCCTGTCTCTTCAGCCTCAACACGCGAGTCAGAGTGATCGCCGGCTCCAGCCGGCGACACGTGGACGCGAGGTCGGAAGCGTGGATCATGGCACCTGCCGAGCCGATCGGTTGCACCAAGCCTCCCGCGAACGAGGCTCCGCGACAATCCGCCACCGGACCGACCCCCGCTCGGACAATGTGCACTCCGACCGCAACCCACCCGGTGATCGCGAAGTCCTGCCGGTTGTAACTGTCTCCACGGTGCGGCTGCCGGGTGTGTTGCCGGCCACACGGCATACGGCATACGGCTCCGTCGTGTCGTGTCGTGTCGTGCCTAGAGCATCGGCGGCGCTTCGTGGCCGGTGCGGTGGCCGTCGGCGCGCTCGAGCCGTCCACGGTGGTGCAGGACGACCAGCTCGCGCGTCGTCACGGGAGGGAAGGCGTGGATACGCCGCACCCCGACCGACTCTCCCCGGGCGATGACACGGTCGCCGAGGAGTACCTCGTGTCGGCCGATGAGCTGGCCCTCGACGAGGTCTTCTGCGAGGTCCAGGTGGTCAATCGTCGCCTCCCGCGCCCAGGTGATGCGAGTTTCGCCCGGGAATGGGTGCAGGGTCGCCGGCACGGGCGTGCCGAAGCGGCGTTGCAGCTCGGTCGCGGTCGCGAGCAGCCGCTCGCAGTCGGCAGGGTCGAGCTGTCCACGGCGGTCGGGAGGGACGTTGAGCAGCAGGCCCGCTCCCAGGCCGACGGAGCGGTACCAGATCGCCAGGAGGTGTTCGCGGCTCTTGAGGGTGGTGAGGTCGTCGGGCTGCCAGAACCAGTTGGCTCGGATCGGCACGTCGCACTCCGGCGGCAGGTAGATCTCGTCCGTCAGAGCGTCGTCGTCCGTGGCGTAGAGGCTGCGCGTCGTGGCCCGAGTGACATAGGTGCACGGGTCGCTTGCGAGACCGTCCTCGTTGCCGACCCACCGGATGGTCGGGCGTCCGAGGTTGAAGACCATCGCCCCGGGCTGGTGCCGATCCACGATGTCCATGAACCCGTCCCAGTCGTAGCTCCGCCCCTCCGAGCCGGCGCCGTCGAACCACAGCTCGACGAGATCGTCGTAACGCGTGCACAGCTCGGTCAGCTGGGTCGCGTAGAAGGCGTCGTATGCCGGCGGGTCGGCATAGCACGCCGCGTTTCGATCCCAAGGGGACAGGTAGATACCGGCCCCGATCCCGACCGCGCGGCAGGCCTCGGCGAAGTCGCCCACCACGTCCCCTCGCCCACGGCGCCAGGACGACGACGCGACGGAGTATGCCGTGGTGGCCGTCGGCCACAGGCAGAAGCCGTCGTGGTGCTTGGCCGTCAGGACGGCATAGCGCGCTCCCGCCCTGGCCGCGGTCTCGACCCACTGGTGTGCGTCGTAGTCGGACGGCTGGAACGTGTCGGGGTGGAGCGTCCCGTCGCTCCACTCGACGCCGTTGAACGTGTTGATCCCGAAATGGAAGAACAGCCCGAAGCCGGCGCGTTGCCATGCGAGCTGGCCTGGGGTCGGTCGCGGCCTCATGACGCTTCGCCCGGCATCACGCGGCCCCGAAAGGGCAGGGCCTGAAGTAGCAGCACCTGCTCATCGTCCGAGATCAACTTCCTCACCGGTTCGGGTATGCCGTTCGGTCAGTCCGGCCGTCGGCCGATGACGTACAACCGCTGGGTCGTCTCACCCCGGCCTGTGATGGGTCCACGGAGGTACCACTCGATGTCGACGAGCCCTGCGCTCTCGGCGACCCCGACCACGAATGCCGGGTCGTGCAGCACGAAGTCGAGCTGGACCTCGTGACCGAACCAGTCGTCGAGGTGGCGGACGTCAGCCCCCGCATGCATGCCCAGCACCAGCCATCCATCCGGGGCCAGCGGGCGCACCAGGGCGCCGACCGCGTCCGGGAGCTCGGAGGGTGCCAGGTGGATGAGCGAGTACCAGCCCAGCACTACCGCCCACCCCGCACTCGTTGCGGGGCGGATCAGGCGCCGAAGGTCGCCGACCTCGAAGCTGCGGTCGGGGAAGCGCCGGCGCGCCTCGGCAACCATGATGGGCGACAGGTCGATCCCCATGGCGTCGGCTCCACCGTCGCCCAGGTATGCCGTCACGTGTCCCGGGCCCGCGCCGACCTCCACCACAGGCCGCCCGTCCGCATGGGCGATCACGCGGTCCAGCAACCAGCGCTCGAACGGCAGCCCACGCAGCTCGTCGACGAGCCGGTCGGCATACGTGGCGGCAACGGTGTCGTACGACGTTCGGACGCGCGCGTCGCGGGCATCGGCGCCGTCAGCCAGCACTGTCTCGCGGTCGACACTGGCCGCCGGGGCGGCGTCGGCGTGGTCCGGGACCGGACCGAGAAGATGGACCCAGCGCCGGTCCTTCTGCCCAGGTCGGCGGTCGAGCTCCCGTACGAGGGGTTCGGAACGGGCCGCCATCCTGCGAAGCGACTCCTCGACATCGCCTCGGTCGGCGAAGCTGTGCAACCGTTCGGTGCGGGTGCGCAGCTCACCGGGCGCTTGGGCGCCGCGCAGCAGGAGCACGGTGAGGATGGCTCGTTCGTCCGGCGCGAGTCCGAGCTGCTCGTCGAGGATCTGGTGGTACTTGAGCGTCCGGCGGCCCGTGTCGGCCCACACGATGCGGACCAGCCCTCGCTCCCTGAGGTCGCGCGCCGTCCGCTCGACGGTCTCCTCGTCGAGGTCAACGACCGGCTCCCGGTTGCTGGTCTGGTTGCATGCGGCCCGCAGCGCGTTGGCGGTCAGCGGATACGAGGCCGGCACGGTGGCCTGCTTCTCCAGCAGGCTGCCCAGGACGCGCTGGTCTGTGGGGTCGAGAACAGGGAGCTCGCTCACCCCAACGACTCTAGGGCGTACGTCCTCCTCGGTCGGATGGGAAGCGAGTGTGGACTGACGTGGTGTGGCTAGATCGGCAGGTCTGAGTTGAGCGGATTGTGTTCGCGCGTAGCCGATTCCGACATCAGCAGCTGTTCGACGATGAGCAGGGTCTGCTCGTCGTCGGTGCTCATGCGTCGACCGAACGGTCCCCGCGCCCGCGCGAAGGCCTGCCCGAGCTCGAGCAACGTCGACCGGGCCCGCTCGGCGTCATGCGGACCGGCCCGGTCGAGCAACCCGACCACGGCGATGAGCCCGGACGCGGTCGGGCGGCCATCGAGGTAGAACTCGTCGAGGAGCCATCTGCGATCCGCCGCCATGGCCTCCAGGATCCGCCTGCTCAGACCCTCCGCTCTCAACGCGCAGTCGGACACGCAGTCCCAGAAGGCGTTCCGCTCGTCGTCGTCGAATCTCGTGCGGCCCACCAGCGCGCTGAGGATCCACACACCACCCAGACGCACGGTGAGCCACTCCGACTCGGACCACTGTGTCTCATGCCCTGGCATATCGGTCCGCCTTCTTCCACTCCGGCCGACGCGCCGGACCGAACACAGGCCGAAACGTCACTGGCCACCGCCAGGCCGCTCCTTTCCACTATGCCACCGGGAAGCGCCGTCCACGACGGCCCACCTCAGAGCTGCTGGGCCAGGCCCACCACGTGACCCTGGGGGTCGGCAATGAGCGCGAACGACACTCCCGGGACGGTGACGGGCTCCTGTACGACGCGGCCGCCGAGCCGCGTCGTGTTCGCGATCGCATCGGACATGTCCTCGACGCCGACGAAGAACGTGACCAGGTCGCTGTCGCCCTGAAGTGGGCTGATCGCGGTGTACAGCGCTCCAGGGACGCCGGTCTCGACGAAGGTGTATCCGGGAAAGGCTCCTTCGGTGGGGTAGGTCCAGCCGAAGAGCTCACCGAAGAACGCTCGGGTTGCGTCTGGGTCGCTGGAGCGGATCTCGGCGTGCACGATGGGGTGACTCATGATGACCTCCTTGGTTCGCGGGCCACCGGATCGATGCGCTCGCAACACCTTGACGAACAACCGCCTCCAGAATCGACATGCGCCCCGGGTCAGGGCACGGCACGTCGCACCGCCAGGGCCCCGAGCCCGCCGCAGGCCGCGGCGAGAGCGACCCGCGTAGGCTTCCCGTATGCCGCAGGAGCCGACCCGCAGCGCGCCTGCAGGCGCCCGCATCCTCTGGGTCGATGCGTCGGCGGGAGTCGCAGGGGACATGCTCCTCGGCGCACTCGTCGATGCCGGCGTGCCGCTCGAGGTGGTCGTCGCGGCTGTCGAGGCCGTCGTGCCCGATACCGTTGAGATCACTGCCAGCTCGGTTCTCCGGGCCGGCCTCCGCGCGACGAAGGTCGACGTCACGCTGCGGGACCCGGATCGCCGCCGCCTGCATCATCACGGCCGGTGGGCGGAGATCAGGACGCGCATCGAAGTCTCCGACCTACGGGCCCGGGTCCGCGACCGCGCCATTCGGGTGTTCACGGCGCTGGCCCAGGTCGAGGCACGGGCGCACGGCGTGGCCGTGGACGACGTCCACTTCCACGAGGTCGGCGCGTGGGACTCCATCAGCGACGTGGTGGGGGTCTGCGCGGCAGTCGACCACATGGACATCGAAGATATCGTCGTCAGCCGAATCGCCCTGGGATCAGGGACAGTCGGCGCCGCGCACGGCATACTTCCTGTCCCCGTCCCGGCCGTCCTGAGCCTCGCGGCGGGCTGGGAGGTCGCGGCCGTGGGGGACGGCGAGCTGGCGACGCCGACGGGGATGGCGCTCGTGACCAGCCTCGCCGGGAGCCAGGGCCCGCTTCCTGCGCTGCGTGTCGAGGCGGTCGGGGTCGGTGCCGGCACCAAAGACGTGACCGAGAGGGCCAACGTCGTGCGCGTGGTCGTAGGCGCGCCCGTCGATGCGCTGGGATCGCCGCACACGCAGACCACGGCCGCCGAGGTGCACGACGGCGACGACCTGCTCGAGGAGGCTCTCGTCGTCATCGAGTCGAACGTCGACGACCTCGACCCACGTGTCTGGCCGTCCGTCGTCGACCTTCTCATCAACGCCGGGGCGGCCGATGCGTGGCTCACCCCCATAGTCATGAAGAAGGGCCGACCCGCCCACACGCTCAGCGTTCTCGCGCGGCCCGAGGACGTGCCTGCCCTGCGTGACCTCGTGTTTGCGCAGACGAGCACCATCGGCGTCCGTGAGCTGGCCGTATGCCGTTGGGCCCTGCCCCGCTCATGGGTGACGGTCTCCGTCAGCGGCCAGGACGTCCGTGTCAAAGTGGCGCACCGGAACGGCCGGATCGTCCACGCCACACCGGAGTTCCGGGATGTCGAGGACGCGGCGTCGGCGACCGGACGACCGGTGCGGGATGTGCTCGAGGGCGCGATTGCGGCTGCCGCGGCCGCCGGCCTCGAGCCGGGAGCTCCTGCGCCCTGAGGCCCGTTGCCGGTCGGGGGGCTGTTGGGGCGGGGCGCCCACTCGACGCAATGGGGGGCGCGGCCCCGGCGGGCACACGCTGCCTGCGCGTAGAGCCGGGGACCACGGTCGAGTGGCCGCCCGTCCCCACCGGTAACAGGCCTTTGGGGCCGTTGGGCTGTGACGCGTGGGACGGGGCGCCCACTCGACCTAAGGGGGGCGCGGCCCCGGCGGGTACACGCCGCCTGCGCGTAGAGCCGGGGACCACGGTCGAGTGGCCGCCCGTCCCCACCGGTAACAGGCTTTTGTGGCCGGTGGGCTGTGACGCGTGGGACGGGGCGCCCACTCGACGGCAAAGGGGGCGCGCGCGCTCGGCGCGCCGGACAACTCCGGACCACGGTCGAGTGGGCGCCCGTCCCCACCGGTAACAGGCTCTTGGGGCCGTTGGGCTGTGACGCGTGGGACGGGGCGCCCACTCGACGGCAAAGAGGGCGCGCGCGCTCGGCGGGCACACGCTGCCTGCGCGTAGAGCCGGGGACCACGGTCGAGTGGGCGCCCGTCCCCACCCGTAACAGGCCTTTGGGGCGGTTGCGCTGTGATGCGTGGGACGGGGCGCCCACTCGACGGCAAAAGGGGGCGCGCGCTCAGTGGGGTGCGTGGTCGCGGGGGGCCGCGATCTGCGCCGCGAGGTGCCCGCCGCCGTACCCGTTGTCGATGTTGACCACACCGACGCCCGGTGCGCACGCGTTGAGCATCGTCAGCAGTGGGGCGATCCCGCCGAAGGCCGCGCCGTAGCCGACGGACGTGGGAACCGCGACGACCGGGGCGCTCGCCAGACCGGCGACGACGCTTGCGAGAGCACCGTCCATGCCGGCCACGACGACGAGGGCGCCGGCCCGGTCGATCAGCTCACGCCGCGCCAGGACGCGGTGGATCCCGGCGACGCCGACGTCGACGACCAGCTCGACAGGGCGACCGAGGTGGCGCGCCGTGAGCATGGCCTCGCGCGCGACCGGGAGGTCCGACGTCCCGGCACAGAGGACGACCACGAGCTCACCTGTGGGAGAAGGGGGTTCGGCTGGCCAGACAACCAGTCTTGCAGTCTCGTCGTAGGCGGCTTCGGCGAAGACGTCGACGACCACAGCCGCGTGCTCGGCGGACGCGCGGGTGAAAAGCAGTGTCCCCGACGTCTCGCCGGTCGCGTGCGCGGCTCGAAGGCGTCGCGCGATGGCACGCACCTGGTCGGCCGTCTTGCCCTCGCAGTAGACAGCCTCGGGATAGCCCCGTCGAGCGCCGCGCTCGAGGTCCAGCTCGGCGACCCCGTCGAGCTGGGTACCCGGCTCATCGGCCATGGGTCGTCCCGACCAGCGGGAGCGTGAAGGCGCCGGACTGCACGCCGGCGAGGTCGAGGGCGACGAAGCGGAAGCCGGCCGCCTTGACGTCCGCGACCAGTCGTCCGCGAACCTCGGGCGACACCGCGCGGGGCAGGTCGTCCGGGTCCAGCTCGACCCGGGCCACGTCGCCGTGGTGCCGGACCCTGCTGTCCGCGAACCCCAGCCCGCGCAGCGCATGCTCGGCCGCCTCGACCTGCGCAAGCCGCACCGGATCGACCTCGGTGAAGTGCGGGATCCGCGACGCGAGGCAGGGCGCGGCCGGCTTGTCGGCGTTGGGCAGCCCGAGGGCGCGGGCGAGCGAGCGCACGTCGCTCTTGGTGAGGCCCGCGTCGGCGAGCGGTCGAAGCACCGCGTGGTTCGTCGCGGCCCGTGAGCCCGGGCGGTCCGGCCGTCGCGCGTCGTCGGCGTTCTCGCCGTAGGCGAGGACGGACAGGCCGTGCCGCTCAGCGACCTCGTCGGAGATCCGGGTGAAGAGCTCGTCCTTGCAGTGGAAGCAGCGGTCGGGGCCGTTGCGGCGGTATGCCGGGTTGTCCCCTTCGTGGGTCGCCACCTCCACGAGCGGGACGCCGAGGTGGGCGGCCACGTCGTGCGCGCCGCGCCGTTCGTCGCCCGCCAGGCTCGGAGAGACCCCGAGCACGGCGACGACTCGGCTGGGGCCGAGAGCCCGGATCGCGAGCGCGAGCAGCAGGCTCGAGTCGACGCCACCGGAGAAGGCGACGCCGAGCCGCTCGGCCGAGCCGGTCGGCATACGGCGACGGATGGAGTCGGTCACCTGCTCGGCGAGCGCGCCCAGAGGCTCGGGTAGGTCGACACTCACACTCTGAGGCCCACGCGCGGGAGTGGTCATCTCCCCATCCTTACGCCTCGACCTCGCTTCGGTCACCCGACCACAGCGTGTGGAAGGCACCTGGGCGGTCGACGCGGCCGTAGGTGTGCGCGCCGAAGTTGTCGCGCAGGCCTTGGACGAGGGCGGCGGGCAGCCGCGAGGCTCGCACCGTGTCGTAGTAGCCGAGCGCGCTGGAGAATCCGGGCACCGGCACGCCCGCCGTCGTGGCGAGCCCGATGACGCGGCGCCATGCGTCCTGACGGCCTGCCAGGCCCGCGGCGATGCTCGGTGCGACGAGGAGCGTGCGGAGTCCACCGGCGGCGTACTCGTCGCTGATCTGCGCGAGCAGGCGAGCCCGGATGATGCAGCCGCCGCGCCAGATGCGAGCGACCGTGGCGATGTCGACGCCCCAGTCGTACTCCTCGCTCGCCTTGCGGATCTGCTCGAGCCCTTGGGCGTACGCCACGACCTTCGAGGACCACAGTGCGTCGCGGACGTCGTCGACCAGCCGCTGCCGATCTGCAACGGGGACAAGACGATCCGGCCCGGTCAGCACCCCGCGAGCCGCGTCGCGCACGGCCGTGTCACCGGACGCCGACCGTGCGAAGACTGACTCCGCGATCACCGACACGGGCACGCCGAGCTCCAGGGCGGTCTGGACGGTCCAGCGACCGGTGCCCTTCTGCTCGGCGGCGTCGACGATCACCTCGACGAGGGGTCGTCCGGTGGCCGCGTCGACCTGGGAGAGCACGTCCGCAGTGATCTCGACGAGGAAGGAGTCGAGCTCGCCGGTGTTCCACTCGCGGAACACGTCGGCGACCTCGGCGGCCGTGAGACCGGCGGCCGACAGCACGTCGTAGGCCTCGGCGATGAACTGCATGTCGGCGTACTCGATGCCGTTGTGCACCATCTTGACGAAGTGCCCCGCACCGTCCGGCCCCATCCAGGCGCAACAGGGCTCGCCGTCGACCTGCGCGGCGATCGACTCGAGGATCGGCCCGAGCGCGGCATACGACTCCTTCGAGCCGCCCGGCATGATCGAGGGCCCCTCTAGCGCCCCGACCTCCCCACCGGAGATGCCGGTGCCGACGAAGTGCAGGCCGTGCTCACGCAGCGCGGCCTCGCGGCGCCGGGTGTCCTCGAAGTGCGCGTTGCCACCGTCGACGACGATGTCGCCCTCTTCGAGCAGCGGGACGAGCTCGTCGATGACGGCGTCGGTCGGACCGCCGGCCTTGACCATGATGATGATCCGCCGGGGGCGTGCGAGCGAGGCGACGAAGTCCTTGGTCGCCTCCGACGGCATGAACGAGCCCTCCGAGCCGTGTTGCTCGATGAGGGCGCGGGTCCGCTCGGGCGAGCGGTTGTGCAGCGCGACGGCGTGGCCATGACGGGCGAGATTGCGGGCCAGGTTGCTGCCCATGACGGCGAGGCCGGTCACTCCGATGTCGGCGAGATTGCTCACGATGGGCTCCTTTGGAGGAGAAGGACGTTGACGGTATGCCGGTTGGATGAAGTATGCCGTGTCGCTGCGGGTGCGGTCAGGCGTCCTTGCGCCAGCGGCGGCGGAGCGCGAAGGCGGCGGCCTTCGGCCGGCGGTCGCGGGTGAAGACGCCCTTCTTGTTGCCGTCCACCCGCATGATCCCGGAGGTCGTCGCGAAGTCGGCGAAGTTCCAGACCTGTTCGCCCACGACGGCATCGCAGGCGTCGAAGACCCGGTGGTTCATCTCGAGGTAGCCGACCTGGTACTCCTCGCTCCACGGCTGTGGCGTCAGCGAGTGGTTGCCGGCCAGCGTGTCGGCGCCGTACTCGGTGATGATGATCGGCTTTCCCTCGGAGGCCCAGCCCTCGAGCTCGGCCGTCCACGCGAGCTCGGCGCCGGCGAGGTCGCCGGTGTTGACGTACCACCCGTAGTAGCGGTTGAGCATGAGGACGTCCGCGAACTGCGAGACGCGGCAGGTCCCGTAGGGCGAGAGCATGACGTTGACGAAACCGACCGGCCTCGTCGGGTCGGCTTGACGCGCGACATCGAACAACGGGCGGAAGTAGTCCTCGGCGCCCTGCGTGTCGGACTCCGGCTCGTTCGCGATCGACCACACGACGACGCTGGGGTGGTTCCTGTCCCGGGCGACCAGCTCTCGGATCGCTTGGGCGTGCACCTCGCGGGTGGCGTCGTTGACAGTCTCCGGCGAGAAGGTCGTGTAGCCCTGCCCCCCGAAGATGCCGCCCCCGAGACCCATGTTGAGCCCGACCGCAGCCGTCTCGTCGATGACGACGATGCCGTGGCGGTCGGCGTAGTCCAGGACGTCCTCGGAGTACGGGTAGTGCGAGGTGCGGAACGAGTTGGCGCCGATCCACTCGAGCAGCTCGAAGTCCTGGACGAGGTGGGCGGGGCTGTGCGCCTTGCCGATGGTCGCGTGGTCCTCGTGCATACCGAAACCCTTGAAGTAGAACGGGTCTCCGTTGATGAGGAACTCCGTGCCGCGGACCTCCACGGTGCGGATCCCGACGGGTTGGTGGTAGCTGTCGACGATGGCGCCCGCACCGCCGACGAGGCGGACCTCGAGGTCGTAGAGGTAGCCGTGGCCCGGCGCCCACAGGTGGACGTCGGGGACACTGAGCGACCCGGTCGCGCCGCGTCCGGTGGCGACCTCCCGTCCGAGGGCGTCGACGAGCGCGACGGAGACCTCGAGCCCGTCGGCTTCCGCAGCCTCGACGCGGTAGTCGACCGAACCGGTGTTCCCCTCGAAGCCGGTGACGACCGTGACGTCCTCGATGCGGGCCGAGGGGGTGGCGACGAGCCACACCGAGCGGTGGATGCCGGCGAAGTTGAAGAAATCGTGCCAGTAGCGCTGCGCCGGTCCAGAAGGGGTCTGCTCGATCACCCCTGGCGGGATGGACTGGAAGCTCAGCGTGTTGTTGACGAGTGCCGTGATGCGGACCGGCTGCCCGGGCGTGACGAGCTCCGTGATGTCGGCCTCGAACGGCGTGTATCCGCCCTCGTGGCTCACCACCTCGTGGTCGTCGACCCACACGGTCGCGCGATGGGTGGCCGACTCGAGGTGGAGCACGACACGCTGACCGGCCCAGCCACGCGGCACGTGCACCGTGCGCTGGTACCAGATGTCGCCCACGAAGTCCCTGACCGCGGCGTCGGCGGTGAGGTCGTTGAAGCTGGCCGGGACGGCCATGTCGCGTGGCGAGGGGAGGGCTCCGCGGTACCAGCCGGCCTCGCGGCCCTCCGCGCCGACGTCGAGCTGGAAGGCCCAGATGCCGTCGAGGCGCTTGGTCTCTCGGGTGGTCGTGTCCTGGGGGCGCAGCATCAGAGGCCTTTCGTGAAGCGGTCGGGGTTCTTTCCATTGAGTCACCCGTCCGCGCACGGGGGCGAGCGATTGCCACCAGTTGCCATGGTTCCTAGATTGACGAGATGGACCGTCGTCCCACGATCTACGACGTGGCGCAGGCTGCCGGCGTGGCGGCGTCGACGGTGTCGCGCGCGTTCGCCAGGCCGGGGCGGGTCAACGCGGAGACGGCGGCCCGGATCTTCGAGGCGGCCGAGGCGCTGGGCTACCGCTCGGGTGCCCTCCCCGGGCTGGTCACCTCGCGGACCAGGTCGCTGGCCCTGGTCGTCACCGACATCACGAACCCCTTCTATGCCGACATCATCCGCGGTGCGCACGAGGCGGCCGGGGAGCTTGGCTACACCGTCCTTCTCTCCCACACGCAGGAGGACGCACAGCTCGAGCGCGAGTGGACCGAGCGCGAGCTCCGCGCGGTCGAGGGGGTTCTGCTCGCGAGCTCACGCATGTCCGACCAGGCAATCCGCATGATGGCCAAGCAGAAGCCCGTCGTCGTGCTCAATCGCCGCCTGCCCGAGGTGCCGAGCATCCTCGTCGACAACGCCCGCGGTGTGCGCCGCGCCGTCGAGCATCTGGCGGAGCTCGGCCACGAGTCCATCACGTATGTGGCGGGGCCGGAGGCGAGCTGGACGGACGGGACCCGCTGGCAGGCGCTGCGCGAGGCGGCATACGAGCTCGACATACGGCTGCGGCGGGTCGGGCCGTCCAACACGCCGACTGTCCAGGCCGGGTTCGGCAAGGCCCGCGAGGTCGCGGAACAGGGCGCCACCGCCGTCATCGCCTACAACGACGTCATCGCCATCGGCGTCCTCAAGGGCCTGCTCCGGCTGGGGGTCGCGGTGCCCGGCGAGGTCAGCATCGTCGGGTTCGACAACACGCTTCTGGCAGAGATCACCGAGCCCGAGCTCACCACGGTCGCCGCACCCCTGCACGCGATGGGCACGACCGGCGTGCGGAACCTCGTCGCCATGGTCGGTGGCGCCGTGCCGAGCCGGGAGCCGATCGTCATGCCGGTCCGGCTCGTCGTGCGCCGCTCGACCGGTCAGCGCAGCCGGAAGAGGACCTCGCCCGCGTCGGGCACGACGAACGACCCGGCCTCGGCCTCGGCAGCGACGTCGATCGACTCCGGGTCGACGTAGCCGAGGTTTGCGGCACGGCATACGTCCTCGGGGATCCGCGTCGCCAGGGTCACCCTGACCCGCATCCGCTCCTCGCCCGTCTCGGCGTCATACGTCCCGGCGCCCCCGAGGTGGGTCGAGTGCGCGAGCGTTCCCCAGTGGATGTGCTTGAAGCGGTCCCACTGCTTCACGAAGTAGTCACGGCAGTGGTAGCCGATCTCGTTGATCTCCGGGTGGCTGGTCGAGATCTCGGTGATGTGCGGGGCATAGAGGATGACCTCGCCGCCGTCTGCGACCGCGGGCTCCAGCTTGTAGAAGCCCTTTGCGCCCGTCCAGATGTCCTCGTACATCGCCGGGATGATCGAGATCACTCGGCGCACCGGCTCGTCGAGGTAGTGGACATGGGTCGCGGCGCACACCTGGGCGGCGCTGGCCCACGAGGCGACGGTGTCCCCGAACGAGATCGAGTGCAGGTCGAGCGAGCCGCTGGCGCCGACGACGCAGAAAGCGAGCTTCTCCGCCGGCACGAGAGCGGCGCCCTCGTTGATGAGGGCCCGCACCGGGGTCACCGCGGTGGTGCCGATGATCTCGGCTGATGTGATGAGCGCGCCGATCCAGTGCGAGACGTCGATGATCTCCTGCCCGGCGACCCCGGGGAAGAAGTACTTGTTCCCGCCCGAGATGCCCACGACCTCGTGCGGCAGCACCGGCCCGACGACGAGGGCGACGTCGTGCTCGACGACCGCGCGGTTCAGCAGCACGCGGACGTCCTGGCTCAGGCGCCCTTCGGACAGCTCGGCCAGGCGCGCGGCCGGGATCGTGCCGAGGTCGGCGAACGTCTCCGGCTTCCACCACTCGTGGTTGACCACGGTCATGCCGGGGTAGGTCTCCTCGAGCCGGCCCGGCTCGTACCCGAGGTGCTTCCCGAGGGCCTCCTCGCTCATCGGCTGGTGCGTGCCGAGCGCGACCAGGGTCGTCAGGCGGCTGACCCTGCCGTGCAGGGCCTCGTGGACGGCGCCGACGAGGAGCGGCATGGGGCAGGTGCGGGTGCCGTCAGGCACGAGGATGCACACGCTCTTGCCGTCGACATCTGTTGCCGCGAGCTGCGCCGCGATGAAGCCGCGCACCTGCTCCGAGGTCAGGACGCCGTGCTCGTCGCCGAGCCGTGCCGCTCGGCGGGCCGCCTGCTCGGGCGCCTCATCGAGCGGCGGCGCCATCGGAGGCCCGGTCTGCTGGGTCGTGGTCATGCGCCCCACTGTCCGCCCAGCCCTGCGACGTGACAAGGCGCCCGGGCAACTCGTGGCAACACGTGGCGTCCGAGAAGCGCGCCGGTCGACCATGGAGCGCATGACGACCGTCGCAGCAGCCCCACCCCTCGTCCTCAACCCGGACCGGCTCTTCCCCGCCGACCCCGCGACCCGTGACATCGCGCGCCGGCTGTATGCGGTCGTGCGGGACCTGCCGATCGTCTCCCCGCACGGGCACGTCCCTGCCGAGTGGCTCGCCGACGACACACCCTTCCGCGACCCGACCTCGCTGCTGGTGTCGCCCGACCACTATGTCTTCCGGCTGCTGCACGCTCAGGGCGTGTCGCTCGAGGATCTCGGCGTCGGCAGCCCCCTCGACGAGGCCGGCTCACGCCGGGCCTGGCGGCTGCTCGGCGAGCACTGGGCTGCCTTCCGCGGCACGCCCAGCCGTTTCTGGATGGAGGCGGTGCTCGGTGACGTCTTCGGCGTGACCCAGCGGCTGACGGCAGAGACGGCCGACCAGATCTACGACGCGATCGCCGAACGCCTTGCCGCCCCGGAGCTCCGGCCGCGTGCCTTGATGCGTCGCTTCGGCATCGATGTCCTCGCCACGACGGACGACCCCGCGCACGACCTGCACCACCACCGTCGCCTCCGGGACGACCCGAGCTTCGGCCACCGGGTCGTGCCCACCTTCCGGCCGGACCGGTATCTAGAGCCGGCCCGCCCCGACTTCCCCGGTGTGATGACCGACCTGGCCCGGGCGAGCGGCATCGACACAGGGTCGTATGCCGGGTACCTCGCCGCGCTCGAGGAGCGGCGCCGCTTCTTCATCGAGCAGGGCGCCGTGTCGGCCGACCACAGCCACGCCGACGCCGTGACTCTCGCGCTCGCCCCCTCGGATGCGGCCGCCATCTACGACCGGGCCTTGCGTGGAGTCGCCAGCCCGCGAGAGGCGACCGCGTTCCGCCGGCACATGCTGCTCGAGATGGCCCGCATGTCGGTCGAGGACGGCCTCGTCATGACGCTCCACCCGGGCGTGCACCGCGACCATCATGGGCCGACCGCGCGCCGTCTCGGCTCCGACACGGGCCACGACATCCCGGTCGCCGCGGAGTTCACGCGAGGCCTGAAGCCCCTCCTCGACCGCTACGGGACCGAGCCGGGCTTCCACCTCGTCCTCTTCACGCTCGACGAGACCGTCTTCTCGCGGGAGCTGGCACCGCTGGCCGGCTTCTACCCGAGCGTCTTCGTCGGAGCCCCCTGGTGGTTCCTGGACGCCCCGGAGGCGGTGCGCCGGTTCCGTGGTGCCGTGACCGAGACGGCGGGCTTCTACCGGACGTCGGGGTTCATCGACGACACCAGGGCGTTCCTGTCCATCCCGGCACGGCACGACATGTCGCGACGGCTCGACGCGGCATACCTCGCGCAGCTCGTCGCGGAGCACCGGCTGGAGGAGGACGAGGCGGCCGAGACCGCGGTCGACCTGGTCACGAGCATCCCGCGGAAGGCGTTCAAGCTGTGACCGGCTCCAAGAGCTCTGAGGCGTCGTATGCCGCGGCACCCGAGCGCGGCGAACCCGCGGTGTCCGCCGGCGTCGGTCACGCGCTGAGCCGCTCGGTCGCCGGGCGCCGGCCGGCGCCGGTGCGCCACGTGCACCTCGGGGTGGGCAACTTCTTCCGCGCGCACGCGGCCTGGTACACCGAACACGCATTGGACGCGGGGGAGTGGGGGATCGCTGCCTTCACGGGCCGGTCCGCCGACGTTGCCGACGCGCTCTCTGCCCAGGACGGGCTCTACACGCTGCTCGTCAAGGGGCCGCAGGGACTTCGTGCCGAAGTCGTGTCCAGCCTGAGTGCGGTCCACCCGGGTGCCGATCTGGCGGAGCTGCGCGCGTACTTCGCCGACCCGCTCGTCGGCGTCGTCACGTTGACCGTCACGGAGGCAGGCTACCGTCGCCGAGTCGACGGGTCCCTGGATGTCGACTCGGCGGATGTGGCCACGGATATCGGTGCGCTGCAGGCAGATCCAGTCAACGGTGTGGTCACGACCACACCCGGTCGGCTCGTCGCGGGGCTGCTCGCGCGACGAGCGGCGGCTGCGGGCGCCATTGCGATCGTTCCCAACGACAACGTCCCCGAGAACGGCGCCATGGTGTCACGGATCGTGAGCGACCTTGCGGCCCACGTTGACCCGTCTATCGGGGCGTGGATCGGCGAGCACGTGTCCTTCGTGACGACGATGGTCGACCGCATCACGCCGCAAACGACCGCGTCCGACCGGCAGGAGGCCGCGACGCAGACCGGCTACGACGACGCGGCTCCGGTGCCGACCGAGCCATTCTCCGAGTGGGTGCTGGCTGGCGACTTCCCGGCCGGCCGACCGCGCTGGGAGGATGCTGGCGCGCGGTTCGTGGACGATGTGCGTCCCTTCGAGCAGCGAAAACTGTGGCTGCTCAACGGCTCCCATTCGCTCATGGCCTACGCGGGGTCCGTGTTGGGGCACGAGACCGTCGCTGACGCGATCGACGACCCGACGGTGAGATCGTGGGTCGAGCAGTGGTGGGACGCCGCGGCACCGCATCTGGAGCTGCCGGCCCATGAGGTCGTGGACTACCGGTCGGCGCTGCTCGAGCGCTTCCGCAACAAGAGCATCCGTCACCGGCTCGCCCAGATCGCCGCCGACGGCTCGCAGAAGGTCAGGATTCGCGCCGTCCCGGTCATCCGGGCCGAGCTCGCCGCCGGCCGGTCGGCCTCGGGCGGCACGCGGCTCGTCGCCGCGTGGGTCGCACACCTGCGCGGACACGGGGCGCCGGTGACCGACGCGCTGGCTGACGAGGTCCGGGGGCTGGCCGGAGGGTCGGTCGCCGAGGCGGTTGCCGCTGTCCTCGGTTGGCTCCGCCTCGACCCGTCGCTCGCGACCCTGGTGGCCGGCCAGGTCGAGGACATCGAGCGCCGGGCAGCGCTGTGACACAGCCAGATTCCGTCGTCGCCGGCACATCACCGGCAACAAGCGGCAACTGATTGCCGCGCACGGCCCAGCGGCCCTGTACTTGAGGCACTACCCGGCAGAAATGCCTTGGCCCACAAAGGAGTTCGGCTGATGGCCACCATCACCACAGAGCAGATCGCTCAGAAGTTCATCGACGAGCGGCTGCCCAAGCGCTCGGTCGCCGGCTATGGTTTCGGCGACTTCGCCAACAACCTGGCCTTCTCCCTCAGCACCGCGTTCCTGCTCTACTACTACACCGATGTCGCCGGGCTCTCGGCCGCGGCCGTAGCCACGATGTTCTTCGTCGTGCGGCTCTGGGACGCCGTCGCCGACATCTTCGCCGGGCGCCTCGTCGACCGCACCATGACGCGCTTCGGCAAGTTCCGCCCCTTCCTGCTCTTCGGCGCCGTGCCGCTGCTGTTCCTCAGCTTCCTCACCTTCCACATGCCCGAGTCGATCGACGACGGCGCGAAGCTGCTCTACGCCTACGTCACGTATGCCGCTCTGGGACTGGTCTACTCGCTCGTCAACATCCCTTACGGCTCCCTCGCCTCGGCGATGACCCAGTCGGTCAAGGAGCGGGCCAAGCTGGTGGCATCGCGGTTCTTCGGCGGTGCGGTCGGCGGCGTCGTACTGACGTACATCATCGCGCCCCAGATCTCTGACCTGAAGGCTCACCGGAAGGCCCTCTCGCCCGCGGAGTACCGGGAGCAGGCCCAGGCGATCTTCACCCAGACGACGCTGCTCTTCGTCGCCGTGGGGACGGCGGCATACCTCATCACGTTCTTCCTCTGCCGCGAGCAGGTCGTCAGGACCCAGCCGCGGGTGTCCTTGCGGGACACGTGGGAGACGCTGCGGCACAACCGCCCGCTCGGCTACCTCTGCGCCTCGAGCTTCTTCTACCTCGTCGGGCTCTTCGCGGTCGGCGGCGCCTCGGCGTTCTACGCGCAGTACGTCATGGGCGACATCATGTGGCTCGGCCCGATCACGCTCGTCAACAGCGGAATCTCCATCGTCGCGGCTCCCTTCATCCCGAAGCTGGTCGACCGGTTCGGCAAGAAGGCGCTCTTCCAGTGGTGTGGCCTGTTCACCGTCGGCGGTGGCCTGGCTCTCTTCTTCACCCCCACCGGTGCCATCGCGCCGGCGCTGATCTTCATGGGAGTCAAGGGAATCGGTGCTGCCCTCATCAACACCGTGATGTTCGGCCTGGAGGCCGACACGGTCGAGTACGGCGAGTGGCGGTCCGGCTCGCGCTCCGAGGGAGCGACGTATGCCGTGTTCTCCTTCACGCGCAAGATCACCCAGTCGATCGGTGGCGCGGTCGGCGCCGCGGCCCTGGCCTTCGGTGGCTACGTCTCTGCGTCGGCCGCGGTGCCCAGCCCGGACCAGCCCGACTCGGCGATCCTGGCGATCCGGGTCACCATCGGCCTCCTGCCCGCCCTCGCTGCCGCCATCGCGATGCTGATCTTCTGGAAGTACCCGCTCACCGACCAGCGCTTCCGCGAGATCCGCAACGAGACCGAGCTGCGCAAGGCCCGGCAGGGCCACCTCATCGCACCCGACGGACACGTCATCGAGTAGCGACCAGGCTCCTCGCCGTGCCCTGTGATTCTGCTCCGGAATGCGGAGCAGAATCACAGGGCCGCGACGGCGTCCACCTCCACCTGGCCCGAGGGTGTCTCGCGGGTGTGGCGGCGTCCCGGGTCTGGCGGTGTCGCGGGGCTGGCGGATCCTGACGGGTCAGAAGGGCATCGAGATGAACGGTGATGCGTAGGCCTGGTCGCCGACCAGCTGGCTTTCGGCCTCCGGAACGAGGACGCGGTTCCTCTCGGCCTCGAGGGTCATGCCGAGAAGTCGGACGTCGCCAGCGGTGGCGAGGCCCGTCACCTCTGTGTGGGACAGGACCCAGGACACTGTCGCCGTGATCCGTTCCTGGTCGTGGTAGGGCTCGTACCAGGTCGTGTGCGAGTGCTCGGCGCCGTCCGGCCAGTTGCGACGCGAGACGGCCTTGATCGTCATCAGACCCGCGTCCTGGCGGCGGACCTCCTCGACGAGGGCCGTGTAGTCGGTGCGGAACTGCTCGGCGCGCCAGAGCACCGGGTTGAGCGGCGTCAGCACCGTCGCGAAGGGGTAGCGACGTAGGGCCTCTCGGTGGGTTGCGGCCGCATCACGACCGTGACCGGTGATGCCGACCGCGCCGACCAGGCCCTCGCTCTGCGCGCGCACCGCCGCCTCGAGCGCCCCGTCCGTCCCGGTGGCAGCGTCGAGCTCCGCCAGGTCGCCGATCGCGTGCAGCTGCAGCAGGTCGACACGGTCCGTCTGGAGCCGTTCCAACGAGGCGTTGATCTCCTGCCAGGCCGCGTCCTTGGCGCGCTGGCCCGTCTTGGTCGCCAGGAAGATCCGGTCACGGATCTGCGGCATCCAGGGACCGAGGCGCAGCTCGGCATCCCCGTAGCTGGCCGCCACGTCGAAGTGGTTGATGCCGCCGTCGAGTGCCTCCTGGATCGATCGGTCGGCCACATCCTGGGTCACATCGCCCAGTGCCGCCGCGCCGTAGATGAGTACCGAGCTCAGGTGTCCGAGGCGTCCGAGCCTACGCATCTCCATGAGCACCAGCCTCGACCTCCGAGGCGAGACAGGCAACCCGGCCACCAGCGTCAGCGGGTGGGTCCGCTCAAGCGATCCGGATCCGCAGCCCCGCGGGGACGGTGTTCGCGTCGGCGATGCCGTTGAGCCTGACCAGCCGAGCGACGGTCGTGCCGAACCGGCGGGCAACCGCGCTGAGCGTGTCACCGCGCTTCAAGGTGTAGAACTGCGGTGATGCCACCCCAGGCGTGCCCGCAGTGGCGGTCCCGGGAATGTGCAGGACCTGTCCGACTCTGAGGAGGTCCGCGTCCTGAATGTTGTTCAGCCGCTGCAGAGTTCCGACGCTCGTGCCGAAGCGAGCCGCCAGCTCGCTGAGGGTGTCGCCCGGTTGAACCACGTGAACGCGCCCGCTCAGGACCACCCCTGCGTGGTCCGGAACCTGGGCTGCGACGCTCGGGACGATAGCGGTCCCCTTGTCGTGCGCTGCGTCCCACAGCAGCCGTCGGGTCTGCAGGCCTGCCGGGTCCTTCGACGAGGACGGGTCACCCCGGTTGACCGCGTTCGAGATCGACTTGATGTTGCCCGAGTCGCAGATCTGCACGAGAGTGCGCCCCCAGCCGTGGTTGGCGGTGAAGTACCACAGGCCCCCGAGCCACGCCCACTTCAGGTCGGCCAGCTCATCCTCGTTGCGGACGAAGAAGTCGTCGGTGTCCACGAGCCGGCGACCGTGAGCCCACGCTCCGAACCGCTGGTAGTTGTCCTTCCAGGTGACCTGGATGAACGTGCGCCCGTAGTAGGGGAAATAGGCGCGGCCCTTGCCACGGCCGAACTCCCTGGTGGTGCGCAGGAAGGCGGACTCCTGGATGGTCTGGGACAGGAATCCGGCGCACCGGTTGACGGTGTTCATCCCGCCCAGTCGCATCGCCTCGGTGGCGCCGCGAGCGAGCTCGTCGAGGCTCGCGATCTGGCCGCCGCGTGCTCCGGCCGCGCCGAGAATGTCGCCGAGCATGGACCCGTTCAGTGTCATCTTTCGATCACTCCTCATGTCTGCGACCTGCTCGCGGGCTCTACTGGCTGTCGCCTCGTCGGCGGGTCGGTCTGCATTCCAGACGCCTGCGCCGCTTCGCCTGATACGAGGCCGCAGGCCACGAGCTGAGCCGATGACGTCGTGAGTCATGGGCCCTTCGGCACTGGCGCGCTCCTGTCGACGCCCAGCAGTCTGGGAGCAGGAGGCACTCATGACGATCACGGCTGACAGCGAGCACATCGACCTGCTGTACCGCGCCACGACCACACCACGACTGGTGCGGGTGCCACGCCTCACGTTCTTGTGCCTCGACGGGCACGGCGACCCGAACACCAGCCCCGCCTATGCCGCGGCGGTCCAGGCGTTGTACTCGGTGTCCTATGCAGCCAAGTTCGCCCTCAAGAAGGCCGGTGGCCCGGACTTCAAGGTCTCCCCGCTCGAAGGGCTCTGGTGGGCCGAGGACATGAGCACCTTTCTGACAGGCGACAAGTCGGCGTGGGACTGGACCATGATGATCCGCCAACCCGACGCCGTGACGGCTGACCTCGTCGCACGCCTCGCGCAGGAGGCCGCGGCGAAGAAGTCCATCGCTGCTGCCACGCAGCTGAGGCTGGTCTCCTTCGAGGAAGGGGCCGCCGCGCAGGTGCTGCACGTAGGGCCGTATGCCACCGAGGCGCCGACGATCGCCCGACTGCACGAGTTCATCCGAGAGCAGGGGTTCACCTTCGATGGCCCTGGCCACAGCCACAAGCACCACGAGATCTACATCGGCGATCCCCGCCGGTCGGCACCGGAGAAGCTGCGCACCATCATCAGACAGCCGTATGCCGTGAGCTGACCGAACGCTGGGCACCTGGCCTCTGATGTGTGGGAGGCTGCCCGCGCGCAGCAACCAGAATCCGCATACGGCCGCGCCGTCCCCGGGCTATCTTTCGTCTCAACCGGACCTAATCGAACCTCGTCATGACGGCGAGTCGCCGGTCGGAGGCGCGTTGGACAGTCCCACGGTGCAGGCGGCTGAGGCACAACGCCGGTTGCCTGCCGGGATTGTCACGTTCGTCATGACTGACATCGAGTCGTCCACGCGGCTCTTCCGGGAGCTGGGCGATGACTACGTCGGCCTCCTCGCCATCCACACGGGCCTGCTCAGAGAGGCCTTCGCTGCCCATCGCGGCGTCGAGGTCGCCACCGAAGGCGACGCTCTCGTGATGGCGTTCGACGACGCCGCCGAGGCTCTGCGCGGGTGTGTCGACGGCCAGCGCGCGCTGTGGGCCCACCCGTGGCCGCCCGGTGCCGAGATCCGCGTGCGGATGGGGCTGCACACCGCCAAGGCGGCGCCGACGGGGGACAACTACGTCTCGCTGGGGCTCCATCAGGCCGCGCGGATCTGCGCGGCGGCGCATGGCGGCCAGATCCTGCTCTCGGAGGCGACGGCAACCGCGGTGGCAGCGGACCTACCGGCGGACGTGACGCTGTCCGTGCTCGGGTCCTTCCAGCTCCGAGGCTTCACGGCACCCGCCCGCCTGCTTCAGGTGTGCCACCCCGAGCTTCGACGCGAGTTCCCGGCGCTGCGGGTCCACGGCGTAGTCCAGCACAACCTGCCGTTCCACAGGGCGGCCTTCGTGGGCCGGGATGACGAGCGGCGCGGCCTGGCCGACCTCATTCGCCAGACGGGGGTCGTGACCGTCGTCGGGCTGGGCGGGGTGGGCAAGACGCGCCTGGCGGTGCAGGTCGCGTTCGACGTGATGGACGAGTTCGACGACGGCGCCTGGCTGGTCGAGCTGGCCGCAGCGACAGATCGGCAGGCCGTCGCCAGCGCGATCGCCGCCGTCCGCCAGGTGTCGGAGGTGCCCGGGCGCAGCCTCGAGGACCTGGTGATCGACGACCTCTCCGGCAGGTCCGCCATCCTCGTGCTGGACAACTGCGAGCAGGTGCTCGACGCGGTCGCGGCCTTCACCGAAGAGCTGACTCAGCGGAGCCCGCACCTGGCAGTCCTTGCCACGAGCCGGGAGCCCCTGGCGATCGACGGCGAAGTCGTCTGGCGCCTCAGCCCCCTTCCCGTTCCCGACCCCGCGGCCGCGAACACCGCGAAGGACGTGGAGGCAGACGCCGCTGTCCGCCTGTTCGAGCAGCGAGCGGCATTGGTGCGCCCGGGTTTTCGAGTCTCCGACGTGAACGCGGCCGACGTCGCAGCGATCGTGCGGCACGTCGACGGCCTACCGCTGGCCATCGAGCTCGCCGCGGCAGCGCTGGCGGACACCTCCCTGACCGGCGTCCTCGACGGACTGTCGGACCGCTTCTCGCTGCTCACCTACGGTCGCCGGACCGCGCCAGGTCGTCACCAGACGCTTCGAGCAGCGCTCGAGTGGAGCCTGGACCTGCTCGGGCCCGACGAGCGCCTGCTCTTCGCCCGCCTGGCCACCTTCGCGCGCACCGGCACGATCGACGCAGCGAGAGCCGTATGCGGCGTGCCACCTCTGAGTGAACGGTCCGTCCCGCAGCTGCTCCGAAGGCTGCGTCGTGGCTCCCTGCTGTCCTCCGGCGACGACATGGAGCGCTGGACGATGCTCGACTCGGTGCACGAGCTGGCAGGTCTCGAGCTGACCGGGTCGGGGGAGGCCGACGAGCTGGCCTCGCGCCACCGCGAGTGGTTCGCCCGCCGCGCCGAGACCCTCGGCCACGACCTCGGCCTGCGCGGGCACGATCAGGCGAGAGCCGATCTGCTGGCAGACCTGGACAACATCCGTCAGGCGCTGGCCACCGCCGTGAGCGCGGGGGACACCGACCGCGCGATCCGCACCGCTGCGGCCATGGCGCCGTTCTGGGTCTCGCACGGGGACTGGAGCGCCGGGGTCGCCCACCTGCGTCAGGCGCTCGACCTGCCCGATGGAGCCGAACCCCTCCACGAACCCCTCCACGAACCACTCCACGAACCGCTTCGCGGACCGGCCCTGGCCGCCCTCGGGAACCTCTTGATCCTCAAGGGCGAGACGACCGCCGCGAAGGAGTGTCTCCAGCACGCGGTCGAGATCGCCACGCGTCACAACGACGAGGTCACCCTCGCGCGCTCCCGTTCCGGGCAGGGGTATGTCGCCTTCCGGGGATCCGACCTCGACGGCGCGCAGGAGCTCTGGCAGGAAGCCCTCGGACACGCCGAGCGAGCGGGCGACGAGAGGGTGGCAGCCGGCATACTGCGCAGCCTCGCGATCGCATCGGGCAGCCGCGGTCGGCAGGACGAGGCGGGTGACCTGCTCGACCGAGCGATCCTCTCCGCGGAGCACGCCCAGGATGACCAGCTGCTGCGCCTGTTGTTCGGCTCGCGGGCGGAGATCGACCTGTGGGTCGGTCGCTACGAGCAGGCGATGGATCTCTACGGCCGGGCGCTCGGTCTCGCCTCGACGATCGGCGACCTGTCGGCCCGTCCCCTGCTGCTGTGCGAGCTCGGCTGGGTCTCCCTCCTCACCGGCGACCTGGCCACTGCCGAGCGGCTTGCCTCGGAGGCGGTGGAGCTGGCCGAGGACCTCGGCAACCGCAGGACGCTGTCCAGCTCTCTGCGCCTGCGGGCCGAGAGCCTCCTTCGGCAGAGCCGCTTCCCGGAGGCGGACGTGGACGCGCAGCGCGCCCTCGTCGTCGCGCAAGGACTGGCGGCACCTGCCGAGATCGCAGGTGTGCTCTGCACCCAGGCCTGCATCGCTCTGGAGCGGCGGGACCACGCCGCGGCCGAACGGCTGGCGGAGTCCGCACTGGCGATGACCACCCTCGGACACGCCATGCGATCGACCTTTCCGCGATGGGTCCTGGGCGTGGTGGCCCTGGCCCGCGGCCGGCTGGAGGCGGCTGCTGACCAGTTCCGCGCGGGTGAGGAGCACCCCGTCACGGAGGCGGCCCCCCGCCATCGCGGCAACAGCATGTGGGGGCTGGCGTGCGTGAGCCTGGCCGCGGGCCGGGTCCCGGAGGCGGCCCGGGTGCACCGCGTCGCCCTCGAGCTACGACGCGACATGGGGGACCACCTCGGTGTTGCCGAGTCGCTCGTCGGGGCCGCCACCGTCCTGGCAGAGGCCGACCCGCGCACCGCTGCCGTCCTGCTCCGCGAGGCCACGAGGCTGCGCAGCTCGTGCGGAGCCGTGACCACCCAGCGTCAGGCCGACGACCTGGCGGCCGTCCGGTCGGCCTCGGGCGGACGTGAACATCTCCTGGAGGCGAATGAGCCTCTCCGGGAAGCAGACCCGGTGACGCTGGCACTGCGTGCACTCGAAGTGGTCGAAGGCTACGCCGGCGCGCTGCCGGCGGACGACAAGGGAGGACAGTATGGGCTGGCTGGAAGGTGACGTGGCGCTCATCTCGGGCGCCGGGTCGGGGTTGGGGCGTGCCCTGGTGGACCGGTTCGTGGCAGAGGGCGCACGGGTGCTCGCGTTCGACCGGAACCCGGAGCGGGTCGCCGCGGTGGAGTCCGCCCACGGCGGCAGCGTGGTGGGCGTGGTGGGCGATGTCACCGTTGCCGCTGACAACGAACGGGCGGTCGACGCGGCTCTCTCAGCGTTCGGCCGGCTCGACACGTTCGTGGGCAATGCGGGCCTGTTCGACTATGGCGCTCGCCTGGTGGACACTCCGATGGAGGCACTCGGCCGCGGCTTCGACGAGCTGTTCGCGGTGAACGTCAAGGCCTACATCCTCGGCATCAAGGCCGCGGTGGACGCCCTCATCGCATCAGGTGGCAGCGTCGTGCTGACTGCCTCGTTGGCAGTCCGAAACGCCGGCATCGGCGGCGTCGTCTACACCGCCTCGAAGCACGCCGTCGTCGGCCTGGTCGAACAGCTGGCCTTCGAGCTCGCGCCGCACGTCCGCGTCAACGGCGTCGCGCCGGGCTTCATGCGCACCGACATCCGCGGCCCCGGCGCGATGGGCATGGCCGACCGCACCCTGGACTCGATGCCTGACCTCGACCAGCTGGCACGCGCCCTGCTGCCGATGCAGTTCCTGCCCGACCCGGCTGACTACACGGGCCACTTCGTCCAGCTCGCGTCGCGCGTCAACGCGGCCGCGACCACGGGAGCCGTGGTCGAGTGCGACGGCGGCTTCTCGGTGCGAGGCATGATGCCTCCGTCCATGGCGCCGTGAGGGGTCATCGTCTGGTCGGCGTGCCCTGGCCGGGCCAGGACTGTCGCCGCCCGACACGGGTGCGTCGGCTGGGCCGGCGCAGCTCAGCTCGCCTTCCGATACGTGGCGAGGACGGCGGCGCGCAGCGACATCGCCGGTGAGCCAAGCGTCGACAGGATCCCCGGAACGGTGCCCTCCTGCATGGCAAGCAGACCGAGCGTGAGGTGCTCGACGCCGATGTAGTTGTCGTGCAGCGCTTTCGCCTCACGGAGCGCCAGCTCCAGGCTCTGTTTGGACCGCGGGGTGAACCGCAGGTGGGCGCAGTAAGCCGAGCCAGCGACCAGGGACTCGTCGCTGCGGCCGCGTCTGCGCCGGGCGCGGCGGGCAATCTCGGCCAGCGGCCCCTTTCCGCGTGTGGGTCGCCTGCCGCGGCGCGCGGCGAGATGGTCTCGGGTGGGATCGTCCTGACCGAACGCCGCTTCGATCCTGGCTCGGACGACGTCCAGGTCGATGCCGATGAAGGCCAGCGCCTCTCGGTCGAGTCCGCTCAGCGGGTCGGCTGCCGGGCCTCGCCCGACGGTACGCAGGATCTCCGCTTCGACGCGCTCGGGCGTGATGCCGGAGCCGCGCAGGACTGCGCCGGCCGGCTCGTCGGTCGCCGCTACCGCGAGGAGCAGGTGCTCGCTTCCGATGAAGTCATGCCCCAGCCGCCGGGCATCGTCCTGGGCCCGGACGACGATGCCGCGGGCCGTGTCGGTGAAGCGTTCGAACATCGTCAGCCCCCGATCACGCGGCCGTACTTGCGGTGGATGGTCTGCTTGGTGACGCCGAGGCGCGTGGCGATCTCCTGCCACGACCAGCCGAGCTCCCGCGCCTGCCGGACCTGAAGCAGCTCCAAGCGCTCGGCGAGGGCGCGAAGCGCGGCGACCGCGCGCAGGCCGACCTCGGGATCGTTACTGGCCGCGCCCTCGGCTACCTGGAGTGTGGATTCCATGATGTCAGCATATGCTGACGCTAGATGGTCGTCAACATATGCTGACGGCGCCCGAGCGTGGCCGGCGTACGGCTCGTGCGGCCGGCTGACGCGCCGCGGCGCTCGGCTCCAGTCGTGGAAGATGTCCCTGTCAGTCGCACTCGGAGGCCGGCTGGGTCGTCGCCGTCCGGCTCGGGGGCTTCGTTGCTGAGTGCGTGGACGTGGAGGATGACGACGTGGACGTCGTCGATGTAGCGGGCGACGAAGGCTTGGGTGGGACCGGCGCCGTGACGCCCTTGTCGACGAGTCGACGGATCCGGGCGTAGTCGGGGTCGCTGCTGTCGATGCCCTGCGCCGCGGTGAGAGCGACGCTCGTGATTGTCGACTTCTGGACGCGTTCGATGAGGTCGACGAATGCCGGCAGGCTCTGGGCCGGGATGTCCGTGTAGATGTTGTCCCTGGCGATCTGCAGCAGCCTCGGGTACTCGCCCAGCATGCGGGCGGGGTTGACCTGGTTGACAATCGCCTTGATGACGCAGCGCTGACGCTGCTGCCGGAAGTAGTCGTCGTCCGCGGCCCGGGTGCGGGCGTACCAGAGTGCGTAGTAGCCGTTGAGGTGCTGGTAGCCGGTCTTGAAGAAGCCCGTCTCGCCGACGACGCCGCCGTGGCCGTCGCTGTGGCCTTCGATCGGCAGAGGCAGCCCGGTGCCGCTGGGCTTCACGTCGATGTAGATGCCGCCCATGGCGTCGACAAGCTGCTGGAAGCCTTTGAGGTCGATGACGACGATGTGGTCGATCCGCAGGCCGACGATCTCCTGGATGACGTCACGGATCTCCTGTCGTCCCGGCACCCGGACGCCGGCATAGGAGCCCGGGTGGTCGGCGTGCCATTGGTCGGCCTCGGTCCAGACCGCGTTGAGCGAGCAGTAGTCGGAATGGCTCGGGTCCCGCTGGAGCCGGTAGCAGCTCGGGGCGCCGTACACGCCGCTCGGATAGAGCCCCCGCAGCGGGCTGTTCTTGGGCAGCGGTGCGCGAAGCAGGTTGCGCGGCAGCGAGATCAGTGCCGTCCGGCCGGTCTTGGTGTCGATGCTGGCAACGATCATCGAGTCGGTTCTGGTGCCGGTCCGGCCCACGCCGGCGTCGGAGCCGAGCAGCAGGATGTTGACGCGGGACTGGCCGGCCCACGGGTCCTCATTCTCGGCGGCCGGGGTGCCGTGGCCAGGCAGGACAGGAAGATCGGGCGTGGTGTCGAAGACGGTCGTGATGGTGCTCTGGGTCATCGCGGCATACTCGGCGACCTTGAAGCAGCCCGCGGCGACCGCGGACACCATGAGCGTCGTGAAGCCGGCGAGGATGACTGTCCGCGTGCGGTCGAGCCTCGCCGGCCGCGACCGGACCGCGGTGAGGATGATCGAGCCGCACCACAGCAGACCACCGGCGATGGAGCCGATGGTCAGCGCCTGCAGGGCCGAGGGCCGAGCGAGGAGGGACAGCGCCACGTTCGTCACACCGGTCGTGAATACGTAGTACGCCGCAGCGGCGATCCCGAGGATCGTGATGGCGAGCAGGGTCCAGCCGGCCTTGCGGCTGCGGGTCTGCGTAAGGCCCGCTCCCGGAAGGATGGTGCCGAGGGCGGTCAGCCCGAGCGCGCGACGGAAGGCCGCAATCGACTGACGGCGCAGGGCATTCCGAGTCTGCGGCGCCGGATCGTGCGCGTCTGGTTGGGTCATCGGGGCCTCTCATCGGCTCGCACACACGAACCGAGGGACATCCTGACACCATCCCCTGATAGTCAACTCACGAATTGGTGGAACCTGCATCACAGCGAGCCGGAAGACGACCGGGAAGCGGGCCCAACCGGCAAGCGCATCGTGCCGTCGAACGGCATGCCGGGACACGCCCGGTTGGTCGCGCCCGGTTGGTCGCGCCCGGTTGGTCGCGTCCGGTTGGTCACGCCCGCCTCATCTGGTCCCAGCCAGCAGCTCGGTCATCGTCTCCGCGGAAAGCCCGCGTTGCTGCAGGCCGTCGAGGATGCCGGGCAGGGCCGCCGCCGTCCCGGCGTGTCCGAGGTGCAGGCTGACGATGCTCCCGGGCCGGACGGCGGCCAGGGTCCGGTCGCGGACCGCCGCCGCGCCCGGGTCGAGGTAGTCGAGCGGGTCGACGTCGTACGAGATGCACCGGTGGTAGCCCGCTGCGAGCGCGGCCGCGCGAATCGTGCCAGTGCTCAGCCGGGTGCCGGACGGCCGGAAGAGCAGGCCCGCACTGCCGCGGACCGCCGCTACCGCAGCAGCGCCACGGCTCACCTCGAGGTCCGCCTCGGCGGGCGTGAGGCGCTTCATGGGCTGGTGGCTGTACGTGTGGTTGCCCAGGTCGTGACCGCCCGCGAGGATCGCCCGGCCGAGGCTCGGGCTCGCCTGCAACCACGTGCCGACGGCGAACACGGTCACCTTCGCGCCGTGTGCTCGCGTGATGTCCAGCACGCGGAGCGTGAGCTCGGCCGGGCCTGCCCCGTGGAACGTGAGCGCGACGCGGGGCGCGCCTGCGGGTCCCGTCTGGATGTCGGGTCCAGTCGACTCGAGCACCGCGGGCGCGGCCGCGCTCGACCCGGTCGGTATGCCGGCGGGCGAGCCGGGCGCGGTCGGTGAGGTCGTCGTCGGGTGGCCGGCCGTCGTCGGCGAGGCTGACGGCGAGGCTGACGGCGACGGCGGCGGCGGGGTGTCGCACGCGTCGAGGCCGACCGACCCGAGTGCCACCGCGGCGGCCGTCATGACGGCGCGGCGCGTGGGGCGGGGTCCGGCGGCCATGCCCGAGTCATACTCCTCGACGCTGGTTTCACCCTGAGAGGTCAGCGCGAAGGACGCGCCGAACCACTCAGCCGCGGACGGCGCCCGGCGAGCCCTGCGGCATACGAAGCCTGCTTGCAGACGGCCACGGGCGTGCTCATGCTGAATGCATGGCCATGGACCTGAACCAGCAGTGGTTCAGCGGGCTCACCGAGCTTCGCTACACCGCCACTCCGAAGCGACTGCGGGCACTCCTCGACGGTCAGACGGCCATGGACACCCGCGACGCCGTCCTCGTCTACGAGCCGCGCCGCGTCGTCCCTTGGTATGCCGTGCCACCGGGTGATCTTCACCTGGAGCTGACCGAGCACGACCCGTCCCCGGTGCCCGAGCTCTCCGCTCCGGTGCTGCCGCCTCTGCACAACGACTGGCACACGGTGCCGGGCCGGTCACTCCATCTGGAGGGCCGTGGTGAGGTGGCCTTCCGGCCTGATGATCCCGACCTCGATGGCCGGGTCCTGGTGCGCTGGGAGCCCTTCACGTGGATGGAGGAGGACGAGCCGGTGATGGCCCATCCGCACGACCCGTTCAAGCGGATCGACGTGCTGCGCAGTGACCGCCACGTCCAGGTCCACGTCGGTGGGGTCACCGTCGCGGAGTCGACCCGGCCTCTGATGCTGATCGAGACGCAGCTGCCGGTGCGGTGGTACCTCCCGCGCGAGGACATCCGGATGGACCTGCTGACGCCCTCGGACACGCACACGGTCTGCGCCTACAAGGGAGTCGCCTCGTACCTCAGTGCGGACGACGCCCCTGACGTGGCCTGGTTCTACCCCGATCCGCTCCACGATGCGCTCCCGGTCAAGGACCTCGTCTGCTTCTGGGGACCCGCGACCGTGATCGTCGACGGCGAGCCCGTAGATGTCTCCATGCCTGGCCGTCCCTGACCAGGATCGCCGGCGGACCGCGTCATCTGAGGCCGGGAGGCGGCATACATGAACGGAATTCCTGGGCACCGGGTCATCGTGTTCCTTCAGGAGAACAAGACGACGGACTTCTACTTCGCGACGATGGCGGCGTGGGGCGCCGTCGTCGCGAACAACGGGGCGCTGCTCGCCAGCCCCCCGGACTTCGACCAGCCTCACGACCGCAACGCGTGGGTGCACTACTCGATGGGCGACTACCCGGCGCTTCCGGCACAGGTGGACACCGACGTCGTGATCCCGTTCTACGCCTGGCTGGCCAAGCAGTTCGTCTTCTGCGACCACCATTTCGGGTCGGGGTCGAACTCGACGCCGGGTCACATGCTCGCGGTCGGCGGGCAGATGCCGACGTTGAAGAACCCGCCGTTCACCGGCCCGCACCCAGTCTGGGACCTGCCGTCGATCTTCACCGTCGCGCAGACCGCGGGGGTCGGGTGGGCGGCCTTTCCCGACCAGTCCGGCTACCCCACCAAGTTCTACGCCTCGTTGACCACGGCGCCCGGCAACGCCAACGTGCTCCCGCCCAGCCAGTTCGTCCCGATGGCCAAGGCCGGCACCCTTCCACAGGTCTGCTACGTGTGGAGCCCGGCGGGGTACGACGAGCACCCTCCCTTCGTCAGCCACCCCGACTACGTCACCAAAGGCCATGACCTCGTGTGGCAGCGGGTCCAGGCTGTCATCGACGGCGGTGGCTGGCAGGACACCACCTTCGTGCTCACCTGGGACGACTGGGGCGGCTACGCCGACTCGGTGCCGACCCCGGCCATCGAGACGGTCCCCGACGCGCTGCACCCGGACGGGTATGCCGCCATCGGAGGTTCGCGCGTCCCGCTGGTCATGTTCGGCGGCAAGGTCGGTCAGCACATCGACGCCCAATGGCACTCGCACGCCAGCATTCCCAAGACGATCATCGACCTGCTCGGCCTGCCGCCGATGCAGGTCCCACGCGTCGACGATGCCCCGTCGCTGGCGCACCTGGTCGACCCGGGCCTCGACCGGCCGCTCCCACCGGCGCCCGGCGACGTCGTCACTCAGCCGACACCACCTGACCCGCTGCCCCAGCCCGATCCCAGTGCGCCGTGATCGGGTCCGCTGGGCCAGCCGATGCCGCCGCTGGTCACGCTCGACGGAAGCGTCGTGCCGGCACCCACCGATGGTCTGGTTCACCGAAGGCCGCCAAGGCCACACAAGCCCCTGTAACGGCGTCCGACTTGTCCACTTGACAGGCGAGTGGACAGAGTTTGTTGCACGCCGCTGCACATGTTGCCGCCCTCCCGGGCCCGGTCGATACTGGCCGCTCCAGGTTTGCTCCTTTGCGCCGAAAGGGAAGTGGCCCATGAAACATCCTCCACGCCTCGTATCCGTGCTGGTCGCTGGAGCCCTTGTCGCCGGGCTCGCGCCCGCACTGGCGACCGGCTCCGCGTTCGCAGACACCTCCGCCAGCCAGCCTGCTGACACGGTGAGCGACGAGCCAGCCGAGGCCTCCCTCCTCAAGGTCATCGTCCCGGACGGAGCCGCCATCGACCGGCTCGCCGGCCTCGGCTTCGACCTCACCGAGTACACCCGTCCCGTCGATGGTGGGGTCGAGATCCACGTGGTCGCGAATCCCACTGAGGCACAAGAGATCAGCCAGCTCGGATATCGCGTCGGGGACGCCATCACGACTCCGTCGGACGTCGCTGGTCTGCGGACCCAGCGCTCCGCCGCGATCTCCGCCGAGGCTCAGGCCCTGGCCAGCACCGACTCACTGACCGTGCTTCGGTCCGAGTGGTTCACGTCGCTGGACGACCAGCGGTTCATCTCGGTGGAGGTCAAGACCGACGCCCCGACCGCCGAGAACATCCTGACGGTGCAATGGGACTCGGGCCCCGGCACCGCAATGGGATCCGGTGGCAGCGCGACCATGTCGCGCTTCGTCGACGACGGCCAGTACATGTACCACCGCTTCAATGCGCCCATCCCCATCTCCGTGGAGCCGTCGCAGGTCCGCATCACGAGCACCGAGGGCGGCACGGCCACGGCCGCCGTCACGCAGTGGCTCGGTGCGGCGCGGAAGGCGCCGAGCCCGCACTACGTCACCGACTTCGTCGACCACTACATGGACCCGACCGAGGTCTACGGCCGGATCAAGTCGCTCGCCGCCGAGTTCCCATCGCTGACCGAGCTCGTCGACCTGCCGAACAAGACGAACGGCTACCGCCGGGCGGCGCAGGCCCAGTTCGGCACGGCGACCGCCAGCACCTTCTACGTCACCTCGAAGGCCTACGGGTCCGAGGGCGGCAACGACCTCCGCGTCGCCCTCGTCAACCCGGGCGCAGCGAGCTCGCCGCTCAGCGTCTCGGTCGCCGGCGAGGCCGTCACGGTCACCCTGGCCACCAACGGCTCCGGTGCGCTCACCTCGACCGCGGCGCAGGTCGTCAGTGCGATCAACGCCAACCCGAGCGCCAACGCCCTGATGGTCGCGAGCACCTACCGCGGCAACGCCGGCGCAGGTGTCGTGGCCGCCGCCGCGAGCACCCGCCTGACCGACAACCTCAACGCGCCGGCATCGGTCTCGCGAGAGCCGTTCCAGATGCAGGCTCTTCGGATCGGCAAGACCCGCAACGGGTCGAAGACCGGTGTCTTCCTCTACTGCCAGGAGCACGCCCGCGAGTGGGTCACTCCGCTCGTCTGTGTCGAGGCGGCGGAGCGGCTGCTGCGCAACTACCAGCTCGACCCGACGACCCGGAAACTCGTCGACAACCTCGACATCTTCATCGTGCCGTCCATGAACCCCGATGGCGCGCACTACAGCATGTATGACTTCGCCTCCCAGCGGAAGAACATGACGAACTACTGCGACGCGGCGAACTCCGACCCCGCGCGTCGCACCTCGTGGGGTGTCGACATCAACCGCAACTTCTCGGTCGGGTCCGCGTTCGACGGCTATACGGGCGCGTCCACGACGAGCTGCACGTCGGGCACCTACTCCGGCCCAGCTGAGCTGTCGGAGCCGGAGGCCCGCAACGAGGTGTGGCTCGCGGAGACCTTCCCGAACATCAAGTTCGCGATGAACACGCACTCCTATGGCGGCTACTTCATGTGGCCTCCGGGCGCCTACAAGGCCGCCGGGCGCATCCCGCTGCCACCGGTCGAGCTCGGCACCGAGGAGTTCTTCTGGGCCGCCTCCGACCACATCCTCAGCGCGGTCAAGGCCTGGCGCGGCACCGCGATCTGGCCCGGCCAGACCGGTCCGGTCATCGACGTCCTCTACTCAGCCGCGGGCAACTCCGCCGACGAGCTCTGGTACAACCACGGCATCATCGGCTGGGACTTCGAGGTCGGGGCGGACGTGTGGGACCCGCAGACGAAGAGCTACCGGTCCGTCGGCTTCCAGCCGCCGTTCGCCGAAGGGCACCAGGAGGCAATGGAGTTCGCGAACGGCCAGATCGGCATCCTCGAGGTGGCCCTGGCCCACGAGACCGACACGACCCCGCCCAAGTCGAGCCTCGTGGTGACCAAGCAGGAGGCCGGCCAGACCAGCTTCACCTTCAGCACGAGCGAGCCGTCCACCGTCTACTACACGCTCGACGGGAGCCGCCCGACCCTGAGCTCGCCGAAGCTCGCATCCTCGGGGCTCCGTGAAGGCGCCGGCGCGGTGACCGTCAACGCTCGGACCGAGGTGCGGTGGTTCTCCACCGATATCGCCGGCAACACCGAGTCGCGATACCGGCCTGACGGCAGCTCGCAGAACTTCAACCACCAGTTCGTGGCAGTCAGCTAGCCGCCACCTTGGTGAATGGTTCCGCCCACCGGGCGGGACCTGCCACAAACCCGAGGACGGTATGCCGCTTGCGCCAGCCGAGCGGCATACCGTCCTCTTCTGTCCGCCGGCGTGAGCGAACGGCCTCCGGACGTCTTCCGTCCGGATTCGGTGCGAGTATGCGGAAATGACCTCAGCGATCGAGGCCACGGCCACGTGGCCGCAGGCACTTGCGTGGCGGATGGGGCGGCACCTGCTCGACCCGCTCGGGCCCGCGTCGGCGGCCGGCGTCGTGCGACGGCTCGGTGCCGTGCTGTCCATGGACGAGTCGCTCGCCGATCTCGCCGTCGGCACCCGGAGCACGACGTCGCGTCCCGGCGACCTCGCGACGGCCCTGGCGGACGGGTCGGTGGTCAAGGCTTTCGCGTTCCGGGGGTCGATGCACTACCTCTCGCCCGAGGACGGCGGCATCTACCTCGCGCTGCGGTCGGCCGGGCGGCAGTGGGAGCTGCCGAGCTGGGTGGACTTCTATCGCCTTGCGCCGCAGGACTGGCCGGACTTCCGGGCTGCGGTCCGGGACGCGCTGAGCGACGGGCCACTGACCATCGCCGAGCTCGGCGGCGCGCTGGCGCGGCGTCGAGAGTACCGGCACCTGAAACCGGTCTTCGACGATGGTGCGGGCACGCTGATCAAGCCGTTGACGTGGCAAGGGGACATGAGCTTCGGTCCACCGCGCGACGGCCAGCACACCTTTCAGCGGCTCGACCGCAACCCGCGGTGGGCTGGCATCCCCGACCTGGAGGACGCGGGTCCGCGCGCCATCACGGCGTATCTGCGGACCTACGGGCCGGCGACGCTCGACCACCTGCACTACTGGCTCGGCAACGGGCTGAGCGCCGGCCGCAAGCGGCTCGACCGTTGGATCTCGGGACTCGGCGACCGGCTGGCGGGTGTCGATGTCGGGGGCATGACGGCATACGTCGTGTCTGAGGACGTCGAGTCGCTCACTGCGGCGCGGCCGTCGGAGGCCGTGCGGTTCCTTCCGGGCCACGACCAGTGGGTGATGGGCCCCGGCACCAAGGACGTTGGTGTTACCCCTGCCCCGCTGCGGGATGCCATGACCCGCAAGGCCAACCCGATCATCGCCGGCGGCGTGGTCAGTGGCACGTGGGCGCGCAAGGGCGACTCGCTCGCGATCTCCTGGCAGAGCGGTCGGAGGCGACCCGACGAGGCCATTCAGCAGGAGGCGGAGCGACTGGGTGGCATCCTCGGCATGGACCTTCAGGTGAGGCTCGCCTAGAAGTCGGTGAGGTCGGCGTAGATGGCCGCGTGGTCGGACGCCTCCTGCTCCTTCTTCTCCAGCGTCGGGAAGACGTCCCACGGGTCCTTGGTGCGTGGCCCGCGGTAGACACCCTTGCGGAACACGCCCCCTCCGGTGACCTTGGCGAAGAGCGGGGGCGACATCAGGATGTAGTCGATCTTGTCCTTCTCGTTTCCGGAGCCGTATGTCCCCTTGCGGTGGTTCCAGTCGAATGCGGGGTGCTCGCTGACATCAGTGAGGTCCTTGTTGTTGACCAGCGGACGCAGAGCGGCACTGGAGGGGTCGTCGTTGAGATCGCCTGTGATGGCGATGAACTCGATACCCTCGGCCCGCAGCCGCTTGTAGATTGCCGCAACGCGGGTGGCTTGGCGCTTGCGCCGCTTCGCGCCGATGGGGTCGCCCTTCGAGGCGTAGCCCTTGGACTTGAAATGGTTCGCGAGAATGACGAGACGGTTCTTCTGGGGCGTCTCGAAGTGGTACTCGCAGCAGTCGCGCGAGAAGACCGGCCCTTGCGCGTCGGTGTCGAAGATGTGCGTGCGGAGCTGCACCAGGTTGTACCCATCGGCGGCCATGCAGCCCACGTCGATGCCCCGTGTGTCGTTGCCTTCGACGACCATCACCTCGGGGTATGCCGTGCCGCCGACGGCCGGCAGCATGGCGACGGAGAACATGTCGAGTCCCGGGCGGTTGTCGGCTTCGACCACGGTCAGCACGTGCGCCCCCAGCTCGGTGATGACGCGGGCGGTGTTCTCGGTGGCCTGCACGTTCACCGCGACCGTCTTCAGCTCGACCCACCCAACCCAGCTGGCGCGTCCCGTGGCCACCAGGGTTACCGGCCCGCTCATCGGCCGACGCAGTAGTGAGCCCCGCAGCTTGCGCAGCCGCACGAACGTGCCCTCGTCATCGTTGAGTACTCCCAGCGTGTCGAGCTCCGCCAGGATCTCGGGCTCGACTCCCGCATAGGATTCGCGCTCGAAGAGCTCGGAGATCCTCGCGTGTGCGCCCAGGATCTTCTTCCGGGTTGCGTCGTCCGCCTCCTGGGCGTCCATCGCCTTCGGCCGGGCGAAGAGATTCTCGACGTTGAACGATGCGATCCTCATGGTCGGCTGGCCTCCTTGTCGTCCTGCCCGGTCGTTGGTCGCGCTTTTGGAGTCCTCGCGCCTGGTGCGATGCGAAGTGTGGGAGCGGGACTCGGCGCCTTGACGCTCAGGTCGACGTTCTCTCCCTGCGCATCGGCCTTCTCGATCGCCTGTGCCAGCTCGCCGAGCCCCGCCATGAACGACTTGGCAAGGGCCTGCTGGCTCTGGTTCGTGAACGGATAGCTGGGAGCGGCGTTCAGCGGGCCGTCAAGGTCTTTGGCGTACGACTCGTCGAAGCGCTTGGACAGCGACACGATCGCGCCGGACATGAGGGCCATCGAGGTGCGCAGTCGGATCCGGCGATGGTTCTCCCAGGACACCACCCGCCTCCTCGGACCGGCTGAGGGCGGGTCCGGCGGGTTCGTGTAGTAGCTGACGAGCCGCTCGCCAGCACAACGTCCCCGTTCGGACAGCTTGGTGAGCACCTCCGGCGGCATCGCGAGGTTCATGCCGCCCTCATTCTTGGTATGCGAGATGTGCACCACGCGGTCGCGATATCCGGGGACTCGCATCTGGGCGTTGTCGACCCAGTTCTGCATCGCATCGAGGATGCTGTGCAGGAACCAAGCGACCCTGCGCAGCCCTTGACCTTGCGGCGGGCGTGACCAGGACTCGAGCAGTCCGCTGCTGTTCGTCCGCGGCATCCACACGTTCGCGCATTCGTCGTCTTCGTTGATCGGATGCGCGGGGTGGAAGAGGCGCAGGTTGATCCCGAACGTCGGGCGCGACGGCAGCATCGCGTCGAAGTAGGAGATCGGGAAGTTCGACGTGATGCCGCCGTCCGAGAACCATGACGGTTCGAAGACCTCCTCGGTGCCGTGTTGCATGGATCGGTCGACGGTGTGAAGCGGGACGGCGGAGATGAGGATCGGAAAGCTCAAGCTCATCCGAGTGGCCACCACCACTGGAAGATCCTGGGCCGGCGGAAGGGGCACCAACCCCTGTGCGTTCCTGTCGCCGCCCTTGTCGATCAAGTGCTGCACCACCCGATCTGGAAACAGCTGTCGGAACTGTTCCGGGTCGAACCAGAAACGGTCGCCCAGGTCGTAAGGCAGCCGATACGGCCGCCCCTCGGTCACGTTGGTCGTCTGCATCTCCAGGTTCACTGCGGGCTGTTCGCCGACTGGCGCCTCCCAGAGATCCCCGAACGTCAACGGCCCCCGGGCCGAGTCGTGCCCGGCGAGCGCATCCAGCCTGTCGGCAAGCCAGTCCGAGAGTGAGTCCCCGCCGTCGTAGGCCTTGGATCCGGAGACGAGGCCGAACATGTTCCCCTCGATCGCCTCGCCCCCATCCAGCGCCACCGCGGCCGCCGCTCCGACGACCAACCCGATGACGGCCAGCAGCAGCGCGACAACCACACCGATCCAGGTGAGAGGCGACGTCGCGTCGGCAACAAGAAGAGCCGTCACGAGCAGCGCCCCCGGCAGCAGACCCCCGACCGGCATCCACCATCGCCGCGACTGGAAGGAGGCAGCGACCACCCCGACGAGCAGGCCGAGCCGGCTCGCACCGGGCTTGACCGCACGGAGCAGTAGGCCATGGAGGCGGCGCGTGCTCCTGGGCGGTCGGAACAGGTTGACGAGGTTGTCGTCGGCGCCGAGCCAGTCCGGCAGGGCGGCAAGTCCCGGGAATCCGCTGCCTGGGAGTTGGGACGAACGCCCATGCTCGGCAGCCGCGGCTGCCGCGGCTGCGATGGCTCCCGCCGACGTGCCCCCGACATTGCGAAGTCGATAGGCAGTTGCCAGCTCACACACCGCAAGGGGATACAGCACCCCGCTGGTGATACCGCCCTTCATGATGACGTCGCACTCGCGAGTGGCTTGCTGGTAGGCCACAGCATCCAACAAACGGGCCCTCTTGCTGCCTTCGGCGACGTGGCTCGACACGGTGGACTCCTCGATACGAACGGTCCTTCCCCTCTAAAGAGTCCTCTCGACGCCCTTTACGTACATCGGAATCGGCAAGAAAGACACCATCTACTCTCGCGAGCCCAGTGCCGTTCGACGGTGGCGGTCGCCGACTGGCTGGCGTTTTTGCAGTCGTTCTTGCCGCCGGCGACGGAGCAGCCGCGGCCGACGAGCTGCATTCTGCCGCGCGCGTTCCGGTGTTTCTTCTCGATGAGAACCACGTCGTCCGACCGGGCGAGATGGGGACCGTCCGCGATATCACGGCCGCGGCGCAGGAGAGGGGCATCGCGGTGACGCACATCGATCTCGACGCGCAGTTCCGCTGCGGCGGGTCACTCGAGTTCATCGACTGGGTGGAGGGACCCGCGGCAGGATGGTTCCTTGGTCAACGACGTGAAAGTCGGCGTCGAGGGCAGGTGACAGAGTCCGAGTTCGACCGCCTGGTCCGCACCGTGTACAAGGTCCTGCTCACACGGGGGATGCTGGGCGTCGGGATCTACTCGACCGATCGGGAAACGCGGGAGTTCGTCGCCAGATTCGTCTGACACTGAGCTATCGCCACTGGAACAGCGTCCACTCGTCAGACGGGATCGGTGAACGAGACCGGCTTGCCGGCGGCGTGGGCGTATGCGATCTCCCTGCTCGTGGACTCGCCGACATACCCGCCTGGGTTGACGACCAGAACCCGGTCAGCCAGGTCGATCTTGCGCAGGTGGAGGGCATCCAGCGCGGTCTTCTGGTCGTTGGTGATCAACTCGTCTGCATCGTGATCCTCGGTGCGCAGGAGGATGGCTGGCGCGACGACGATCGCACCTGCGAAGGTCAGATCACGGTTGGCCGCGCTCATCTCCTCCACAAACCGGGTAGAGCCGCAGATGCAGACAATCTCAGGTCGGTCGGGCACGGCTCAGTCCTTCGCGTCGAACGGGAGACCGTCAGTGTGGGCGTAGTCATCACGACGGGCGAGCGAGCCAACAGTTTACGTATCGAGATGGACACCACACGGCGTCGGCGCCGTCTCAGGCCTCGGCGCCGAGATGGTTGTCGCGACCACGCAGCTCGCGCAGGATCGCCTCCTCGCGCGAAGCGAGCTCGATGATCTCGGTGTTGACAGTCCCGACGAAGCCGTAGGGCAGTGAGGTGTTCGCCCCGGAGCCGGGCCGATGCAGGGGAGTGTGCCGGAGAGCATCCTCGACCTGCGCGAGCTCGATGATGAGCTCCCTGATAGTGCGGGTCATACCTAGGAGTTACCCCTCGCGCTCCCCCCAAGACCGCTGGCAGCCATGAAACGCAGATGTCGCAAGTGAACCGAGCCGCCATGGGTATGCCGGCCTGTGACCGCTGGGACGAGTGCTCACTCGACGGGACTCGTCGTTCGTCGTTTGAGGTGGGTGGGCTGCGCGACGGCCATAGGCTGAGGGGTGTCCGTGTACGCGAGCACGAATGCCCTGGACCTGTTCACGGCGTGGGTTCCGCTGGCCGCCGCGGCGGTCGTGCCTGCGTACCGCCTGACCCTCGCCCCGCGGCTGGCATCGTGGCGTCTCCGCAGGGGTCGGCCGGTCCGCATTCCCGTGTCGCGCGGCGCGCGGCATGGCGACGATAACACCGAGGGGGCGCGCATCTCACGCGTCGAGGGCGACGGCCACATCTTCGGTCCGGGCTTCCACTGGGTCGTGCCGATCTCGGGACTGTCGCTGGTCGACCCGGCGACGTCCTTCAGGGTCACGGACGAGCGGGACAACGTGGACCCCGTCCACGTCCCCGAGCGATGGGGTGCACCCTTCGGCGCAGCGATGAGCGAGAGCGGTCCGAAGTGGTCCGCGACATCGTGGAGGACGCGCTGGCTCGGGGCGCCGACCTGGACCATGGCGGTGGTCGGCTACTTCGCCGCCATGGCCGTTCTGGCCGGCCTGTTGGCGTTCACGAGCACGAAGTACGAGGGAACCGTCCAGGACACGGCGGACAATGAATGCAACGTCTCGGTCGTGCAGGGTGGCGCCGCGTACACGCAGTGGATGCGATGTGGATTCGACTTCGGGCCCGGCGATGCCCTGACGTTCTACGCCATGCCCCGCCCGTTCGAGGGGGAGGCGTATCTCCCAGAGATGCTGGTCGGGATGGTCGCCGCTCCCGCCGGGCTGGCTCTCGCCTTCGGGGTCGGGCATGTTGCCTTCGCGGAGGTGCGACGCCGCCGCGTCGCTGAGCGTCGCTACGTCGTCGACGAGGTGCCCGCCACCGCCTTCGACCGCGACAACCTCTGGCTCGACACCTACCTCCCCGAGACGGCCATCCTGCTCGAGTGGCCCGACCGCCCGGATGCGCTGGTCGACCCCGAGGCGGTCGACGGGCTGCCCGAGACGGATCGGGCGGAGATTCACGAGACCGAGACGTCCGCCGACGACTCCCTCTGGTGGCGGTTCCACGCGGTGCGCGGTGGCGACGGCGGGTGGGTGCTGCTGCTCGCCCATGGTGTCGACGCGGACGAACCGGCCACGTGGGTGCTCACACCCGACCGACAACCGGCGCTGCATGGCCTGGCGCGGCTGCCCAACGACCCGCCCTCGTCCGGATGGGTGCGCCTCAACTACCCCCGCTCCGCGGGGCGCGACCAGACGGGGGAGGTCGTCCTGGACGGGTGGGCGTCCTACCATCGCCTTCGGCGGGTCGACGAGGTCACGATCGCCTCCCTCCGCGAGGACCTTCTGGGGCAGCTGCGGGACCGTGACGACGAGCGCGCGAGCCGAGACGGCGGACGCCGCCGGACGTAAACGGAGCACGTCCGCTGACACGCCCGGACGGCATACGGCACAAGGCGATTCGGCCGATGGCGTATGCCGTGTGGTCAGGTCGGCCGCGTCCCCGCGGCGTCGGCCCCCTGACGAAAGAAGGCCACGATGCCGTCGACACCATCGAGCTCGGCGAGCAGCCTGGCTGCGCCGAAAGGCGCGTTCCAGAACTCGCCCGTGAAGGGTCCCGACCTGGAGACGTAGGCGTAGGGCCGGGCGTCGTAGCGGTCACCGGGGGAGACGCCATAGGTGGCATCGCCGAGCTCGACCGCGACGTCGAAATGCTCGGGCCACAGGATCGGGTCGGCGCCCTCAAGGAAGGTCCGCAACGCCCGGTCGCCCAGGGCGAGCGCGCGCTCAACCTGTCGAACCGACTCCGCGTCGAGGCAGATGGCCTCGTCGGGACTGACCTTGGGCCCGTCGGGATAGATGTCGTCCAGCCGGCTCGCCTCGAGCCCAAGGCGTGTGGCTGCCTCGGCGAACGTCAGACCGTCGACCTCGACCGTCAGGTCGGCGGTGACCAGCGCCGAACCGCTCACCGAGATCACCGGTTCGTCCCGCGTGCGGAAGCCTTGCGCCTGGACCTTGAGCTCGATGGATCCGCCCTGCCGGCATCGCGGCCCGGCGAGCACGAGCTCGGCAAGGCCGTGCAGGCTGCGCTTGGTCGCGGCGTACGTGTCTTCGGCAATCTCGGTCATGAGGTCCTCCGGCTGGTCGTGAAAGAAGGGCAGGCAGTGGGGTGGCGGTGGGCAGGGTTGCCGACAGAGTCCTCAGCCAAGCTGGGCTCGCAGCAGGGTGACCGACCCGGAGACACCCTTGAGGTCGACGGCGCCGATCTGCTGGAACGTGATCCCGTCCTGCTGCGAGACCTCTGCGACGGCCTCGCTGACGAGCACCTCGCCCGGTCGCGCGTACTCGGCGATGCGCGCGGTGAGGTTCACGGTCTGGCCGAAGTAGTCGCCCTGCTGGAAGAGCACCGGCCCGGTGTGCAGGCCGACATGCGCCGGCGGCAGCCCCGCAGCCGCCACCTCGTCGACCATCTCCAGCGCCGAGCGGACCCCGGGACCAGGGTCGCGGAAGTAGAACATCACGCCGTCACCGAGCCACTTGATCGGCTTGCCGCCGAACCGCACGGAGCCGCGCTGCACCAGCCGGCCCAGGGTGTCGGCGAGGTCCGCGGCTGCCTCGTCGCCGCGTTCCTGGGTCAGTCGGGTGTACCCGGTGAGATCGAGGAAGCAGATCGCCGGTGGCCGGTCCAGCCGGCTGTGGATCCCCGCCTGTGCCATGAGGACCTCGAAGGTCTCGATCAGGTTCGAGGTCCAGGCCCGCGCCTGCTGAGCGTGGTAGAGGCCGAGCAGGGCACGCTCGGCCAGCGGGGTGCTGCGTTCGGCGAACGCGGCGTTGGCCGCGCCCTCGGGCCCCAGACCGGCAGCGATCGCCGGCTCCACCACCTCGGCGTTCCACCACCCGCCCTCCGCCTCGGCGATCCGGCGGGTGCTGTCGCCATGGACCCGCAGCAGGTGCTCGATGGCGTTCCTGCGGAACCCGGCGGACACCTGCAGCTCGAGGAACGGCACGACGTCCATCTCGTCCGCGCGCACGAGGTCGTCGGGCGACGGAGGCGCGGAGCCGATGGCCTCCCGAATCGCCATGACGAGATCCACCGGGACGCCGGTGCGGTCACTGACCTGCTGGAAGGTCTCCCCGGCCAGGGTCGCAAACCGTTCGTATGCCGCTCCGTCGAGGAAGTCGAACGAGAGCGCACCGCTCCGGAGCCCGGCCACCACGTGCTCGAGGGGGATTCCCGCGTCCTCGAGCGACTTCGCCATGACGACCCGGCGCAGGTCTCCCGGTGAGAGGCGTGCCGGGTCCGCCTGGCCAAGGACACCGAGGCCGAGCAGTCGGTCGAGATACTCCGGCTCGACCCCGACGCGAGCACACGCATCGTCACGTGAGTACGACCTCACGGCGGCAGCCTAGGCGCTCGGTGCACACGCTCTCAGCGGTTTCCCCGGCTAGCTGCGGGTGTCGATGCCGTAGTCGCGTATCTTGCGGTAGATCGTCGCCCGCGAGAGCCCGATGTGCTCTGCCGCCAGCGCCTTGTTCCCGCCGCAGTCCGCGAGCGCCCGCGTGATGGCGTCCCGTTCGATGACCTCGATCGGGGTCAGGGTCCTGCGGGCGACGGCGAGGCACTCCGGGGGCAGGTCCGCCAGCTCGATCTGCCCGTGCCGCTTGGCCGCGGTCACGCGGCGCAGGACGTCGCGCAGCTGGGTGACGTTGCCCGGCCACGGATGTCTCGCCAGCTGGTTGAGGGCGGCCGAGCCGATCGTCAGCTCACGTGACGGTGCCTGGGCATGCAGCAGCGCGGGAATGAGGACGCGGACGTCCTGCGGCCGGTGCCGGAGTGGCTCGAGGACGACGGTGCGGTCGAAGCAGGGGAGGATCTGCGCCTCGACCTGGTGGTTGACGACGGCCGGGTCATGCGTGGCGACCACCCAGGGACGGGTCTCGGTGGTCTGCGCGGACTGCTCCATGAACAGCTCGGAGAGCGCGTCGATCACCGATGCAGGCAGCAGCTCGACCCGACGCACGACGATGGTCCCCGGCTCGGGACGCTGGAGCTCCTCGGCCACGGTCTCGAGCCACGAGCCCGGGTCCTCGCTCGCGGTCGCCGCATCGAGGGTCCGCAGGTGGGCAGCCGGTGCCTGCGCGTGGTGGATCGCCCGCGCCAACGAGTACTTGCCGACGCCTCGCTCGCCCTGCAGAACCGTCCACAGACGGGTGCGGTGGGCCTCGCGCATCTGTCCGGCCACGCGCGACCACTCCGGGCTCACGCCGACGACGCCGGGAAGGGGGATCGGTGCGACCGTGCCGGTCGGGCGCGGGGCCGAGCCCGGCTCGGTGAGGTTGATCCGGAAGACACCGCCGGCCAGGCTCGTGCCCACCGACGAGGGACGGTAGTCGAGCCGGGCCACGGCGCCGCTCGGCAGGTCCACGACGAAGGTGCGGGGGCTCAGCTCGCCCAGGGCGTCGCTCGTCCTCGAGACGATCGCGACCCGGTCGGTGGGGTCGAGCCGCTGCTGCGCGAGGCGGTTCATCATGACGATCTCGGGCCCGAGCGCCATGACCGGCCCGGTGGCGTGCTTGCACGCGGCGAGGTAGTCCCGAAGCAGCGACAGCTCGGACGCCGAGACCGTGGCCAGCAGCGCGTCCTCGATCTGCGCTGCGATCGAGCGGGCGTAGGCGAGCAGGAGCTCGTTGGAGGCGGAAGCCCCGCAGGTGAGGTCGAGGACGCCGACGAGGGTGCCGTGGATGGGATGCACGACGGGCGCTCCGGCGCACGCGAACATCATCAGCGGCTCGGCGAAGTGCTCGGATCCGACGATGAGGGTCGGGGTGCGCAGGGTGAGTGCGGTGCCGATGCCGTTGGTCCCCACGAGCTCCTCGGCGTACGTGAACCCCGGGGTGAGGTTGACCCGCTCCAGGGACCTGGCGAGCGCGGGGTCCGTGCAGATCCGGTTGAGCACGTTGCCGGCGGGGTCGGCGAAGATCATGCTCACCGGCTCCTCGCCGAGGGCGGCGGCCGCCCGGCTCATGACGTTGCGCACGAGCGGGATCAGCTCGGACTCGCTGATCTCGGAGACGTACCGCGGCTCGACCCCGGTGGGGCTGACCCCGGCCCTGGAGCTGCGCTGCCACGACTGCGCGACGACTTCACGCACGCTGGGCTCGACCTGCCCGGAGCGCAGGAACGCGTCCCGAGCTCGGACCTCGAGGGTGTCGATGTGTCCCATGGACCAACCTCCCGTGGCACGCAACCGCCTCGTCGCGGGTGCCAGGTGCCAATTTTCACGGCCATGGCCCGGCCTGGGCAAGGCTGCGATGCGCCCGCGAGCGGGCGCGTCTCAAAGTGAGACACCCGGCGACCAGCCTCGAAGCGGCTCCGCCGCGCCGGCATATGCCGCTCGAAAGCGAGGCGGGCGGCATACCAGACGTGCCCTCTCACATTGAGACAGCCGTCACGCCACGGCGCTGTGACGCTCTACCTCACCCGGCAGACGACGCCGTCGCCGGACGGCTCGGTCAGGACGACCGACCGGAGACCAGGAGGCAAGAGTGAGCAGACAGAGTCTGACGAAGGCCCACGCGAAGATCACCGAGCTGTCGTGGGACCCGACGTTCGCGACGCCCGCGACCCGCTTCGGCACGGACTACACGTTCGAGAAGGCCCCGAAGAAGGACCCGCTCAAGCAGATCATGCGGTCCTACTTCCCGATGGAGGAAGAGAAGGACAACCGCGTCTACGGGGCGATGGACGGCGCGATCCGCGGCAACATGTTCCGCCAGGTCCAGCAGCGCTGGCTCGAGTGGCAGAAGCTGTTCCTGTCGATCATCCCGTTCCCGGAGATCTCGGCCGCCCGGGCCATGCCGATGGCGATCGACGCGGTGCCCAACCCCGAGATCCACAACGGCCTGGCCGTGCAGATGATCGACGAGGTCCGTCACTCGACGATCCAGATGAACCTCAAGAAGCTGTACATGAACCACTACATCGACCCGGCCGGCTTCGACATGACCGAGAAGGCCTTCGCGAACAACTACGCGGGCACCATCGGCCGGCAGTTCGGCGAGGGGTTCATCACCGGCGACGCCATCACGGCCGCCAACATCTACCTCACGGTGGTCGCCGAGACGGCGTTCACCAACACCCTCTTCGTCGCGATGCCCGACGAGGCCGCCGCCAACGGCGACTACCTGCTGCCGACCGTCTTCCACTCGGTCCAGTCGGATGAGTCCCGGCACATCTCCAACGGCTACTCGATCCTGCTCATGGCGCTCGCCGACGAGCGCAACCGGCCATTGCTCGAGCGCGACCTGCGCTACGCGTGGTGGAACAACCACTGCGTCGTCGATGCCGCCATCGGCACGTTCATCGAGTACGGCACCAAGGACCGCCGCAAGGAGCGTGAGTCCTACGCCGAGATGTGGCGGCGGTGGATCTACGACGACTACTACCGCAGCTACCTGCTGCCGCTCGAGAAGTACGGCCTGACCATCCCGCACGACCTCGTCGAGGAGGCCTGGAACCGGATCGTCAACAAGGGCTACGTCCACGAGGTGGCGCGGTTCTTCGCGACGGGCTGGCCGGTCAACTACTGGCGCATCGACGCCATGACCGACAAGGACTTCGAGTGGTTCGAGGAGAAGTACCCCGGCTGGTACAGCAAGTACGGAACGTGGTGGGAGGCCTACAACCGCCTCGCCTACCCCGGGCGCAACAAGCCGATCGCCTTCGAGGACGTGGGCTACCAGTACCCGCACCGCTGCTGGACGTGCATGGTGCCGGCACTCATCCACGAGGACATCGTCGTCGACCAGGTCGACGGGCAGTGGCGCACCTACTGCTCGGAGACCTGCCACTGGACCGACGCCGTCGCGTTCCGCGGTGAGTACGAGGGCCGCGCGACGCCGAACATGGGCCGGCTGACCGGGTTCCGCGAGTGGGAGACCCTGCACCACGGCAAGGACCTGGCCGACATCGTGTCGGACCTCGGCTACGTGCGCGACGACGGCAAGACACTCATCGGGCAGCCGCACCTGGACCTCGACGACCCGAAGAAGCTGTGGACCCTCGACGACGTCCGTGGCAACACGTTCAACAGCCCGAACGTGCTGCTGAACCAGATGTCCGACGCCGAGCGCGAGGCGCACATCGCCGACTACCGCGCCAACGGCACCAAGGCCGTCGCCTGACCGGCACGCCAAACCGGGCTGGCGGCGTCGCCAGGGATGAGTGCCGCCGCCAGCCCCCACCAGCAGCCCACAGCCAGAGCCAGCGTGAGGAGGCCCTCGTGGCTGACAGACACAAGATCTACTTCGAGCCGGTCGACATCGAGATGGAGGTCGGCGAGGACGAGAAGATCCTCGATGCCGCGTTCCGTCAGGGGATCCATCTCATGCACGGGTGCCGCGAAGGCCAGTGCTCTGCCTGCAAGTCGTACGTCCTCGACGGCGACCTGCAGATGGAGCGCTACTCGACCTTCGCCTGCAACGACGCGGAGGTCAACGAGGGATACGTCCTGCTCTGCCGGGCACACGCCTTCAGCGACTGCACGATCGAGCTGCTCAACTTCGACGAGGACGAGCTGCTCGGCGGGTTCGCGATCCAGCAGGTCCGGACCGAGGTGACCGCGATCGAGCCGATGACACGCGACATCGTCTCGTTGCGGCTCAAGGCGATCGAGCCCGAGGTCTACGAGTTCAAGCCGGGGCAGTACTCCGACATCGGCATCCCGGGCACCGACGAGCACCGCTCGTTCTCCATGGCCACGACGCAGTCGACGCCGGGCGAGGTCGAGTTCCTCATCAAGAAGTACCCGGGCGGAAGGTTCTCGGGGCTGCTCGAGGACGGCCTGTCTGTGGGGGACGAGCTCCAGCTGACCGGACCGTACGGCTCGTTCACCCTCAAGGAGGGGCACGTCCTGCCGGTGGTCTGCATCGGCGGCGGCGCCGGGATGGCCCCCATCCTGTCGCTCCTGCGGCATATGAAGGAGACCGGCAACACCCGGCCGGTCCGCTTCTACTACGGCGCACGGACGGCCGCGGACCTCTTCCTCGTCGAGGAGATCACGCAGCTGGGGGAGTCGCTGACCGACTTCGAGTTCGTCGTGTGCCTCTCCGAGTCACTGCCTTCCGAGTCACTGTCCGAGTCACTGCCCGAGGCGGGCGAGGGTATGCCGCTCGGCTTCCTCCCGGAGTCCGGCAACGTCACCGAGGTGGTGGAGCGGCGCGAGCCGGAGATCCACCGCTGCGAGGTCTACCTGTGCGGGCCGCCGCCGATGGTCGACGCCGCGCTGACGCTGCTCGACCAGCAGGGCGTCCCCAAGGACCAGGTCTTCTACGACAAGTTCACCAGCCCGATCACGACCTGACGCTGCCCTAACGGTGCCTGACCGCGCCTGACCGCGCCTGACCGTGCCTGACCGTGCCTCACCCACCACCCATCCCGTCCACACACAACAACGGAGTTGACTGACATGGCGGACATCACCGACCAGAAGACGCGCAGCTTCCCCAAGATCGAGTTCACGGACTCCGAGGCCGGCGCCTTGGACTTCCCGAGCTCGAAGAGCCGCACGTACAACTACTTCACGCCGGCCAAGCTGCGCTCGACGATGTACGAGGACGTCACCGTCGACGTCCAGCCCGACCCGGACCGGCACCTGACGCAGGGCTGGATCTACGGGTTCGGCGACGGCCCCGGCGGCTACCCGCAGGACTGGACCAAGGCCACCTCCTCGAACTGGCATGCGTTCCTGGACCCCAACGAGGAGTGGGACCAGACGATCTACCGCAACAACGCCGCGGTCGTGCGACAGGTGTCGTTGTGCCTGGAGAACGCCAAGCGGGCCGGCGCGTACCAAAACTGGAACCACGCCTGGGTGAAGTTCATCGAGCGCAACCTCGGCGCCTGGATGCATGCCGAGCACGGTCTCGGGCTGCACGTCTTCACGGCGGTTCAGCGGTCCGGCCCGACGAACATGATCAACACCGCGGTCGCCGTCAACGCGGCGCACAAGATCCGGTTCGCCCAGGACCTGGCCCTGTTCAACCTGGACCTGTCCGAGGCCGGCATCGGGTTCGACGGCGCCGCGCACGTCGAGGTGTGGCGCAGCGCCCCGGAGTGGCAGCCGACCCGCGAGGTCGTCGAGCGGCTCACGGCCGTCGGTGACTGGTGCGAGCTGCTGTTCGCGACCAACGTCGTCTTCGAGCAGCTCGTCGGGGCGCTGTTCCGCAGCGAGCTCGTCATGCAGATCGCGGCGCGCAACGGCGACTACATCACGCCGACGATCGTCGGGACGGGGGAGAACGACTACTCGCGCGACCTGGCCTACACCCGCAACCTCTTCCAGCTGTTGACCCGCGACGAGGAGACCGGCGGGGCCAACCGCGTCGTGTTCGGCGAGTGGCTCGCCACCTGGGTGCCCCGATGCCTCGACGCCGCCCTGGCGCTGCAGCCGATCTGGTCGCAGCCGTCGGAGAAGGCGGTGACGTTCGCGTCCTCGCTCGAGGCCGCGAAGGACAAGTTCCGGTCCCTGCTCCAGGAGATCGGGCTCGACATCCCGAAGGAGTTGGACAAGTGAGCATGCAGTTCGGATCCGATGCCTCGTTCTCGAACATGTGCGGGGTCACCCTGATGAACACCCCGGTGGGCCGCATCGTGGCCCAGGTCATGGGCAGCAAGCCCGGCGTCGAGCTCACCGAGTACCCCTCGATGATCCGCGTCGACGGCGAGCGAGTCCTCGACTTCGACTACGCGGAGCTGTCCGACGCGCTGGGCGAGGACTTCGACGGCTCGGTGTTCGAGGAGATCAGCTCTACCCACTACGGCCGCATGGTCCACCTCGACGACCGCACCCTGCTCTTCGCGAGCCCCGAGGACGCAGCCGAGTTCATCGGCTTCGACCTCACCGCCCCCGCCGCACACTGACCCCCCGTCGAGTGGCCGCGTCCCCAACGTCGAGTGGCCGCGTCGTCACACCAGTCGCACGTAAGGCCGCCCCTTCGCTGGGCACGTGTGACGACGCGGCCACTCGACGGGACGCGGCCACTCGACGGCCCGACCACACGACGAAGTGAGGAAGTCATGTACGAGAAGAACGGCGAGAAGTACTACGTCGTCGACGCGCACGTCCACATCTGGGACGGCCGTGCGTCCAACATCAAGAACGTCCACGGCAAGCAGTTCATCGACTGCTTCTACGACTACCACAAGAACCTCAGCCCGGACGAAGCCCTCTGGGACTACGACACGTACACCTACTACGGCGGTCAGCGCCTCCTGAAGGACCTCTTCCAGGACGGGTACGTCGACCACGCCATCTTCCAGGCGACCTTGCTCAGCGACTTCTACACCAACGGGTTCGGCCAGACCGAGGAGGCCTTCGGCCTCGCGCGCCAGCACCCCGACAAGCTCACCTACAACCACGCGTACGACCCCCGCAACGGCGAAGCCGGCCTCGAGCAGCTGCGCCGTGATGCCGAGCGGATGAACCTCAAGGGAGTCAAGCTCTACACCGCGGAGTGGCACGGCGACTCGCGAGGCTACAAGCTCGACGACCCGTGGTCGCGGCGCTATCTCGAGGAGTGCCTCGAGCTCGGGATCAGGAACATCCACGTCCACAAGGGCCCGACGATCCGTCCGCTCGACCGCGACGCCTTCGACGTGGCCGACATCGACAAGGTCGCCACCGACTACCTCGACCTCAACTTCATCGTCGAGCACGTCGGGCTGCCGCGGCTCGAGGACTTCTGCTGGATCGCGACCCAGGAGTCGAACGTCTACGGCGGTCTCGCGGTCGCGATGCCGTTCATCCACACACGCCCTCGCTACTTCGCGCAGATCATCGGTGAGCTCCTCTACTGGATCGGCGAGGACAAGATCTTCTTCGCCAGCGACTACGCGCTCTGGACGCCGAAGTGGCTGGTCGAGAAGTTCGTCGACTTCCAGATCCCCGAGGACATGACCGAGTACGCCCCGATCACGACGGAGCAGAAGAAGAAGATCCTCGGGCTCAACGCGGCGGCGATGTACGACCTCGACGTGCCCGTGGAGCTGCGCCTGCCCACCGAGGCCGGCCAGACGACCGTCGAGGTCGCCGCCGGTGCCCGGGAGAGCGTGCCGTCATGAGCGCCGTCGCCATCCGGGCGGCCGTCGCCATCGAGACCCAGGTGCTGGCAGCGCTGGCCACGGTGCTCGACCCGGAGCTCGACGAGCCCATCACCGACCTCGGCTTCGTCCGGTCGGTAGCCATCGACGACGTGGGCGTCACGGTGCACCTGCGGCTGCCGACGTCCTTCTGCTCGCCGAACTTCGCCTACCTCATGGCCTCGGACGCGCAGGACGCCCTCCGGGTGCTGCCCGAGGCCGGACGGGTGACGGTGTGCCTCGACGACCACCACGACTCGGACAAGATCAACGCGGGGCTGGCGGCCGACGCCGGCTATGTGGGGACCTTCGGGTCTGAGGCGCTCGAGAGTCTGGACGACCTGCGCCAGACCTTCCGGCGCAAGGCGCACACCGCCGCGACGGAGCGCGCCGTCATGGGCCTGCTGCGGGGCACCGCCTGGACTGTCGAGGAGCTGCACGAGCTGGCGCTCGGCGACCTGCACGCGGGCCCCCACAAGGACGCGCTGGTCCGGCGCCGGCGCGACATCGGGCTCGGGGTCGGCCCGGCCGACAAGGTGCTGGTCGACGACGCCGGCCGCACCGTCCCGCCCGAGGCGGTGTCGACCCGGCTGCGCTTCGCCAAGGCGGTCCGCATCTCCATCGAGGGCAACGCCCACTTCTGCCGGGGCCTGCTCGCCACCCGCTACGCCGACTCGGACGGCAGCGAGCTCGGCACGTCCGTCACCAACACCAGGAGAGCGTCATGAAGGCCGTCCAGGTCGTCGGGTACCACACCGACCTCCAGATCCGGGAGGTGCAGGACCCACGGGTCGAGGGACCGCTCGACGTCATCGTGCGGATCGGTGGCGCGGGAGTGTGCCGGACCGACCTGCACATCCTCGAGGGCCAGTGGGCCGAGAAGTCCCAGGTGTCCCTGCCCTACACGATCGGTCACGAGAACGCCGGCTGGGTCCACGCCGTCGGCAGCGCCGTGACCAACGTGCAGGTGGGTGACAAGGTCATCCTGCACCCGCTCATCACCTGCGGGCTCTGCCGCGCCTGCCGCTCCGGCGACGACGTCCACTGCGAGAACAGCCAGTTCCCCGGCATCGACACCGATGGCGGCTACGCCGAGCTCCTGCGCACGACGGCCCGCAGCGTCGTCCGGATCGACGACAGCCTGGAGCCCTCGGACGTCGCGGCGCTCGCTGACGCCGGCCTGACGGCATACCACGCTGCGGCGAAGGCCGCCCGGGTGACCCGTCCCGGTGACACGTGCGTCATCATCGGGGCCGGTGGCCTCGGCCACATCGGGATCCAGGTGATGAAGGCGATCTCCGGGGCCACCGTCGTCGTCGTCGACCGGAACCCCGAGGCCGTCAAGCTCGCGCTCACGGTCGGCGCCGACCACGGCGTCGTCGCCGACGGCACGCACATCGACCAGGTGCTCGAGCTGACCGGCGGCAAGGGCGCCGAGGCCGTCGTCGACTTCGTCGGCGAAGGCGGCGCGACGTCCGAGGGCGTGGCGATGCTGCGCCGCGCAGGCAGCTACTACGTCGTCGGCTACGGCGAGAACATCGACGTCCCGACAATCGACATCATCTCGACCGAGATCAACTTCGTGGGCAACCTCGTCGGCTCCTACAACGACCTGCAGGAGCTCATGGTCCTCGCGGCCCAGGGCAAGGTGGCGCTCCACACGAGCAAGTACCCGCTGGAGCAGTTCCAGGCGGCGATCGACGACCTCGACGCGGGCAGGGTGCGCGGTCGGGCGATTCTCATCCCCTGACGGCCCGACGGGGTGCGGCACCGACGCTGCCGCACCCTCCGGCCGGGGCGACCCGGCGGCCGTCTGAATCGAACGAGGAAGGCAATTCCACTCATGGCAAAGGAACTTCGCTTCAACGAGGAAGCGCGACGACTGCTCGAGTCCGGTGTCAACGCCTTGGCCGACGCCGTCAAGGTGACGCTCGGTCCCAAGGGACGCAACGCGGTGCTGGAGAAGCTCACCGGCCCGCCGACCATCACCAACGACGGCGTCACCATCGCCAAGGAGATCCAGCTGCGCGAGCCGTTCGCCAACATGGGCGCCCAGCTGGTCAAGGAGGTGGCGATGAAGACGAACGGCGCGGTCGGCGACGGCACGACGACCGCGACCGTGCTTGCTCAGGCGATGGTCCGCGAGGGCCTGCGAGCCGTCGACGACGGCGCCAACCCGATGCGGGTGCGGCGGGGGATCGAGCGGACCGTCCCGGTCGTCGTCGAGGCACTGCGTGAGAGCGCGCGCGAGGTCGACGACCGGCTGCAGCTCGAGCGGATCGCGACCATGGCCGCGGGCGACGACGACGCGATCGGCAGCGTCATCGCCGACGCGGTCTCCCGCGTCGGGACCAAGGGGATCGTCAGCACGGAGGAGTCCGACACGCCAGGGCTCTCGGTCGACGTCGTCGACGGCATCGAGTTCGACCACGGCTACATCTCGGCATACATGGTCACGGACAAGGAGCGGATGGAGACCGTCTACGAGAGCCCGGTCATCCTCCTGACGAACAAGAAGATCACCCAGGTGCAGGACATCATGCCCACCGTCGAGGTGGCCAAGCGGGCCGGCCGGCCCCTGGTGGTCCTCGCAGAGGACGTCGACGGCCCGGCCCTGCAGCTGCTCGTCGGGGGCAACATGCACGGCACGATGCGGTCCGTCGTCGTCCGGGCCCCGGGGTTCGGGCACCGTCGCGTGGCCGAGCTCGAGGACCTCGCCGTCGCCCTCGGCGGCCACGTCGTCGCGAAGGACACCGGGGTGGAGCTCGCCGAGGTGACCCGCGCGCACCTGGGCTCCTGCGACCGGATCACCATCACCGAGCACAGCACGACGATCGTCGGTGGCCACGGCGACCCAATCCTGATCGACGCGCGAATCGGCCAGCTGGAGAAGCAGTTCGAGCGGGCGCGGATCGACGCCGACCAGGACAGCCTTCAGCTCCGGCTGGCCCGGCTCTCCGGCCGCGTCGCGGTCGTCACCGTCGGCGCGGCGACCAGCGTCGAGCTCAAGGAACGGATGCTGCGGGTCGAGGACTCGCTCGCCGCGACGAGGGCCGCGCTCGAGGAGGGCGTCGTCGCCGGAGGCGGCACGGCCCTCGCGCAGGCCCAGTCGGTGGTCGACCGGGTCGAGCTGACGGGCGACGACGCCGTCGGCCGCGAGGTCGTGCGCCGGGCGCTGCCCGAGCCGCTTCGATGGATCGCGATCAACGCGGGCTACGACGGCGACGAGGTGGTCCGCAGGGTCTCGGCCGGTCCGGTCGGACACGGGCTCAACGCCCTGGACGGCGGGTTCGTCGACCTGCTCGACGCCGGGATCATGGACCCGCTCAAGGTGACCCGCGCCGCCCTGGAGAGTGCTGCCTCGATCGCCGCCCTGCTCATCACGACCGAGACCGCGATCGTCGAGCAGGTCGACGTGAACCCGGGCGCCATCATCGCCCCCGGCTTCGGCGACCTCGCCGAGGGCATGGTCCGTCCGAGCAACATCTACTGACCCGCCGACGGTAGGTGACGACGATGGGCGACCAGAGCCTGCTGGGAGCCGTCCTGACGGTGGTTGCCGTACTGGTAGCGGTGGTGCTGCCGAGGCTGCTGCTCGGCTCGCATCGGCTCGCGCTGCTGCTCGACCTTGCCCTGCCGGGCAAGCCCGGCAGGTCCACCCGAAAGAACCTCGGCCGCTCGGCCCGTCGCGGTACGTAGAGCGGCCGCCTGCCTCGGCGAAGAGCCGAGGCACCTCGAAGGGGCCGCCCTCATGCCAGGGGCGGCTCCTTCGATGTTCTCCGCCGCTCTCGCGCGGTCAACGCCGGACGACGCGCAGAGTGCGGACCTCGAAGGCCCCCAGCTCCAGCTCGACCGACCCGTCGGCGGCCACCGGGTGGGCGGCCTCGAGAGGCTCCTCGAGCAAGGAGGCCGACACCACGGTGCGGACGGGCAGCCCAAGCCGGATCGTGCCCCTCGTCCGTCCGCCGAGCGACTCGTAGACACGCACGACCAGGTCACCGGACCGGTCGGCTGCCTCCTTGACGCTCGACAGGACGACTCCTTCGCCCTCGACGACAACGAGCGGCTCGAAGCCATGCTCGCCGGCCACCCGCCGGGCCGGCGTGTTCATGAGGGCCCCCTCACGGGTCGCGACAGCGGCGTCGGCGCCGATGACCAGGCCGTAGCGGTGGGTCTGGACGCCTTGGTCGGTCTGGGGGTCGGGAAACCTCGGAGCCCGCAGCAGTGACAGCCGGACGGTCGTCACGACCCTGCCATCCACGACATCGCGGGTGACATCGTGACCGTAGATCGAGTCGTTGACGAGCGCGACGCCGAAGCCGCGTTCCTCCGCGAGCACGAACCGGTGCATCGATGTCTCGAACCGCGCCGCCTCCCAGCTCGTGTTGGTGTGCGTCACTCGTCGATGGTGCCCGAACTGTGTCTCTGCGGTGACGTGCTCGGCACGGACATCGAGCGGGAATGCGACCTTGAGGAACGTCTCGGTCTCGTGCCAGTCGGTCTCCTGGTCGATCTCGAGCACCCGCGACTGCGGCGCAAGCGAAAGTACCTGTCGCACAGTCGAATCGGCAGAGATTCGTCGGTCGACCGTGACCCGCGCGACTCCATCGCGAACCTCGGTAGACACCGCGCTCGCCTCGCGCACATCGGTGACTCGGTTGCGATAGTGGCGGTCCACGTCCCAGGCGTCCCACCGGTTGGGGAGGTCCTGATGGAGCTGCAACAGGTTGCCCGCCGCGCCGGGAGCGATCGCATCGCGGCCGGTGGCGTGGTCCACCGCGGAGGTGATGAGCCCCTCCGGGCTGACGGTCACCGCCACCACTCCGTTGTCGAGCACCCAGCCACTGTCAGGGCCGCCGACGGCTTCGAGCCGGACAGCCGCGGCCTCGCCGGCCCGCTCGGGTGAGGCGCCGACGACTCCCGTATGCCGTTGGCCCGGCGTCGTCCCCCGGGTGACCCTGGCGACGTGGGTGACCTGGGCGACCTGCTGAGCTGCGCCAGGTGCCACGTGGTTGCGCTCGAAGGGCGATGCGTTGGCCTCGAGCGCGAGCGTGCCCTCGCCGACGAGAGCACGCAGGCTCCGCGCGATGATGCCTTCGGTCGCGTCGGCGACTCGCTGGTACTCGGCCACCGCCTCACGATGGACCCAAGCGATCGAGGTGCCCGGCAGGATGTCGTGGAACTGCTGGAGCAGCACCTGCTTCCAGAGTGCGTCGAGCTCGTCGTGAGGGTAAGGCACGTCGGCGCGGACGGCCGCCGTCACCGCCCAGAGCTCTGCCTCGACAAGCTGGTGCTCGGTTCGGCGGTTGCCCTGTTTGGTCCGGTGCTGCGATGTCAGCGTCGCGCGGTGCAGCTCGAGATACAGCTCGCCGAGCCACACCGGCGGGTTCGGCAGCTCCCGAAGCGCCTTGTCGAAGAAGGCATCCGGATGCTCCCAGCGCACCTTTGCGCTGCCTTCGAGGTCGGCGAGGCGGGCCGCCTTGCCGGTCATCTCTCGCGTGGTGCCGCCTCCGCCGTCGCCCCAGCCGACGGGTGCGATGGACCCGGTCGCGAGGCGGCTCTCCCGGAACTGCCGCGAGGCCTTGGCAACCTCCGCGCCAGACAGCTGCGAGTTGTAGGTGTCCATGGGCGGAAAGTGGCTGAGGACGCGTGACCCGTCGATGCCCTCCCACACGAACGTGTGGTGTGGGAACGGGTTGACCTGGTTCCACGAGATCTTCTGGGTGAAGAACCACTCGAAGCCAGCCCGTTTGATCAGCTGCGGCAACGCCGGGGAGAAGCCGAAGCTGTCCGGCAGCCACACGCCGCGGCACCGCACGCCGAGCTCCTCCTCGAAGAACCGCCGTCCGTAGAGGAACTGGCGCACGAGGGACTCGCCCGACGGCATCACGGTGTCGCTCTCGACCCACATACCGCCGAGCGGCAGGAAGCGGCCGCCGGCCACGGCCGCCTTGACCCGCTCCCACACCTCAGGGCGGTGCTCCTTGACCCACGCGTACTGCTGGGCGCTCGACATGCCGTAGACGAAGTCGTCGGTGGCCTCGATGAGCGCGGCCATCGACGCCGTCGTCCGCGCCACCTTGCGGATCGTCTCTCGCACGGGCCACAGCCAGGCCGAGTCGATGTGCGCGTGGCCGATCGCGGAGATCTCGTGGGCGCTCGCCTCCGCTGGCCGCGACAGCACATCGGCGAGGACCGCTCGGGCATCGATCGCCGTTTGCGAGATCCGTTGCAGGTCAAGACGATCCATCGCGTCGTCGAGCGCTTGCAGAATCCGCATCCGGCGTGGTCCGTCGGGTAGCTCCGCCTGGAGCTCGAGGAGCACTTCCACGTCCAGCGCCAGCTCGTGGACGTCGTGGTCGAAGACGGCAAGGTCCATCCGCCGAGTCGTGTAGAGGCGGCGCTCGGAAGCGGTCGACACATCGCCCTCCGCGGTGGGCCGGAAGGGGTGCTCGCCGAGCAGCACGGGGTTCGACGCCGCCTCGATGAAGAGCTCGACGGCTTGACCGCCCTGTGCCGGCTCTGACACGAGGGCCCACTGGCTGCGCGGGTTGAGCGACTTCACGGGCGTGCCGTCGGGCCGGTAGAGGAGCCCCTCACACTGGAACCCGGTCAGGTTCGTGTCGAAGCCGAGGTCGACAACGGCCTCGACGCGCCGCCCTGACCACTCCTGCGGGACGACACCGGTGATCCGGAACCACGTCGTGCCCCAGGCCCGCCCCCACATCGTCCCGACCTCGTAGGGCCGGTAGTCGAGCAGGAGCCCGTCAGCGGGGGCGACCAGCTCGCCGGGCAGCTCGTGCCACTCCACCGACAAGGGCCTTCGCTCGGCATGGACTGCCGGCCAGATGCGTTCGAGCCGGACGCGGCTCACACGGCCGGTGGTCAGCGAGATGTCAGCGTGCACACCTCAGGATCCTTGCAAAAGCCGCCGTCAGGTTCGCGTCCTGCGGTCGATGTCGTCGGTCACGCGCCGTGGCTGGCCAGGGGCGCGCCCGGGCGCAGGTCGCTCTCTTCGCCAAGATGCTCGGTGGCGCGCCACCCGGCGGCGATCAGCGCAGGGCCGAACTCGCGGGAGTGATGCTGACAGAGGTCCAGGCCGGAGAGGAGCTTTCGCCATTCCACTCTCGACTCCGCGCAACAACGATCGCAGCGTCGCATGGTGACCTCCTGATGGGGCGACGTCGCCCTGGTCGATGAGGGCGGGCCTTCGATGGGTTCGGGCGGTGGTGCGCTACGCCGCCACTGACCCCCTACCCACGTTTCCCCTCGCGTACACGTGGTCGTCGTGACGGCTTGACCGCTGCGAATTTTGATAGTTACTCTGAATTGAGAGAAGCACTCAGAAGAGTGCGACTATCAGAAACGTGTGATGGAGGCGCGTCATGGAACACATCTACGCTCGACGCTGGTGGGCGCTCGGCGCGGTGGCGGTCAGCCTGCTGGTCGTCGGCCTCGACCTGACCGTCCTCAACGTCGCCCTCCCGACGCTCGCGACCGACCTTCAGGCATCGACCAGCCAGCTCCAGTGGTTCGCGAACGCCTACACCCTGGTGCTGGCTGCGATGCTGCTACCGGCCGGCCTGACCGGCGACCGGTTGGGGCAGAAGTACGTGCTGCTCGGCGCGCTGGTGCTCTTCGGGATCGGGTCCCTGGCGTGCGCGTATGCCGGTTCGCCCGACGCGCTGATCGCCGCGCGGGCGCTGCTCGGCATCGGAGCGGCCTTCCTGATCCCGATGTCGATGTCGCTGGTGACGGCGATGTTCACCCCGGAGGAGCGGCCGCGGGCGCTGACCATCTGGGTGATGGCGACTTCCCTCGGGATCCCGCTCGGTCCGGTGCTGGGCGGCTGGCTCCTCGACCACTTCTGGTGGGGATCGGTGTTCCTCATCAACGTACCGCTCGTCGTCGTCGGCGCGTTCGCCGTGACGGCGTGGGTGCCGCGCCTGCCCGGGACCCCGGGTGGCCGGATCGACCTGCCCGGCATCGCATTGTCCGCCGCGGGTCTGGTCGCGTTGACCTACGGCTTCATCCAGCTCGGGGACCGTGGCTGGACCGACGGGGGCTCGCTCGCCCTGGTGGTCGCCGGGCTCGGGCTGCTGGCGACCTTCGCCTGGTGGCAGGGGCGGACCCCGTCGCCGCTGGCGGACCTGAGCCTGATGCGGACCAAGGTCTTCGGCTGGGGCGCGGTGCTCGCCACCCTCGCATCGTTCGGGTTGATGGGTCTGCTGTTCGTGCTGCCGCAGCTGTTCCAGGCGGTCCAGGGTGCCGACGCCTTCCACTCAGGACTGAGGCTGCTGCCGATCATCGGCGGCATGCTCGTCGGGGCCAAGGCCGCCGAGCAGGTCGCACGGCGCGCTGGCACCCGGGTCACGGTGGCGGTCGGATTCCTGCTCATGGCAGTCGGGCTCACCATCGGCGCGACCAGCGACGTCGGCGACTCGTACGGGTGGACCGCGACCTGGATGTCCTTGGTCGGCCTCAGCATCGGCTTCACCTTGCCGCCGGTGATGAGCGCAGCGATGGACGCCCTGCCGGCCCGACGTGCCGGATCCGGCTCCGCGATGATCCAGGCTCTGCGGCAGGTCGGCGGCACCATCGGGGTCGCCATCCTCGGCACCGTCCTCAACGGTGCGTACCGCGACCGTCTGGACGTGCGCGGCCTCCCGCCCCAGGGAGCCGAGCTGGCGCAGGGGAGTGTCTCCGCCGGCGTCTCCGTCGGCTCGCGGGCCGTGGCCGACTCGGCCCGCCACGCCTTCGTCCACGGGATGGACCTGGCCCTGCTGACCTCGGCCGGGGTGGCGGTCCTGGCGCTCGTGCTGACGCTCGCGTTCCTCGGGTCGCGTGGTCCGGGCACGCCTCCCGAGACGAGCGCGCCGGAACGCCAGACAATAGAGGTATGACGGAACCAGGGCTGCGGGAGCGGAAGAAGGCCAGGACCCGCGCGGCGATCCAAGAGCAGGCGATGCGTCTGTTCAGGGAGCAGGGATACAGCGAGACCACGGTCGACCAGATCGCTGCGGCGGCCGAGGTGTCGCCGGCGACCTTCTTTCGGTACTTCCCGACCAAGGAGGACACCGTCCTCTACGACGCGATGGACCCGATGATGATCGAGGTGTATCGCGCCCAGTCGCCTGACCTGACGCCCATGCAGGCGCTACGGCACACGATGCGGGTCGGGCTGGGCCAGCTCACCGAGGAGCAGCTGGAGACCGAGCGAGAGCGGATGCGGCTGTTCCAGTCGTCACCCGAGCTGCGCCCCCGCATGATGGAGAACTACTACAACACCATCGCCATGCTCGCGGGGCTCGCGGCGGAGCGCACCGGCCGCGAGCCGGGCGACCTGGCCGTGCGGGTCTGGGCAGGCGCGGTCGTCGGCGTGGTGATGGCGGCATACGTCCACTCCGGCGAGAAGCTGGACGAGGCGTTCGTCACGATCGACGAGGCGCTGGCCCTGCTCGAGGCGGGGCTGCCCCTGTAGCACGGTCGGCAAGGGAGCCGGTGCCACCGGTGAGCAGGCAGCCGGCGCGCCGTCACGCGGGAGCGGACCCGACTGCGGGTGCACACGTCGACCTGGTGCCCGGTCATGCTGGCAATCTGCACCCTCGGGCCGTCGAGACGGCAGGCTGGCGGCATGATCTACCACCTTGCAGAGCAGCCCGACTGGGAGCACGCGGTCCGCACGGGCACATATGCGCGGTCGACGCGCGGCAGCTCGCTCGACGACGTCGGCTTCATCCATGCGTCGTCCGCGGAGCAGTGGCCCGTGGTGCGCCGAAACGTCTACGCAGACCTGACCGAGCCCCTGGTGCTCCTGCACATCGACGAGTCCCTTCTCGCGTCACCTGTCGTCGACGAGATCGGCATACCGGAGACGGGTGAGCTGTTTCCCCATGTCTACGGGCCGATCAACCTCGACGCTGTCGTCGGGACCACGGTCCTCGAGCCGCCGCACGCCTGAGCGCCGCCGCACAGCTGCGCGCACGGTCGATCTACGCACGTCGCGTATGCTGCTGAGGCCAGCGTGAAAGGGGCGCCATGTCTGCGTCGCAGCCGCTGACCGGCCAGAAGCTCAGCCACCGCCCCCTCGGTGTCGCCTGGAACCACGGGTCAGAGTCGTCGAAGCACAACGCCGATCCCGATCTTCAGGTCCACTGGTACGACGAGCACACGGTGATCCTCAGGCAGAACAAGGCCGTCAACTACGAGGCGCCGTTCCTCTTCCTGCTGTTCGGCTCCGAGCGCGCCCTCCTGGTCGACACGGGCGCCACGGCTTCGCCGGGGTACTTTCCGGTCCGACAGGTCGTCGACGACCTCGTCGGATCGTGGCTCGTGCACCACCGTCGCCTGGGTTACGAGCTGCTCGTGATGCACACGCACTCGCACCGTGACCACGTTGCGGGCGACCCGCAGTTCCGGGACCGGCCGAACACCACGCTCGTTGCGGCCGATCGAGACAGCGCCTGGGGCTTCCTCGGGCTCGAGGACGCCGAGGGTGCGTGCATCCTCGACCTCGGCCAGCGTGAGCTGGAGGTGATGGCCACCCCGGGTCATGATACTGCGGCCATCACGTACTACGACCCGTGGACCGGGTTCCTGCTGACCGGCGACACCGTCTATCCGGGCCGGCTCTATATCGAGGACTGGCCCGCCTACTCCCGGACGATCGACCGCCTCATCGCCCTGACCGAGCGGCGTCCGGTCACCCACCTGCTCGGCTGCCACATCGAGATGACCCGCGAGCCCGGAGTGGACTACCCGGTCCGCACGACCTACCAGCCGGACGAGCCGCCTCTGGAGCTGGCGCCGAGTCGCCTGCGGGCGATCCGGTCCTTGCTCGACGAGATCGGGCCGACCCCGGCCAGGCGTGCCGCGCCGGACTTCATCCTGTGGCCCGACGAGTGAGCGGTATGCCGCCGGGCCCAGAGCCCCGCGCCTCCTTGTCACCGCCCTTTCCCGGTTAGTCGAGTGGGCGCCCCGTCACACTGGTCACATGTGCCCCACAGGTCACGTGAATGGTGTGACGGAGCGCCCACTCGACGTGGTGTGGCGGCTTACGGCTGGGGCGGGTGTGACGGAGCGCCCACTCGACGTGGTGTGGCGGCATCCGGCTGGGGCGGGTGTGACGGAGCGCCCACTCGACGGTGAGTGGGGGGCGGCATCCGGCTGGGGCGGGTGTGACGCAGCGCCCAACGCGCGTCGGCTCGGCGGGACTCCTAGAGCTCGGGCAGCTGGCTGATGTCGCCGGTGTGCGCGACCTCCTCGGCGATGACGCGCAGCTTGCGGTTCGTGTTCTGGCTGGCCTTCCTGAGGATGTCGAACGCCTCGTCCTCGCTGACCCTCCGGGAGGCCATGAGGATGCCCATGGCAGCCCCGATCTTGCGAGACGACCGGAGTGCCTCCTCCAGGTGTGCTGTCTGCTCTCGGCTGAGGATTCCCTCGGCTCGAAGCTCGGCGATCAGCTCGACGTCGAGATCGGCACGCTCCTCGAGGTGGTCGATCCGGCGGTGGTCCTCTGCCGAGCGGCCCTGGAGCGCGTCGATGTCTGCTCGGTTGATGGAGAGGTCGGCGCGAAGCTTGTCGACCTGGTGCTGGAGGTCGCTGCCCTGGGCCTCCTCGAAAGCACGTTCAGACATAGCGCAAGTATCGCCCGCGGAGGTCAGGTCAACCAGACCGTGTCACAGGTTCTGGGCTCTTCTGAGAGCTGCTGAGATCGGCTGGGATCGGATGAGATCCACGTAGATCGCAAGCCAACCAACGGCATTCGTGCTACGGCCCCCTGGGACTCCCCCACTGCGGCCTCGAACCGACGACAGCGGCCAAACCGCAGCGAACGGCGGCAGACACAACAGATCTCGCGGCATCTCGACTGCTGCTCCACACCTTCGCGTCCGGCCGTTTTGACCTCATGACAAATGTCATGGGTGAGATGTCCCTGATCCGCGTTGAGTGAGGGGGCCGTGCGTCTCGCCGGTACGTCGCCATGATCTGGAAGGCATCACCTTTGTCTCGACTCATCCGATCCGCGGCAGCGTTCGCGGGTGTGGCGGCCATCGCCGCCGCGACCGTTGGGGCCGCATCCGCCGCCCCTGCCACCAAAACGCTGCCCGGAAGTGTTCCCTCGTGGGCCAACGCGGCTCACCGAACCGGCTCGAGCAACAGCTCGACGACGGTGACGTTCCGCGTCTACCTCGACTACAGCGACCCCGCGGCTGCTGCGGCATACGCCAACGCCGTGTCCACCAAGGGCAGCTCGCTGTTCGGGCACTTCCTCACCCCGGCCCAGTTCCGCGCGAAGTTCTCTCCGAGCCAGACCAGCGTCGACAGCGTGTCGAGCTGGCTCAGGAGCCAGGGCTTCACCGTGGGGGCCGTGCCGGCCAACCGCAAGTACGTCGAGGCGACCGGTTCAGTGGCGCAGACCGCTGCGGCGTTCAAGACGACCTTCTCGCAGTACTCGGTGCAGGGCCACAACGTGCGGGCCAACTCGAGCGCGCTGACCATCCCGGCCAGCCTCGGACGGGTCGAGGGCGTCCTCGGGCTCGACGAGTCGCAGACGCTCGCGGAGCCCGCCCTCAAGCTCCCTGCGCCGGCCGGGTTCCGCAACGCACAGCCGTGCTCCAGCTACTGGGGTGAGAAGACGACGGCCAACACGCCCCAGACCGGCGTGCCGGCCAGCCCGAACTACGGGTACGCCCCGTGCGGGTACAGCGGCGCGCAGCTGCAGGGCGTCTACGGCGTCGACAAGGTCATCGCCGGCGGCAACTCCGGCGAGGGCGTCACGGTCGGCATCATCGACGCCTACGCGTCGCCGACGATCGAGTCGGACGTCAACACCTACTCGACCCGGCACCACCTGCCGACGCTCAAGCCGGGCCAGTTCACCCAGGTCGTGGCGCCCGGCACCTACAACCGGGCCACCAACAACAAGCAGGACCCGACCGGTTGGGCGGGCGAGGAGACCCTCGACATCGAGGCGGTCCACACCATGGCTCCGGGTGCGAACATCACCTACATCGGTGCGCCGAACAACTACCGCGACCTCGACGCGATCATGAACAAGGTCGTGGACGGGCACCTCGCCGACATCGTCAGCAACTCCTACGGCTACGGCGGCGAGGCGCTCCCGACCGGCTACATCAAGCCGCAGCTCGACACCCAGATCCAGGCTGCCGCCGAGGGCATCTCGCTGTTCTTCTCCTCGGGCGACAACGGCGACGAGACCGGCGGCAACCCCGCCGCCGCGGCGGCCGCCACGCCGGACTGGCCCGCCTCGAGCCCGTTCGTCACGGCCGTGGGTGGCACGTCGATCGGCGTCGGGCAGGACAACAGCCGGGTCTTCGAGCTGGGCTGGCAGAGTGGCACATCCACCCTCAAGAACGGCTCGTTCCCGTCGGCCAGCTACCTCTACGGAGCTGGTGGCGGCACGTCCCGGATCTTCACCCAGCCGGACTGGCAGAAGGGTGTCGTTCCTGACGCTCTGGCCCTCGGCCAGACCAGCGGGGGCCGCAGCCAGAAGATGCGCGTCGTGCCGGACGTCTCGGCTATCGCCGATCCGAACACGGGCATGCTCGTCGGCGAGACGCAGCAGTTCTCGGACGGGGTGTACTACGACGAGTACCGCATCGGTGGCACGAGCCTCGCGTCCCCGATCTACGCGGGCATCTTCGCCCTCGTGGTCAAGGCAGCCGGTCACGACTACGGCCTGGCCAACCCCGCCCTGTACGCCGCGCGCAGCTCGGCCTACGACGTGACGAAGAACGACCTCGCCACGTACCCGGGCACGGTGCGCGTCAACTACGTCAACAGCGAGAACGACAAGAACGGCCTCGCCTACGTCCTGCGCACCTTCGACCAGGACCAGAACCTCACGATCCACGTCGCCAACGGCTACGACGACATCACCGGTGTCGGCTCGCCCAACGGGTCGGCGTGGTTCAACGCGGTGGTCGGCTACACGGGCTGACCGTCACCACAGAGGTATGCCGCAGCAACGCGAGCGGGCCCGGCCATCACGGCCGGGCCCGCTCGCGCCCGTTCCGCGCCGGCCAAGAAGCCGGGTCCGGCCGCTCGACCCGAAGGTATGCCGTCTCGTGGAGTCGAGTGGATAACCTGACCCCGTGCCCGCGGACCGGACCGACCTGGCAGCCCCGACGTTGGGGGCCGCCCATCGTTCGCTGCGCGACGAGGTGGCGGACGAGCTGCGCGACCGCATCGTGAACGGGACTCTCGAGCCCGGGCAGCGCCTCGTCGAGCGGGTCCTGGCCGAAGAGCTCGGGGTCTCGCGCGTGCCGGTGCGTGACGCGCTCGTCCAGCTCCGGGGCGAAGGCTTCGTCACCGAGGTCCCGCGCAAGGGGGTCTTCGTCACGGCGATGTCGGAGCACGACGTTCGGGAGCTCTTCAACGTGCGAGAAGCCCTGGAGGTGCTGGCGGTCCGGCTGGCGACCGAGGGCACGGACCAGGCCGAGCTGCGACGGCTGCGGGAGATCCTCGACCAGTCCGCAGCGGCGATCCGTGCCTCCGACGTGCTGGAGGTCGGGCGCTGCAACCAGGCCTTCCACGACCAGATCACCGCGATGGCGCACAACGACCTGCTCGCCTCGATCCTCGAGCCCTTGGAGGGCCGGCTCCACTGGCTCCTGCGGCAGAACGACGACCCGAGCACCTTCCACGACGAGCACGAGGAGATCTATCGGGCTGTCGCGAGCGGCGATGTCGTTGTGGCGCAAGAGGTCTCACTCAGGCATGTCCGCACGAGCCGCGACGTCTGTCTTCGGCTGCTCTCGGCCCGCCAGCAGCTCACGTGACCACACCTGACGCGGAGAGCCGCGACTCGGCGAAACGGGCCTGCCGCCAGGTGCCGCCCGCGAGGACGTCCGCGATCACGCCCACGGCGTCCCACACGTCGGTGTACCTCGTGTAGAGCGGCGTGAACCCGAAGCGCATGAGGTCCGGCGCCCGGAAGTCGCCGACGACGCCCCGCTCGATCAGCGCCTGCATCTTGGCCCAGGCGTGCTCGGTCCGCAGGGACACCTGGCTGCCACGCCGGGCGTGCTCGCGAGGGGTGACCACCTCGACGCCGAGGTCGCGCAGCGCGGTATCGACGAGCTCGATGAACAGGTCCGTGAGAGCCAGGCTCTTGGCCCGGACGAGGGACAGGTCGACATCGGCCCACACGTCGAGGCTCGCCTCCAGCCCGGCCATCGACAGCAAGGCGGGTGTGCCGACACGGAAGCGGGTGACACCGTCGGCCGGGGAGTACGGCACGACGAAGTCGAACGGACGGGCGTGTCCGTTCCAGCCCGTCACGGCAGGGCGCGCGGCGTGCTGGACGTCCGCGGCGGCATACAGGAACGACGGGGAGCCGGGCCCGCCGTTGAGGTACTTGTACGTGCACCCGACAGCGAAGCGGGCGCCGGCGGCGCCGAGGTCAACCGGCACCGCGCCGACGCTGTGGCACAGGTCCCACACCATGAGGGCGCCGGCCTCGTGGACCTTCCGGGTCACGGCCTCGAGGTCGTGCATCCGGCCGGTGCGGTAGTCGACGTGCGTCAGCACGACGACGGCCACGTCGTCATCGAGAACGTCATCGAGAACGTCATCGAGAACGTCGTCGAGGACGTCATCGAAGGCCGGCCTGTCATCGAAGGCCGGCCCGTCGTCGACGAGCCGGCGCTCGAGGCCCAGCAGCTCTTGGACCGCCTCGATGACGTAGAGGTCGGTGGGGAAGCTGGCGCGTTCGGACACGATGACCGACCGGCCCGGCCGCAGCCGGGCCGCTGCGACGACCACCTGGAACAGGCTGCTCGATGTCGACTCGCCGACCACGACCTCACCCGCACTCGCGCCGATGAGAGGCGCGATGCGGTCGCCGAGCGCGCCGGGCTTGGCGAACCAGCCGGCGGAGTTCCAGCTGCCGATGAGGCCCTGGCCCCACTCCCGCTCGACGAGGTCGGCGACGCGGGCGGCCGTGTGGCGGGGGAGGGCACCGAGCGAGTTGCCGTCGAGGTAGATGACGCCGTCCGGCAGGTCGAACCGCTCACGGAACGCCGCGAGCGGGTCCTGCTCGTCGAGCCGGACGCAGTCGTCCCTCGTCAACCGGTGGCTCCGTCCCGGCTTCACGAGGGCCGGGTCGACCTGAGGAGGGGCGGCGTGTGGGATCACCGCACCCTCCCCAGGAAGCTCGCGGTCCGCTCGTGCTGGGGGTTGTCGAGCACGTCGCGCGCGGGCCCGTCCTCGAGCACCCGGCCCCCGTCCATGAAGACGACGCGGTCGGCGACCTCTCGGGCGAACCCGATCTCGTGCGTCACGACGAGCATCGTCATGCCCTCTTCGGCCACCTGCTTCATCACGGTGAGCACCTCGCCGACGAGCTCGGGGTCGAGCGCGCTCGTGGGCTCGTCGAACATCATCAGCGCCGGGCCCATGGCCAGCGCCCGGGCGATGGCCACTCTCTGCTGCTGGCCTCCGGAGAGCTGGCTCGGGTATGCCGCCGACTTGTCTCCCATGCCCACCTTGCGCAGCAGGTCCTCGGCCTCCGCGACGGCCTGCTTGCGCGGTCGCCCGAGGATCTTGACGGGTCCGTAGACGACGTTCTGCAGCACCGTCATGTGGCCGAACAGGTTGAAGTGCTGGAACACCATGCCGATCTGCTGCCGGGCCCTGGCGACGTCGCGCTCGCGCTGCTCGTAGAGCTCGTCCGACCGCAGCTCGTAGCCGACCCGCTCGCCCGCGACCTCGACGACGCCGCCGTCGACGGGGTCGAGGTGGTTGATGCAGCGCAGCAGGGTGCTCTTGCCCGAGCCGGACGGACCGAGGATGCAGACGATCTCGCCGGTGCTTACCGTGAGGTCGACGCCGCGGAGCACATGGTTGGCGCCGAGCCACTTCTGCACGCCCTCGACGCGGAGCATCGTCCCTGCGGTGGCCTGCCCGGCAGACGGTGTCGTGACGGGTGTCGTGGCCGGTGTCGTGGCCGGTGTCGTGGCCGGTGTCGTGGCCGGTGTCGTGGTCATGACGAACCTCCGGTGACGGGGCGTCGCGCGCGCCGGCTGCCCGGCTGGGACACGTTGAGCCGCTTCTCGAGGAAGTACTGCCCGATGCTCGCGATGGTGACGAGGATGAGGTACCAGAGCGTCGCCACGACGAGCAGCGGCAGGATCTTGAAGTTCTGCCCGTAGATGAGCTGGGCGCGGGTGAGCAGGTCGCTGCCGCCGATCACGGACACGAGCGAGCTGGCCTTGAGCAGCCCGATGAACTGGTTGCCGGTCGGCGGGATGATCACGCGGATGCTCTGGGGCAGCACGATCCGTCGCAGCGCCTGGCTCCGGGTGAGGCCGAGGCTGACCCCCGCGTCGGTCTGCCCCGGCGGGACCGAGATCAGCCCGCCGCGGATGATCTCGGCCATGTAGCCCGACTCGGCGAGCGAGAGGGCGCACAGCCCGGCGGTGAAGCCGGAGATCAGCGTGTTCGTGTCCCGGCCGAGGATCGTCGGGAAGAGCACCGCGAGGTTGTACCAGAGGAGCACCTGGACGAGCATCGGCACGCCGCGGAACAGCCACACGTAGACCCGTCCGAGCGTGCTGGCCACCCGGTTGTCGCTCTGGATCATCAGGGCGACGAAGAAGGCGAGCACGATCGAGATGAGCATGCTCAGGATGGACAGCTGGATCGTGACGCCGACGCCTCGAAGGATCGTCGGGTGGAACATGTACTGCGCGGTGACCGACCAGTCCATGTTGGGGTTCGACCACTGCGACGAGACGAACCACGCCATCACCGCGAGGGCGACCACTGCGGTGACGAGCTGCCCGTACCGCCGCCGGCGCCGCGCCCGGACGGGCGCGGACGCCGGCTCGTCGATCTCGGCCGGCCCGCGCACGAAATGCCTCTCGCTGGGCTGCACGAGCGTCTGCATGGTCAGCTCGTCGCCAGGTTGATGCCGGGAGTGGGCAGGTTGATGACCTCGACGTCCCACTTCTTGAGGATGCTCGCGTAGGTGCCGTCCTCGTGGATCGCCTTGAGGGCAGCGAGGAACGCGTCGCGCAGGGCCGGGTCGTTCTTGTTGAACGTCGCCCCGAGGAACACCTTCTGCTCGAAGTCGACCGGGAGCGAGTCGAGCTTGTTGCCGGTCTCGCGCTGGATGACCGAGACCGCCATGTCGGGCCAGAAGATCGCGTCGACGCGGCCCGAGGTCAGCGCGAGGTTCTTGTCGCTGCTGTTGGGGAACGAGATGAGCTGCGTCGGCGGCTTGCCTTCCTTGGTGCAGGCCGCGGCCATGAGGTCGACGAGTCGCTGGGCGTCGCTGCCCTTGACGTCGCCGATCTTTATGCCGCAGCCACCGTCGACCGCGCTGGTGATCCCCTTCGGGTTGCCCTTGGCGACCATGAACACGGTCCCGGCGTACTGGTAGTCGAGGAAGTCGACCTGCTCCTGGCGCTTCTTCCGGTCGGTCATCCCGGCGATGGCGGCGTCGAACTTGCCGCTCTGCATGCCGATGAGGAGCTGGTCGAAGGGCACCTTCTGCCAGGTGACCGGAAGTCCGAGCTTGGCTGCCATCGCCTCCATGAGGTCGACGTTGAACCCCTTGATGCCGGTCTCGCCGATGGGGGTGAAGTTGGCCGGCTCGAAGTCGGGCTGCGTGCCGACCGCGAGGTAGCCCTTGTCCCGGAACTTCTGGGGCACCAGCTTGGCCAGTGGAGCGGTCTCGTCGAACCCGCTCCGGGCGGTGGCCGTGGACGACGAGGTCGGCGGCTCGTTGACGCCGCAGGCCGCTGCCCCGAGCAGGGCCACGCCGCATACGGCGGTCACGGCGATGGTGCGGCGGGTCAGCTTGAGGGAGTTGTGGATGGTCATGCTGTGTGTCTGCCTCTCGGCTAGCCGGGCCGCGGGCGCGGCGCCGGACCTGGACGTTCGGGTTGTGGTGTTGGGAGACGAGGGGGTATGCCGGGTCAGCCGCACTGGGCGGCCGGGACGTAGTCCTCCTCGGGCTGGTCGACGAACACGCCGGCGGCCTCCATGGCGTCCCACATGCGCGTGACGATCTCGCCGGCGCGGGTGAGTAGCCGGGCCTCGTCGATGTCCATCGCGATGCCGTCGCGGACCTGCCAGTGCCCGTCGGTCATGACGTTGCGGACGGAGAGCCCGTTGGCGTAGAGCAGGTGGTTGAGCGGCTCCCGCGGGGCCGTCCCGACACCGACGAGCAGGCCGCTCACGTCGATGCTCGTGAGGTCGGCCTTGGCGCCGGCGCGGATGCGGCCGAGATCGGCTCGGCCCAGGCCTCGTGCGGCGTTGCGGGTCGCGGCCTCGATCGCGGTGTGGACCGAGGGGCGGACCATCGGGACGGGGGTGGTGTCGCCGAGGAAGTCCGCTCGGATGCGGCCGTAGATCACGGCCAGCTTGAGGTTCTCGATGTAGTCGTTCGAGTGCGTGTCGAGCCCCAGCCCGGAGTTCACCCCGGCGCCGAGAGCCTCGGGCCATGGCCACTGCGCCGGGGTGACCCCGGCGCCCGTGCCGGATGGGCAGTTGGCGAACGTGAAGTGCTCGTTCGCGAGGATCGGCAGGTCGCGGGCGAAGTCGATGCCGAGCAGGTGGGCACCGAACACCCGGACCGAGCCGTCGAAGATGCCGAGGCTCTCGAGCCACGGCACCTCGTCATGACCCCACAGCCGGTTGAGGGCGACAGTGTCGGGCTGGGGCGCCCGGCCGTAGCCCGACTGCAGGTGGATGTGCAGGCCGTGCAGCTCGCGCGCCGCTTCCTTCATCGCGAGGTAGGTCTCGGGCGTGTGCACGACGTTCGTCGCCGGGGCCATCATCGGACGGATCCGGCCGTCGTCGACGCCGTTGATCGTCCGTGCGTAGGCGAGGTTCGCGGCGATCTCGGCCAGGGTGTCCGGGACGGAGTCGAACAGGACCGAGTCGTCGGTGCCTCGCTTCCAGATCGGCAGGATCCGCTTCATCCCCGGGACGGCGCCGGACGGGTAGCCGCGGACGCCCAGCTCACGCGCGACCCGCACGTAGGACTGCATGGCGTAGAGGCTCTTGGACATCTCGACCTGCGTCGTGCACCCGCCGCGCAGGATCTCGACGAAGTTCACTGCCGTCATCACGTCGAGGTCCTCGGTCGACAGGTCGTCGAGCATGACCATCGCGTGGAGGAACTGCCGTCCCTGACGCTGCTCGGGGACCTTGCTCATCGGCGTGAGGTTGCCCTCGACGTAGCCCCTCGTGACGAGGCCGCCGGCCACGTGGCTGTGCATCGAGATCAGGCCCGGCAGGAGCAGCTGGCCGGAGAGCTCGATGCGCTGGTCCGTGGAGCCGCGCTGCGGGCGCACCTCGGCGATGACGTCGTCGACCACGACGACCTCGTGGTCGCGAAGCAGCGTGAGCTCGTCATCCGGACCCTCGGTGAGGACCCAGCTCGGCGACAGGACGAGGGGCTCGGACGGGCGTCGGCGGGCCTCCGGACGACGGAGCTCGCGCAGGGCCTCTGATCGACGGGCGCGCTCCTGCACGTGCTCCGCCAGCGCGACGGCCTGGCTGTCAATGGTCACGGTGATCCCTTTCTGAGGTGAGCGTGGCAGTAAGTATATGGTCGACCATCGACCACAACAACGGGCCAAATGACTTCATAACGGACTACTTGTTGGGTTTGGGCTGTGGGTGCTGTGGGACCTGGGCCGCGGGAGGCCTTAGTCGAGTGGGCGCTCCGTCACACCCTTCACGTGACCTGTGGGGCACAGGTGACCGGTGTGACGGAGCGCCCACTCGACGCTGTGTGGGCGGCAGACGGATGGGGCTGGTGTGACGGAGCGCCCACTCGATGCGGTGTGGGCGGCATACGGATGGGGCGGGTGGGGCGGGGCGGCCACTCGACGCGGTGTGGGCGGCATACGGATGGGGCTGGTGTGACGGAGCGCCCACTCGACGTTGGTGTGGGCGGCATACGGATGGGGCTGGTGGGGCGGGGCGGCCACTCGACGCGGTGTGGGCGGCATACGGATGGGGCGGGTGGGGCGGGGCGGCCACTCGACCGGGGGGTTGCGGGGTGTGGCGGCATACGGATGGGGCGGGTGGGGCGGGGCGCTCACTCGACCGAGGGCTGGGGGACGTAGGCCATGGGGCGGGTGGGGGCGTCCGACCGGCTCGTGACCGGAGCGGCATTCCGCGGGGCGGTCGCTGCGCCGTCGCGCGCAACGACGACGCCGCCCTTGACGACGAGCCGGCGCACCGGCCGGGTGGCCACGGCCTCACCAAGGCTCGCCGCGTCGACGAGGAAGAAGTCGGCCGGACGGCCCGGCTCGATCCCGTGGATCTCGCGGCCGAGCGCGACGGCGCCGCCGCGCACGGCGACGTCGAAGGCGCTGGCGATCTGGTCGTCGGTGCGAAAGCCGCTCCGATAAGCCAGGTGGAAGGTCCGCTCGAGCATGTCGCCGGTGCCGTACGGACCCCAGAGGTCCCGGATGCCGTCGTTTCCGGCGGCGACGTTGACACCCCGCTGCGCGAGGCGCTCGATCGGCAGCACGGGAGTGTTGTAGACCGTCGCAGTCACGAGAGAGATCTGCTCCTGCGCGAGTCCCTGCGCGATCCGGTTCGCCTGGGCTTGGTCGATCTCCGCGATCGCGACCGCATGCGACAGCGCGACCCGACCCTGCAGCCCGTGTTGACGCGTGCGCTCGATGACCAGCTCCATCGCGTACGCGCCGAGCGTGCCGCGTTCGTGCAGGTGGATGTCGACCTTGGCGCCGTACTTCTCGGCGAGGCCGAAGACGAGGTCGAGGTGTCGCACCGCATCGCGCTCGACGGCCGAGGGGTCGATCCCGCCGATGCACTGGGCGAGCCCTGCCTGGAGTGCGGCTTCGAGCAGCTCTGCCGTGCCCGGGCGGGTCAGCAGGCCACCTTGGGGAAACGCCACCTGCTCGATGTCGAGTGTGCCGCTGAGCTCGGCCGCGACATCACGGACCAGCTCGAGGCCCGCCAGGCCGATCTCCGGGTCGACGTCGGTGTGGGTCCGCACCGCCGTCGTGCCGCACGCGACCATCTGCAGGGCGAGCGCCGCGACGGCGTCACGACCCGGCAGTCCGAGCTCCTCGCGCCGGCCCTCACCATTGGCGATCCGATCAGCAAGCGCCGGCCCCGCCGAGTGTGGCACCCACGGCCGTCCCCACAACGTCTTGTCGAGGTGGCAGTGTGCGTCGATCATGCCGGGCAGGATGAGTGAGCCATGTCCTTCTTCGACTCCGTCCGCACGGTCGGGCGGGATCGGTCCCCCCGCGGCGGGGACGACTGCTTCGATCACACCGTCCTCGATGTGGACGTCGACGGGTGGCTCTCTGTGGACGAGGCGTACGTTGCGGACGACGAGCGAGCCGCGGTACGGGCTGTCGGACATGTGTCCCTCCATGGGATTTGGACTATGGTAGACCATATTCATCAGACTGCAGGTGCTGGGATCAGGTGCTTGGACCGGGTGCTTGGATCAGGTGCTGGGATCGGGTGCTGGGATCAGGTGGCGGGATCAGGAAATGACGTGCAACGACCTACAACAGCGAAAGAGAGCTGGTGATGGCGCTCGAAGCAGGCACGACCCTCGGATCGAGGTTCCGCTCACTCCGGGACGAGGTGGCGGACAACCTCCGCGAACGGATCATCGACGGCGACCTGCCCCCGGAGCAGCGGCTGGTCGAGCGCGACCTGTCGGACGAGCTGGAGGTGTCGCGGATTACGATCCGGGAGGCCTTCCAGACGCTCGCCGTCGAGGGCCTGGTCACGCTGAACGCCCGTCGTGGCGCAGCGGTGACGCCCTTCGGCCGTGACGAGGTGCGCAACCTCCTCGAGCTGCGGGAGCCGCTCGAAGGCCTGGCCGCCCGGCTGGCGGCGCTGCGGCATACGGATCGCGACGCCGACCGGCTGCGGTCGACCCTGACGCTGTCGCGGGAGCTGCTCGACGAGCGCGACTCTCGTGGGGCGTCGGCGGCCAACCTGGCCTTCCACGAGGCGGTGGGTCAGGCCAGCGGCAACCCGCTGCTCTTGTCGAGCATCGTCGGTCTGCACAGCCAGCTGCGCCGGCTCTTCCGAACCACGCCCCAGCTGCAGCGCGACCACGTCGACGAGCATGCGCGGATCCTCGACGCGATCCTGGCCCGCGACCCGGAAGGTGCCGAGGCGCTGTCGCGGGCGCACCTGCAGTCGGCCACTGCGGTGACCATGGCGCACTTCGGCAGGTAGCAATGGCGTCTCCGGGACGGATGGCTCCACTGGGTTTGATCTCTCCACTGGGTTGAGCTCTCGATGTCTTACACATTCGTGACGGTCGTCACGAGCAAGCAAGACTGAGGCTAGAGGCAGACGGGGCGACCTGGCAAGGCCTGTCCGCGGACGGTCCGGTCGGTGCCAGGTGCCGCGGGCGCTCAGCGGTGCCGGATGCGCAGGACGCCGGTCAGCATCGGGAGGGTGAACTCACCGCTCGCGGTCTCCGGTGTACTGCCGAGGAAGGCGCGGATCCGGCCGAGCGTGGCCTCACGTTCCGGCGGTGGCATGACCAGCATCCCCGCGCGCGTCGCGAGCGTCTCGACGAGAGAGTCCGCGGTGCGTCGCTGACCATGGGGGAACTCGGCCTGCTCCGGCGAGCCGAACCACTCTTCGCCGTGCCGGGGGAGGTGCAGGTCTGCGGTCGCGGCGCGCCAGCTGCTGAGGGTGTCTCGAGGGCCGATGGCGGCGGGCCCGCTGACCCGCTCGAGTCCGGCGACCCAGCCGACGCGGTCGTCCAGGACGTTCCAGAGGCCCGCGAGAATGCCCCCGGGCGCCAGGACCCTGGCCACCTCTGGCCCGGCGACCGCCATGTCGAACCAGTGCAAGGCGTTGCCGGCGAGCACTGCGTCGACAGACGCATCGGGCAGCGGTATCGCCTCGGCGCGCCCGGGCAGGGCTCGGACGGACGGCCAGGCGGCGCGCAGCTGCGCCAACATGGCCGGGTCGGGCTCGACCGCGACGACGTCCGCGTCGAGCGCGACCAGCGTGCCAGTCAGCTTTCCGGTGCCGGCGCCGAGGTCGAGCACCCGGGCGCCGGGCGCGGCCTCGAGCGCCCAGCGTGCCGCGGCGCGCGCGTAGTCCGGGCGATGCTCCGCGTATGCCGCTGCCACCGTGCCGAACGACGTTGCCTGATGACCGCGCGTGTCCTGTTCCATGCGTGCTCCGATTCGCGTCGGTGGACGAAACCTCAACTGCTGCAATGAGATCAGAACCATCGTGATGCCTCAACTTCGTATCCACAGGCTTCGGTGGGCGGCGATCGAGGCTGGTCGCTTCACTCGCTGGTCGCCGCGCTGTCGGTGCGACGTGGCAGCCTTCGAGGGTGGAGATCAGATACCTACAGCCCGAAGGTCTCGTGCGGAGCCCGGCGTTCAGCCATGCCGTCGTCATCCCGCCCGGCGCGACGACGATCTACGTGGGTGGCCAGAACGGTGTGGACGAGAGCGGCAAAGTCGTTGCGAGCGATGACGTCTCGGCCCAAGCGGTGCGGGCCATCGACAACGTCGAGACCGCCCTCGGTGCCGCCGGGGCGACCCTTGGCGACGTCGTCTCCTGGACGGTGCTCATCTCGGCGGACGCCGACCTCGGTGCTGCCTACGGGGCGATCGCCCCGCGGCTGGCGCGCGCTGGCGCGCCGCCCCTCGTGACCGCAGCGCGGGTCGCCGGTCTGGGCGTGCCTGGAGCGCTCCTCGAGGTCAGCGCCATCGCAGCGATCGGTGACGCCTGACCGCACCTGCTCATCGCTGGGCATCTTCTGACGGCTCAGCATCTTCTGACGGCTCAGCATCTGCTGACGGCTCAGCCTCCACGGGCCCCGGGCTGACTTGGCGCCGCTACCCTTTCGCCATGCCGAGCGAGACTCCGGGTGCCTTCAAGCGGTGGTTCTGGCGTCCGCCGCGGCCTCATGGGGACACCGTCGCCGACCGTACGGTGAGCTTCCTCGAGCTCTTCTACGACCTCGTCTACGTCGCCGTCATCTCCCAGGCGGCGCACCACCTCGCCGAGCATGTCTCGGGTGCGGCCGTCGCGCAGTTCGCCGTCGTGTTCGGCCTGATCTGGGTGGCGTGGATCAACGGCTCGCTCTACATCGAGATCCACGGTCGCGACGACGGACGCACCCGCAGCGTCGTCTTCGCTCAGATGACCATCCTGGCGCTGCTGGCGGTCTTCACCGGCCACGCATCGGACGAGAGCGGTCCGGCCTTCGCCCTGGTGTATGCCGTCTTCCTGGCCGTCGTGACCTGGCTGTACGCCACGGTGCGGCGTGAGGAGCGCCGCGACCGACCCGAGTACGTCGGTGAGACGGGTCGCTACGTGACCGGCATGAGCGTCGCGGTCGTCGTGATCCTCGGCAGCGCCTTCCTGCCCGCCGGACCCCGGATGCTCGTCTGGGCGGCATTCGTCCTCGTGTGGTGCGCGTTCATGTTCGCGTTCGGTCGAGCGACGGTGAGCCTCAACCGCGGCATGCCGCCCACCGAGTCGCTCGTCGAGCGGTTCGGGCTGTTCACCATCATCGTTCTCGGCGAGGTCGTGTTCGGCGTCGTCAACGGGACGTCGTCCGCAGAGCACGACGTCAAGACGATCACCACGGGGCTGATCGCCTTGTGGATCGGTCTGGGCCTGTGGTGGATCTACTTCGACCTCGTCGGCCGCCGGTTGCCCCGGGACGAGGGTCCCGCCATCGCGAGCTGGCTGCTCAGCCACCTGCCCATCACACTGTCGGTCGCCGGTGCCGGCGCGGCGATGGTCAGCCTCATCGAGCACGCACACGAGCCCCGCACACCGGCGAGCAGCGCCTGGCTGCTGGCCGGGGCCGTCGCCGTCGGGCTGCTCGCGCTGTCCGTCACCGAGCGGACGCTCGTGGACGCACGGCTGCTGTCCGCCGTCTACCAGCCGGTGAGCAGGGCCATGTGGGCCGGGGCGGCCGCGGCGCTGGTGGTCGGTTGGACCCGGCCCGCGCCCTGGCTGCTGGCGCTGCTGCTCGTGGCGATCCTCTGCGTGCTGTGGGTCTTCGCCGTTCGCCGGTTCCTGCGCGCCAACGCGTGGGGCCAGGAGCAGTCCCACGCCGGCTAGGCACACTCGGCTGACCCGCCGGCGAGCGGGAGCGGCATACGCGACTTCTCCGGTGTGAGAGCGCGAGCCGGCGGGAGCCAGGAAGTCAGCAGGAAGGCCGGCAGGGCCAGGTGGACGTCCTGAGAAGATTCCTGGCAGGGGTGTCCGATCGGGGCGCTCGTGTTCGTAGAAGGGGTGAGCGGCCACCACGACGGCGGCCCCGAAACCACAGGAGATGACCGAGATGCAGTACCTGGTTTCCGTGATCGACGACCTCACCGGCTCCGCGACCTCCAGCGAGATGGCCGCCATCGACGAGTTCAACGAGGGGCTCCAGGCCGCGGGCCACTGGGTCTTCGCCGGTGGCCTCGGGGCACCGAGCACGGCCACGGTCATCGACAACCGTGACGGTCAGGCGATCTTCACCGACGGCCCCTTCGTGGAGACGAAGGAGTACCTCGTCGGCTTCTGGATCATCGAGGCCACCGACCTCGACGTCGCGCTCAAGCTCGCCGCCGAGGGATCGAGAGCCTGCAACCGCAAGGTCGAGGTGCGCCCGTTCCAGTGAGCGTGGCCGACGCCCGGGCGGCGATCACCCAGGCCCACCGCGACGAGTGGGCTCGGGTGGTCGCGGCTCTGACCAGGCGGTTCGGTGACCTCGACATCGCGGAGGAGGCGGCCGCCGAGGCGTTCGCGACCGCCGTGGAGCGGTGGCCCAGCCACGGCATACCTCCCAACCCCGGTGCCTGGCTGACGATGACCGCCAACCGCAAGGCCATCGACCGGATCCGGCGCGAGAGCAAGCGGGACGACAAGCACAAGGAGGCTCAGATGCTGTCCGACGAGCGGCCCGAGCCCCGCGGCGCCCTCGACGACGATCGCCTCCGTCTCTTCTTCACGTGCTGCCACCCGGCGCTCGCGATGGACACGCGGGTGGCGCTGACCCTGCGCATGGTCGGCGGGCTGACCGTCACCGAGATCGCGCGGGCGTTCCTGGTCCAGGACGCGGCCATGCGCCGGCGGATCACGCGAGCCAAGGGCAAGATCAAGGCGGCGCGCATCCCCTACCTCGTGCCGTCCGCGGAGGAGCTCCCGGCTCGCGTCGCCGGCGTGCTCGCCGTGCTCTTCCTCGTCTTCAACGAGGGCTACCTGGCGACCGGACCCGACGCCGATCCGGTTCGCCACGACCTGACGGCCGAAGCGATCCGGCTGACCCGCCTGGTCCGAGCCCTCCTGCCGGGGGACGGTGAGGTGGCCGGGCTGCTCGCACTGATGCTGCTCACCGAGGCCCGTCGGTGTGCTCGCGTCTCGGCGACCGGAGAGCTGGTGGCCCTCGACGAGCAGGACCGCGGGGCGTGGGACGCGGCGTTGGTCGAGGAGGGGCACCGGCTGGTGCGCGAGCGGCTGGCCACCGGGGCTGCTCCGGGGCGCTACCAGATCCTGGCCGCGATCAACGCGGTGCACACCTCGGCCCGTGACGTCCGGGATACCGACTGGTCGCAGGTCGTCGCGCTCTACGACCAGCTCGTCCGCCTCGACCCGTCGCCGATCATCGCGCTCAACCGGGCCGTCGCGGTCGCCGAGCTGGACGGCCCGGACGTCGCCCTGGCGATCGTCGACCGGCTCGGCGACCGCCTGGCCGGCTACCACGCCTTCCATGCGGCGCGCGCGGACCTGCTTCGCCGCGTCGGGCGAAGCCAGGAGGCGCGCGGCGCGTACGACGAGGCCATCAGACTCGCGGGCAACACGGCCGAGGTCGCTGCCCTCAGTCGCCGTCGCGACCAGCTGGGCTGAAGTTCTCAGTGGCGTCGGTGGTTCTCAGTGGCGTCGCAAGTTTTCAGCGGCGTCGCAGGGCTCCGGCGTCGCTAGCCTTCAACGCGACCGCTGAGCCCGAGCCCGGAACGCGATGTCGGATTCGGATGCCGCCGTTCGTGGAGAGGGTAGAGGGTGGCCACGGAGGCCATCCGGCAAAGGAGGAGACCATGACCGAGTACCTCATCGCCTTCAACGGCGAGTGGGTGCCAGAGCACACGGAGGAGCAGCTCCGCGAGAAGGGCAGGACGGTTCGCGCGCTGGTGGACGAGATGAAGGCTGCCGGGGTCTTCATCTTCACCGGCGGCCTGGACGACGAGGCGCCGGTGTTCAGTGTCGATGCCTCGAGCGGCCGGCCACTGTTCACCGACGGTCCGTTCGCCGAGTCCAAAGAACACCTGGGCGGCTTCGCCGTCGTGGATGTGGCCGACGAGGAGGTGGCGCGTCTCTGGGCGGGACGAATCGCGCAGGCCTGCGGCTGGCCGCAGGAGGTGCGACGCTTCCGAAGGCCGTTCGAGCCGCTGGAGACTCCTTGACGGGGCCTGCGGGCGTTCCGGCGGCGAAGCGCAGCGCCGGAACGGCGAGCCCGGCCGACAGCGGTGAGGCGATCACCCGCGCCCACCACGAGGAGTGGGCCCGCGTGGTCGCCGCTCTGGCCAGGCAGTTCGGCGATCTCGACATCGCCGAGGAGGCTGCGGCAGAGGCCTTCGCGACGGCCGTCGAACGGTGGCAGGCCGATGGCGTCCCGCCGAACCCGGGTGGCTGGCTCATCACCACCGCGCGCCGCAAGGCGCTGGACCGGATCAGGCGCGAGACCAAGCGCGAGGACAAGCAGATACGGGCCCAGCTGATGAACGACGTCCAGCCCGATCCGGTGGGTGCCGTGGAAGACGAGCGGCTTCGACTGATCTTCACCTGCTGCCACCCGGCGCTCGCACCGGAGGCCCGCGTGGCTCTGACGCTGCGCCTGGTCGGCGGTCTGACGGTGGCGGAGATCGCCCGCGCCTTCCTGGTGCAGGAGGCCACCCTCGGGCAGCGGATCACCCGTGCGAAGGCGAAGATCAAGGCGGCCCGCATCCCATACCGAGTGCCGAGCGCGGAGGATCTGCCGCGACGGGTCTCCGGCGTGCTCGCCGTCCTCTATCTCGTGTTCAACGAGGGCTACCTGGCGAGCGGCCCGGACACCGACCCGGTGCGACACGACCTGACCGCCGAGGCCATTCGCCTCGCCCGGCTGCTACGTGAGCTCCTGCCGGACGACGGCGAGGTGGCCGGCCTGCTGGCGCTGATGCTGCTGATCGAAGCCCGTCACACCGCCCGCGTCTCGCCGGCCGGCGAGCTGGTCACCCTCGACGAGCAGGACCGCGGAGCCTGGGACGCCGCGCTGGTAGCCGAGGGTCATCGGCTGGTGATGGAGCGCATGGCCTCGGGCCAGGCCCCGGGCCCGTATCAGCTCCTGGCCGCGATCAACGCCGTGCACAGCGAGGCCCGCGACGCCCGCGACACCGACTGGTCGCTCATCGTGACCCTCTATGACCGGCTCGTTCGCCTCGACCCGTCGCCGATCGTCGCCCTCAACCGAGCCGTTGCGGTAGCGGAGCTCGAGGGTCCCGACGTCGCTCTCGCGACCGTCGACCGCCTCCAGAGCGCGCTGGTCGACTACCACGCCTACTTCGTGGTTCGAGCCGACCTGCTGCGCCGGCTCGGCCGCGACACGGAGTCGCGGGCGGCATACGACAGAGCCATCGAGCTGGCGGGCAACACCGCCGAGCGAGCCTTGCTGACCCGCCGCCGTGACCAGCTCGACTGATCCTCAGCTCGACTGATCCTCAGCTCGACCCATCCTCAGTTCGGCTGATCTTCAGCTGAGCGAGGATCCCCGGCCGAGCGCCTTGCGCAGCCACAGCTCGATGCCGGCGATGTGCACGGTCGACCACGACCGAGCCACATCGGGCTCGCGGGCCGCGATGGCATCGACGATGGCGTGGTGCTCGGCCATGGTGCGTTCGACGGCGTCGGTCTGGGTCAGGCCGCGCCATACCCGCGCCCGCTGCGTCGGGCCGGTCAGGCTGTCCAGCAGGGAGCCGATGACGGGGTTGCCGGAGCCGTTGGCGATCGTGCGGTGGAACTCCATGTCGGCGGCCACGAGGTCGTCGATCGAGGGCGCCTCGTCGATCGCGGCGAGCTGAGCCCGCAGGGCCACGATGGCCTCGTCGCTCATGCGCAGCGCCGCCATGGCGGTCGCGGCCGGCTCGATGATGCGGCGGACCTCGAGGAACTGCAGGACGGTGTCGTCCTGGTGGAAGTCGACGACGAACTCCATCGCGCCCATGAGCAGCGACGGCTGCAGGCTCGTCACATAGGTCCCGTCGCCCTGCCGGACATCGAGGACATGGATGAGGGAGAGGGCTTTGACCGCCTCGCGAAGGCTGTTGCGCGACAGGCCGAGCCGGTCCGCGAGGTCGGCCTCGCGAGGAAGCCGGTCACCTGGTCGCAGGTCGCCGGAGACGATCATCTCCTTGATCTTGGTGATCGCCTCATCGGTCACGGCCATGGGAGTCAGCCTTCTGCGCTGTGGGGTGGGTGGGACGTGCTTGCAGCGTAGGGCAGCCGGGCGCGCGCCTCAGGGGCGGCGACACGCCCGGCTCCCTACTCAGGGGGTCACTGGTAGAGGACGGCCTGGATCTTCGGGTCGTTGATGTTCGTCTTGTCGTACCAGTAGAAGCCCGTGTCGATCGACTTCTCGAGGCTTTCGCCCTTGATCGCCTTCATGGCGGCCTTGACGAGCTCTTCGCCCATGCCGACCGGGTTCTGCGTGATGGCGCCGGCCATGAGACCGGAGTTGATCGCGTCGATCTGGGCCTTGCCGGAGTCGAAGCCGACGATGGTGATGCCGGTCTTGCCCGACTCCTGCACACCCTTGACGACGCCGATGGCCGAGCCTTCGTTGGAGCCGTAGATGCCCTTGACGTCCGGGTTGGCGGCGATGATCGACTTGGTGATGTCGGCGGACTTCGCCTGGTCGCCGTCGCCGTACTGGACGGGTAGCAGCGTGATGCCGGGAGCGTTGGCCTTCATCCAGTCGATGAAGCCGTCGCGACGCTGCTGGCCCGTGAGGCTCGTCTGGTCGTGGACGACCATGGCGACCTTGCCCTGGCCGCCGAGCAGGTCGGACATGTGCTTGGCCGCCTCGGCAGCGGCCGCCTTGTTGTCGGTGGCAGCGGTCGTCAGGGGTACGTCGGACTCGACGCCGGAGTCGAAGGCGATGACGGGGATGTTCTGCGACTTCGCCTGCTGCAGAAGGCCTTCGGCCGCCTTGGAGTCGAGCGCGGCGAAGCCGAGTGCGGCCGGCTTCTTCGCGATGGCGTTGGTCAGCATCGTGATCTGTGCCTCGACCTCCTTCTCGGTCGCCGGGCCCTCGAAGGTGATGGTGGCGCCCTGCTTGGCCGCCTCCTGCTCGGCACCCTTCTTCACGGCCTGCCAGAACTGGTGCTGGAAGCCCTTGGAGACGATGGCGATGTAGGGCTTGTCGCCGCCGGCACCGCCGGTGGAGCCCGAGGAGCTGCCGGTGCTCTGGCCACACGCGGCGAGCGCGAGGGCGAGCGCGGAGACTGCCGCGGCCGTCAGGACATGACGTCTGCGCATGGTGGTACTCACTTACTTACGGTGGGTTCTTACCGTGGTGAATGGCCAGCTGGCCGTGGGTTTTCCGGCTCGCACCGGAGATCAGGTCGCCGCCCGCTTGCGCGCCATATCGGCGTAGACGGCGACGAGGATGACGACCCCGAGGATGACGTTCTGCCATTCCTGGGGGATGGACATGAGCTGCAGCCCGTTGTTGAGCACGGAGATGATGAGGGCGCCGATGACGGTGCCGACGATCGACCCCTTGCCGCCCGCGAGCGACGTGCCGCCGATGACGACGGCCGCGATGGCCTGCAGCTCGTAGCCGGCCCCGGTCGCCGGCTGGGCCGACCCGAGCCGGGCCGAGATCATCACGCCGGCCAGGCCCGTGAAAAGACCCGCGAGCGTGTAGATGACGATCTTCCACCGCGCGACGTTGATGCCCGAGAGGGCGGTCGCCTCCTCGTTGCTGCCGATGGCGAACGTGTAGCGGCCGAGGATGGTGCGGCGGATGAGTATGCCGGCGACGACGGTCGCGATGATGAGCACGAGGACGGCGTTGGGGAAGTTCACCCCGGGGATGAGGTTGCCCGTCGACAGCTGGAGGTAGCCCGGGGAGTCGTTGAAGTAGATGGGTGCGCTGTGCGAGACCACCAGGGCCAGGCCCTGCGCGACGAGCATCATGGCGAGGGTTGCGATGAAGGGCGGTAGGCCCAGTCGGGCGACGTTGACACCGTTGACGAGACCGATGAGCCCGCCGAAGGCGATCGTGAGCAGGACTCCGACCGGCCACGGGATGTGCCAGTTGACGATGAACTGGCCAGCCATGACCGCACAGAGGGCCATTCCCGTGCCGATCGACAGGTCGATGCCGCCGGTGATGATGACGAACGTCGTGCCGAGGGCGAGCAGGCCGATCACGACGGTCGAGAAGAGGACGTTGATGATGTTGCCGTAGGTCAGGAAGGTCGGGCTGGCGACCGAGAAGAAGATGCCGATGACGACCAGACTGGCGAACGCGAGCAGCTGCTGGAGCCGGTCGCGCAGGGTGGAGGTCGGACCGGTCGGTGCCGCGCTCACGGCGCGCGTCTGCGACGTGGTGTCAGTGGTCATGGCTGTCCTGCCTCGTATGCCGTGTGGTCGGGTTTCGGGTCGACCGTGCGGTCGAGGTCGGGCTGGTCTGGCTGGCCTGGCTCGTCTGGCTAGCCTGGCTCGTCTGGTCGCAGGGTGGCCAGGTGCATCACGCGCTCCTGCGTCGCCTCGCTGTGCGACAGCTCTCCGGTGATGCGGCCCTCGCTCATGACGACGACCCGGTGGGCCATGCGCAGCACCTCGGGCAGCTCGGAAGAGATCATGATGATCGACTTCCCTTGCGCGGCAAGGTCGTTCAGGAGGCGGTAGATCTCCTCCTTGGCGCCGACGTCGATGCCGCGGGTGGGCTCGTCGAAGATGAGCACGTCGCAGTCCTTGGTCAGCCACTTGGCGATGACGACCTTCTGCTGGTTGCCGCCGGAGAGGTTGCGCACCGCCTGGCGGGTCGACGGGGTCTTGATGGCCAGGCCCGCCACCGACTGCGCCGCCGCGGCGGCGACCGCCTTGTCGTTGACGAACCCTCTGCGGGAGAACCGGTCGGCCAGCGAGGACAGAGCGATGTTGGTCTGCACCGACTGCTCGAGCATGAGACCCAGGCGCTTGCGGTCTTCGGAGAGGTAGCCGATGCCGAGCTCCGCCGCCCTGGCGGGGTTGGCGATCTGGACCTGGTCCCCGCGGAGCGTGATGCTGCCTGCGCTCACCGGGTCGGCGCCGACCAGCGCCCGGGCGACCTCGGTCCGGCCGGCGCCCATGAGCCCCGCGAAGCCGAGGATCTCGCCCCGTCGCAGCTCGAAGGTGACGTCGCGCAGCAGAGACTTGGTCGACAGCCCGCGCACCTCGAGCACCGGCTCACGGTCGTCGCGGACGTTCTCGGGTCGTGCCTCGGTCTGGATGGTGCGTCCGACCATCATCGAGATGACCTGGGGGAGCGACGTGCCCGCGGTGTCGACCGTGCCGACATAGCTTCCGTCGCGCAGTACGGTGATGCGTTGCGAGATCTCCTTGAGCTCGTCCATCCGGTGGGAGATGTAGATGACGCCGGTCGTGGGGCTGACGAACCGCCGGATCAGCCCGTGCAGCACCTCGACCTCGGCATCGTTGAGGGCAGCGGTCGGCTCGTCCATGATGAGGACCCGGGCGTCGTGCGAGAGGGCCTTGGCGATCTCGACCATCTGCTGCTTGGCGACGGTCAGCGAGCCGACCAGGACCCTCGGGTCGAGGGCCAGGCCCAGGCGGTCGAGCAGGTCGCCTGCCGCGACGTTCAGCTCGCGGTCCCGCGTGAAGAACCCGGCGCGGCGAGGCTCGCGGCCGATGAACACGTTCTGCGCGACCGTGAGGTCGGGCATGAGGTTGAACTCCTGGTGGATGATGCTGATCCCGAGATCCTCGGCGTGCTTGGGGCTCTCCGGTGTGAACTCCTGCCCGCCGAGGCGGAACCGCCCGGCGTCCGGAACATAGATGCCGGAGAGCAGCTTCATCAGCGTCGACTTGCCCGCGCCGTTCTCACCGACGAGCGCGAGCACCTCCCCGTGGCGGAGGTCGAGATGGACGTCGCGCAGCGCCTGCACGCCGGGGAACCCCTTGCTGACGCCCACGAGCTCGAGCAGCACGGCCGGGCCACTGCCGGCGGGGCCCGTCACGCTGGAGCCTGTCACATCGGGGCTGGTGCCGCTCGGGCCGGTCACGGCGCGGCCTCCGTCGGTGCCTGGGTCACGAGGCCCTTGCGGTAGACAGCGTTCCCGTACACGCGGGTCTCGCCCGTGCGCAACACGAGCTGGGCCCGCTTGACCAGGTCGTAGTAGTCGAAGCGGTCGACGAACCGCACGTCGTCGAGGGCAGCTCCGGCTGCCGTCGCGAGCTGCTCCTGCACCGGGAGCACCGAGCCGTCGGCCGAGGTCATCAGGTCCAGTGCTGGGGTGTCGTCGGGCGGCAGCACCGACCGGACCGCTGCGAGCACCTCGGGTGAGGTCGTGCCCGGCAGGTCGATGACGACCCGGCCCAGACGAGCCGCCGGAAAGTGTGCGTCGACGACGGCGACAGAGTCCGAGTGCCCCATCGCGTCGAGGTGGAGCAGCACGGGCCCGGTGAGGAGCGGGTTCACTCCTTGCAGCAATCCGATCACATCCTTGGAATCGTTCAGTGGTGCAGGTCGCTGGAAGGTCAGGCGGGATCAAGTCCCAGTCGGTAAGTGCGTGATCCGGTGCGCCACCACAGGTCCGCCTGCTCGTCCGGGCTCAGCTCACCGATGAGCTCGCCGAGGACCATCACGGTGCCTGCGTAGCCGGATCCGGTGACGGTGATCGGCCAGTCGCTGCCGAACATCAGACGAGAGGTCCCGAAGGCGTCGAGCGCGATGTCCCAGACGCTGCGAACTGCATCGGCAGACCAGGGCTGGCCGGCCAGCTCCAGTCCGGACACCTTGGCGACGACGTTCTCGTGCTGGGCGACCTCCCGCACCGCTCGCTCCCAGGCGTCCAGGTCTTTGGTGCCGCGTGGGGGCTTGGCGAGGTGGTCCACGACCAGGACGAGGTCGTCGACAGCCTGTGCCGCCTGGCGCGCGCCCTCGAGCTGCCTCGGGAACGCATCCGGCACGTCGAGCGGGATCCCTTGAGCAGCAAGGATCTTCAGTGTCTGTTGCACACTGGTTAGGCCAAGCATATTGTCACGTGGGTCGTCGTGGACGAGCTGCCGGATGCCGCAGAATGCCGGTGACGCAGCCCATTCGGCCAGAGCAGCCTCAGCACCTCCCGGGTCCTCGAGGTCGACCCAGCCGACGACGCCGGCGACCCAGTCGTGGGCCTGCGCGACCTCCAGCATCGCGCGGGTGTCGGCAGCGGAGTCAGCCGCCTGGACAAGGACGGCCCGGTCGACTCGCGCCGAGCGCAGCTCGGCCTCGGCGCGCTCGGGGGTGAATGCGGCATACAGCGGTCCGTGGTCCGGCGTGAGCCACGTGTAGACGCCGAGGGTGGGGTCCCACAGGTGCAGGTGGGTGTCGAGACGGAGCTCGTGGAGGCTCACGTGGTCACCTCGTGACTGCGCTCCCCGAGCAGGCCTTCGGCGGCGAGGGCCTGCCACAACGCCGGGTCGGGGGTGGCGGCGGCCCGTTCGACGTTCTCCCGCACGTGGTCAGGGGTGCGGGCGCCGAAGACGACCGAGGTGACCGCGGGGTCGAGGGCGGCGTAGTGCAGCGCGGCCGTGGGCAGGTCGGTGCCGTGCGCCTCGCACACGTCGGCGAGTCGCTGGGCCCGGGCCACGAGGTCGGCGGGCGCGGCCGCGTAGTCGAACGTGCCCGAGGGCCGCCGGGTCGCGAGGAGCCCCGAGTTGTAGACGGCGGTCGCGGCGACGGCGATGCCGCGCTCGCGGCACTGGGGGAGCAGGCTCCGAGTCGCGGTGTGGTCGATGAGGGTATGCCGCCCGGCGACCATCAGCTCGTCCGTGACCTCGTGCGAGGCGCCGGCGAGCAGCGCCGACTCGTCCATGGAGCCCACGCCGACGCGGGTCACGACGCGTTCGTCGCGCAGCTCTTCGAGGGCGCGCAGGCCCAGGTCGATGGCAGCTGCGGCGTCGGGAGACTTCTCCGGGTCGTGCAGGTAAAGGGTATGCACGTGGTCCAGCCCCATCCGGTCCAGCGACTCGGACAGTGACGCTCGCACTCCGGGCGCGCTGAAGTCCCAGACCCGTGTGAGGTCACCGGGCACGTCGAACAGGTCGGGGTCGCGCTCGCTCCCGCCGGGGTTGGGACGCAGCAGGCGCCCGACCTTGGTGGACACGCGGACCTCGCCCGGCGGCATACCTCGCAGGAATGCGCCGAGGCGTCGCTCGGCCAGACCGAGGCCGTAGTGGGGTGCCGTGTCGAAGGACCGGATGCCGCACTCCCAGGCCGTCTCGAGCACGACCTGAGCCTCCGTGTCGCTCATCGCGCGGCCGAGGTTGCCCAGCGTGGCGGTGCCGAGGGTGAGGGACTGGACGGGAAGGCCTGAGGGCAGACTCATCGGCGGACTCATCGGCAGGCTCATGAACGTGGAGGGATCTCGTACGCGGAGATGCTCGCAGGGTGCATCTCGGTGGAGGCTCCCGGGGTGGTCGGAGCCAGGTAGTGGCCATCGCGGATGACCACCGGCGTGACGAAGTGCTCGTGCAGGTGGTCGACATACTCGATGACTCGCCCGTCCGTCGTGCCCGAGATCGCGACGTAGTCGAACATCGACAGGTGCTGCACGGCCTCGCAGAGTCCGACGCCCCCCGCGTGCGGGCAGACCCGAACGCCGAACTTGGCGGCAAGCAGGAGGATGGCGAGGTTCTCGTTGACTCCGGCGACTCGCGTCGCGTCGATCTGGAGGACCTGGATGGCGTCTGCCTGGAGGAACTGCTTGGCGAGGACGCGGTTCATCATGTGCTCGCCCGTCGCGATCGGGATCGGGGCGAGGGCCCTCGCGATCGCGGCGTGGCCGAGCACGTCGTCCGGGGAGGTCGGCTCCTCGACCCAGGCGATGTCAGGCGCGTCGAGGGCGCTCACCCACCGGATCGCCTCCTGGACGTCCCAGCGCTGGTTGGCGTCGATGGCGATGCGGATGTCGTCGCCGACAGCCGCGCGGGCGATCTCGAGGCGGCGGCGGTCGTCGTCGAGATCCGCGCCAACCTTGAGCTTGATCTGTGAGAACCCTTGTGCGACAGCCTCTTTGGCGAGCCGCTCCAGCTTTGCGTCGTCGTATCCGAGCCAGCCGGGGGTGGTGGTGTATGCCGGGTACCCGCGCTCCAGCAGCCGCGCGGTGCGGTCGGCCCGCCCGGGCTCTGCCGCCCGCAGGATGGCGATGGCCTCGTCCCGGGTGAGTGCGTCGGTGAGGTAGCGGAAGTCGACGCAGTCGACGATCTGCTCTGGGGTCATCGTCCCGAGCAGCTGCCACAGGGGCAGCCCGGCGCGCTTGGCCTTGAGGTCCCACAGCGCGTTGAGCACGGCGCCGATGGCCATGTGCATGACGCCCTTCTCCGGGCCGAGCCAGCGCAGCTGGGAGTCGTGGACGAAGCGCCGGGACGTGGCCCCCATGTCGTCGAGCAGCGGCTCGGCATCCTGGCCGACGAGGTACTCGCGCAGCGTCTCGATCGCGGCGACCTGGATGTCGTTGCCCCGGCCGATCGTGAAGACGAAGCCGTGGCCTTCGAGGCCGTCGTCGGCGTCGGTCACGAGCCGGACGTATGCCGCGGAGTAGTCAGGGTCGGGGTTCATCGCGTCGGACCCGTCCAGCATGAGCGACGTCGGGAAACGCACGTCGTGAGTCTGCAGGGCGATGAACCGGCTCATGTCTCTCCTCGTCGAGTGGGCTTGCGCTATGAAACATCCGATCTTTAGGGTGCGTCAAGTGCCAATGTTTCGTCGTGGGGCGCCGTTGCCCAGCACGGCTCCCCATGCGTCATCCACATGCATCCACAGTTCACCCCAACGACGTCGGAGGTCTGTTGTGAGACTTGCCCGGTTCGGCCCCATCGGCGCGGAGATCCCCGCGGTGCTGCACGACCTCCTCTGGAGGGACGCCCGTCCCGCGCTGGCCGCGCACCCGGAGCTGGCGGACGACTTCGGTCCGGCGTTCTTCGCTCACGACGGACTCGAGCACCTCGCAGGTGCCCAGGCCGACCTCGCGCCGCTGGACATCGACGGGGTGCGGCGAGGCGCCCCGATCGGGCGGCCGGGTGCCGTGCTCTGTATCGGCATGAACTATGCCGCCCATGCCGCCGAGTCCGGGTCGCTGCCGCCGGAGCAGCCCGTGTTGTTCCTCAAGCTGCCCAACACGGTCGTCGGGCCGGACGACGATGTGGCGATCCCACGGGGCAGCACGAAGACCGACTGGGAGGTGGAGCTCGGTGTCGTCATCGGGCGCAGGACCTCCTACCTCGACTCGCCCGAGGAAGCACTCACGCATGTGGCCGGCTTTGTCGCCGCCAACGACATCTCGGAGCGCCATTTCCAGCTCGCCGTGTCCGGCGGCCAGTGGAGCAAGGGCAAGTGCTGCGCCGGCTTCAGCCCGACCGGCCCCTGGCTCGTCACGCCCGACGAGGTCGACCACCAGGACCTCCGGTTGCGCAGCTGGGTCAACGGCTCGCCGCGCCAGGACTCCTCGACAGCTGACATGATCTTCGACGTCGCGACGATCGTGCATCACCTGAGCCAGTTCCTCGTGCTCGAGGCCGGCGACCTGGTGCTCACCGGGACGCCGGAAGGCGTCGGGCTGTCGGGCCGGTTCCCCTATCTCGCGGCAGGCGACGTGTGCGAGATCGAGATCGACGGACTGGGCCGGTCCCGTCAGCAGTTCGTCTGAGCCGCAAGCAGTCTCACTTCAAAGGAGCAGCATGAAGGACTTCGATGGATTGGTTGCCGTCGTCACGGGCGGCGCGTCGGGCATCGGCGCAGCGGTGGTCGCCGAGCTCGTCGACCGTGGTGCGCGGGTCGGCATCCTCGACCTTGATCCGACCGGCGTGACCGAGACCGACACGGTTGCGGTCGCGCGCTGCGACGTCGGCGACGACGACTCCGTGCGCGCTGCCGTCGAGGCGGTCGTCGGACGTTTCGGACGGCTCGATGTCGTCGTCAACAACGCGGGGATCGGAGCCCAGGGCGCCGTCGGCGACAACCCGGACGACGAGTGGCATCGAGTGTGGGATGTCAACGTCGTCGGCATCGTGCGCGTGACGCGCGCCGCCCTCCCGTATCTGCTCGTCTCGAACAGCGCGGCCGTCGTCAACACCGGCTCCATCGCGGCGACCCAGGGCCTGCCCCAGCGGGCGCTCTACTCGGCCAGCAAGGGCGCAGTGCACGCACTCACGCGAGCCATGGCGACCGATCATCTACAGGAGGGCATCCGCGTCAACGCGGTCGCCCCCGGCACGGCCGACACGCCGTGGGTCGCACGGCTTCTGGACAAGGCGGAGGACCCGGCTGCAGAGCGCGCGGCTCTCAACGCACGCCAGCCGCATGGTCGTCTCGTGTCGGCCGAGGAGGTCGCAGGTGCCGTTGCGTACCTGGCGTCGCCGAGGTCGGGCTCGACGAACGGGGTCTGCCTCGCCGTCGACGGCGGCATGGACAACCTCGTGCCACGCCCTCGGTCCTGACGGGCGTAGGTCCGTGCCCCGCCGGGGGCGGGTGTGGGGCGGGGGTGACAGGTGGAGGTCGGCTGGAGGTTGACCGAACCGCGGCCTGCTGGACAGTCGTGACCCTAGGTAGTTCACGGGCTCAGGACTGGTAGAAGGCCTGATGTGGTGCCCGGGTGCTCGCCCGGATCGTGGAAGACGCCGGCAGGGAGCCGGCACCACGATTTCAGGAGAGATCATGAACCGTCGCACCATGGCGATCACCGTGATCGCCGGCGCACTGATGGCCGGGACCCCCGCGCTCGCAGCGGCCCAACCGGCACCCGACCCGCCGCCGCGACACAGTGCGACCGGGCGGGACGCGGCCCTTGCCGACCTCGTGGCTGCCCACCGCACGGCGAGCGTGGCCGAGAAGAACCGCATCCACAGTGAGATCACCGTGATCCTGCATCACAACCGGCAGGGCTGGACCATCTGAGTCCTGGCCGTATCCCACAAGCCGCGCTGTCGATCGTCCTAGGCTGGAGGATCGACAGCGCGGCCGCCGGGAGGGATGCGGATGAGCGCATCCGGGATCGAGACTCCGATCGGACGCGAGTCCGAGCTCGCCACCGCCGAGGCGTTGCTCGATCCAATGGGTGCCGACGCCGACCCGGGGGCTCTGCCGCAGGCCCGCGCCCTGCTTGTCGTCGGGGACGCTGGCGTCGGCAAGACGACGCTGGTCCGGGCCATCCTGGCCGTCGCCGAGGGTCTCGGTCTGTCGACGGGCGAGGGACACTGCCTCGATCTGGCCACGGGGACCCCGTTCGCGCCGGTCAAGGAGGCGCTGCGTCAGGTCGTCGCGGCGATGACGCGGGTCGGCAGGCCGTTGCCGCCCGCGGCGCGATGGCTCTCGGACGACGACGTGATTCGGGGCGAGGCTCGTGAACGCCTCCTTGGTGCCACCTCGGCGCTCGCCATCGACCGGGGGCTGGTGCTGGTCATCGAGGACCTGCACTGGTCCGACCGCTCGACCAGGGACTACGCGTTGTCACTTGTCCGTACCAGCCGGGCTCCCGTACTCCTCGTGGTCACCGCGAGGAGCGACGACCTGGTCGGGGATCACCCCGGCCGGCCCGCGCTCTCCGAGATTGCCCTCTCCCCGGGTGCCGTGCGGCTCGACCTGGCCCCTCTCGATGCGGCCGGGGTAGCCCTATTGGCCGAGCGACGACTCGATCGGATGCTCGGCAAGGCCGACCTGGCGTCGGTGTTCAAGCGGTCGGGAGGCAATCCGCTCTACGCGGAGGAGATCATGAAGACCATCGGCGAGACCGTCCCGGCCTCGCTGCACGACCTGCTCGTCCGGCACGTCACGGCGCTGTCGGCGCCGGCCGCGGCAATCGTGCGCCTGGCGTCCGTCGGCGGCGGGGTGATTGACATCGACCTGTTGCGCGAGGCCTCCGGCCTGGACGCTGCGACCTTCGAGGCCCTTGTCCACGAGGCGCTCACGGCCGGCGTCTTCACCCGCCACGGTGACCTGTTCGAGTTTCGGCACGCCCTCATCCGCGACGCCGTCGAGGAAGACCTGCTGCCCAGCGAAAGGGTCGCCCTGCACCGGGAATACGTCGACGTCTTGCGCGAGCGTGCTCAGGTGGGATCGGCGGCCGCGCGGTGGCGAGCCAATGCGGCGCTCGCCGTACACGCCGAGGCTTCCGACGACGCCGGCACCGCCTTGAGCGCTCACGTCAAGGCCGGACTTGCTGCCAAGCAGCACGGCGCACCCGAAGCGGCCGACCACCTCGAGACAGCGCTCGTACTGTGGCCATCAGTGCCGAACGCCGCCGAGCTCGCAGGCTTTGCGGACGCGGAACTGGCCGCCCTCGCGGCCGAGTCCCTCAACGCCATAGAGGATGGCGAGCGCATCGGGCGGCTCCTGCGGGAAGCGAGGGACCGGCTCGATCACGTGACCGACCCGCTCGCGGCGAGTCGCGTCCTCACGATCTTCGCGAGAGACTGGCGCGACCGCGACGGGCTGATCGAGAGCCGGGCGGCCAGCGATCGCGCCATCGCCCTGGCATCCGACGAACCGAGCCAGGAGCTGGCGAAGGCCTGGTCGACGAAGGCCACACTCCACGTCCGCCGGCACGAGTTCGAGCAAGCGTTGAAGGCGGCCGAGAAGGGCACCACGATCGCCCACCGGGTTGGGTCGCCGCTGGCCGAGCACCATCTTCGATTCACGGCGGCCGTGGCACTGAATGAGCTCGGTCGGCTCTCGGCGGCCCGTGCAGCGACGAAGGTCGCTGTCGCGTTGGCCGAGCACGCTGCGGCTCCGGGGTACGCGCTCGCGGCGCAGGGAGAGCTCGCCCGGGAGCTGATCTGCGCCGGCCGGTTGGACGAGGGATGCGCCCTGGCCCGACAGGGCGAGGCAGCCGCGCTCCGCGAAGGACTTGCTTTTGTCGCCAATTTCAACGGAGAGGTAGAGCTGACGGCCCTCATCTGGCAAGGGCGGCTCGACGAGGCGAGGCAACGCCTCGACGAACTCATCCAGCGCGGATTCCACGAGAGCCGGCGCCGGGCGGCGGAGGTGAAGCTGCTAGTAACCCTTGGCGATCACGAGCCCGCCCTGGCTATGGAGGAACGCAGCATCGAGGCAGACATCCTGCCTAGCGTCTACGGGCAAGACAACGCCCTGCGCCGGGTGGATTTGTTCGAGCAGCTCGGGGACGTGGCTCGCGAGCTCGATGCCGCTCAGGTGCTGCTGGCCCACGCAGAGACGGAGGCGCCCGTGAGGGCGGCGATCCAGGCCCGGTGCGCGCTGCAGGCGCTCTGTGCAGCGGCCACCACCGGACACGCGACACCCGACGGGCTGGCGCAGACCGGAGCTGACGCCTTGGGGGTTGCCCGGCGCGGCCTCACCGAAGAGTGGGACCGATCCGTGTATGGCGCACAGTTCGCCATGGCCGAGGCGTATGCCGCTCGCTTAGACCATCGACCAGCGGTCGAGGAATGGGCGCGAGCCGTGGTCGTCGCCAAGCCGTTCGGTGCGTTCTTCGCCCTGCGCCCCCAGCTCGAGCTGGCGCGGGAGCAGCTGCGCCACGGGGAGCGCGACGCCGGCAAGGAGCAGCTTCTATCGGTCTGGCGGTCGGCCGAGCCCATGGGCGCACGCTGGTTCGCGGACCAGGCCATCGCCGAGGCGCGACGACACCGGGTCCCGCTGCCCGCCGCGCCGGACCGGCCGCCGAGCCCGCTGGACCGCCTCACTCCTCGCGAAACGGAGGTGCTCGGGCTGCTCGCCGAGGGGGCGACGAACCATGCGATCGCGAAAGCGCTCTCATCAGCGAGAAGACGGCCGCGCTGCACGTGAGCAGCATCCTGGCCAAGCTCGGCGTCGCCAACCGCGGCCAGGCGGCGGCAATCGCTCGACGGGCGACGGTCTGACGCTCGGCACGGGCAGCGTGGCACGGACTCCGCGCGGTTGCTGAGCAAGGGCATCCCGACAACCCCGCCGGCGCTGTGGCGGGGTGTGGGGCGGTGTAGCTAGAGGTGCCAGGTGATGCTGGTGGGGGTGGTGGTGGCGGTGAGGTTGCGTTGGTGCACGAGGGTGTGGTGTCGGCCGCACAGCAGGGCGCCGTTGGTCAGGTCGGTGT